>CALAAS010000034.1 GCA_937885015.1 uncultured Clostridium sp.
AAAGTTGTCTTCGTAATCCGGAAGGAGATTGAAGAAGAATTTCGTCAGGTAATCGGAGACCGGATTGCTGAAAAGATAACGGTAGAATATGCTTTTCAGGAACTGGAAGACTTGCCGGAAGGATTTACTGTGCCGAAAGGCAGGAAAAAGCCATGGGGAACGGGGCAGGCAGTCCTGGCTTGCAGAGATGCGGTAAAAGAGCCGTTTGCCATTATTAATGCAGACGATTATTACGGAAAAAGTGCTTACAAAATGCTTTATGAGTTTTTACACCGCACTTCAAAAGAAAGCAGTACAGATGGGATGTTAAAACTTGCCATGGCCGGATTCCGCCTGAAGAATACTCTCAGTGAAAATGGAACGGTTACACGGGGACTTTGTGTGGCAGATGCGGATGGAATGCTGAAGCGCGTTGTGGAGACGAGAGGGGTTCGGACACAGGAAGGCCAGGTGATCTGCGACAATGAAAACGTAATGGATCTCTTAACACTGGATTCTATCGTTTCCATGAACATGTGGACTGGAACGCCGGAGCTGTTTCCAGTTCTTGAACAGGGATTTCGGGAGTTTTTAAATAAGACAGAAGGGGATCCTCTGAAAAAAGAATATCTTCTGCCTGATATTGTGGCAGATTTACTGGACAAAAAGCAGGCAGAGGTAACCGTTTTAAGTACAGACGATCACTGGATCGGAATCACCTATCAGGAAGATGTTGAGAAAGCGAAGGCAGATTTCAGAGTTCTGGAGAAAGAGGGAATCTATCATACCCCGTTATGGAGATAAACGATCATGGCTTTGCACGAATTTTCAAAGTATCTTTTTTACATGTTCATCCTCCTGAAACCCCTCTACCTCTTCCCATCCGGCTCTGTGGGAGTGGCAGACATCTTCCTGATGCTGTCCTTCCTGGCCGCTCTTCTTGGTAAAAAGCAGAGCAGTCAGGGGATCCGCCTGTTCCGGGAGGATATCCCTTTTTACCTGTTTCTGGGGTTTGTGGTGCTGATCAATGGATGCTATTACGTTCATTATGGAAACAGGGAATTTCTCCTTTATACTATGTACTGGGTGTATTCGGCGGCAGCCATCTGGACCTTCCGCGTGCTGTATTCTCACGTATTTATGCGGGGAGTGGCGCTGGCCTGTGGTGTAAATATTTTTGTACAGACGGCGGTGCTTTTTTCGGGGCATGGGCGGTATTTTCATGAGACCTGGGGCGGTTCCCGCTTTATGGGAACCTTTAACGACCCGAACCAGTTTGCATTTTTTATATTTACCATGTTTCTGGTTCTTTTTATGGCATATCGACAGAAAAATGAAAGCGGTGCAGACAAAATCAGACAGCAGACATTTCTGCGCGTTCTGTTTTATCTGGTGTCTGGGCTTAGTCTGTTTTTGATTGGCTGTTCAAAATCTACGGGTATGTTTCTGGGACTTTTGGTGTTCTTTTCTGTCCTGCTGTGGCAGTGGTTCTGGGACAGAATGCAAAGTTCAGGAAGGCGGCTGGCCTGGCAGCTGGGAGTGTTCGTTCTTGCAGTGGCGGGAGGAATTTTGCTCTGGCAGCTCTGGCCGTCTGCAGATTTTGATATCTCAAAAACGGATTATTCCCTGATTTCCAGAGTCCAGCAGAAAATCTGGAAGCTTTCCAATGGGAATCTGGCGGATCTTTTATATGACCGCAGTGCAGAACGCCTGGTTCTGGAACCTCAGTATCTTCTGTTTGGAGCAGGAGAGGGGTATTTTGAGCGCTTTATTCCCTGGGGATTTGAAGCACGCCTGAGTCCTGGCGTATTTCATGTGTTCCATGTCAATGAAATCCATTCCAGCTTCTTTGATGTCTGGTTTTCCTATGGACTGATTCCGATGGCGCTTCTTACATACTGGGTTATGAAACATGCAGTGCGCTGCAGCCGGAGACAGCGGGCGGCGGTGATCGCTCTGCTTGCGGAAAGCTTTATACTGATGAACCTGCGCCAGCCATTTTTCTGGTTTATTCTGATTTATGGAAGCTGTGGATATGTTTCTTTGAAGAGAGGAAAAGACGTCTAGGAAAATCCGGAAAATTTTACCAAAAAACGTGTGGCGTTTCTGCAGCTGGATTTACGCAGAAACGCCACATGCTGTATGCTTATTATAGCGGATTCGGATAAAAAGACCGACAGGGCAGACTATGCGAGAGAATAGTCTGCCCTGTTGGTCTATAGAGCGTACGGCATAACGCTCTTTTCATAGGAAGAACGCTGCTCTTTTGAAGAAACCTTGCAAAAGAAGAACGTTCTAAAAGGTATTATAGCATATATATGAAAAAATACAAGTATTTATTAAAATTAAATAAAATAAGCTGTTTCAATTGCATAAAATTTCTGTAAATTTTGTAATTTAATGTTCCAGGTCATGATAAGACTTTGGTCCATACCCCTAATTTTATTTTTATACGTTTCTTAAAAAGGTTTCACACGGTCACTCCGATAGTTCTTAGAAAGTGAAGCGTTTTTTCATAATCTTTTTTTGATACAAGTAGTTCATATCGATACATATTTTTTAGTATATCATCATTGCTGTCATTTAAAACGCGCACTCTTTGAAAACGGTCGGCTAAATTAATTGTGTTGCTAATAGTCTTTACATTTTTGCTTTCGATGAATTGCTTTATTTGCATAAATTTATGATAGTCATTACCGTACCACACACATTTCCAAAAATATTTTTCAAATATCAAGTTTTAGATTATTCCTCCGGTATCAATAATATTGTTTTAAATTAAAAAATTAGATATGTAAAGAGGCTTTTTGATTTTAAAAGCATTTAAAACGATATAGTTGGAGAATATGGCGATCACCTCTCTTCTTAAATCTTTTAATTAGAACAAGTAAAATATTATTATCAGTATATATACGAATTATATAGTGATTTTTAAAATTTTCAATGGCTATGTCTTTGAGTTTCCGAAGTTTTATCCACAGACACACTTGCAAACCGCCTATTTAAGCTATTTGCAGTCCTTACCATTCCTCAAAGTGATTAAAACGGGATAAAGATAGCATGGCAAAGAAAAACGAAAAGCACGGAAAACGGGAAAGAAAAAGCGGAAAGAGGGGAAGAATAGAGTATAAGGCGTGCCGCACCATGTATTTTTGCGGCACGCGGAGGAGGTACTTATGGGTGGAAAACAATTTGGACTGATCCTGGCAGGAACGACGGCCTGCGGAATCGGGATCCGTGCCTTCATTGAGCCGGCGCATATTGCTCCGGGCGGGGCTTCCGGAGCGGCCCTGATGATTCATTTTCTGACGGGGTTTCCGGTGGGCCTTTTAATTCTTTTTCTGAATATACCGCTTCTGGCATTGGCCTGGTTTTTTCTGAGCCGACGGTTTGCCGTTTTGACGGCAGGTGTAAGCGTTCTTTCGGCGGTGATTCTGGATGGGGTGGTAACGCCATTTTGCCCGGTTTATGATGGCAGCCGCCTTCTTGGAAGTCTGTACGGAGGCGTGCTGGCGGGCGGCGGAATGGCCCTGGTATTCCTGGCGGGGGCCAGTACGGGCGGGACGGACATCCTGGGGTATCTTCTGCAGAAAAAAAGACCGCATATTTCCATAGGAAGGGCCCTTCTTCTGGTGGACGGAGTGATTCTGGCGGCATCGGTGGCGGTGTTTGGCGATGTGGAGTCTGCTCTGTTTGGCCTGATCGCCTTGTATGCCCAGGCCAGAGTGGTGGATTCTGTCCTGTATGGAGCCTCTACGGGCCGCCTGGTATTTGTGGTTACGGCAAAGCCGGAGCGATTGATAC
Organism: uncultured Clostridium sp.; assembly: GCA_937885015.1. Lineage (GTDB taxonomy): Bacteria > Bacillota > Clostridia > Lachnospirales > Lachnospiraceae > Otoolea. The sequence goes on from CALAAS010000034.1 coordinate 3,784, forward strand.
AGCGGATTATTTGTGAGGTGGGGAGGACGGCAACGGTTTTGCCCGGTCAGGGAGCTTATAGCGGTAAGGATCTCTCCTTACTGCTTTGTACGGTAAAAAAAGCGCAGTTTGAGAAACTGAAGGCCATTGTCCAGGAAGGGGATCCGGAAGCTTTTGTGGTGGCTGCGGAGGCCTCAGAGGTTCTGAATTTATAACTTGTAGAAAATTCCGGGATACGTTATAATGATAAATTAGAGTAATATTCATTTTTCTGATATTTTATACAGATTATTTTATAGGATAAGAGGATAGAGAGCAGGAGGATATGATATGACCAGAAGAGAACTGAGAGAGCACTGCTTCAAGCTTTTGTTCTGCGCGGATTTTTATCCGGCAGAGGAGACTGGTGAGCAGATTGAACAGTATTTTACGGAACCGCAGGAGGAAGAGGACGTCCCGGAGGGCGTTGGAGAGGTGCTGCACAGTCCGGCGCTGGACGTATTTGACGGCGGCTATGTGAAGAATAAGGTGGAGCGTATCATGGAGTGTATTCCGCAGTTGGATGCCTCTATCAATGAGATTGCCAAAGGCTGGACGACCCGGCGTATGGGAAAGGTGGAGCTGACGATTCTCCGCCTGGCCCTGTACGAGATCCGGTACGATGAGGATGTGCCGGAGAAGGTGGCGATCAATGAGGCGGTGGAGCTGGCTAAAAAGTACGGCGGAAATGATTCTCCATCCTTTGTAAACGGGATTTTGGCGAAGCTGGTGTAGTCCATGGCCGGGGTGTATTCGGTATCGCAGGTAAATGCGTATATTAAAAATATGTTTGCCCAGGATTTTGCCCTGAACCGGATTTCTGTGAAGGGGGAGGTATCCAACTGCAAGTACCATTCCTCCGGACATATTTATTTTACCCTGAAGGATCGTCTTGGGGCCATGCAGGCGGTTATGTTTGCCAGCAGACGGCGCGGCCTCGCCTTCCAGCTGGCGGAGGGCCAGCAGGTGGTGGTAAAGGGCAGCATTGAGGTGTATGAGCGGGATGGCCGGTACCAGCTTTATGCCAGTGAGATTACCCTGGACGGAACGGGGGATCTGTTCCGCCGGTTTGAAAAGCTCCGGAATGAGCTGGAGGAGATGGGGATGTTTGCTCCGGAGTATAAAAGTCCCATTCCCAGATATGCGAGAACGGTTGGAATTGTGACGGCCAATACGGGAGCTGCCATCCGGGATATTATGAATATCGCAAAGAGGCGGAATCCATATGTACAGCTGGTGCTTTGCCCGGCTCAGGTACAGGGGACGGCAGCGGCTCCCAGCATTGTGCGTGCCATTGAGACGCTGGATGCTATGGGACTGGATGTGATGATCGTGGGGCGCGGAGGCGGTTCCATCGAGGATCTGTGGGCCTTTAACGAGGAGATCGTGGCCCGGGCGATTTTTGCCTGTCGGACTCCGGTTATCTCGGCGGTGGGCCATGAGACGGATGTGACCATTGCAGATTATGTGGCGGATCTTCGGGCTCCGACGCCATCTGCGGCGGCAGAACTGGCGGTATTTGATTACCATTTGTTTGAAGAGCAGTGCCAGGCAGCGGCCAGCCGCCTTTATCAGGCTCTGTACCGGAAGGGGGAGCAGGCAGCCGGGCGTCTGGAACAGTATCGTCTCCGCCTCCGGCTGTTCAGTCCGGAGCGTCAGCTTAATGACCGGAGGCAGCGCCTTTTTGATCTGCAAGATCGGATGGAGAGGCTGATGGGACAGAGGCTGGAGGATTGCCGTCATCGTTTGGCGGTGGCGGGAAGCCGTCTGGACGGTCTTTCGCCGCTTTTGCGGATCAGCGGCGGTTTTGGTTTTGTGACAGACCGGGAGAATCGACGGCTTGAGACGGTTTTGGCGGTGGCGCCGGGGGATGAAATCCGCATTCGCCTGCGGGACGGCCAGATTATGGCAGCGGTGCAGGAGATCCGGCCGGAGGCGTCGGGGATTCAGTCAGAATCAGCTGGCGCCCCGTCTTAAACAGTTACGAAAATGAAAATAAATGAAAATAGATGTAAGAAAATAGTTCAGGAGGCGTGAGGCGCATGGAGATACGGGAAAATCCGGACCGCATGGAGGCGGGAGCGGCGCAGGAAAAAGAGCTGGAACAGCTTTCTGTGGAGGAGATGTTTGAGCGTCTGGACGGGATTATCCGGAACCTGGAGGATGGGAAGAGTTCTCTGGAGGATGCGTTTACCTGTTATGAAAGCGGGATGCGCCTTGTAAAGGCGTGTGCAGGAAAGATTGACCGGGTGGAGAAACAGATTCTTGTGGTCAATGGGCAGGAGATGGAGGAACAGGCGTGATGACGGATGGGATGAAGGAGAAACTGTTGGAGGCAGCCAGGGAGGTCGAGGAGACGGTGTATGCATTTCTCCCGGCGGAGGAAGGGTATCAGAAGACGATTTTTGAGGCGATGAATTACAGCATGCGCGCCGGAGGAAAACGTCTCCGTCCTCTGCTGATGCGGGAGGTATACCGCCTTTTGGGCGGCAGTGGCCGGGAGATAGAACCCATGATGGCAGCCATGGAGATGATACACACCTCATCGCTGATCCATGATGACCTGCCATGCATGGACAATGACGAGTATCGCCGTGGAAAGAAGACAACCTGGGTGGTATACGGCTACGACATGGCGGTTCTGGCGGGGGACGCTCTTTTGATCTATGCGGTGGAGACGGCTTCCAAGGCCTTTGCCATGACAGAGGATGCCAAAAAGGTAGGAGAATGTATCCGGATTCTGGCGGAAAAAACGGGGATTTACGGGATGATCGGCGGTCAGACGGTGGACGTTGAGATGACCAATCAGCGGATTCCAAGAGAAAAACTGGATTTTATTTACCGGCTGAAGACGGGAGCTCTTCTGGAGGCGTCCATGGTCATCGGTGCCGTGATGGCCGGGGCCTCTAAAGAGGTCTGCGATACCGTGGAGCGGATGGCTGCGGCAGTGGGCCTGGCATTCCAGATCCAGGATGATATTCTGGACGTGACCAGCAGCCAGGAGGTGCTGGGAAAGCCGGTGCTCAGCGATGCGAAGAATAATAAAACGACGTATGTGACCATTGAGGGGATTGAAAAAGCGAAGCAGGAAGTGGAGCGCCTCTCAGAAACGGCGGTGGATATTCTTTATTCCCTGCCGGGAAAAAATGAATTCCTGGAGGAGCTGATCCACGCGCTGGTCAACCGTGAAAAATAAATGGAGAGCGACATGATCTTAGATAGAATAAACGGACCGGATGATGTCAGAAATCTGGATGAGGCAAAGCTGAATGAACTGGCTCAGGAAATACGGGTATTTCTGATTGATAAAATCAGCCGTACGGGCGGGCATCTGGCGTCAAATCTGGGTGTGGTGGAACTGACGATCGCACTGTATCGGGCGTTTGATCTGCCGAAGGATAAAGTGATCTGGGATGTGGGCCACCAGTCCTACACCCATAAAATACTCAGCGGGCGCAAAGATAATTTTGACGGGCTGCGCCAGTATGGGGGATTAAGCGGATTCCCAAAGAGAAAGGAAAGTCCCTTCGATGCCTTTGACACGGGCCACAGCTCCACATCGATTTCGGCGGGGCTTGGCATGGCCCAGGGACGGGATGTGCTGAAGGAGGACTATTCGATTGTCTCCGTCATCGGAGACGGGGCCCTGACCGGGGGCATGGCCTATGAGGCCCTGAACAATGCAGGACGCCTGAAATCGAATTTTATTATCATCCTGAATGACAATAATATGTCGATTTCGGAGAATGTGGGAGGCATGTCCCGGTATCTCAGCAACCTGCGGGCCGACGAGGGGTACAATCTCCTGAAAAAGAATGTGGCGGATACGCTGTCGCGGATTCCGAAGATCGGAAATGAGCTGGTGGACACCCTGCTTAGGACGAAAAACAGCATCAAGCAGTTCCTGATTCCGGGAATGTGGTTTGAAAATATGGGGATTACGTATCTGGGCCCGGTGGACGGCCACGACATAAAGGGACTGGTCCGGATCTTCCGGGAGGCCAAAAAGATCAATCATGCCGTCCTGATCCATGTGATCACGAAAAAGGGGAAGGGTTACCGGCCGGCGGAGCGGAATCCGGCTGCCTTTCACGGGGTGGAACCGTTTTTCATTGAGACAGGAAAGCCGCTGAAAAAGAAGGAATTTCCTGGATATACGGACGTATTTTCCAGGGAGATCTGCCGCCTTGCCCGGGAGAATCAGCGGATTGTGGCAGTAACGGCAGCCATGCCGGACGGCACTGGCCTGAAACGGTTTGCCAGAGAATTCCCGGACCGTTTCTTTGATGTGGGGATTGCGGAGGAACACGCGGTAACCTCGGCAGCCGGTATGGCTGCGGCCGGACTCCGGCCGGTGGTGGCGGTGTATTCCTCATTTCTGCAGCGGGCCTATGACCAGATTGTTCATGACGTCTGTATCCAGAACCTGCCGGTGCTCTTTTGCGTGGATCGGGCGGGTTTGGTCGGGAGTGACGGAGAGACCCATCAGGGGATTTTTGATCTGAGTTTTCTTTCCTCTATCCCCAATATGAGCGTGATGGCGCCGAAGAATCTATGGGAGCTGCAGGCCATGCTGCGGTTTGCCGTAACCTATGACGGCCCCATGGCGATCCGGTATCCGAGGGGCGAGGCGTACCGGGGGCTTAAAGAATTTCTTGCACCGGTGGAATACGGGAAGAGTGAGATCCTTTACCGGGAGAGTGAAATTGCTCTTCTGGCAGTGGGAAGTATGGTAAGTACGGCGGAACACATCCGGGAAAAATTGAAATGTGCAGGTCACCCCTGTACGCTGGTAAATGGTCGGTTTGTAAAACCGGCGGATACGGCGGTGGTGGATGCGCTGGCAGCAGACCATCGGGTTTTGGTGACCCTGGAGGAGAATGTTCTGCGGGGCGGATACGGCGAGCGGATCATGGATTATGCAGCCAGCCATTATCCGGAGCTTAAGGTAATTCATATCGCCCTTCCGGATGCCTATGTGGAGCACGGCAATGTTTCGGTTCTCCGGAGTGATCTGGGGATAGACAGTGATTCTATTCTGAAACGGCTGAAAAAAGAGGGACTGGATATAGCTCCGGTGCCGGAGACGAAGCTGACTGGCTGCAGTGCGGCTGCCGGTGCGAAGAACGGGATAGAGACGAGCGAGGAGGAACAGGGATGAAGGAGCGATTGGATGTCCTTCTTGTGAAAAGAGGACTGGCAGAGTCGAGAGAAAAGGCAAAGGCCGTTATCATGTCCGGTATTGTCTATGTGGATGGCCAGAAAGAAGATAAAGCGGGAACCTCCTTTGCGGATACGGTTTCCATCGAGGTTCGCGGTTCGACGCTGCGGTATGTGAGCCGCGGGGGACTGAAGCTGGAGAAGGCGATGACTCACTTTGGCCTTGATCTGGAGGGGACGGTCTGCATGGATGTGGGGGCATCCACGGGAGGCTTTACAGACTGTATGCTGCAGAATGGGGCGGTAAAGGTATATTCGGTGGATGTGGGACATGGTCAGCTGGCATGGAAACTGCGCAACGATCCACGGGTGGTCTGTATGGAGAAGACGAATATCCGCTACGTGACGCCGGAGGACATCGGGGAACCGGTGGACTTTACCTCCATTGACGTATCCTTTATTTCCCTGACTAAGGTGCTGGGGCCGGTCCGGGAGATCCTGAAACCGGGCGGCCAGGTTACGGCCTTGATTAAGCCTCAGTTTGAAGCGGGACGGGAGAAGGTGGGCAAAAAGGGTGTGGTTCGGGAAAAGAGCACCCACCTGGAAGTGATCCGCATGGTAATTTCCTATGCGGCGGAAATCGGTTTTGAAATTTTGCATCTGGAATATTCCCCCATCAAGGGGCCGGAGGGGAACATCGAATATCTGCTGCATCTGAGAAAACCGGAGACGGATCCGGCGGACAGAGGCAGCGCGGAGACAAATCCGGTGGGAGAGACTGGAGCAGACGAGATTTTGGAGCATCTCCCATTCTCTCCGGAACAGGTGGTGGAAGACGCGCACGGGGAGCTGGATAAAGGATGAGACATTTTTACATGATTGTAAACCGGGATAAGGAAAATGCCAATGAGGCGGCCAACCTGATCTGCCGTTTCCTGGAAGAGCAGGGCTGCGAGTGCGTGCGCCTGGAGCGGGACGGGAATGCCGGGACTCCGGGGCCGGTTGGATACCGCTACACGGACCGGAGACAGATTCCCCATGAAACGGAGTGCGTGATCTGCCTGGGGGGCGATGGGACTCTGATTCAGGCGGCCAGAGATCTGGCCGGTCTTGGCCTGCCGCTTTTTGGCGTTAATATGGGGCATCTGGGGTATCTGACTCAGATTGGCCGTGAGGAGGACATTATCCCGGCCATGGAAGAACTGATCGGAGATCACTACCGGCTGGAGTCCCGGATGATGCTGAAGGGACGGGTATTTTCGCCAGAGGGCGAGCTTTTGGTGGAAGATATTGCACTCAACGACATTGTCCTGGGGCGCATGGGAAAGGATGCGGTTCGGTTTCATTTGAGGGTTAATGGCCAGATGTTTAATGAGTACTCGGCAGATGGCATGATCGTGGCCACCCCTACAGGTTCAACGGCATATAACCTTTCAGCGGGCGGGCCCATTGCGGCGCCGGAGGCGGAGCTGATGATTCTGACGCCCACCTGCCCCCATACGCTGAATGCCAGAAGCATTGTTCTGGCGCCGGATAATCAGATCTGCTTGGAGGTGGATGAGGGAACACGTTCTCCGGTGTATCTGAGCTTTGACGGCGATACGGTGGTGGATCTGAGAGGCGGGGCCCGGATCGAGATTGAGCGGTCTCAGCTTTGCACGCCGCTGATTCAGCTGCGCCAGGTATCGTTTCTGGAAAACATCCGGAATAAAATGAAGCAGATTTAAAGGGGGTAGTATCAATGAAACTGGAACGTCACAGCAAAATTGTGGAGCTGATTGGAAAATATGAGATCGAGACGCAGGAGGAATTGGCGGAATATCTGAACCGGGAGGGGTATAACGTTACTCAGGCGACCGTGTCCAGAGATATCCGGGAGCTGAAACTATCCAAAATTCAGACGGAAAAGGGAGGCCAGAAGTATGCGGTTCTGCATCCCCAGGGGGCCTGGAATGACAAGTATATCCGGATTCTGCACGACAGCTTTCTGTCCATGGACATGGCGCAGAATATTCTGGTGGTTAAGACGGTGTCAGGAATGGCCATGGCAGTGGCGGCAGCTCTGGATGCCATTCATTTTCCGGAGATTGTGGGTTGTATTGCCGGGGACGATACGGTAATGTGTGCGGTCCGCACGGTGGATGATACCATTGTTCTGATGGATAAAATTAAGAAGCTGGTGGCTTAATAAGGAGGAGCGATGCTTTATCATTTGCGGGTAAAAAATCTGGCGCTGATTGATACGGCGGAGGTGGAATTCGGAGAGGGACTTAATATCCTGACAGGCGAGACGGGGGCCGGAAAATCCATTGTAATCGGTTCGGTCAATGTGGCTCTGGGGGGGAAGGCCTCCCGGGAACTGATCCGCCAGGGATGTGACAGCGCCCTTGTGGAACTTTTGTTCCTGATCGACGATGAAGAGAAAAAAAAGCAGCTTCTGGAGTACGATGTGAGTCCCGATGAGGACGGACTTCTGATCATTTCTAAAAAAATCACCCCATCCCGGAGTATCAGCCGCATTAACGACGAGACGGTTACGGCGGCCAGACTTCGGGAAATTACAGGACTTCTCATTGATCTGCACGGACAGCATGAGCATCAGTCTCTGCTCCATCATGCCAGACATCTGGAAATTCTCGATGAATACGCGGCTTCCCGGCTGTCCGGGTTGAAACAGAATATTGCACTTCAGTACCGGCTCTATATGGATCTGAACCGGGAGCGGGAACGGTTTGAGACGGATCAGGAGCAGCGGATCCGGGAGATGGATTTCTGCCGGTTTGAGATTGAGGAGATTGAGGCCGCAAATTTGCTGCCGGGAGAGGAAGAGGCGCTTTCTCAGGCCTTTCGACGCCTCTCCCATGGAAAAAAGATTGCCCAGAGCCTTTTGGAAGCCAGAGAGGCTGTGGGAGCGGAGGGGATTTCCAGAGCAATTCGTTCTGTGGAGTCGGTGACGCCCTATGATGAGGGACTGTCTGGACTCCGGGACGAGCTTTATGATCTGGAAGCGATGCTGGGGGATTTGGAGCGGGATCTGGATGCCTATTTAAACGGCCTGGAGGTGGACGAGGAAACCCTGATCCGGACGGAAGAGCGTCTGGATCTGATCCGTGGCCTGGAGCATAAATACGGAAAAACCATTCCGGATGTGCTAAAAAGCCTGGAGGAGAAAAAAGAACGTCTGATGGAACTGGAGCATTTTGATGAGCTTCGGGAAGAGACGGAGAGAAAATTGGAGATAGCCAGGGAGCAGCTTTTAGAATCCTGCCATCAGCTGACAAAGGTGCGGCGGGAGGTGGCAGAGGAGCTGACCGGGAAGATTCAGGCAGGACTTCGGGATTTGAATTTTCTGGATGTCCGTTTTACCATGGAATTTCGCGCGCTGGATCACGTTACTGCAAATGGGATGGATGAGGCAGAGTTTTTGATTTCCACCAATCCGGGGGAGCCGGAGCGGCCTTTGGGGATGGTGGCCTCTGGCGGTGAACTCTCCAGAATCATGCTGGCCATAAAAACGGTTCTGGCGGAGACAGATCAGATTCCGACTCTGATTTTTGATGAGATTGATGCGGGAATCAGTGGGAGAACGGCCCAGATGGTTTCCGAAAAACTGCGGATTATAGCAAAACGGCGTCAGGTAATCTGCATTACTCACCTTCCGCAGATTGCAGCCATGGCAGACCGCCATTTTGAGATACGAAAGGCGGTTTCTGAAGGCCGTACGGCCACCTCGGTCCGCCCTCTGGGACGGGAAGAGATGGTAGAGGAACTTTCGAGGCTTCTGGGCGGTGCACAGATCACAGAGGCGGTGCGCCGCAATGCCTGGGAGATGAAGGAACTGGCGGACAGGAAAAAAGAGGGGAAACATGGAACTGAATCTCAATGACAGGGAACGGAGCCGCTATATTCAGGTATATGAATATTATAAGGAGCTGATTCAGAACGGTCGCCTGCAGCCGGGGAGCAAGCTTCCATCCATCCGGAAATGTTCTGTGCAGCTGCAGATTTCCCGGACAACGGTGGAGGCTGCTTATCTGCTTCTGGCGGCGGAGGGGTACGTCCTATCCAGGCCTCAGAGCGGTTATTATGTAACGGATTTTCTGACCGGCGGTTCCCTCAGAGGGTGGGACGGCACAAAGAAGCAGGAGGAAAAACGGGTTTTGTATGATTTTTCCTCTTCCGGTGTGGATCGGGAGAGCTTTCAGTTCAGTCTGTGGAGGAGATATGTAAAGAGCGCGCTCCGCCAGGATGAGCGTCTGCTTTCTTACGGGGAACCCCAGGGCGAGCTGGAGCTTCGGGAAACCCTGTGCCTGTATCTGGAGCGGTTTCGCAATGTGATCTGCATGCCGGAGCAGATTGTGGTGGGGGCCGGTGTCCAGAGCCTTCTGCATATTCTGTGTCCGCTGATCCGGGAGCGGAACCGGGTGTATTTTTACAATCCCTCCTTTCGGCAGGGCCGTCAGATTTTTGAGGATCACGGTTTTTTAACCGGAGATCGCCGTCTGGCGGGAGATGGACTTGCCGGAAGCATCTGTTATCTGACGCCGTCTCAGATGACGGTGTGGGGAGAGGTCATGCCGGTCCGGGAGCGGATGGCGCTTTTAAAGGAAGCGGGAAGAGAAAATATTTTGCTGATTGAGGATGATTATAACAGTGAGTTTCGCTATTATAGCCGTCCTACGCCGTCGCTGCAGGGGTTGTCCGGCGGAAATGGGGTGGTGTATCTGGGAACCTTTTCCAGACTCCTTTTACCGTCCATTCGTATGAGTTATATGGTGCTTCCGCCGTCTCTGCTTCCGGCATACCGGGAGCGGGGGTATTTTTACAATCAGACAGCGTCCAAGGCGGAGCAGATTGCGCTTTGCCAGTTTATCCGGGACGGCCATTTGGAGGGCCAGATCCGGAAGACCCGCAAACTGTATACCGTGAAGGCCAGAAAACTCTGTGAGGCCATTGAGAAGGTGTTTGGCAGCTGGGCCGATGCCTGTCTGGGCGATGCGGGATTTCTGGTTTTGGTGGAATTGCACATTGACCTTCCGGCTGCGGAGGCTGCCAGACGGGCTCTGGAGGCCGGAGTGGTGGTGCGCCCTGTGGAAGAGAGGGATGCTGCTGACCCGGCGCACCCGAATGCCGGCAGATACCCCAGAATTCTTCTTTCCTGCGCTTCCATGGATGCGGAACTCTATGAAGAGGCACTCTGTATCTTGCGGGATGCCGTTTTCGAGGAAGAAGGCACGGGAAGAGAACGTAACATTACAGCCTGCGGGAAGGAAAACCCTGCAGGATTGGATCAGGAGTTTCCGTCCTTGTAAATGTGGGGAAGACGGTTTCGAAACAGCCGTTTTTTCAGCTCCTGAAACCGGAAGGGGATCAGGGGATAAATATAGCTTTTTCCGGCGATGGTCCGGTTAAAGACCAGACAGAGAATGCTGATGATCGTTCCTGCTGCGAACCCCCACAGGTTGAAAAAGAAGGTCAGAAGAAGAATGAGAACGCGCATGAATTTCAGAGCGTACCCAAGCTCAAAGCTGGTCATGGAGTAATTGGCAATGGTCACGAAAGCCATATACAGCATGGTTTCGGAATTGAACCAGCCGGATTTTACCGAGTATTCGCCCAAAACGATACCGGCGATTACACTTAAGGGGGTCGTCAGCATGCTGGGGGTGTTGACGGCAGCCAGCCGGAGACCGTCGATGGCAAATTCCAGGATCAGGAGCTGATAAATGAGCGCCACATGGATGTCATCCTCCACCTGGATGAAGGTGAGCCATTGAGGAATCCACTGGGGATTCTGCATCAAAAGCAGCCATACCGGCGTCAGAAAGAGCGTCAGAAAAAATATGACGGTCCGGGACAGGCGCAGGTAGGTTCCGGTGAGCGGTGGAAAATAATAATCGTCCGCCTCTTCAATGATATCGAAAATGGAGGATGGCAGGATCATGGCGGAGGGAGAATTATCCACGAGGATGATGATATTTCCCTCCAGGATCGAGGCTGCCGCCGTATCAGGCCGCTCTGAAAAGCGGAATTTCGGGAATGGATTGTACCATTTATGAGGATAGAGACATTCGGCCAGGCTCTCCTGATTCATGGTCAGGGCATCCACATGTAAAGATTTTATCCGCTTCTGAATCATGGCCAGCAGAGAGGCATCCACCCGATTTTCCATGTAGCAGAGGGCGATATCCGTGTGAGAGCTTTCACCAGCGGATAGAATCTCCATCCGGAGTTTTGGGTCACGGATTCGGCGGCGGATCAGGGCAGTATTGAAAATCAGCGTTTCTGTGAAGCCGTCTCTGGAGCCGCGAAGGACCTTATCTTTTTCCGGTTCGCTGATTCCGCGGGCAGGATAGGTGCGGCAGTCAATGATCAGCGCCTGATGGTAGCCGTCGATGAGGAGAAAGGGGACGCCGGAGAGAAGCTGGGTCACAATGGAATCCGTTTCATCCTCCAGGGAAATTTCCCCGTAGGGAAGAAAAAGCTTGGAAAATTCATGGGCCGTTTTCGGCATGGCATCGGATTGTATGCTGCCGAAGGCCTGCATCAGCCGCAGGAGCGTTTCGTCCTTGGTAAAACCGTCAATAAAGTAGATACAGGCCTCGCGGCCTCCGATGCGGATGACGCGGTAAACCACGTCAAAATTCGCGCCCGGATGGAGAAGATTCTGGAAAAACTGCATATTCTGTTCCAGGTCAGTGGATAATTTCATGGCAGACTCCTTTCTGAGAACCTGAGCGGATGGAAATCCGGTCAGGCGGAAGATCAATGGCTCCCATTGGGAAAGTATGTGTAAATTTCCGGAAAAAAATCTGTGCAAAATGACGAAAATAAGATTGACAAAGTAGGTAAAAAATGGTATATTTGCTAAAGCAATAAACTATTTGATGTAACGGTACGTGAACGTGACCGGGGAAGCTGCTTTCTGTGGGGGAAAAGCAGCTTTCTTTTTTTCAGGAGGCTCAGGATGAGGAAGGAAGACAGAGAAGGAAATGAAAGCATTTTTTTGCGGTCGGAGCTGCTGCTCGGACGATCCGGAATGGAGCGCCTGAAGAACAGCTCGGTGGCGGTATTCGGACTGGGAGGAGTGGGAGGCCACTGTGCGGAAGCACTGGCCCGCAGCGGTGTGGGGCGGCTGATTCTTGTTGACAGCGACCGGGTTTCCGAGACGAACCTGAACCGTCAGTGCGTGGCGTTTCGCAGCACCATCGGGCAGATGAAGACAAAAGTCATGGAGCAGATCATAAAGGAAATCTGTCCGGACACAGAAGTTATGACCTTTGAAACTTTTGTTCTTCCGGACAATGTGGAAAAAATTTTTGAAAAAGCCGGCCCGGTGGACTATATTGTGGATGCCATTGATACAGTGACGGCAAAACTTGCCCTGGCGGACTGGGCGGCGGAGCATGGGGTATCCATGATTTCTTCCATGGGTACGGGAAATAAGCTGCATCCGGAACGATTCCGTCTGGCAGATATTGAGGATACGGCAGTTTGTCCCCTCTGTCGTGTTATGCGTCGGGAACTGAAAAAACGGGGGATTCGGGGCCTTCGGGTTCTGTATTCGGAGGAAACGCCTGTGCAGCCGGATCCGGTGCTGGAGCAGGAGATTCTGGTTGAGGAGCAGGCATCTGGGTCTGGGCGGCGTTCCATTCCCGGCAGCGTCTCCTTCGTCCCGTCGGCAGCCGGGCTTATGATTGCCGGGGGTGTTGTGCGGGATTTGACATTTGGAACGGAGACCGCTAAAATGAAGAAAACGACGTGACAGCCGGTAATAATGAGAAAAATACGGGTGGAAACCCGGAAGGATAAGGAGACATCGCATGATACGAGATGGATTTATCCGGGTTGCGGCAGCAACTCCGGAGGTGAAAGTGGCAGATGTGGAGTTCAACAGAGAGCAGATTGAAACCCAGATCCGGGAAGGCCGGGAGCGGGGGGCGCAGATTCTGGTATTTCCGGAACTGGTTTTAACGGGTTATACCTGCGGAGAGCTGTTTATTCAGAAACCGCTGCTTACCAGAGTCAAAAAGGAGCTGGAAGTGCTGGCTGCATTTACAGAGGGCAGCGACATGCTGGTTTTCGTGGGACTTCCGTGGGAATATAACAATAAGCTTTACAATGTGGCGGCTGCGCTTCAGGACGGACATCTTTTGGGCCTGGTTCCCAAGCGCTGGATTCCCAATTATTCCGAGTTTTATGAAGGGCGTTATTTCAATCCGGGCTGGGAAGAAGCTGTGCTGGTTCCCTGGAAAAATGAGCTGGTTCCCATGGGAAGCCGGATTCTGTTTTCCTGTTCCAACGTGGAAAATCTGGTGGTGGGTGCGGAGATCTGTGAAGATGTGTGGGTATTGAACCCGCCCAGCATCGGCCATGCCTCGGCCGGTGCCACGGTGATCGTCAACTGTTCTGCCAGCGATGAGGCCACCGGAAAGAGCGAGTATCGGAAGAGTCTCATAAGCGGCCAGTCGGCCCGCCTTTTGTGCGCCTATGTCTATGCCAATGCCGGAGAGGGGGAATCTACCCAGGATCTGGTTTTTGGCGGGCAGAACCTGATTGCTGAGAACGGTACGGTTCTGGCAGAGTCCGAGCGGTTTGAAAACGGAATTATTTATGGCGATGTGGATCTGGAGCGGCTGGAATGTGAGCGCCGCCGGATGACCACCTACCAGACGGAGGGAAGAGAGCGCTATACGTTTGTGCCCTTTACCCTGGAGGAGAAACACCTTGCCCTGGAGCGGACCATTGACCCGTCTCCCTTTGTTCCGGGAGATGAGGCAGGGCGGAGCAGACGGTGCGAGGAGATCCTGTCCATCCAGGCTATGGGACTGAAAAAGCGGCTGAAGCATACGGGAAGCCGGTGTGCAGTGGTGGGAATTTCCGGGGGACTGGATTCGACGCTGGCACTTCTTGTGACGGTGCGGGCGTTTGATCTGCTGGGCCTGCCCAGGGAGAATATCGTATCTGTTACCATGCCGTGCTTTGGAACCACAGACCGGACCTACCGGAATGCCTGCCTGATGACGAAAAAGCTGGGGGCAACACTGCGGGAAGTGGATATAAAGGATGCAGTAACCATTCATTTCCGGGATATCGGTCACGATGCTTCCGTACACGATGTAACTTACGAGAATTCCCAGGCCAGGGAGAGAACCCAGGTGCTCATGGATATTGCCAATAAAAACGGAGGCCTGGTAATCGGGACCGGCGATATGTCGGAGCTGGCGCTGGGCTGGGCCACCTACAATGGAGATCATATGTCCATGTACGGGGTCAACTGTTCTGTGCCAAAGACGCTGGTGCGTCACCTGGTCCGCTACTATGCAGATACCTGTGGGGAAGAAGAGCTGAGAACGGTTCTTTTGGATGTGCTGGATACGCCGGTCAGTCCGGAGCTGCTTCCGCCGGAGGACGGGAAGATTGCCCAGAAGACGGAGGATCTGGTGGGCCCCTACGAGCTGCATGATTTCTTCCTGTACTATATTCTCCGCTACGGCTACCATCCGGCTAAGATTTTCCGGCTGGCCAGAAAGGCATTTGCCGGGGGGTATGAGGATGAGACGATTTTGAAATGGCTGAAGGTGTTTTACCGCCGTTTCTTTAATCAGCAGTTTAAGCGCTCCTGCCTGCCGGATGGTCCCAAGGTGGGATCGGCTGCCGTATCTCCCAGGGGAGATTTGCGGATGCCCAGCGACGCCTGTAGCCGTCTGTGGCTGGAGGAGCTGGAAGAACTTTCAGAAAAACTGGAGGAGAAATTATGATTTCCAGTACGGGAAATGCCCGGATTCGGGCGGTGGCGAGTCTTGTGAGAAAGGCAAAAGTCAGGAGAGAGCAGGGGAGTTTTATTGTGGAAGGCCCTAAAATGTTTGGCGAGCTTCCGAAAGAAAAATGCCGGGAGGTATTTGTCTCAGAGAGCTTTTTAAAGCAGCAGGGCGAGCGGGGAGAGGCGCTTTTATCCGGCTGCCGTTATGAGACGGTTTCGGATGAGGTAATGCGTTTTTTATCGGATACCCAGACGCCCCAGGGGATTCTGGCGGTGGCAGAGCAGTTTTCTTACACTCTGTCTCAGGTGATGGAGCCGGGGACTGACGGGAGACCGCCCCAGCTGATTGTGCTGGAGACTCTGCAGGATCCGGGGAATCTGGGGACGATTCTAAGAGCTGGAGAAGGCGCCGGCGTGACAGGGATTATTATGAATGAGGAGACAGCAGATATCTATAATCCCAAGGTAATCCGCTCGACGATGGGATCGATTTACCGGATTCCCTTTGTCTACGTACCTGATCTGCAAAGAACGCTTCTCCAGCTAAAGGATCATGGAATCCGTGTTCTGGCGGCCCATCTTCAGGGAAGCGTCAATTATGAGACCGAGGATTACCGGGGGCCGGTGGCCTTTCTCATCGGAAATGAAGCCAGAGGACTGACGGAGGAGACGGCGGCCTGTGCGGACTGCTGTATCCGGATCCCCATGGCGGGCCGGGTGGAGTCTCTGAACGCTGCGGTGGCGGCATCAGTTCTGGCTTTTGAGGCTGCCAGGCAGCGGCGGTGTGGCGGAATTGATAAAATCTAAAAAAAATATAAAAAAGATGAAGAAATGACGTATATTTTGTAATAAAAAAGTAAGTTTGGAATATTGGTGGTTCTGTTGAATAATGTCTGATAATAGGTTATACTAAGCATAACGTAAAATGGATGGGAGGGATTCATATGGCATGGCTTATCTGGCTGACTGCGTTTGTGGTACTCATCGGAATTGAGGCTGTGACCATGGCTCTGACGACGATCTGGTTTGCCGGGGGTGCGATTGCGGCATTTCTTCTGGCGCTCCTCGGAGTCGGGATATACGTTCAGACTGCCGCGTTTTTTATTGTATCCTGTATTCTCCTGTTTTTTACAAGACCTATTGCACTGCGTTATGTGAATCAGAAGACCGTGAAAACCAATGTGGAGGAGCTGGTCGGGAAGAAAGGCCGTGTGACAGAGGCCATTGACAATGATCTGGCGAAAGGTGCCGTTGTGGTGTCAGGCCAGGAATGGACGGCCAGGTCTGCAGACGATGAACGGATCGAAACGGGAACCATGGTTCGGATTGATGCAGTAAAAGGTGTAAAGCTGATTGTAGAGAGACTGAAGGAGGAATCGTAGATGGGAACGTTTATAAGCTTTGTAATTCTGGCGATTGTGGTGCTGCTGGTGCTGGCATCCTGCATTAAAATTGTTCCGCAGGCTCAGGCTTTGGTGGTAGAGCGTCTGGGCGCATATCTGGCAACCTGGTCCGTTGGTGTTCATTTTAAGATGCCTTTTGTGGATCGGGTGGCAAAACGCGTGATTTTAAAAGAGCAGGTGGTGGATTTTGCGCCCCAGCCAGTTATCACAAAAGATAATGTCACTATGAAGATTGACACAGTTGTGTTTTTCCAGATCACAGACCCGAAGCTGTTTGCCTACGGCGTGGAGAATCCGATTATGGCCATTGAGAACCTGACGGCTACGACGCTGCGCAATATCATCGGCGACCTGGAGCTGGATCAGACCCTGACTTCCCGCGAGACGATCAATACGAAGATGCGGGCGGCCCTGGATGTGGCTACGGATCCCTGGGGCATTAAGGTAAACCGCGTGGAACTGAAAAATATCATTCCTCCGGCAGCGATTCAGGATGCCATGGAGAAGCAGATGAAGGCGGAGCGCGAGCGGCGAGAAGCAATTCTGAAGGCTGAGGGCGAAAAGAAATCCACGATCCTGGTGGCGGAAGGAAAGAAGGAGTCAGCCATTCTGGAGGCAGAGGCAGAGAAAGAGGCTGCCATCCTTCGGGCGGAGGCAGAGAAGGAAAAGATGATCCGCGAGGCAGAGGGCCAGGCAGAGGCAATCATGAAGGTACAGCAGGCCAATGCAGACGGTATCCGCTATATCAAGGAGGCGGGCGCTGACAGCGCGGTGCTTCAGTTGAAGAGCCTGGAGGCCTTTGCGAAGGCAGCCGACGGGCGCGCCACCAAGATTATTATTCCTTCAGAGATTCAGAGCATTGCCGGCCTTGTGAAGAGTCTGGCAGAGATTGGAGCGGGATCCGGCGAAGCGCCGGATGGCAAGTAAAAGCCAGGAACGGCAGCCAAAAAGCAGTTTCCTGATAAAAATGAGTAAAAGGGAACAGGCAGATAAAAACGCAAAGAAACAAGCAGATAAAAGCGAAAAGAAGGGAATGTTGCAAAAATCAGAAAAAAGCGGCATTCCCTTTTCCTTACGGGCAGAGTCCGGGGATAAGAAGAAAGGCGGCGGAGTGCATGGCGGGAAGGAAACGGCGGATGGTAAGTCCGGCAGGACTTCCGGCGGATCGGATCATCCTGGATCGTTCCAGGGAATACGGGATAGTCCTGGAAGGCGGCGGGGCCAGGGGCGCGTTCCAGGTCGGCGCCTGGCGGGCGCTGAAGGAAGCAGGGATCCAGATCCGGGGGATTTCCGGTGTGTCAGTGGGTGCCCTGAACGGCGCTCTTATGTGTATGGGAGACCTTGAGCGGGCGGAGGCACTCTGGGAGCATTTAAATCCTTCCTCTGTTATGAATGCCAATCTGGAGCCAGAATCGTTTTCCCAGGCAGTGGCGGAGCTCGGCCGGGTTATCCGGGAGGGAGGACTTGATGCGGCTCCTCTGAGAAGCCTGATCCATGATATCGTCGATGAGGAGAAAATACGGAAATCAGACTGCGAGTTTTTTGCCACAACCATTTCTCTGACGGATCGGGAGCTGGTGAAACAGGATGTGAAGGCGATGCCAGAGGGGAAAATCGAAGAAATCCTCATGGCCAGCGCTTTCTTCCCTCTGTTTAAAAATGAGGCGCTGAGCGGGAAATGGTATACGGACGGCGGAAGTCTTGACAATGTCCCTGTGGGGCCGCTGATGGAGCGGGACTACCGGGATATTATTGTAATACGGATTTACGGCTGGGGACTGGATCGGGAGAAGTGGATGAAGATACCAGAGGGAACTCGGGTGTACCACATTGCCCCCAGGGAAGATCTGGGAGGCGTGCTGGAGTTTGACGCAAGGCGGATCCGGAAAAATATGGCCCTTGGATACCTGGAGGGCTGCCGGTTCCTGTACGGGTTAGAGGGACGCCGGTACTATATTGACGCTCCGGGGAGCGAGGCCTACTATTTTGACAGGATGATGTCCGAGTTGGAACTTTTGAAGATATATCTGAAATCGGTTCTGGATGAGGAGACTCTGCAGTGCCTGGATGGTTACCGGTTTTATACGGAACAGATTTTTCCGGAGCTGGCACGGAAACTGCGGCTGAAGGAGTCGTGGGATTACCGGGATCTTTATCTGGCTGTTCTGGAGGAGTTGGCCCAGACGGCCCGGGTAAGCCGGTATCACGTTTACCGGGACGGAGAATTGGTGCGTGCAATTCAAAAGGCCCTTGGGCGTCAAAGAGGCAGGACTTTTTGAACTCCCTTGAGGCGCGGAAATTTTTTTGACAAGAGTGCCTGGAATAGGGTATACTGATGGGTAATGAGGTGATGACAGTGAAATTGCAGGAAAAGAGGAAAAAAAGCAGAAATACGTCCTTTGGGTTGGACGTGCTCCATGTTGTGATTGGAATTCTGATTGTGATATTTGCAGTGCTGGCCTTCCTCAACCCGGATGAGAATAAAATTTTATTCCCGGCAATTTTTCTCCTGGCGGCAGTCCTGAATTTTGCCAACGGCTATGATCGTTTTGTCCGGGGACGGGGAAAAAAGAAGGTGCGTACAGCGGGGACAATCCTTATGACGGCTGGCGTCGGCCTTTTTTTGTTGAGTGTGCTCAGCTTTATGACAATCTGGTGGGGGTAGGAAACAGTGAAAACAGAAGTTTTAAAGATGCTTAAGGAGGCAGAGGATTATTTATCCGGTCAGGAGATCAGCGACAGGCTTCATGTGTCACGGACGGCGGTCTGGAAAGTGATCAGACAGCTGGAGGCGGAAGGATATGAGATCGAGGCTGTTCGGAACCGGGGATACCGTCTTAGCCGGGTTGGAGATGTGCTGAGCCGGGCGGAACTGGAGAGCACATTGGATACAGAGTGGGCCGGTCGGCAGATTCTGTATTTTGATGAGACGGATTCCACCAATACGGAGGCCAGAAAGGCAGCGGAGGACGGCGCACCCCACGGGACGCTGGCAGTGGCGGATTACCAGTCGATGGGAAAGGGACGCCGGGGCCGCAGCTGGGAGGCCCCTCACGGAGTGGGAATCTGGATGAGCCTGGTGCTTCGTCCGGGACTGCATCCATCCTGTGCGTCCATGCTGACGCTGGTGGCGGCTCTGGCAGTGGCAGACGGAATCCGTCAGGTCAGCGGCCTGGATGCCAGAATCAAGTGGCCCAATGATATTGTGGCAGGCGGGAAAAAGGTCTGCGGAATTCTGACGGAGATGAGTACAGAACTGGAGTGCATCCATTATGTGGTAACGGGAATTGGAATCAATGTGGCAAACCGGGAGTTTCCGGAGGAAATCCGGGAGGTGGCTACCTCCCTGTGGATGGAAACAGGAAAAGAGATAAAACGGAGTCAGCTGATTGCAGCGATTATGAAATCTTATGAGATGTATTATGCCCGTTTCATGGAGACAAGAGATATGAGCCGTCTGCTGGAGGAGTATAATGGACGTTTGGCCAATTGCGGTCAGAAGGTTCAGGTGCTTTCGCAGGATCATACCTATACAGGAACGGCCATTGGCATTGACGAGACAGGAGAGCTGTTGGTGCGGGGGGAGGACGGAGAAACCAGGCGGGTATTGTCGGGTGAGGTGTCTGTGCGGGGAATATACGGTTATGTATAGAGAAGACGGGAAGATGGAAATGTTTGGAGACTGGTACAGCGGATTTCCCAGACTGGAGAGAGAGGACGCCCCCCTTTCACAGGAAGAGCGGCTCTGTGCCGCCGGGGATCCGCTGCTTTTCTGGTATCGGAAAAACCGGCGCGTTCTGCCCTGGCGGGAAAAACCAGAGCCCTATCGGGTGTGGATTTCAGAAATTATGCTGCAGCAAACCCGGGTGGAGGCGGTAAAGCCGTATTTTGCCCGTTTTATGGAGGCACTGCCGGATATTGCGGCCCTTTCCTCGGTGGAGGAAGAGCGGCTTTTGAAACTCTGGGAGGGTCTCGGATATTATACGAGAGCAAGAAATCTGCAGAAAGCGGCAGGAATTCTGATGAAAGAGTATGAAGGCCGGATGCCGGCCTCTTATGAGGCGATCCGGTCTCTTCCAGGAATCGGCAGCTATACGGCGGGGGCTGTTTCCTCCATTGCCTTTAATCTTCCGTGGCCTGCGGTGGATGGCAACGTGCTCCGGGTCATGAC
Organism: uncultured Clostridium sp.; assembly: GCA_937885015.1. Taxonomy (GTDB): domain Bacteria; phylum Bacillota; class Clostridia; order Lachnospirales; family Lachnospiraceae; genus Otoolea. The sequence goes on from CALAAS010000034.1 coordinate 24,299, forward strand.
GAGACTTTACGGGGATGGGGAAGAGGTTACAAAGCCGGCGGTGAGAAAACGCTATGAGGGACTTTTGAGGATGGAGCTTCTGCGCCGGTCTGAATCGAAGCAGGAATTTCACTGCGGTGAATATAATCAGGCCTGGATTGAACTGGGGGCGCTGGTGTGCCTTCCTTCCGGCCGGCCTCTCTGTGAGACGTGTCCGCTTCAGTCGCTTTGCATGGCCAGGCGCAGTGGAACACAGGAGTCTTATCCGGTAAAGCCGGTTAAAAAGCCGAGGCGGGTAGAGAAACGCACGGTGTTCCTGATCGAATGGGAAGACCGGGTGGCAATCCGGAAACGAAGCAGCCGGGGGCTTTTGGCCTCGCTCTATGAGTTTCCCAACCTGGAGGGGCATCTGGAGCCGGAACAGGCTGAGAGAGCTTTCGGACTTTTGCCGGGGGAGGTGCAGGAATGTATGCCCCTTTCGCCGTCTGTACATATTTTTTCTCATGTGGAATGGCATATGATTGGATACAGGCTCCGGCTCCGGCAGGAGAAAGCAGAGCTGTTTGATATGGTAAAAAGGGAAGAGATATTTTCAAAATACCCCCTTCCCAATGCCTTCGGAGCGTATACAAAAGCATTATTGTGAAATAATGAAAGAAAGAGGGCCAGCCATGAAAAAAATGTTATTTATTATAAATCCCAGATCCGGACGGGAGCAGATCCGGAATCGACTTCTGGGAATTCTCGATACCTTTATAAAAGCCGGATATGAGACGGAGGTCTATATTACTCAGGATGCGGGGGACGCGAGACGCATTGTGGGGGAAAAGGGTGCTTTAAAGGATATGATTGTCTGCAGTGGAGGGGATGGAACGCTGAATGAAGTGGTTTCCGGGATGATGCTTCTGGAGCGGGAGCACCGCCCAGTGCTCGGTTATATTCCTTCCGGTTCCACCAATGATTTTGCAGCCAGCCTGGAGCTCCCGAAGGATATGGCGGAAGCAGCGACTGTGGCTGTTTCCGGAACGGATTATCCGACGGATGTGGGGAGATTTGGCGCGGATCAATATTTTATTTATGTGGCGGCGTTCGGTGTTTTTACGGAGGTGTCCTACCGGACGCCCCAGGAGGCAAAAAATTTGCTGGGCCATCCGGCTTATATGCTGGAGGCAGTTAAAGAGATCACATCCCTGAAATCCTGCCGCCTGCGTGTGGAGTGGGAGGATGGCATTTTGGAGGATGATTTTATCCTGGGAATGGTGACCAATACCATGCAGATCGGCGGTTTCAAGGGACTGGTGGGGGCGGATGTGGCGCTAAACGACGGGGAATTTGAGGTGCTTCTGGTGCGGATGCCCAAAGCACCCAAAGATATTGCAAGCATTGCGTCCTACCTGATTCAGCGGGAAGGTGAAAATGACTGTGTCAGTAAATTTCGGGCCAGAAGACTGCGGATTACAGCCAGGGAACCGGTAGACTGGACGCTGGATGGCGAATACGGAGGAAGCTGGACGGAAGTGGAGATTGAAAATCAGAGGCAGGCTGCGGTAATCCGCAGGAAACCGTCGTATATGGTCGAACCGGTGTGGAAATTGACGGAAAAACTTTAGAAATATGTTGAAAAATAAAATTTCTTAGTATATAATAAAAGGCCGGGTAATCATTTATATTTCTAAGCGAAAGAAAGCGAAAGGACGTTAATTCGTGGAGAAAGAGAATTTTTTAGAGAAATTAAGAAAGCTTGTCGAGTTGGCGAAGACAAAACAGAACGCCCTGGACGTGACGGAAATCAATAATTTTTTCATTGGGGACAACCTGCAGACGGAGCAGATGGAGCAGATTTACAACTATCTGGAGCAGAACAATATTGATGTGATCCCTGAAAATATTGATGATTCCATGTTGGCGGATACAGATTCCCTGCTGGTGGATGACGCGGACGACGAATTTTTAAAGAGTGAAGAGGAAGATATTGATCTGGATGCCATTGATCTCCTGGAGGGGATCGGAACAGAGGATCCGGTTCGGATGTATCTGAAGGAAATCGGTACGGTTCCGCTTTTGAGTGCAGAGGAAGAGGTACGCCTTGCCAAGAGAAAGGCTGAGGGTGATGTCAACGCAAAAGAGCGCCTGATTGAGGCCAATCTGCGTCTGGTGGTAAGTATTGCAAAGCGCTATACCGGCCGCGGTATGAGCTTTCTGGATCTGGTACAGGAGGGGAATCTGGGCCTGATTAAGGGCGTGGAGAAGTTCGACTATACAAAGGGATACAAGCTGAGTACATATGCGACCTGGTGGATCCGTCAGTCTGTGACGAGAGCCCTGGCTGACCAGGCCAGAACGATCCGTGTTCCGGTGCATATGGTTGAGACGATCAACAAGATGTCAAAGATGCAGAGAAAGCTGACTCTGGAGTTGGGGTATGAGCCTTCGGTGGCAGAGCTTTCCGAGGCACTTAACATGTCTGAGGACAAGGTAATGGAAATCATGCAGATTGCCAGAGAACCTGCGTCCCTGGAGACTCCCATCGGCGAGGAGGACGATTCCAATCTGGGCGATTTCGTTGCGGACAGCAATGTGGTTACGCCGGAAGGAAATGTGGAATCCGTGATGCTCCGGGAGCATATTGACGCCCTTTTAGGAGACCTGAAGGAGAGAGAACGTCAGGTTATCATGCTGCGGTTTGGCCTGGAGGACGGCCACCCCAGAACGCTGGAGGAAGTCGGAAAAGAATTTAATGTAACGCGGGAGCGCATCCGGCAGATTGAGGCGAAAGCTTTGAGAAAGCTGAGAAATCCGGTTCGCAGCAAGAGAATCCGGGATTTCCTGTAAAAAAGACAAAGAGCAGTTTGTGCCCGGTAAAAGGGAGCAAGCTGCTTTGTTGCTTTATGGGATTCGGGTGTCAAAAGGTCATTTTAAGAAGGAATGACGCATGAGAAAAATATGAATCCCAAAAAACTGTGCTTATTAGAATAGCAAGTGGGAGAAATACAGCAAAAAAATATCTATTTTCACCCTACATGCCCATGCACTTTATTGAGGGAAAGTGTGTTTTTACTAAAATTACCCTTTTGACACCCTAATCTTTATGGGAATGCGGTTTTCCCGGTTGAATATTTGAGGGACAGGAGGGCAGGCAGTATGGATAAAGACGATTCGCGGATCCGGGATTTGCAGGGAGCAGATCGGAAGAAGGAAGATTTGCAAAAAGGAAATCCGCAGAAGGGAATTCTCCAAAAACGGAATTACCAGAAGGAAATGGAGCGGGTTCTCCAGGCGGCGGAGAAAAAAGGGAATGTTCCGACTTTGTTTCTCCACAGCTGCTGTGCGCCCTGCAGCAGCTATGTGCTGGAGTATTTGTCGAAATATTTTGCCATTACGGTATTTTACTATAATCCGAATATTTCTCCCAGAGAGGAGTATATGGCCAGAACCGAAGAGGTGTCGAGGCTGATCCGGGAGATGCCGGCAGAAAATCCCATCCAGTTTTTGGAAGGCGCCTATGAGCCGGAAGAGTTTTACCGGGCAGTAAAAGGGCATGAGGAGGACCGGGAAGGCGGAGAGCGGTGCACGCGGTGCTTTGAACTGCGGCTGGAGGAAGCGGCCAGACTGGCGGCGGAGGGCGGCTTTGACTGGTTTACTACCACCCTGACCATCAGTCCTTTAAAGGATGCGGTTCGGCTAAATGCCATCGGGGAGGCCATGGGGGACAGGTACGGCGTTTCCTTTTTAAATTCGGATTTCAAAAAGAAGAATGGATATAAGCGTTCCATCGAGCTTTCAGCTCAGTATGGGCTTTATCGCCAGAATTACTGTGGTTGTGTGTTTTCGCGCAGGGAAGCTGTGGAGCGGGAGCGGGTAAGGCTGTGTGAGTCGGGGGCAGAGACGCAGACAGATGGTGTGGCTGCAGGTGAAAGAGAGGAATAGGTATGTATCGTTTATGTATCTTTGATTTGGATGGAACACTGTTAAATACTGTCGGGGCGCTGACCTATGCGACGAATCGGACCCTGGATACCTTCGGGTTGGGGCATATTACGCCGGAACAGACCCGTCAGATTGTGGGGGACGGATACCGTACGCAGATGGAGCGGGCTCTGAAATTGGCCGGAGATCCGGAGCTGACTCATTACGAAGCGGCACTGCCGGTTTACATGGACTTTTTTTCCAGGTACTGTATGAAGGATGTGGTTCCTTATGATGGGATTTTCCAGCTTCTGGAGTTTCTAAAAGAGCGGGGAATCCGGATTGCCGTATTTTCCAATAAACCGCATCAGCAGGCGGTGGAAAATATCGAAACTGTTTTCGGAGCCGGGTATTTTGATGCCATCCGGGGCGAGCAGGCTGGAACACCGAAAAAGCCGGCTCCCGACGGAGCGCTTCTTCTTTGCCGGGAACTGGGTGAAAGGCCGGAGGACTGTCTGTATCTGGGAGATACGGGGACAGATATGAAGACGGGGCTGGCGGCTGGCATGGATACCGTGGGAGTACTGTGGGGATTCCGGGATCGCGGAGAATTGGAACAATTTCATCCCAGATATCTGGTATCCCATCCGTCCCAGATAGAGGAGATCGCAGGGGGCAGCCGTGGATAACAGGCTGGAACATAACAGAGTCAGAAAGGAAATGGTGGTGGGATGGGAACAGGAAAAACAGACAGATCCGGGAAAAGGCGGAGTGGCATGCGCGCAGCTGCAGCGCGGCTCATCGCAGTCTGCCTGCTTCTGACATCGGGACTGTCAGGATGCCAGAGCGCGGAAAGCCGGTGGAACCGTGGGACAGAAGAGAAAACGGATCAGCGGCTTCATGTGGTAACAACTCTGTTTCCTTATTACGATTTCCTGCGCCAGATTGCGGGAGACAGAGTCCGTCTGACTCTTGTGGTACCGGCGGGAATGGACAGCCATTCTTTTGAACCAACACCGGCGGATATGATTACGATTCAGAATGCAGACGTGTTGGTGTGCAACGGCGGCGCCATGGAGCAGTGGGTCAGCCGTGTGACGGAATCCTTTGGAGATGGCCCGGCCCCGGGGCGGGTGGTAACAATGATGGACTGGGTGGATGTGGTAGAGGAAGAACTGGTGGAGGGAATGGAGACAGGAGAACACAGCCACGGCGAGGAAGGCCATGATCATGGAGCGGGGGAAGAAATAGATGAAGATGCGGATGGACATGAGGTGGAGATTGAGTATGACGAGCATATCTGGACGTCTCCCCGGAACGCCATTCGGATGACAGAGATCCTGACAGAGGTGCTGGCAGAGGAGGATCCGGAAAATGCCGCTTTTTTTCGGGAAAATGCCGTTTCTTATGAGGAAGAGCTGGGAAAACTGGACCGGGAATTCCAGAATATTGTAAAAGCAGGAAAACGGCGTCTTCTGGTATTTGGAGATAAATTTCCGCTTCGGTATTTTTTTGATGCCTATGGACTTTCCTACCGGGCGGCATTTTCTGGCTGCAGCACGGATACGGAGCCCAGTGCCAGAACCATTGCCTATCTGATCGACAAGGTGCGGGAAGATCAGATTCCGGTCATCTATTATCTGGAACTTTCCAGTCCGCGGGTGGCGGAGATTATCGGAGAGGAGACAGGGGCAGAGCCGCTTCTGTTTCATTCCTGCCATAACCTGACGCGGAGACAATTCGAATCCGGTGTGACGTATCTGGAACTGATGGAGCAAAATGCAGTGAATTTAAGAAAAGGACTGGAGTAGATGGGATATCTGTTAAAGTGTGAACATGTAGATTTCGGATATGAGAATCAGGATGCGGTAATTGATGTCAGCATGGAAGTAAATCCCGGTGATTATATCTGCATTGTCGGTGAAAATGGATCCGGAAAAAGTACGCTGATGAAAGGACTTCTGGGACTTCTGCGGCCGACGGCTGGTGTGATCGAAGTATCAGAGGAGCTTAAGAAGGCCGGAATCGGCTATCTGCCCCAGCAGACGGACGCCCAGAAGGATTTTCCGGCTACGGTATTTGAGGTGGTTCTGTCCGGCTGCCTGGGAAAACGGGGAAATCGTCCTTTTTATTCGTCCAGAGAACGGCAGGAGGCGCAGGACAACCTGGAGAGGCTGGGAATCGCGGATTTGAAAAAAAGCTGTTTTCGGGATTTGTCTGGCGGGCAGAAGCAGAGAGTTCTGATCGCCAGAGCTCTTTGCGCCACGGACCGGCTTTTGATTCTGGACGAACCGATTACAGGCTTGGATCCGTCTGCCATACAGGATTTTTATCAGCTGATCCGGCGCCTGAACCGGGAAGAGAAGGTTGCGATTCTTATGGTTTCCCATGATATGGCAAATATTGTCCATCAGGCCGACCGGATTCTGCATCTGCGTCAGAGACCTCTTTTTTGGGGGAGTATGAAGGAGTATGTGAACAGCCAGGTTGCCAGAGAATTTCTGGGTGTGGAGGAGCGGACGGCTCTGGAGCAGGAAGGGGGGAATCGCGATGCCTGAGATTGTGAGAGAAATGTTATCGTACCCTTTTATCGTTCGGGCTCTTCTGGGAGGTGTCTGCGTATCTCTGTGCGCTTCGCTTTTAGGAGTCAGTCTGGTTCTGAAACGGTATTCCATGTTGGGCGACGGACTGTCCCACGTATCCTTTGGTGCACTTTCTGTGGCACTGGCTGCTGGCTGGACCCCGCTTCCGGTTTCCATTCCTGTGGTGGTGCTGGCTGCTTTTTTCCTTTTGCGAATTACAGAGAATGGAAAGGTAAAGAGTGATGCGGCGATTGCCATGATCTCAGCCAGTGCGTTGGCGATTGGTATCATTGTGACATCTCTGACAACCGGTATGACTACGGATGTAAGCAGCTATATGTTCGGCAGCATTCTGGCTATGAGCCGGGAGGATGTGGGATTTGCGGCCCTGCTTTCGCTGGTGGTTATGGCGCTTTATGTGTTTTTTTATAATAAGGTGTTTGCCGTTACCTTTGATGAGAGCTTCGCCAGGGCCACGGGGGTGAATGTTTCCCTGTATAACGTTCTGATTGCCGTTTTGACGGCTGTAACCATTGTTTTGGGAATGCGGATGATGGGCGCCATGCTCATTTCCAGCCTGATTATTTTTCCGTCCCTGACGGCCATGCGGGTGTTTAAGAGCTTTCGGGGCGTGGTAATCGCTTCGGGCATTCTGTCAGTAGTGTGTTTTTTTCTGGGAATGATTCTTTCTTATGTATATTCCACTCCTGCCGGGGCCAGCGTGGTTGTGGTAAATCTGGCTGCCTTCCTCCTTTTTTCGCTGCTCCGGATTCTGCTTTCCTGTGGACGGAGATAGCAGCAGTTTAGCCATGCATCCTCTTGTAAAAGTTTCTTGTCTTGGGTGTTGCAATATTACTGCATTTTAGGTAGAATAAAAGGCGCGAATGAGTAAATGAGGAGGAAGATGATAATCATGAAATTAAGTGCGAGAAATCAGTTGGCCGGAACGGTCGTAAAAGTACAGGAAGGTGCAGTGAATGGAATCGTAGCGCTGGACTGCGGCGAAATCGTAGTGACGGGAACAATTTCCATGTCTGCGATTGAAGATCTGGGTCTTGCAGTGGGCAAGAAGGCTGTGGCAATCGTAAAGGCTACAGAGGTTATGATCGGACTTGGAGAGATGAAGATCAGCGCAAGAAACTGCTTTAAGGGAACCGTTGTTTCCGTGGCAGAGGGCGCGGTAAATGATATTGTGACTATGGAGATTGCAGGCGGACAGCGCATTACCGCCACCATCTCTGCCAGCGCTGTAAAGGATCTGGGCCTTGCAGCTGGAACGGAGGCTGTGGCAGTGATTAAGGCAACCTCTGTTATGTTTGGAGTAGAAGAGTAAGGATCGCAGAGTCGGCGTCGGTGTATGAGGTTATTTTTTCATGCACCGGCGTTTCTGTAAAAGAATGGAAAAGAAGGTTGGTAAATATGACGAAGATTGATATTATCTCAGGTTTTCTGGGAGCGGGAAAGACGACATTTATTAAACAGCTGCTGAAGGAAGCCATTTCCGGCGAGAAGGTGGTTCTGATCGAAAATGAATTCGGTGAGATCGGAATTGACGGCGGTTTTTTGAAGGATGCGGGAATTGAGATCCGTGAGATGAATTCTGGATGTATCTGCTGCTCTCTGGTTGGCGATTTTGGCCGCTCTCTGGAAGAGGTTCTGACTAAATACCGACCGGATCGGGTTATCATTGAGCCCTCTGGCGTCGGCAAGCTTTCGGATGTTATGAATGCGGTAAAAAATGTGGCTTCTGAGATTGAAGTGATTTTAAACAGCGCGGTAACAGTGGCAGATGTAAATAAATGCCGGATGTATATGAAAAATTTCGGGGAGTTTTTTAATAACCAGATTGAACATGCGGGGACGATTGTCTTAAGCCGTACTGATGTCGCGGATCCGAAGAAGGTACAGGCTGCCGTGGAAATGCTGCGTCAGCATAACCCGAATGCCACGATTGTTACCACTCCCTGCAGCCAGCTGACGGGCGCTCAGCTTCTGGAGATTATCGAAAAGAAGGATGATATGGCAGAAGAGCTGATGCGGGAGGCCAGAGAGCATATGCACGCTCATCACGATCATGACCACCATGATCACCATAATCACGACCACCATGATCATGGAGAAGAGTGCACCTGTGGCTGCCATGACCACCACGATCACGACGACCATGATCACGGCCATCACGATCACGACCACCATGATCATGATCATGGAGAAGAGTGTACCTGTGGCTGCCATGATCACGATCATCATGGCCATCACCACCATGCAGATGAAGTCTTTACCAGCTGGGGCCTCGAAAATGTGCCGGCCATGAACCGGGAGGTACTGGAGAAACTTTTGGATGATCTGGCATATGGAACGAAGTACGGTGAAGTCCTGCGGGCCAAGGGAATGGTTCCGGGTGAAACGCCGGGCGTATGGCTTCATTTTGACCTGGTTCCAGAGCAGGCAGAGATCCGGGAGGGAGCTCCGGATTATACGGGCAAGGTATGTGTAATCGGTTCTCAGCTGGAAGAGGAGGCGCTCAAGACGGCATTTGGGGTTTGACAGGGAACAGATGTATCATGAAAGAATGAGAGGAAGAAGAAACGATGGATGAAGAAAAGATGCCATTATTTCTAATCAATGGATTTCTGGAAGCCGGAAAGACGCAGTTTATCCGGTTCACGCTTCAGCAGGATTATTTTCAGACAGAGGGAAAAACACTTCTGATCGTCTGTGAGGAAGGCGAGGAGGAGTATGAAGAGGAGCTGTTAAAAGAGACGAAAACCGTTGTTATGTATTTGGATGAGATTTCCAAATTGACACCGGAATATCTGGAGGATCTGGAGCTTCTCTATAATCCGGAGCGGGTTCTCATAGAGTGGAATGGTATGTGGGACCTGAATGGTCTGCGGCTTCCGCGGGACTGGGAGCTGTACCAGCAGATTACCATTATTGACGGCTCAACCTTTGACCTGTATCTGAATAACATGAAGCCACTGGTGGGCAATATGGTCCGCAATTCTGAGATGATCATCATGAACCGCTGTGACGGGATTGAGGATCTGGATTCATACCGGCGTACCCTAAAAGGGATGAATCCCCAGGTACAGATTGTGTTTGAGGATGCAGACGGGGAAATTGATGAGATTTCCGAGGCGGATCTTCCCTATGACGTTAATGCAGAGATCATTGAGATTGCGCCGGAAGCATACGGAATCTGGTATATTGATGCACTGGACAAGCCGGATCGTTATCGGGGAAAAATCGTGGAATTTACGGCCATGGTATTAAAGGCGCCGGATTTTCCAAAAAATTATTTTGTTCCGGGACGGATGGCCATGACATGCTGTGAGGCAGATATGACATTTCTGGGTTTTATGTGTAAGGCGAAAAATGCCCGGCTTCTGGAGACAAAAGAGTGGGTAAAAGTCCGGGCTCGGGTGGAATATGAATATATGCCGGAGTATGAGGGAGAAGGGCCGATGCTTTACGCGGACTACGTGGACAAGGCAGAACCCATTGAGGAGATCGTACAGTTTTAATGGATCTCCCAGTATATGAGCATAAAATGATGATAAAAAAGATCAGGAAACCTGTTTGGAAGCTCCTGATCTTTTTTATTGTATTTATTTTGATTTGGTTGATTCGTCTTTCCTGGTTAGTCCGGATTACTCTGACATTTTCGGAACCGGAGTGGGGCGGGAACGGTCAAACACTTCATTTACGTCGAAAAGATCGCTCAGGTGGTCGTTTCCAACGCCGCTTTCCGGAAGATCGTAATACATCCTGTAACCGTCCAGATTTCGTCTGCCCTGACGCATGTAATCATCGCCGATCTGAACGAAATACTGGGAGGAATCGACGTTGCAGAAGTAGCGGAACCCTTTGCCATGCAGGTACTGGTACCGTTCGCTGCTGGTGTCATAGGGGTGCCAGTCGGCAATATCGCTTCCGAAGGGGAAGAGGATAATATCACAGGGACCAGTCAGGGGTTCCACCTCATTTTCCCACTTATCCGTATCTGCAATGAAATTTTCCATGGAAATCGTTCCCATATTTCGATGGCCCCAGCTGTGGGAAGCCAGTTCATAGCCGCTGTCCTTGAGGCACTGGGCGACTTTGGCAGCCTGTTCCCGCTCCTGGTCATAATCGAAGTCCGGGTGCTCTGCTTTGTATTCCTCTGTATTGTAGGAGGGGGCAGTCCGGTATCCAAGAATTCCATTGTAGCCGGTAAAGGCAATAACAGCGCGGGCCCCCCGATAGGAGAAGTCTGGATGCTCTTCAATGAAATCGTCCAGGAGCGGAACCAGGTCGTAGGAGCCGACGGAAACAGATCCGTCATCCATGTTCATCTCGCAGGTGGGGCGTCCGTCCTCGCCGATGATCATGCGGGAGGCAAAGCCGTCTCCCTCCATATATTCATAGTAGCATACATCATCCTGGGACATGACAAAGGCCTGTTTGCCCGGCGGCAGCATGATATCGCCCTCTTTGAACTGAGGCGTTCCGTTTTCTCCCGTTACTTCATAGGCAATATCGTGAAGGCGAACCAGAACAAAGCCGCGGTCGTACATGGATTGAAGAATTTTCATAAATTCATCCTTGGTGGTCATAACCTGATTATACCCTTTTTCCCGGGTATCCCCGTCAAAGGCCTTGGAATTGTCCATGATCAGGGTATGGAAAAATACATGGGTAATTTTGCGAGGATCCGTGCGCACCAGAGTGGCTTTGGTCTGATTGTATCCGTCGATGGCGGCCGCTGCTTCTGCAGAAGAGGCATAGGGACTTTCCTGAAGCAGAGAGATAGCGGCGTCATAGTCGTATCCGGCTGCCAGAAGGTCTGCCTGACTTAAAATGCCATCCAGGCTTTCAGGGTCAGAAGTTTCCTGATTTTCACCTTCCATGGACTCTGATTCTGGAGAAGAATCGGAAGAGTCGCTCTGGTTCGGAGCGGCGGTGGAAACGGAATTGGACGATGCGTCCTGAGAGTTTCGTTTAGCAAAAAACCAGCCGGCAACGGCCAGCAGGATTACGAAAACGGCGCCCAGAATGGCGTACGGAACCCAGGAGCGGTTCCGCCTGTGTCTGCGCCGCGAGCGTCTGCCGCCCAGAGAAGAGCAGCTGCTGTTTAAATATGGATTTCTTCCCATTGTATCAATCACCTTATCTGTATATATTTCTGTACCTGTCTGGTACATGGCTGCGAATCTGAGCAGAAATAGATAAAACTGGACAGAAGCTATTATATTATAACATGAAACGACACACATGACTATTACAGATTGTTTAAAATTTAAAAGAAACAGAGGGATAAGGACAGGCGGTACTCCCATATGCTGATGAGAGAAGAGATGGAACATGGAGAATCAAATGAAACGAATCGCGGCATTACTGTTGGCCTTTATCCTGCTGGCAGCAGGCGTCCCGGGAACCGGGTATGGAGCAGTGGAACATGGAGAACCGGAGATTCCGGCGTCTGTAGCCTCGGCGGTGGCAAAGGCAGCTTCGGGGCCTCAAATCCAGGCGCCCAATGCCATTCTCATGGAGGCGTCCACCGGGACGGTTCTGTTTGAAAAAAACGCCGATGAGGCGCGAAATCCGGCCAGCGTTACGAAAATCATGACCCTTCTTCTTATTTTTGATGCGCTGAAGGCAGGGACGATTCAGCTGGAAGATGAAGTGGTAACCAGCGCCCATGCAAAATCCATGGGCGGTTCCCAGGTTTTTCTGGAGGAGGGAGAGGTTCAGACTGTGGAGACACTGATCAAATGCATTGTAATTGCCTCAGGCAATGATGCCAGTGTGGCCATGGCAGAGCACATCAGTGGTGATGAGGAAACGTTCGTTGCGAAGATGAACGAGCGGGCCAAAGGACTCGGGATGGAAACGGCCCATTTTGAAGACTGCTGCGGACTGACAGATTCGCCGTCCCACGCCATGTCTGCCCGGGATATTGCCCGGATGACTCGTGAACTGATTACCAGCTATCCGGAAATTTTCAATTATTCCACGATCTGGATGGAAAATATTACCCATGTAACGAGGCAGGGAACGAAGGAGTTTGGACTTTCCAACACCAATAAACTTTTGAAAATGGCAACGAATTTTGAGACGACAGGCCTGAAAACAGGTTCTACGTCTTTGGCGAAATACTGCCTGTCGGCTACTGCCAGGAAAGACGGCATAGAGCTGATTGCCGTTATTTTGGCGGCTCCCGATTACAAGGCCCGGTTTTCCGATGCTGTAACGCTTTTAAATTACGGGTATGCCGGCTGCCAGTTATATCGAGATGAGGATCCGGGGAATATTCCGGAGATTGTGATTTCCGGCGGAATCCGGGATACGGTGGCGGGAAGGCTGAATGGCGTGTTTTCCTATCTGGCTCTGGAGGGCGAGAACCTGAGTGGAATTGAGAAGGCATGGGAATTTCAGGAAAAAATCATGGCTCCGGTGGAAGAGGGGGATATTTTGGGATATCTGGTGTACCGACTGGGAAATGAGGAACTGGGGAGGCTGGAAATTGTGGCAGCGGAGTCTGTTCGAAAAGAGACGGCAGCAGATGCTCTGAAAAAGGTTTTTCGGGCGCTGCTGCCTCTATAGGACTGTTTATTATTTACTGGGAGGAAGCGGCGGCCTTTTCAGCAAAAACGGTGGTTACCAGATCTTCATAGGGAACACGGGCGGACAGTTCTCCGGCCTCCTCCAGAATATTTTCCAGAAGCTCAAAGCTTTCTTTTGCAAAAATAGTATCGTTTTTCCAGGTATCCTGTTTTTTATATCGCTCCACAATGGCGGCGATGGAGGCAGTATCCGTTTCCTGAAACTGGGGTTTTATGGTGGCCGCAATTTCTTCGGCAGAGTGGGTATTGACGTATTGGAGTCCGCGCTGGATGGCATTGGTAAAGGCCTGGATGATTTCCGGATTCTGCTCCAGATAGCTTTTTCTGGCGCAGTAGGCGGTGTATGGAACATAGCCGGAGTCAACACCAAGAGAGGCGACAACCTTTCCGTTTCCCTCCTGCTCCAGCGTCGTGGCGTAAGGTTCAAATTCTACGGTGTAGTCGGCGTCGCTGCTGGTAAAGGCGGCAGCTGTCAGGCCGAAATCAATGCTCTGGTCGATGGTAAGATCACGGCTGGGGTCAATGCCGTTTTTCCGGAGAATATATTCAAATACCATCTGGGGCATACCGCCTGCACGGCCTCCCAGAACCTTTTTTCCTTTCAGAGACTGCCAGGAAAAATCCGGCTCTTCAGTCCGCCCGACGAGAAAATTTCCGGCCCGCTGAGTCAGCTGGGCAAAGTTGACGGCAAAATCTTCTGAACCTTCCTGGTAGACGTAAATGCTGGCTTCCGAACCCATGAAGCCAATGTCAGCATCGCCGGAAATGAGAGTGGTCATTACCTTGTCAGCGCCGACGCCGTTCTTCAGAGTCAGATCAATGCCTTCGTCCTCAAAATAACCCAGCTCAATGGCGGCGTACTGAGGCGCGTAAAAAACAGAGTGGGCCACTTCGCTGAGAGTAACAGGGACAGGGCCGTTACTTTCCGGATTGCTCTGACAGCCCAGGAGCGGCAGGGCCGGGAGAAGGGCGCTTAAAAAAAGAAAAAACATTTTTTTCATAATAAAAACTCCTGTGAAAACGTATTCTTTACCATTATGATAGCGGGAAACGGCTGTATGGTGCCTGCCTGAAACAAAAGACCCTTTGAAAAAAGAGGTGTATAAAAGGAAAATTCCTGTTATAATCGAACGGTAAAACAGTGAAAATGGTAAAAGCAGGAGAAAATACAATGGCAGAATATGAAATTATCGTTCTGGATCTGGATGGAACGCTGACAAACCGAGATAAAAAAATTACGCCAAAAACCAGGAAATGCCTGATGGAATTGCAGGAGAGAGGGAAGAAGATTGTTCTGGCTTCCGGGCGGCCGACTCCTGGGGTTGTTCCTCTGGCAGAGGAGCTGGAACTCTCCAGGTACGGGAGTTATATTCTGTCTTTTAATGGCGGGATGATTACAAACTGCAAAACCGGGGAGGTGATTTTCAGCCGGTTCCTGCCCATGGAGGCGAATGAAAAGATTATCCGCCTGGCGGAGAAGGAGCAGGTTGGGATTTTGTCCTATACCCAGGACGGAAAAGTACTTTTAACGAATCAGTCAGAGAGTCCTTATGCCAGGTTAGAGACGAGGATTAACAGCATGGAATTGCGTCAGGTAGATGACATGGTGGCGGCGATTCAGTATCCGGTGCCGAAATTTCTGATGTTGGAGGATGGGGATTATCTGGCCATGGTTGAACCGAGAGTAAAGGCAGCCATGGGAAGAAATTTCAGTGTGTACCGCTCGGAGCCGTTTTTCCTGGAGATTTTGCCCAGGGGAATTGACAAGGCCAGCTCTTTGGCGCGGCTTCTGGAACACATGGGTCTGACCAGAGAACAGATGATTGCCTGCGGAGACGGCTATAATGATCTGACAATGATTCAGTATGCGGGACTGGGAGTGGCTATGGAAAATGCCGTTCTTCCAGTGAGGAAAGCGGCGGACTTTATTACGTATTCCAACAATGATGATGGTATTGCCCATGTGGTTGAAAAATTTATGCTGTAAAAGTGTTTAAATGGCTGGATTTTAAAACTTTAATATGCTAAAATGGAAAATATGAGATTTCAGCAAGGACAGGCTGCACAGAGAACGGAATTATGCAGTGCAGAATTTGAGAAGAGGGAGAGGACTGTTTTATGAATAAAAAATTAAAAACAGAAGCAGTGGATCACCTGTTTCAGGCAATCTTGACATTGAAAAATACGGAAGAGTGCTATAGCTTTTTCGAGGATGTCTGCACGGTCAATGAGCTGCTTTCATTTTCTCAGAGGTATGAAGTGGCAAAGATGCTTCGGGAGAAGAAGACATATCTGGAGATTGCAGAAAAGACTGGAGCCTCTACGGCGACGATCAGTCGTGTAAATCGCTCCTTAAATTATGGCAATGATGGATATGATATGGTATTTCGACGCATTGAGGAGGCTGGAACAGAGGCGGGAATACAGGAGTAAATACCGGAGAGGGCGCTGCATCGCTGACTGGTGAGACCAGAATTCTGGAATCGTGAAGTCCTGCAGCACCCTCTCGCCGGTTACGGGTTTATTTCTTTTTTTTGTCCGGATTTTCCTGGCGCAGCTGTTCGGCCAGCAGTTCCAGCATTTGTTTTTTCAGATACACATCAAAAGCCAGCTCGCAGACAAAAGCAAACAGCTGAAGGTATTCCCGATCATCGTACTCCCCATCGGAAAAGGTGGCGGAGGCTGCCTGAAACTTGGCTTTCACATCCTGGCGGAGCCGCTCCCGCTGTTCAGCTTCCAGGGAAAAGCATTCCCGATAAAGGGTTTCAAGATCCGGGTGAGAGCCATCCGCAAAGTGCCTGTCCCGGATGGGAGCGAAAAGCTGCTCAATGTCGTGGAAGGACAGGACATTTTTAAAATAGTAAATAAAAATCAGCATCAGAATGTGATTTTTTGAATACCGTTTTTTGACTGGCGGAGGAAGAAGATTGTTTTTTGCATAATTGTTAATCATGGTTTTGGTCAGGATTTTATCTTCGCTGAGCCAGCGGGAGCCGGCCAGGTGGGAGTCCATGAATGTGGTAACCTGATCCATATATAAGTCAATGGCCGGAATATCGGACGGATTTACGCCCGTAAGGCCGTCTATGTAATCCATCAGAGCTTGAAGACGTTCGTCATTTGATTTCATGTTATCACCTCGTTTTTATTATATAGTTTTTAAAACTATATATCAAGGGGAAAATATGTAACGGTTCAGCCGTGACATGGAGAGGAAAATAGATTATACTGGATAGACGGCTCAGACAGAAGTATGGAGAGCAGGAAAAGGAAAGACAGGACAGAGGAGAGTATGATATAAAATGGGAAAATACGATACATTAAATCCAATGCAGCGGGAGGCTGTATTTCACACGGAGGGACCGCTTCTGGTGCTGGCGGGAGCCGGATCCGGAAAAACGAGAGTACTGACTCACCGGATTGCATATCTGATCGAAGAAAAAAAGGTGGCACCATGGAATATTATGGCTATTACCTTCACCAATAAGGCGGCGGCGGAGATGCGGGAAAGGGTGGATAAGATTGTGGGCCAGGGGGCAGAGAGCATCTGGGTCAGCACATTCCATTCTTCCTGTGTGCGGATTCTTCGTCGTTTCATTGATTATCTGGGATATGATACCAATTTTACGATTTACGACGGAGATGATCAGAAGACCCTGATGAAGCAGGTCATGAAACGGCTTCAGGTGGATACGAAACTTTTTAAAGAGCGGGCAGTGCTATCTCGGATTTCATCGGCCAAGGACGAGCTGATCGGACCGGAGGAATTTGAACGGAATGCAGGAGGGGATTTCCGGGAAAAGAAAATTGCGCAGATCTACCGGGAATACCAGGCGGAGCTGAAGAAAAATAATGCCCTGGATTTCGATGATCTGATTGTGAAAACCGTGGAGCTGTTTGAGCGTGCACCGGAGGTGCTGGATCATTATCAGGAAAAGTTTCGCTATATCATGGTGGATGAGTATCAGGATACCAACCTGGCCCAGTTCAGGCTGGTGGATCTGTTGGCGGGCAAATACCGGAATCTTTGTGTGGTGGGCGACGATGATCAGTCCATTTACAAATTCCGCGGTGCAAATATCGAAAATATCTTAAGCTTTGAGAAGGCATTTCCAGGAGCTCATGTGGTAAAGCTGGAGCAGAATTATCGTTCGACCCAGAGCATCTTGAATGCGGCCAATGAAGTAATCCGCAATAATCGGGGCCGCAAGGAAAAGAAGCTTTGGACGGCCAATGAGGAGGGATGTCCCGTTCGCTTCCTGCAGTTTGATACGGCTTATGAGGAGGCAGATGCCGTAATCCGGGAGATTTACCGTCAGCGGGAGGCGGGAGAGAAAGAATATTCGGATTTTGCAGTGCTCTACCGAACCAATGCCCAGTCTCGTCTGCTGGAGGAAAAGTGCATTCTTTACAGCGTGCCCTATCGCCTGGTGGGAGGTGTGAATTTCTATCAGAGAAAGGAAATCAAGGATATCCTTTGTTATCTGAAAACCATTGCCAATGGACGGGATGATCTGGCGGTTCAGCGTGTGGTCAATGTGCCGAAACGGGGAATCGGCGCCACATCCATCGGAAAGGTAACGATGTACGCCTCTGCAGGTGGTATGAGTTTTTATGACGGACTCCTGCGGGTAAGAGCCGTTCCCGCCATCGGAAAGGCAGCGGATAAGATTGAAAAGTTTACAGAACAGATCGAAGACTTTAAAAAACGGTTTTCCGGCGGTTCGCTGAAGGAGCTGATTGAGGCGATTCTGGAGGAAACCGGCTACCGGAAGGAGATTGAGGCAGAGGGCGAGGTGGAGGCGGAGACGCGCCTTCAGAATATCGAGGAACTGATCAATAAGGCAGTCAGTTACAGTGAGACGGCAGAAGAGCCGACGCTGGATGGTTTTTTGGAGGAAGTGGCTCTGGTGGCGGAGGTGGACAATATGGACGACTCGGAAAACCGGGTGGTTTTGATGACACTGCACAGCGCCAAGGGCCTGGAGTTTCCCTATGTATATCTGACAGGCCTGGAAGACGGACTTTTTCCAAGCAGCATGTCCATGATGTCAGATGACCGGGATGCTCTGGAGGAGGAGCGGAGGCTTTGCTATGTGGGGATTACCAGGGCGGAGAAGAAACTGACTCTGACAGCGGCCAGACAGAGAATGACCAATGGAGAGACACGTTTTTCAAAGGTAAGCCGGTTTGTGGAAGAAATCCCAGCCTGGCTTCTTCAGGAGGAAGAGACGCCCAGCGTATTCGGCCGGGGGAGCGCTGCTTCTTCGACATGGAATCGGGAACCGGGCCGAATGACGGGATGGGGGACCTCTGCCCAGGCAGGAACCCGTGGTCAGGAATCCCAAGTTGGGGCAGGAACCCGAGAACTGAATTCTCTGGGACAGAGAAAGAATGCCTATGCGTCAAAAACGGCACCGTCCTTTGGAAAGTCCTTTACGGTTCAGAAGGCAGATCAGCTGTCTTATGGGGAAGGAGACCGTGTCCGTCATGTGAAGTTTGGGGAGGGACTCGTAAAGCAGATCCAGGATGGAGGAAAAGATTACGAGGTTACAGTGGAATTTAACAGGGTAGGAACGAAGAAAATGTTCGCTTCTTTTGCCAGACTGGTGAAAATTGATTAAGAACGGCCCGTTGTTTTGATTAACTGAAAATTTCAATTTTTAATAGTAAAAAGAAGAATTTAATGATATAATATAACAGACGAGATTGTCTGTGTGTGAAATGCAGGGAAAGGATGTGGAACGATGAATAAATTTGATATGATGGGAAAAGACGCACTTTCCAAGGTAGAGGAGATCATGAATGCGACGAAGCTGAATGAATTTCTCCATAGAAAGGAAGAGGAGGAGAAGCAGAAAAACTGTATTCTTTGGATCCTTGCGATTATCGGAGTAGTAGCGGCGGTAGCGGCCATCGCATACGGCGTATACCGTTTCTTCACGCCGGATTACCTGGAGGATTTCGAGGATGATTTCGACGATGACTTCGACGATGATTTCTTCGAGGATGATGTGGAAGAGAAAAAAGAATAATAAAACGGATATGCGAATAAAAACGCCCTTCACCGGGTATTTCCCCGGAGAAGGGCGTTTTTGCGTGATGCTTTGGAAAAGGATTGTTGAAAAAGGGCGGATGTGGTATACTCTTGTACGAAAGCTGGTCGGCATGGTCGGCATAAGGGAGGAATTCGATGGATTATCTGCTTTGTATCCCGGCACGGGAGACGAATACGAGAGAAAACTGCGAAAAGATACACAATGTACTGGCAAGAATGTCGGATAAGTATAAGCTGCGGATTGTTCCGGAGCCTGTGAAAAATAAACAGTTTCCGTGCCCGCCTTATTACAAAAAATACCGGATCTATAAGCCGGTACGGGAGAGGGACAGCAACGGAGAGGCATATCTGGAAAAAGAGGAGGAAGAGATGATCTTAAGCGTCTGCAAGACGCCTCAGGAGCAGGAGCTGATGAAAAACTGTATTTATGCTTATCAGTACTCCGCCTCCATTGTGCTGAAAAGCTTTCGTGATAAGGATAAACGCCGGTAAATTTAAGAAAAACAGGAATGATAAGGGGATGGATGTAGAGAAGTCAGTTCTATGGCCATCCTCTTTTTGCATACAGTTCTATAGGACAAGATGCAGGAAGGGGAGAGGCGGATGTATGAGAATAAGACAGAGAAGCAGATTCTGGAAGAACTGACAACCGATCCGGAGGAGGGACTGCCGGAGACAGAGGTGGCGGAGCGACGCCGCCATTACGGGCCAAACCGCCTGAAGGAGATGGAAAAGCAGCGCCTGTGGGCGCGGATAGGCGGACAGCTCTGTGATTCCCTGATTTTCGTGCTGTTTGCGGCGGCCGGGATTTCTGCGATGCTGGGGGAGTTTGGTGACGCTGTCGTTATTTTGGCCGTGGTGGCGTTAAATACCACCGTGGGAGTCATTCAGGAGGGGAAGGCGCAAAAAGCGTTGGAGGCGCTGAAAAAGCTGACCCGCCTGGAAGCCGTGGTAATCCGGGGTGGAAAAAAACGGAAGCTGGATGCAGCGGAGCTGGTTCCAGGAGATCTGGTGGCCCTGTATGCCGGCTGCCAGGTTCCGGCGGATCTCCGGCTCATCGAGACGGTGGGACTGAAAACAGAGGAATCGGCGCTGACGGGAGAGGCTGCCGCTGTTACCAAGGACAGCCGCTTTTTGGCAGCCGGGCCTTTGCCGGTGGGAGAACAGAAAAACATGGCCTTTATGGCCTCCTATGTGACAGCGGGCCGTGGGATGGGGATCGTGACTGCTACAGGGATGGGGACGGAAATCGGGAGGATTGCGGCTATGATTCATGAAGCTCCCCAGGAGGAGACGCCGCTGCAGAAGAGACTGTCATCTCTTGGCAGAACGCTGAGCCTTCTGGCAGTGGGACTCTGTGCGGCCATGTTTCTCCTGGCGGTACTTCAGAAACGTGATGTACTGGAAATGCTGGTTACAGCCATCTCTCTGGCGGTAGCGGCCGTCCCGGAGGGACTTCCCGCCGTGGTAACGATTGTGTTGGCGCTGAGCGTGACACGAATGGTAAGAGCGGGAACCATCGTACGCCGCCTTCCTTCGGTGGAGACGCTGGGAGCGGTCAGTGTGGTCTGCTCCGACAAGACGGGAACGCTGACCAAAAACGAGATGACGGTGACGGCCTGCTGGCTGGACGGTGCTTTGCGCCTGGGGTTTGCCGCGGCGAAAGCGGAGAAAGACGCTATTCCATTTGTGAAAAATTCCAGGGCCGGCCGGCTTTTGACAGAGGTCTTCTCTCTCTGTACTGAGGCCACCAGGGAGTCCGGGGAGGCCACGGAGGCAGCGCTGCTTTCCTTTGCAGGTCGGTGCGGAGCTGACCAGGATGGATTGAAAAGGGAGCAGCCCCGTGAGGGAGAATTCCCTTTTGATTCCTCCAGAAAGCGGATGACTACATTTCATCGTGTGGGAGAAAAGCGAAGATACTATATGAAAGGAGCGCCGGATGTGGTGCTTTCCCGGTGCAGCCATGTGATGGAAAACGGAAAATTTATTCCACTGTCCAGGACTGTTCGGAAAAGACTTGAAGAGGCAGTGCAGGAGCTGTCCTCGCAGGGACTTCGGGTGCTGGCAGGGGCCATGCGGGAGGAGAGTTCTGGAAATTACCTGGAGAATGGAAATTTTAAGGGTCAGGATCCGGAGCAGGGATTCGTCTTTCTTGGCCTGGCTGGGATGATGGATCCGCCCAGGGAGGAGGCAGCTGCCGCAGTGGCTGCTTTTCGCCGGGCTTTTGTCCGGACAATTATGATTACCGGCGATCACAGGGAAACAGCCATGGCCGTGGCAAGACAGCTGGGAATCGCCGGGAAGGGGGACGGATGTATTTCCGGCGCGGAATTGGACAGGATGGGGGAAGAAGAGCTTCGCCGTCGTCTGCCGTCGGTTTCTGTGTTTGCCCGGGTATCGCCGGATCACAAGGTAAGAATTGTAAGAGCCCTTCGGGACAACGGCCATATTACGGCTATGACAGGAGATGGAGTCAATGACGCTCCCTCCCTGAAGTATGCAGACATCGGTATTGCCATGGGCCGGGGCGGAACGGACGTGGCAAGACAGGCGGCGGATATGATTCTCACGGACGACAATTTTGCCACCATCGAGAAGGCCATTGAAGAGGGAAGGGGAATATACGAAAATATAAGAAAATCCGTGATTTTCTTGCTTTCTTCGAATTTCGGGGAAATTATAACCATGTTTTTTGCCATCGCCGCCGGAATTCCCTCTCCCTTGAAGCCAGGTCATATTCTGTGGATTAACCTGATTACGGATTCACTTCCGGCACTGGCTTTGGGCGTGGATGAAAATGACAGGAGGCAGCTGATGAACCGACCCCCCAGGGGAGAAAAGGAGACGTTGTTCGCCCGGGGCGGATGGCGCTGCACTGTTTTTTACGGGATTTTAATCGGAGTCGTCAGCCTGGCTGCATTTTTTTACGTCCCCTGGGAAATTTCCCTGATTTGCGGGCAGACCTTCAGCTGGGAGGGACTGAGGGAGATCCTTCGGGATGGGGAAATTCTGTGTCGGGCACAGACCTATGCCTTTACCGTGCTGGGACTGTCCGAGCTGTTTCATGCAGTGGGGATGCGGAACCGGGAGGTTTCCGTATTTTCCAGAGAACTTCCGAAGAATACCGTGATGGCCTTCGCTTTTTTTGGGGGGATACTTCTGCAGGCGGCTGTCACGGGGATTCCATGGCTTTCCAGGCTTTTTAAAGCTTCCGTACTTGGCATTGGAGACTGGCTGGTTTTGCTGCCCCTTTCAGCGGCGCCGCTGTTGACCCACGAGCTGCTGGCGGCATTCCGAAGGACGGGGCAGAGAAATCAGGAAGAGATCAGGGGAAAACGCGTTTATAGAAGGCCAGGCCAATGAGCAGAAGACCGCAGAGCCAGGAGAGATCGGGTCCTTTGCGTACTGCGGCGCGGGTTCCAAGAAAGTGACCTCCATACAGGGCAGCTCCGGTAATGAAAAAGGAAAAAAGGGCAGCCAGAGGAAGACGGTTTAAAAAGAGGCCGGCGCCCAGTCCGGCGGTCACGCTGTCAAAGGCCAGGGCCAGACCCAGAAACAGAGATTCTCTTGGCGAAAGAACAGCCGGTTCCGTCTGATTCGCCTTTTCAGGGTCAGCGTAGACGGTCAGGAGAAACGTAATGTGAGAAAGGGTAAAGGAAAGCGTACGTTCTTTTTTCAGGCGGCGGAAGGCAGATTTCAGCGCAGTGTCAAACAGTTTTAAAACCCCCAGGGACAGAAGCAGAAAAAAACAGGCGGATGAGGCAAGAGCAGGAGGAAGGAAAAGGGAGACGGCATCCCCGAGAGCCAGCGAAAGCGTCAATGTGCCGGAGGAAAGGGCACATATAACGGCAGCGGAAGAAAAGGGAATATGAACCCGGTCGGCTCCATACAGGAATCCGGTTGCAAAGGAGTCCAGTGAAAGGGCGGCAGCCAGAAGAAACAGAAGAGAAATACAGGAATTCATAGGGAAAAGCCTCCGTTTGGGAAAGCACGTCTTTAGTAGTATTGTATTCTGCAGCTGGTATTTGGCCACAGCGGAAGGCAGTCGGATGCAGGCATTTGCCGGATTCTTATGAAATATGCTTGTCCTTTATGGGAAAACACCCTATAATAGAGGAAAAGTGCGGAGTAAAAGAAGTAAGAAAATATACGCAGAAGAAGAGGTACAAAATGGAAGAAAAGCAGACAGAGCCGGGGAAAAAGAAAAAACCGGAAAGCCGAAAGCAGGATTCCGGGAAAAAGAGTGGCGTGAGAATTGTGCTGCACTCCATGCTCACGATTTTCCGTGTGATGTTCGGAACCCTGTTTTTGATTTGTATCATTGCGGCGATCGGAGCCATCGGAATTGTGACAGCAAAGCTTTACCCGGTTTACGAGGGGTATAAAAACCAGGTTGCAGGTGTGGTGGAGGAAAGTACGCCGGATACCTTCCGCCTGCAGGAGGCCAGTTATATTTACGATGTCAACGGAGACGTCCTGGCAAAGCTGACAGGAGATGAGGATTCTACCTATCTGCCCTTTGAAGAGATTCCTCAGGATGCCATTGAAGCGTTTGTGGCCATTGAGGACAGAACCTTCTGGCAGAATTCGGGCATTGATCTGAAGGGGATTATCCGGGTAGGGATCAACTATTTTCTGACTGGCGGAGAGGAGATGCATGGCGCCAGTACCATTACACAGCAGCTGGCGCGAAACCGCTTTCTGACCAGGGAGGTGTCCATTGAGAGGAAGATCAAGGAGATTCTGATCGCGCTGGATCTGACGGAGAAATATACCAAAGAGCAGATCATGGAGTACTATATCAATGATATCAGTTTCGCCAATACATATTATGGCCTTCAGGCAGCAGCCAGAGGGTATTTCGGAAAAAATGCCGGCGAGCTGACCCTGAGCCAGATTGCGTATCTGTGCGCCATTCCAAATTCGCCCACTTACTACAATCCCTATCGCCATCCGGAGAACGCCATCAAGCGTCGGGACAAAATCCTGGGTGATATGATGGAGATGGGGTTTATCACGGAGGAAGAGTACGAGACAGCGCTGGCGGAGACGATTACGGTGGAGCGAAGGAGTGTCCCACTGCATAATTACGAGACTACGTATGCCGTGGACTGCGCGGTTCGGTATCTGATGCGCCGGGATGGTTTTGAATTCCGCTATGGTTTTCAAAACAAAAAAGACTATGAAGAATATGAGAAAAAATACGCACAGGTATACAGCCAGGAGAGAGATGCTTTGTATACAGGTGGTTACAATCTCTATACATCCATCGACCCGGATCGTCAGGCGGTGCTGCAGGCATCTCTGGATGAGGTTTTGTCTTTTGACAGTAAGGTGTCCGAAAGCGGCGTGTATTTGCTGCAGGGTGCAGCCACGGTTATTGACAACAGTACCAATCGAGTGGTGGCAATCGTAGGAGGAAGAAGCCAGGAGACAGATACTTACACATTAAACCGTGCATTCCAGAGTGACCGGCAGCCGGGGAGCGCCATTAAACCGTTGATTGTATATGCACCGGCGCTGGAAAATGGATATAAATCCACAACCCGGATTCCCAACATCAATGTCGATGAGGCCAAGAAAAAGGGCGCGGATGTAAAGAAGCTTACAGGCGAAGGCCTGGCGCTGCGCAATGCAGTGGAGAAAAGCCGAAACGGCGTCGCCTGGTATATTTACGATGATATTACACCGGCTTTAGGACTCTCCTATCTGACGCAGATGCGGTTTGATAATATTGTTCCGGAGGATTATTATCCTGCCACCTCTCTGGGCGGCTTTACCCATGGAGCGACGACCGAAGAGATGGCCGGGGCTTATGCGGCTTTGGCCAGAGAGGGTGTTTACAGAGAACCTACCTGTATTGTGAAGATGATCAACAATCAGGGGGAAGATATCTTTGAGGAATATCCGGAGATTCAGGTGTACCAGAGAAACAGCGCGGTGTTGATGACGGATATTCTGACAGGGGTTATCAAGCGCGGAACGGCTGCATCCATGGGCTGGAGCGGTGAGATTGAGGCGGCCGGAAAGACGGGAACGACCAATGGCAGCAAGGATGGATGGTTCTGTGGTATGACGCCCTACTATACCATGTCTGTCTGGGTTGGATACGATCAGCCCAGGATGCTTTCCAGCCTGTACGGAGCGACCTATCCGGCCTCCATCTGGAAAAATGCCATGAAGGGCATGACAGAAGGTCTTCCGGCTGCATCGTTTGCGGAGCCGGAGACGGATAATGGCCGGGGAGACGGCGATTATCTGGCAGGGCATGAGGATGAGACAGAGATTTCAGCCGGCTATACGGTGGGAGATTTCCGGAGAGACCATCAGCTGGCGGATGAAGCCATGGAGCTTTTGGAGGCGGCAAAAACGGGAAGTTCCGGGCAGAGCAGCAGTGATCTGAAGAAAGAGGCAGCAGACCGGATTGCCCAGATCAGGAGCTCGTCCATGCGGGCGAGGATGGAGCGGATCCGGACTACTGGAGCGCCGGTAAATGCGGCAGCAGCTCCTCCTCCCACACTTCCGTCGGTTCCTGTGGATCAGAATCAGCTTCCGCCTGCGCCGGAGACGGTGCCTCAGGGACCAGGCAGTGCTGGCACAGGACCGGCTTCTCAGCAGCCGGAGGCTCATGGGCCGGCCAGCGAGATTATAAATTAAAAAAACGTTCTGTAAGGATCGCCATGCGGCGGAAAGGAATTTTGCCGCAGAAGCGATTCACAGCAAGAAAGAAGCTCGCGGGCGAGCTTCTTTCTTGCTGATTGCAGGAATCAGGAGGACATCAGCTGTACGGAGAAGCTTCCGAAGGTTCCCAGGATAGACAGGGTATAGGTTCTTCCATTGAGAATCCGGATATTGGTATTGATGATAGTATTTCCTGGAGAGGTTCTTCGGTAGACGGTCATTTGATAAATGCCGGGGATGATGTGAAGATAGCGGGTATAGTTCATGTAATCCAGATCCGAAACAACAAGGCGGCCATTTAAGTAGATATCCAGAGGTTCCTGGATGGATGAGGCATTGTAAAAACGCAGGTGGGCGATTTCAGAGGATGTGGAGAAGAAAGGTGATAAAACACCCCATGTCCAGAGAATGCCGCTATGGTTATGAGGCCACATGGGCGGGGAACAGCTTAAGCAGGTGCCGGAATTTCCGGATCCGCCGGATGGGAGGGACGGGGTGACAGGACCGATGGGGCCAAATCCCGGCGCAGTATTGCCAGGCACGTCTTCCGGCAGGGATGGAGTGACAGGTCCAGCCGGGCCAAAACCTGGCGCCACGTTCAGATCGGAATCGCTGTCCAGGGACGGGGTAACGGGGCCCAGGGGACCGAAACCCGGAGCGGCCGGTGCAGTGTCCGCGGAAGCTGCCGGAAATCCGGAAGCAGCCTGGGCAGAGGAGGAGTCTGCGACGGAACGGTCGGAGGTGGAGGAGTCATTGTAATTATACGTTTCCATAAAAAATACCTCATTTCGTTTTATATAGTTCATTATATGTGAGAATTTCGGAAAGTTCCTGTTTTCTGGAAAAAGAAATTTTTCCGGTTGAAACAGGCAGAAGAATCCGATATAATAGGCAGTATTATACAATTCCGTTATAGCAGATATAAAATCTTCGTATAACGGATGAAAAATGAATATGGGGGTAGGAATCATGAATTCAACCAAAGAGAAGGGACGGGCGATTGCGCTTCTTCCGATTGCTGTTTTCCTTCTGATTTTTCTCGGCAGCGGCGTTCTGACGGGAGATTTTTACAGTATGCCGGCGATTGTGGCATTCCTGATTGCCCTGGCAGTGGCCTTTTTCCAGAACCGTTCCGTCAGCTTTTCGGACAAGATCTGTCTGGCTGCAAAGGGCGTTGGCGAGGAAAATATTATTACGATGTGTCTGATTTTCCTGGCGGCTGGAGCGTTTTCCGGTGCCGTCAAGGCAGCCGGCGGCGTGGAGAGTACGGTTAATCTGGGCCTTTCGGTGCTTCCCTCCGGGATGGCGGTAGCCGGCCTTTTTGTGATCGGCTGTTTTATTTCCATTTCCATGGGAACCTCTGTGGGAACGATCACGGCGCTGGCGCCCATTGCAGCCGGTATCAGCGCCAAGACCGGTATTTCTGCGGCCATTTGTGCCGGCGCCGTAGTGGGAGGCGCCATGTTCGGCGACAACCTTTCCATGATTTCGGATACGACCATTGCAGCTGTAAAAACCCAGGACTGTGAGATGAAAGATAAGTTCCGGGAGAATTTTAAGATCGTCCTTCCGGCGGCCATCGTGACGCTGGTGCTGTTCCTGATCCTGGGCCACACGACCGACTATTCCCTGGATAAAGAACTTCCTTACAATATTTTCCAGGTACTTCCCTATCTGGTGGTTCTGGTGGGGGCCCTGGTGGGTGTCAATGTGTTTGTGGTTCTGATGAGCGGAACGGTGCTCTCCCTGATTGTGGGACTTTCCACTGGTGCGTTTACGACGGCAGACATGTTTAAATACGTGGGCGATGGGATCATGAGTATGTACGATATCACTGTGATCTCCATTATCGTGGCCAGTATCGTGGCTCTGGTTCGGGAGTACGGCGGTATTGATTTTGTCCTGTCCTTTATCCGAAAGAGGATCCAGACCCAGCGCGGCGGGGAACTGGGAATCGCTGCCCTGGCACTTCTGGTGGATCTCTGTACTGCCAACAATACGGTAGCCATCGTGATGGCAGGGCCCATCGCGAAGGAGATCAGCACGGATTTTGATGTGACTCCGCGGCGGTCTGCGTCCCTGATCGACATGTTCAGTTCCATGGGCCAGGGACTTATTCCCTATGGTGCCCAGATGCTGGCGGCAGCCAGTCTGACAGGATTGACGCCCTTTGATATCATTCCTTACTGCTATTATCCGTTTTTAATGGGACTCAGTGGTCTGATCTTTATTTTAATTAAGAAGAGAAAGTAAGAGGTACATGCATCATGATGAAAAAGAATCAGTGGGCCAGCAAGCTAGGCTTTATCATGGCCACGGCCGGCGCGGCAGTTGGACTCGGGAATCTGTGGAAATTCCCTTATTTAATGGGAAGAAACGGGGGATTTCCCTTTCTGATTGCATATCTGTTTTTTATCGTCGTTTTGGGTATTCCGGTTATGATGACTGAGATGTCCCTGGGGCGTAAGACACGCCATGACCCGGTTCTTGCCTATGGCGATATTCATCCCCATGCGCGGATTGTCGGTGTGTTCGGTGTGCTGGCGGCATTTATTATTCTCAGCTATTACAGTGTGATCGGAGGCTGGATTATCAAATATATTTTCAGTTATGCTCTGACCTTCGAGGCACCGGCTGACTATGTGGCATTTATCAGCAGCAACGAGACGGTACTCTGGCATTTTGTTTTCATGGCTGTAACCATTGCGGTCTGCTACTATGGAGTTGGCGGTATTGAGAAGGTCAGCAAGCTGATGATGCCGCTGCTGTTTATTTTGATGCTGGTTATTATTGTCCGCAGCGTGACGCTTCCGGGAGCCATGGAGGGACTTTCCTTCATGTTTACGCCGGATTTGACGAATTTCTCCTTCTCCTCCATCAGTGCGGCTCTGGGCCAGGTATTTTATTCTTTGAGTTTGTGTATGGGAATTACGATTACCTATGGAAGCTATCTGAGTGAAAAGGAGAATATTCCGGGAAGCTGTATGTCGGTGGCAGGCCTGGATACGGCGGTTGCGATTCTGGCGGGAATTGCGATCTTTCCGGCTGTGTTCTCTTTTGGCCTGGAGCCGGCACAGGGACCGGGATTGATTTTCGGCACCCTGCCCAAGGTATTTGCAGAGATTACAGCGGGTCCGCTGTTTGCAGTGCTGTTCTTTGTTCTGGTATTTTTTGCAGCCGTAACCAGCGCCATTGCCCTTCTGGAAGTTGTGGTTTCTTTTGCCATTGATTCTCTGGGTTGGGAGAGACGCCATGCGACGCTTCTGATTGGTGCGTTGATTTTCCTGGCGGGTATCCCCAGCGCTCTGTCCTTTGGCGCTCTGGGGGATGTGACGATCCTGAATTACAGTGTGTTCGATTTCGTGGGCATGATTACGGATAATATACTCCTGCCTCTGGGCGGAATTACCATGTGCTATTACATTGGATGGAAATGGGGACCGGAATATCTGGTGGAAGAGATTGAGCGGGATGGAAAAGCATTCCGTGCCAAACGTCTCTGGATTTTCTGCATTCGCTATCTGACCCCTATCATGGTTGGAATTGTAACACTGACCGGTTTTTACAATATTTATCAGGTTGTTTTCTAAAAGAAGAACTGCTGCGTTTAATTTGAGGAAACATGTCTCCAGTTGACAAAATTCAGAATTGGGCGTATAATTCCTACAATCGACATCAGAGTATGGACATAAGGATTCGATGGTTGATTTGAGGAGGATTTAAAATGGCAGCAATGAAAAAAACGGATGCGAAAACAGTGGCAGCAGAGACTGCAAAGGTTTTAGCAGAAGTGAAAGAAGTAAAAGCAGCTCCGGCGGCTGAAAAAGCAGAAGCAAAGAAGGCGCCGGCTGGAAAAGAGGCGGCTCCGGCAAAAGCTCCTGCAGCGAAGAGAGGAACGGCTTCCAAAAAGACAGCTGCTTCAGCTGCAAAAAAGGCTCCGGCGAAAAAGACAGCAGAGATAAAGGCGTCCGTATACGTACAGTATGCAGGCGGCGAGACTTCGGCAGAGGCTCTTCTGGAAGCTGCAAAGAAGGCATATATCGCAGCCGGACATAAAGAGGAAGACATTAAAACGCTGGATGTATACATAAAGCCAGAGGAGCATACGGCTTACTATGCAGTGAATGGAGAGGGTTCCGACGATTATAAGATTGTGTACTGATGGTACGGATTCAGCGTGAAGGGAATCAAAAGTAATTGAAATGCGGGGTGCTGCAAAATGAGAGTTTCTTTATTTTGCAGTACCCCGCGTTTTGTCACAGACAAGTTCTGCCATTGGTGTGTTTTTCTGCAGACGGCGGATTACAGAGCAGGCGGTCAGGATGATAACGATTTCCATGGCCGCGCTGATGATGCCGGTCCGGATCCAGAGAGACAGGCAGAACAAGGCGGAGAGCAGAAGCGTCAGAACAACGGGCAGGCCTTTCTGCGGATCTTTTTTGCAGAGAGTCAGAGAGAGCTGCAGAAAACAGAAAAACAGAAGCAGAGAGGAAAAAAAGGCGGATGCCACGTGAAAAACCGCCAGAAGCGGTGCAGTTGCCGGTCGGTAGGGAAGAAGAGCAGAAACCAGAAGCAGAAATGCTGCAGCTGCCGGAATCTGCTGTTTTGTGAGAGGGCGGAGAGAGACATAGAGGTACAGGGATAGGAGAAGACACCAGAGGAGAAAGGCAGTTCGCCGCTCCGGCTGAGCTCCCAGACTGGAAAAGCTGGCGGAAAAAGGGTTTTCGCCCCAGGCCAGGAGCAAGGTAGAGCCGGGAATCAGAACGTGTGAAATAAAGGAAGTGTCCATACTATACCGCCTTTCGGATTTAGCCGCAGAGTTACTAAGAGACAGTATGGCCTGAACAGGCCGAAATATCCAGGGGGAAAATAATGGAATTACCAGTTGCGTTTAAAGACAGAATGAGGAGGATGCTGGGCGATGAAGAATATGAAGCGTTTACTGCCAGTTGCGAGAAAGAAAGGAGCCAGGGATTACGTCTGAATCTGCTGAAAACAGACGAGGCGCTTTTTTTACAGCAGACGCCTTTTTCGCTTCGGCCGATTCCATGGGCAGAGGAAGGATTTTATTATGATGCGGGAGAACGCCCAGGTCGTCATCCCTATCATGAGGCAGGCGTTTACTATATTCAGGAACCAAGTGCCATGGCGGTTGTGTCTGTGCTGGACCCACAGCCGGGGGAAAAAATTCTGGATCTCTGTGCCGCTCCCGGCGGAAAGACCACACAGATCGCATCTCGTCTGCAGGGGAGAGGTATTCTGGTTACCAACGAGATCCATCCGGCCCGGGCTAAAATTCTTTCCCAGAATGTGGAACGGATGGGGGTAAGAAATGCAGTAGTAACCAATGAGGATTCCGGTCGGCTGTCCGGCGTATTTTGCCAGTATTTTGACGGAATTGTGGTGGATGCGCCCTGCTCCGGAGAGGGGATGTTCCGCAAGGATGAGGAGGCGGTCAGCCAGTGGAGTCCGGAAAATGTAGAGCGATGCGCCAACCGCCAGCATGAAATTCTTGACAATGCTGCTGTTATGCTGAAGCCGGGTGGACGTATGGTGTATTCCACCTGTACCTTTGCGCCGGAGGAGAATGAGAAGACAGTCAGCCGGTTTCTGCAAAGGCATCCGGACTTCTTCCTGGAGGATGTGCCGGAGATTTCCGGATTGTCAAAAGGGGTTCCGGCCTGGGGAGAGGAAGGCGACTGGCATCTGGAACGAACCGTGAGAATCTGGCCCCATAAAACAGAAGGAGAGGGGCATTACATGGCAGTGCTCAGAAAAGACGGAGAGTGGACAAACGGCCGACAGGCTGGAAAGGGAAAGCCGGTTTCCCGAATGAAGGATAAAAATCTTCTTGCCACCTATGAGCGCTTTTGCCGGGAGACCTTCCGGGAGCCGGAACACTGGATGCAGGGGAAAGAATTTGTTCTTTTTGGAGAACAGCTGTATGCGATGCCGCCGGGGATGATTTCCTGCGACGGCCTGCGGGTGCTGCGGCCGGGACTCCATCTGGGAACCTTTAAAAAGAACCGGTTTGAACCGTCTCACGGACTGGCTATGGCACTGCGAGAAGAAGAGGTATGGCAGAGCCGTCGGCTAGACAGCACCGGTGAAGAGATTGCTGCCTATCTGCGGGGAGAGTCGCTGGCGGATTTTTCTGAAATAGCGCCTGATTCCAGTCGGGAATCAGGAGAGGAGGGCCAGACGATCCCAAAAGAGAAAAAGGGTTGGACTCTCATGACCGTAGATGGCTATTCCATCGGCTGGGCCAAGCTTTCCGGCGGAATTTTGAAAAATCATTATCCAAAAGGACTTCGCCAAAATTAAATTTCCTGATTTCAAAGGAATGGACTGTGGTAAAGGG
Source organism: uncultured Clostridium sp. (assembly GCA_937885015.1). Lineage (GTDB taxonomy): Bacteria > Bacillota > Clostridia > Lachnospirales > Lachnospiraceae > Otoolea. The sequence continues at coordinate 56,474 of CALAAS010000034.1, forward strand.
GAATATCACGGTTCCAGAGTACGGTGAAATCATTCGGAAGCGGTGCCTCAAAAGAGAGGTTGGCCCCGGACAGGGGATGGATAAAGGAGAGGCGAAAGGAGTGGAGAGCCTGTCGCTTTATCAGACGGAAATCCGGATAATAGAGGAAGTCCCCCAGCAGCGGATGGCCGATGGCCTTCATGTGAACCCGAATCTGGTGGGTACGTCCGGTTTCCAGCAGAAGCGAGATCAGTGAGCAGTCATTCTCCCTGTCATACTTAAGAAGGCAGTATCGGGTTGCAGCAAAATCCCCGCCTTCCGGATCAATACACCGCTCAATGACAGAACCCTCTTTCCGTCCGATGGGAAGTTCAATCCGCCCGGAGTCTTCTGGCCGTCCCGATACGATGGCCAGATATTCCCGGCGGATTCTTTTTTCTGCTGCCTGTTTCGCGAGAAGAGAGGCGCTGAGCTTATGTTTGGCCACCAGAAGAAGACCGCTGGTATCGCGGTCCAGGCGGTTGACAGCCCGGAAGACGAAGGGCTCTTTTTTTTGGAGAAAATACCAGGCCAGACCATTGGCCATCGTATTTTCATGATTTCCCACAGAAGGGTGGACCGGCATGCCGGCCTCCTTATTTAAAATCATCAGGTCACTGTCCTCATAAAGAATGGATAGAGGAAGAGGAACGGGGCGGATGGATGCGGAAGAGTCCTCTTCTGTGATGGAGAGAGTCAGCTGATCTCCGTTCTGTATCCGTGTGTCTGCCCGGGCAGAAAGTCCGTTTTTCAGGATTTGTCCCGGTGCTTCCTTTAAAGTGATGAGAACGCGGCGGGAAAAGCCTTTTTGCTTTAAAAATGCGGCGATGGTCACAGGCGCCGCAAGTCCTGTTATGGTATAGGTAAGAATTCGTTTCATGGAAAAGAGTGTACCATGGAATAAGGCGGGTGGCAAGGAAGTCATAGCTGTCATTTACACACTTTTTTTGTCGCCTGGGTCGGTTGCGCAAAATGATAAAGGAAGGCCAGATTTCTATTGACTTGATAAAAAAAACCTAGTATCATTACTAATAAGTAAGCTCAATTTAATTAAATTTACTTATAAGTTGAGCTAATAAATAAGCGATAACTTAGTAATGAAATTAAAACACACATGGAAGAGAAGGAGAATGAAAGATGGCAAGAGTAGGAATTGTAATGGGCAGCGATTCAGATATGCCGGTTATGGCACAGGCAGCAGATTTCCTGGAGAAAATGGGAATTGACTACGAGATGACGATTATTTCTGCACACCGCGAACCGGACATCTTTTTTGATTATGCAAAGTCTGCAGAGGAGAAGGGTTTCAAGGTGATTATTGCCGGTGCAGGAAAAGCGGCTCACCTTCCCGGTATGTGTGCAGCTTTGTTCCCCATGCCGGTAATCGGTATTCCCATGAAGACGTCGGATCTGGGCGGAGTAGATTCTCTGTATTCCATCGTACAGATGCCGTCCGGTATTCCGGTTGCCACCGTTGCCATCAATGGCGGTAAAAATGCGGGAATCCTGGCTGCGAAAATTCTGGCCACCTCGGATCCGGAGCTTCTGGCAAAGCTTAAAGCATACTCCGAAGAGATGAAGCAGGAGGTAGCTGGAAAGGCAGAGAAACTTTCTCAGATCGGATATAAAGAGTATACGGCTCAGATGAAGAAATAAAATGGTTGAGAGCAGTTCGGAACGGTTACTAAAATAACATACGTTGGAGGAAAAAAATGGATTACAAGAACGCCGGAGTGGATATTGAAGCGGGATATCAGTCTGTGGAGCTGATGAAGGAGCATGTGAAAAAAACGATGCGGGCAGAGGTTCTGGGAGGTCTTGGAGGCTTTTCCGGCGCATTTTCCCTGTCAAAGATTAAAGAGATGGAGGAGCCGGTGCTCCTTTCCGGTACGGATGGCTGCGGAACTAAGGTAAAGCTGGCGATCATCATGGATCAGCACGATACTATCGGAATCGATGCGGTTGCCATGTGTGTCAATGATATTGCCTGTGCAGGAGGAGAACCTCTGTTTTTCCTGGACTACATTGCCTGTGGCAAAAATTACCCGGAAAAGATTGCATCCATCGTAAAAGGTGTGGCGGAAGGATGTCTGCAGTCGGAGGCGGCGCTGATCGGCGGAGAGACGGCAGAGCACCCGGGACTGATGCCGGAGGAGGATTATGATCTGGCTGGCTTTGCTGTGGGTGTGTGCGACCGGAAAGAGATGATTACCGGCGAACAGCTGGCAGCCGGCGATGTGCTGATCGGTATGGCCTCCACCGGCGTTCACAGTAACGGTTTTTCTCTGGTGCGCAAGGTATTTGAAAAAGAAATGACCCGAGAGGGATTAAATACCTACTATGATGAGTTGGGAAAAACACTGGGCGAGGCGCTTTTAGCCCCCACACGGATTTATGTGAAGGCTTTGAAGGCAGTGAAGGCGGCCGGCGTGACGGTAAAGGCCTGCAGTCATATTACGGGAGGCGGCTTCTATGAGAACGTTCCGCGTATGTTAAAAGAAGGTACTCATGCAGTCATCCGGAAAGACAGCTACGAGATTCCGCCGATTTTCGGTCTCATGGCAAAGAAGGGTGAGATTGCGGAGCAGATGATGTACAATACCTTCAATATGGGCCTGGGTATGATTGTGGCTGTGGCACCGGAGGACGTGGAGAAAACCATGGAGGCCATGCGTTCTGCAGGGGATGTTCCTTATGTGGTGGGTTCTATTGAAGCAGGAGAAAAGGGAGTAACCTTATGCTAAACATTGTAGTTATGGTGTCTGGCGGAGGCACCAATCTGCAGGCGATTCTGGATGCTGTTGACCGTGGTGAAATCCGGAATACCAGAATTTCCGCAGTTATCAGCAACAATGAAGGGGCCTATGCCATTGAGCGGGCCAAAGAGCACGGGATTCCGGCTTATGTGGTTACGCCAAAAGCCTATGAAAACAGGGAGGCTTTTAATGAGGCGCTTCTGGGCACAGTTAATGCCTGCAGTCCGGATCTCATTGTGCTGGCCGGTTTTCTGGTTAAGATTCCGGAGGCCATGGTGGAGCAGTATGAGCGGCGGATTATCAATATCCATCCGTCCCTGATTCCTGCTTTTTGCGGTGTGGGTTATTACGGGCTGAAGGTGCATGAGGCCGCCCTGGCCCGCGGCGTAAAGCTGACGGGCGCTACGGTGCATTATGTGGATCGGGGAATGGATACAGGCCCCATTATTCTTCAGAAGGCGGTGGAGGTGCTGCCGGGGGATACTCCCCAGGTGCTGCAGCGCCGCGTAATGGAGCAGGCGGAGTGGGTAATTCTGCCAAAGGCCATTGATATGATTGCAAATGGAGAGGTTTAAAGCGATGAAGATTTTGATTGTGGGCGGAGGCGGTCGGGAACATGCCATTGCATGGAAGCTGGCCCAGAGTCCCAGGGTAGATAAATTATACTGTGCACCGGGAAATGCGGGGATTGCACAGGTGGCAGAGTGTGTGGAGATCGGCGTGATGGAGTTTGATCGCCTGGTGGACTTTGCCAGAGAGAAGGAAATTGATCTGACGGTGGTGGCTCCGGATGATCCTCTGGCAGCCGGTGCGGTGGACGCCTTTGAAGCAGCGGGTCTCCGGGCCTTCGGACCCAGAGCAAATGCGGCGATTTTAGAGGGATCCAAGGCTTTTTCCAAGGATTTGATGAAAAAATACGGGATTCCCACAGCTGGTTATGAGACGTTTAACTCTCCGGAAGCAGCTCTTCAGTATCTGGAGACGGCTTCCATGCCCATCGTGCTGAAGGCGGACGGTCTGGCTCTTGGAAAGGGAGTTCTCATCTGCCAGACCAGAGAAGAGGCGAGAGAGGGCGTGAAAACTCTGATGCTGGACAAACAGTTCGGCTCCGCGGGAGACCGGATTGTGGTGGAAGAGTTTATGACCGGCCGGGAAGTGTCGGTACTGTCCTTTGTGGATGGGAAGACCATCCGAATCATGACATCTGCCCAGGATCACAAGCGGGCAAAGGATGGCGATCAGGGTCTGAATACCGGTGGAATGGGAACGTTTTCTCCCAGTCCATTCTATACAGAGGAAGTGGATGCTTTCTGCCGGGAACACATTTATCAGAAGACAGTGGACGCCATGCGTGCCGAGGGACGGGAGTTTAAGGGGATTATTTTCTTTGGACTGATGCTGACAGAGAAAGGGCCGAAGGTTCTGGAATATAATGCCCGTTTTGGCGATCCGGAAACTCAGGTGGTGCTTCCGCGGATGAAAAATGACCTGGTGGATCTCTTTGAGGCCTGCATGGATGGAACCCTGGATCAGGTAGAACTGGAATTTGAGGACAATGCTGCAGTCTGTGTGGTACTGGCATCGGACGGTTATCCAGAGCACTACGAAAAAGGATTTGTGATCAATGGTCTGGAGCGGTTTGACCAGGAGGATGGATACTATGTTTTCCACGCCGGGAGCAAATTCAATGCAGATGGAAAAATTGTGACGAATGGCGGCCGTGTTCTTGGAGTAACAGCCAAAGGGAAAGATTTGAAAGAGGCCCGTGCCAATGCTTACAAGGCCACAGAATGGGTGGAGTTTGAAAATAAATACATGCGCCACGATATTGGAAAGGCCATCGACGAGTGTTAATTCCCATTATAACGGAAACAAAGGGCAAAAATACACATGTCATAACAAACCGGAAAAGACCACGGACAGTCGGAAAAACCTGACTGGCTGTGGTTTTTTCTCTTTTCTGCAGCAAAAATATATTGTGCCGCAGCCGGTACGAAAAATGAGAAAAGTGTTTTCAAACGGTCGCTTATTTCTTTTCTAATAGGAAAAGCCAAAAATCCGGAAAACGCCTGTTTCCTTTTGAAATGGAACTGCGATTTTTTCAAAAAATGCGTCTTGTTTCCGTTTGAAATGGGAAAAGGACGAAAATTGGCATTTTTGAAAAATTTCCCATTGTACCGGAAACAAGAGGGTAAAATTGCGATTTTCGGATTCCTATTGTATCGGAAACAGGGGTAATTTCAGGTAAATTCGAATTACATTATAAATGAAATAAGAAGATTTATTTTTCATTTACCCGTGGAATAGCCTTGTAATTTCCTTTTGTGTTCCTGAACATGTGAAATTACCTCCTGAAAACGGATATAAAAAAGCCCGGATCTTCTCCGAGCCACCTAAAAGGCACCTGCGTGTATAAATACCTTAAAATATATAAATATTCACATCATTTTTTCTGATACAGGGTAATATCTTTCCAATTTTCTGGAAATCCCATGAATTCCAGAACTTCTTTTTCTGTGAAGCAAGAAGTTTTTTTTATATACTGTCTAATGACCTTGATCAATTCTTTTTTAAACATCAAAAACCAATCATTTGGCAGTAAATATCTCATAGAAATTACTACAGCAAATAAATCATGCTTTCCACACAGATATTCCTGTCCCGTTTTAGGAAGATTTAATTTTTTATGTAGCATCAGATTAGGCATCGCCTGTTTTGTATGATAGCAGTAAAGTCTTTCGCCATGAGCGCATACATTTCGAAATCCAGTCAGTACAGTCAGAATTTTTGACAGCTGGCTTTCATTAATTCCTTCAAAATTTATAGACACTTTTGCTTGAAGATCATATCTGGACAACATATAAAATTTAGAAATATTCCCAAATGTAAGAGCATTGATCAATACCCATAGTGGTACATTCCCATACTTCGTACTGGCATGATTGATATAATGATAATCCGTATTGCCGTCTGTATATCTTTTCAGGATTTTAATTAATTTATCAATATCCTGCCTGTTTTTATTAGAGTAGTTATAATTACTGCTTTTTAAATATTCTTCCTGCCGCTCGCCATATTTCTCACAAAAATAGAAAGAAATATAAGATTTCATCTCTCGTTCAATTTTCTGCAGATATTTTAAAAACAAAGATCGCAAACTCTCATCAAATTCATACAGAGCAACAATGTCATTAAAACAGACATCTTTCCTGTAAGTTGCTGTATCTGGATTTTTAAACTGTTTCTTATAGCCGCTAATCAAGGAATAATAACTGTAGCGTTTCAACATCTCGTAGGCATAATCCCAATCAGGAATATTTAATTTCTTTTCATCCTGCAGTTTTATTAACTGCTGCTCATAATTTAGAAAAATTTTTTTCATGAAGCGCAGCCACGCTTTTATGTAGTAAAATGGGGAGACCCCCGAAGGTTTCTCCCCAGGTTGCAGGCCCCGCAAGCATCTGCAACGCGATCACTGATATAATCATAATTGACATCGTCAAAAATGTCAATCTAATTTCAGTGATAATTTTATTTTATTCCGGACATTTCTTTTTTATACTCAACTGTCGCTAAATAGCATGGCGATATACAGAGCGGTCCATGCATAGGTTATGTCTGTCGATGTCCAATAGAGCCAAAAACCCCGTAGATCGACAGACATAAATTCGATTTTTGCGGAAAAATTGAAAATGAAACGCATAATTATAATGTAAACAACATCGTCTCAGCTGTTTTATGCATAAAATAGTGGTAAAACCTCTGTATGAATCTCTCCATATTGGAATGTAAAGTCTTGTGAGAACTGATAGTATTGTGGCAGCGGATTTTTATTCGTTATGCACCTGCCGGTTGCATGACTTTTATCCTGCTTATTGCTAAAATGAAAAACAAAAAGAAGGAGGACATACATATGGGTGCTTACGCAGGATATCAGGGAAAAAAGGGTATAAACGAGAGAGACCAAATTGCATTTTCAAGGCAGATGGTTAAGATTTTGAATTACGGAGGCATGATGAGTTTTGATGTGGTTTATGCTCTGGATCACGAAATCGGACTTTTGAGACCGGCAAAACTTTATCCGGGAGGGAAGACGGTCTTTTATTACAATTATTTTGAGGATGAAAGCTGGGAACTGGCAGAATATGACTCAAAAACCTGCTCACTGTGGACGGAAAAAGTGGGGAGTGGAGAATTTGCGGATGTTGTGCTGGCTGCATACATGCTGTACTGCATTTACGATGATTTCAGAGGAACCGTGGGATACACTGGAAGCATCGCCGAGGAATGGATCTGTGGCTGGATTAAACACCTGATAGGAGATGAGCTTCCTGCTTCCTGCCAGGAAAAACTTCGGGATATCGAGCCGATCTGTACGGAGGATTTTCTGTACGAGGAAGATTACATTCACAAACCGCTTCCGCCGGAAGTCCAGAATAATCCACCTTACGAGCTGTCGGATGACGACCGTCTGTACTGGTGGGACGGATCCGATGAAGTGATCATATCCGATGAAGTGGAAAAATGGCTTTTGAAGCTGGCCGACAGGCACAAACAGATTAAAAAAGAGAATGCCGCGAAATGGTCTGAAGAGGAATACTCTGAAGAAAAATTTTTTGAGGTGTTCGTGGATGCGGACGAGACTTACGGGCGAATTGATCCGTTTGAGACGATGTTTCACGAGTTCATGGACAACAGGGAAGAGTTGGATTACCGGGCTGCACTGGAACTGTTCAGGCGTCTGTTGGACGAGAACAGGGAAAAAGGAAAAGTGATTAAACTGGTAACGGGGCGATGGGAGCTTGCAAGCAGGAAGCTCACGCACAATCCGGCACGGATGAAAATCAAGCGGTATCTGGCAGTGATGGCTAACCGAAAGCTGCGTAAAAAATACTTTGATTTTTAAGAGAGGAACAGAAATGCGACAGTTAATCATAGCGAGAAAAGACCTTGGAATGTCTTCTGGGAAGCTGGCGGCTCAGTGCTGCCATGCCTCCGAAGCTTTTTTAACCTACCATTTGCGGGACAGAACGAATGTGACGGAGATGACGGACGAGACAGGAAAGCTCTGCTACAAGGCGGAATATATTTTCTCAAAAGAAGTGTATGAAGACTGGATTTGCGGGATTTTTACCAAAACAGTCTGCGCAGCCAAGAACCGGACTCATCTGTTGAAGGCAAAGACGATGGCAGAGGAGATGGGACTGGAAGAAGGAAAGGATTTCTTTCTGATATGGGATCGTTGTCTCACGGAGCTGGAGCCGGAAGAGGTGGATGAGGACGGAATCGGCCGGACGCTGACGGCTATCGGTTTTAAGCCGTTGGCTGACGAAACAGCTCACAAAATCAGCACAAAGTATCAACTTTATAAATAAGGAAAAGGAAACCATGAAAAAGATTAAAAGAAATGCGATTCGATGCAATCACTGCGGGGATGTGATCGAATCACAAAGCTGCCATGATTTCGTTACATATAGCTGCGGAACGTGTGCCGTGGATGGCGGTCTGGACTATCTGAGAAGGATGGGGGATGACGCGGATTTTGAGGAACTGGCAGAGTATGAGGAAGAGCAGTAGTGTATTCGTTAAGCAAGATGATTGGGGCTGTTCTCGATAAAACAAGCAGGATATATCCGGACTGTGTGAAACTTTTTCTGTAAAAGTCCTATGAAAGGTTCTTCTATGATACAATAAATATCATTAGGAGGACCTATTATTATGGCAAGACAAAAGAAACCGGTTCACAGAGTACAAATGACAGAGGGAAAGAGAAACATCATCCGTCAGCTCCTCGAAGAATACGACATTGAAAGTGCTGAAGATCTCCAGGATGCACTCAAAGATCTTCTGGGCGGCACTATTAAAGAGATGATGGAAGCCGAAATGGATAATCATCTCGGATATGAAAAATCAGAGCGCTCTGACAACGATGATTACCGCAACGGTTATAAACGCAAGCAGGTCAATAGCCGTTATGGTTCTATGGAAATTGAAGTGCCACAGGATCGGAAATCAACCTTTGAACCGCAGGTGGTAAAAAAATGTCAAAAAGATATTTCTGATATTGATCAGAAGATTGTTACTATGTATGCCAAGGGTATGACAACACGTCAGATCTCTGAAATAATGGAAGATATTTATGGATTTGAGGCTTCTGAAGGCTTCATTTCAGATGTAACGGATAAAATCTTGCCGCAGATTGAAGATTGGCAGAATCGCCCGTTAGACGAGGTCTATCCTATCGTTTATATTGATGCCATCCACTATTCAGTACGGGATAATGGAGTTATTCGCAAACTGGCTGCCTATATAATTTTGGGCATTAATACAGAGGGGAAGAAATAGGTTCTTTCAATTACCATTGGAGAGAACGAAAGTGCGAAATTCTGGCTTTCTGTCTTAAATGAGCTGAAGAATCGGGGCGTAAAAGATATCTTGATTATCTGTGCGGATGGTCTTACAGGGATCAAGGAGGCAATCGCAGCCGCTTTTCCAAAAACAGAATACCAGAGATGCATACAATTTTTGCGGTTCTGACGGCTCCCGGTAAATCTCCTGCCCTATGTATAAATGAGTACCGGCGAAATCTTTGGAAGGCCATTCCAGATTGTTGACAGAGGCTACCTGCCCTAAAAGCTCCCAGCTGTCCTCTTTTGGAAGGTCGAAACCAGTGGCATTGTGCAGGTACAGGGAACCATCGTAAAAGACGGAGATTCGTTGTACCTCTTTGGTAGCGTAGCCGGTGGGGGTAAGGGGACTGGATTCCAATGATGTACCGGCAGAGATCTGACATCCGGACAGCATGAAACAGGCAAGTTTATAGTCCTTATTTCCTTCTTGTCATAGATTTTCTTGATGTTATAATCCAAAGCAAACGATTATGTTATGTTCTCTTGTTTTCAACCTCCAGACGGATGGGGGGATTTTTAATCAATATGGCTATTTCACGGAGCCGTTGTGCGGAGTGGGCATATCACTTTATGAAAGATTTCATGACTCCCTTTCTGATCTTTCACAGTTTATTCTGCGATGGGAAGGGGGCTCCATCCTGATCAGTATTATGGTTTGATCATTTATCTGTCAACAGTAACCAGGAAGCTTTATGACGGCACAGGGAATAGAACAAATTTATGTGGCTGAAAATGACATCATCTATACGTTTGAAAATATCGAAAAAAAGGTTACAATGGAAACATCAAAATAAATGGGTGCAATAGAATAGAATAGGATGGAAAATGAAAGACAGCAGGCAAAGTGGTATTGATAATTTGTTATATATGGAGGATATTGAAGTATGAATAATTTATATAATGCTGCTACAGACACAATCAATCCCGGTAAATTAAAGAAAATGAGATTCAATCAATTAACCAACCGCATCTATTTTTTAGAGCATGATCCCGAAGTAGATAGACCGCTGTTAGCTTATCTCAAAGGAGATAAATTCTCTCTGGCGATTGATGCCGGATATTCGGCTTCTCATGTTCAGGATTTTTACAGAGCAATCGAGGCAGAAGGGTTTCAGAAACCGGATTTTACTGTCATTACACATTGGCATTATGACCATACCTTTGGGATGCATGCTATCAATGGAATCAGCATTGCCCACGATAAAACAAATGAGTTTCTAAAAGATCAGCAGAAACAGGCAATGGATCCGGACTATATCGAAATCCTGAAAAAAGAAGATGTTCATTTTAGAACAGAATATTGTGGGCAGGACAAATTAAATATTGTACTGTCCGATATAACCTTTTCTGCTAACATGACTCTGGACTTAGGCGGCATTACCGCCCGGATTTTTCATACAGTTTCGCCACATTCAGAAGATACGGTTTGTGTTTATGTGCCAGAAGAAAAAGTGCTGTTTTTAGGGGATTCCACCAGCGAGGATTTCTTTAATGGCGGATATATGGACAAGAATAAGCTGCAAGCTTTGATACAGATGATTCAATCGATAGATTGTGACTGCTGTATACTCAGCTATTGTGAACCATTGTCAAAAGAAGGCCTGCTCAGCTATTTCGTGTCCGAATGGAAGGCATAAAAATACATGAAAAGTTAAAAAAGTAATTGACAACAAACTTAAATTAGTGTAAACTAACTGCGAAAAAGAAATGAGACGAAGATTATTTTTTTACAGAAAGGTTAGCAAATGCTAACAAAAATTAGCATGAAATAACGAATGGGAGGTATAATTATGAGGATTGCTTTTGCAGGGAATCCAAACAGTGGAAAAACAACCATGTACAATGCCCTGACTGGCAGAAATGAGCGCGTCGGGAACTGGGCAGGTGTTACAGTGGAGAGAAAGGAAAGTCCCATTAAGAAGAGCTATTACGCCGGCGAAGAAGAAATAATTGCGGTAGATTTGCCAGGGGCCTATTCCATGTCGCCGTTCACGTCAGAGGAGAGTATTACCAGCGGATATGTGAAAAACGAGAAGCCAGATGTGATTATTAATATCGTGGATGCTACGAATCTGAGCAGAAGCCTGTTTTTTACTACACAACTTCTGGAGCTGGGTGTGCCGGTGGTGGTTGCCCTGAACAAGAGCGATATTGTGGAGAAGAAACAGACACAGATCAATGAATCGCTTTTATCGGAAAAGCTTGGGTGTCCAGTTATAAAAACTGTGTCCACTTCTTCCGGCCATCAGGGACTTAAGGAAGCGATAGAGTCTGCGATAGCGCTCCGGGGAAACGGTCAGAAATCTCCGTATACCCAGGCGGACATAGACTTGAAAGACCGGGCGACGGTGGAGGCGGCTGACCGGAAACGCTTCGAGTTTGTGAATGACATCGTCAGTCAGGTGGAAAAACGGAAAGTGTTTACCAAGGATAAGAACGTACAGGATAAGATCGATGGTATTATTACCCATAAGATAATCGGAATTCCGATTTTTATGGCAATTATTTTCTTGGTATTTTACATATCTCAGACGACTCTGGGAACCTGGATTGCAGACTGGCTGGTTGGGTGGATCGAGACCTTCCAGGGGTGGGTCGGCGGAATGCTGGAAGGGGCAAATCCGCTGTTGTATGCGATTCTTGTGGACGGTATCATTGGCGGTGTTGGTGCGGTGGTTGGTTTTCTTCCGCTTGTTATGGTCATGTATTTCCTGATCGCCCTGCTGGAGGACTGCGGATATATGGCCAGAGCAACGGTGGTGCTGGATCCGATTTTTAAGAGGGTCGGTCTTTCCGGAAAATCTGTTATCCCCATGGTAATCGGCACAGGCTGTGCTATTCCTGGAGTTATGGCCTGCCGTACTATTCGCAATGAGCGTGAGCGCCGCGCAACGGCGATGCTGACGCCGTTCATGCCCTGTGGAGCGAAAATTCCGGTAATCGCCCTGTTTGCAGGCGCGTTTTTTGCAGATGCCTGGTGGGTTTCTGCAACCATGTATTTAACCGGGATCTTGCTGGTGCTTCTTGGGGCATTGCTGGTAAAGAGGATTACAGGACAGAAATACCGGAAATCCTTTTTCATCATTGAACTTCCGGAGTATAAGCTTCCCAGTTTAAAAAGAGCCTGCGGGTCCATGCTGGAGCGCGGAAAAGCCTATATTGTAAAGGCCGGGACTATTATTCTGGTCTGCAATACAGCCGTTCAGATCATGCAGAGTTTTAACTGGCAGTTCCAGCTTGTGGAAGAGGGGGCAGAAAGCACTTCCATTTTGGCGTCCATTGCCCATCCCTTTGCATTGCTGTTCATCCCACTGGGATTCGGCGTATGGCAGCTGGCGGCAGCGGCAGTAACCGGCTTCATTGCCAAAGAAAATGTAGTTGGTACGTTGGCCGTTGTGTATGGTGTCACAAATCTGATCGATACAGAGGAACTGGCACTGATCGGAAATGGAAGTGAAGTGGCGACGGTTATGGGCCTTACCAAAGCGGCGGCGCTGGCGTACCTGATGTTCAACCTTTATACGCCTCCGTGCTTTGCGGCTCTTGGAGCTATGAATTCGGAGATGAAGAGTGGAAAATGGCTTCTGGGAGGAATCTGCCTTCAGCTTGCCACTGGTTATACCGTGGCCTTTGGCGTATACCAGATCGGTACCTGGATTACAACGGGTTCCCCTGGTGCGGCATTTGTTCCGGGCCTGATTACTGTGATCGTATTTGCGTTGATTGTTCTTTGGAGAATCCGGAAATCGGATAAAGAGTTTACGATGGAATATAGCTTACATTCTGCATAATCACAGAAAATACAAAAAGCGCTGCAATACGGTAAGTTTGCGGCGCTTTTTCCTGTATGAAGCAATTCTCCGGTAAGCTTCTTTTTTATCCAAGGATATGTTTTTTTAATGCCCGAAAGGTTTCGGAACTGATATCGTGCTCCATTTTGCAGGCATCTTCCGAAGCGGTTTCAGGATTTACGCCCAGACTGATCAGCCAATTAGACAGTACGGTATGGCGTTCGTACGTCTCAAGGGCCAGTTCCTTTCCGGCGGGAGTGAAGGAAATATATCCTTCATTGGAAACTGTAACCAGGTTCCGGTTCCTGAGATTTTTCATGGCAACGCTGACACTTGGCTTCGAGTAGCCAAGTTCTGTAGCAATATCAATGGAACGGACAACCGGAAGGCGCTGACTGAGCACGTAGATGGTCTCCAGATAATCTTCGACGGATTCCTCGGATCTGTGGCTTGTATACCCCATAGATGATACCTCCTGTCTTTGCATATTATGTTATCATTTTGCGATTGGAATTGCAAGTTTGAAAAAAGATAAATTCGAAAAAGGCAAAAAGGATTGACAAAATCAAAAGATTAGTATAAACTAACTAAAGTGATGAATGATTAACTTACCGATTTATGAAAAGGCGTTTCAAAAAAAGGAGAGTGCCGGATGATTATGAAGTTATCAGAGGCCAAAGAAGGCAAAGAATATACAGTCAAAGAGATTGTGACCGAAGATAAAGAGTTGGAGGCTTTTTTATTTTCCCTGGGATGCTATAGTGGGGAACCGATTACAGTAATAAAACAGCGGAAAAACGGATGTGTCGTGTCCATCAAAGACGGCAGATACAATATGGATGCAGATTTGGCGCAGGCCATTTCCATCTAGGAAGTCTGCCTGGAAGAGAGTTATCAGGAAAGGAAGGATGACGGATGGTCGATATTATACTGATGGGAATTGTGATTCTGTTGGTGGGCCTGGCAGTTTCTTATATTGTAAAGTCAAAAAGAAATGGTGTAAAGTGCATCGGATGCCCTTCGGGAGGCATTTGCTCCGGCCGAAAGGATCATGGCGGGGCCTGCAGCTGCGGCTGCCATGGGACGGAGGGTGCGGGAGGCCAGCATAACGCATAAGGCGGAAAAACATTGCGTCCTGAACAGAAAACCTGCGTCTTAAACTAAGCGGGTTGCTTTTCCCTTGACAGGATGATATTCTGTTTTAAGAACCAGACTTTCAAATGAGAAGGTCTGGTTTTTTTACATAAATTTTAATATACCGGACTATTGGATTATACGTTCCCGCTGTAAAATGAATTTGTATGGAAGTATTAAAATGATATAGTGAGAGGGCGTATGTATGAAAAAAACCTATGTGCTGGATACCAATGTGCTCGTTCAGGCTCCCTATGCCATCGAATGTTTTGAGGAAAACGATGTTGTATTGCCGATGACGGTCCTGGAGGAACTGGATAACCTGAAAAAAGAAGAAGGCGAAAAAGGAGCCAACGTCCGCAGAGTCATCCGAATCCTGGAGATGCACCGGGAGAAGGGAAACCTGCTGGATGGGGTTACAATGAGCTCCGGAGGTGTTTTGCGGGTAGAAAAGAATTTTCTGAAAGAAGAACTTCCGCCGGATCTTCCGGAGTACAAGTCCGATAACCGGATCTTAAAGGTTTGCGTGGGCCTGTCAAAAGAGCGCGAAAAACAGGTGGTCCTTGTGACGAAGGACATTCTTCTGCGCATTAAAGCTCAGCTTGTGGGAGTGCGGGCGGAAGATTTTACAACGGAGCAGGTGGCTGGCCACGAAGAGCAATACATGGGGCGGAGAGAAGTTTTTGTTCCGGAGGAGGCCTTTAAAGAGTTTAAAAGAAAAGGCGTTCCGGTGGGGTCCGTGTACTGCTGTGACAGCGCCGGCAATTGTTTTTGCCCGGTACTGTATGAAAATGAGTTCATTATTCTGAAGGCGGATCAATCAACAAAAAAGACCCACCTGGGGCGGGTGGAAAATGGGATCATCCGGAAACTGGATTATAAGAAAGCGGCTCCTTACGGAGTCAGTCCCAGAAATGTAGGGCAGTATTTCCTGCAGGAGGCTCTGATGCAGCCTGCAGAGAAGGCACCGCTGGTAATCGTAAAGGGGATGGCGGGAACCAGTAAAACCTTCTATTCTCTGGCAGTGGGACTGGAAAAAGTGATGAATAATGCATCGGGGGAATACCGCCGTATTCTCATATGCAGGCCGAATGCGCTGTTTGATGCAGAGATCGGTTTCCTGCCCGGGACAGAACAGGAAAAAATTTCTCCTTTGATGCGCCCGATCCTGGATAATCTGGAACAGCTGGTGGATTCCAACGAGCAGGAGCGGTATCTGAATGAGCAGGAACTGAGCGACAAGATAGAAGAAATCTTTGCGAGAGGCCTGATCCAGACGGAGGCTCTGACCTTTATCCGGGGAAGATCCATCATTAAAACCTACCTGATCATTGACGAGGCGCAGAATATGACGCCGGCCCAGATTAAAGGGATCATTACCAGGGCGGGAAAGGACACAAAGATCATACTTCTGGGAGACCCGAACCAGATAGACAGACCCTATCTGGATGACAGGACGAACGGACTCAGTTATGCGGCAGAGCATATGAAAGGGAGCTCGCTGTGCTGGCAGATTACATTGCTGCCGGAAGAGTGCGAGCGCTCTGCGCTTGCGACAGATGCGATTCTGAGATTGTAAGATTTCCGGGGCGTCCTGGGATTTTTGCGGTGAAACAGGTCAGAAAGGATGCAAAAGCGTCTTTTCTGGCCTGTTTCTGTAATAAAAAACGGAAGGAAAAGGGTTGACAAATTCCTGAGGTTAGTATAAACTAACTTTGTGAGTTAGCTTATGCTAACTATTTGAAAGTCTCCATTCCGGAGAGAGCAGAGACATAGGAGGTTGTCAGGATGAGCGTGGTAATTGTTGGAGGACATGACCGGATGGTGGCGCAGTACAAGAAAATCTGCCAGGCATACCGGTGCAAAGTAAAAGTATTTACCCAGATGCGGGCAGATTTTAATAAGCAGATCGGATGTCCGGACGTTCTGGTGCTGTTTACCAGCACGGTGTCTCATAAAATGGTTCGGGCGGCGTTGGAAGAGGTGGATCAGAGTCGGACAGATATTGTCCGCTGCCATAGCAGCAGTAAAAATGCGCTCCAGGAAATTCTGGAGAATTGCTGTAAATAAAAGCAGGAGGACGCGCTATGCCATTTGAACAATCTTTGATTTTTCACTGTTCCCCTACCCTTGCTTCTCTGAAAATGGCAAGTTTGTTCAGTTTTGACTACCAGACAGAGGAAGAACTGATGGAAAATCTCACATACTGGAATGAGGAGATGAGAGAAAAAGGGATTTCTTTGATTCTTATGCGGAAGAAAAAGCAAAATGCGCTGATTTATGTTTACAGGCGTTCCAGGCTGGAAGTGACCTTGAAGGAGCAGGAGATCCGCCGCTTTTTACAGGATTACGGGTACGGCGAAATGGGGGTGGAGCAGTCTCTGGAACACCTGAGGGAACGGCTTCAGCGGCAGAATGGGTTTCCCCACGAGATTGGGGTGTTTTTAGGTTACCCTCTGGAAGATGTAGTCGGCTTTATCCGCAATAAAGGAAAAGATTTCCTCATTTCCGGCCTCTGGAAAGTCTATGGAAACCGGGATGAGTCGGTAAAAACCTTCGGAAAATTTAAAAAGTGTACGGAAGTCTATGTGCGGATGTGGACCAGCGGAAGAAGCGTCCGGCAATTGACTGTATCAGTTTAAAGGGACGGGTAAATCAAGGTGCTCCTCCTTTAAAATAGGGTATGGAGGTATATTGTCATATCAAATGTTAAAGGAGGTACTGTGAAAGAAAGTAGAGGGTATCCAATAAAAGGCACACTTTAATAAGCTGTCTAATGGCACGTTTTTAACCATGACATTTCATAATGCATATTTGTAGTAAGGAGATTTACCAGACCTCTTTTTTTAGGAACTTAGCAGTCTGGAAGCTATTTCTTCGTGGTTGATGGAATAGTTAGGTTGTTCAATTAGGTAATCAATAACAGATGCAGCTGATTTCCCCAAAGATATTGGAAACTACTGAATCTAATAAAGTCCCAATCCATTTGGAATCTTTCGTATCGTATTTATTGCCTGCAACAGTTTTTGCTCACTTGGGACTAGCAACCGTGACATTAATTTCGTTTCCCCAAAAATTAAAGACAGGAACCCGGTATTTTCCGGTGGATTTCGTACAGACATCACGACATGGTTTTTTAACAAGCCATTCTTTGAATTACAGAATAGAATTGTTAAAGGCGGAATGGAGCTTTTTATGGTAAATTATGTCAGATAATGTGATGGTAATAAAATCAATGGATCGGCTGGTCTCAGGCTTTTATGGCCCAGCGCAGCTTGGTCGATTTGGCGCGGCTGTTGCGGGCACATTCTTCAGCAGACGGCCGGATGACATCTTTGGAGATGGAACTGTACTCGCCCATCTGGTAAAACTGACGGAAGGTTTTTTTGACAAGACGGTCTTCTCCGGAGTGGAAGGTCAGGACGGCAGCCTTTCCGCCGGGAGCCAGAGCGCCGGGAAGACGATCCATCAGCTGATAGAGCACCTCAAATTCATTGTTAATGTCAATGCGAAGCGCTTGAAAGGTTCGCTGGCAGGACTTTTTGACAGCTTCTTTTCGCTCTTTTTCCGGAATAAAGGAGAGAGACTCTTCAATGGCCTGGAACAGCTGGGTGGTGGTAAGGATTTTTTTGCCTTTTTTTCTCCAACGCATGACAGTTCCTGCGATTTCTTCTGCATAGGGTTCGTCTGCATTTTCGATCAGCATGCCGCAGAGCTCGTCCCGGCTGATCTTTGCCAGACGCTGGGCGGCGGAAATTCCTTGCTGGGGATTCAGGCGAAGATCCAGAGGGCCTTCTGTTTTGTAGGAAAATCCACGTTCCGGATTATCAATCTGCATGGAGGATACCCCCAGGTCAGCCAGGATAAAGTCAAAGGGACCGTATTCGTCCGCTATCTGATCGATGTTGGCAAAATTGGTCAGCCTTATAGTAATGTCCGTTTCATCAAAGCCTTTTGCTTTCAGACGTTCCCTGGTTTTGGCGGATTCAATGGGATCCACATCCAACCCGACCATGTGGCCGGTGTGATTGAGCTTTTTCAGCATTTCCAGCGTATGGCCGCCATAGCCGAGTGTACAGTCAAGGCCTTTCTGGCCAGGCTGGATATCAAAAAAATCCAGAATTTCCTGTACCATAATGGAAATATGCATGCCGGCAGGAGTGCTGCCTTTCTGAATGACCTTCTCAACGGTTTCTCCGTATTTTTCTGGATTCAGTTCTTTGTATTTTTCATTGAAATGGCGGGGATGAGTCCCTTTATATCGAACTCTCCGCTTATGGGGACTGGCGGAATCTGCAGCTGGGGATTCCGGTATTTTTTTTATTTCTTCCATGTACGATTCATTCCTTTCGCTTCGATTATTACATGATTTCCAGGTTCTGTCAACCTGGGCAGGAGCGGGATTCAGCTGGACTGGCTTTACAAATAGCGCTTGCGTATTTTTTTGTTTCGTGGCACACTATACATATAAATAAAAAGGAGTTGTTGGAAGGGGACGGCGGTCTGGCTGTTCCCCTGTTTCAGTTATAGGATTAGGGTGTCAAAAGGGTAATTTTAGTAAAAACACGCTTTCCCACAATAAAGTGCATGGGCATGTAGGGTGAAAATAGATATTTTTTTGCTGTATTTCTCCCACTTGCTATTCTAATAAGCACAGTTTTTTGGGATTCATATTTTTCTCATGCGTCATTCCTTCTTAAAATGACCTTTTGACACCCGAATCGTTATAGGAAAGGGAGAAAAGGGATGGAAAGACCGGTAAATTTCAGAGATATCGGAGGCATGAAGGGGCGGGACGGAAGGCTGGTCAGATCCGGAGTCCTGCTGCGATCCGGAGAGTTGTGGGAGATTAGGGAAGAAGAAAAACGGGAACTGCAGGAGAAATGGAATCTGGGCATGATTCTGGATTTGCGGAGAAAACAGGAAGTAGAGGAAAAGCCGGATGATGTGATAGAAGGCGCTTCTTACGTGCATCTGGATATTTTTGAAAGCTTTATAAAAGGGGGAAGCTCCAGCCAGCGGGATCTGTTTGCCATGACTGCTGTAGGCGATGTGGATGAGGCGATGCGGAATGTATACCGCAGTATGGTTTTGGATCAGAGGGCCAGGGAGCAGTATGGGCGATTTCTTCGTCTTCTGCTGGAGCTGGAACCGGGAAAGTCGGCGCTATGGCATTGTTTTGCCGGGAAAGACAGGACCGGTGTCGGAGCAGCGTTCATTCTGGAAATCCTGGGAGTTTCCAGAGAGGAGATTATGGAGGAC
This sequence comes from uncultured Clostridium sp., assembly GCA_937885015.1. Classification (GTDB taxonomy): domain Bacteria; phylum Bacillota; class Clostridia; order Lachnospirales; family Lachnospiraceae; genus Otoolea. Next base: position 75,845 of record CALAAS010000034.1, read on the forward strand.
TATCTTCTGACGAATGTGCTGCGAAAAGAGGAGAATGACCGGCTTGTGGAAGAAGAACGAAAAAAAGGACTGGAGCCGGAGAGGGAGGAGGCGTTTCGCCGCCTTATGGAGGTGGACAGCTCGTATCTGGAGGCAGCCTGGGATGCCATTGAAAATGAGTATGGGAATTTTGCCGCTTATCTGCAAAAAGGTCTTGGGATAGAACCAGAGGAGGAAGAACGGCTTCGCCAAATCTATTTGTGCCCGAAAGAAGCAGACAGTGTCGTTTTTTCAGCAGGAAAAGACGGGGGAGAGCGATGATAATCAGACCTGCTTTTTTCAGCTCGTTTGCCTGTATTGCTTCCCGCTGCCGGGATAACTGCTGTATTGGCTGGGAAATTGACATTGATGAGGAGACAGAACGGTTTTACAGGGAGATAAAAGGAAACTTTGGGAAACGGCTGCAGGAGGGGATTTCCAGAGAGGGACAGCCGCATTTTAAACTGCGAAATGATGCCTGTTATTTTTTGAATTCAGACCATCTCTGTGAAATTTACCAGAACCTTGGAGAAGCTTCTCTCTGTGAAATCTGCCGGGAACATCCGCGGTTTTATGAGTGGTACGAGGATATTCCGGGACTTCCGGATCGGACGGAGGCCGGACTGGGACTTTGCTGCGAGGAGGCGGCAAGACTTCTGTTTTCAGAGGAAGCGCCTCTTTCTTTTGAGACAGAATGGGAGAGCCAGGAGGAAAAAAACAGCTGGGAACGGGCAGTCTGTGCCATTTGTGCTGCTTTGGATCAGGACGTTTCTTCTGCGCCGGTTACTGCTTTGGATGAAGGCGTCCCGGTTGAGCTTGACCCGGGGATGGAGCAGGCAGCGTATCTGGTGTCTCTTTTCCAGGCCAGAGAAACAGCACTCTCCATGCTGCAGAACCGCAGGGAGGGACTTGGACGGAGAGTTTGGCGCTTTTTGGATCTGGCGGAAAATCTGCAGGAAGAGCTGGATGCCATGGATCCGGATGAACTGGGAGAGGCAGCAGCGGCAATCTGGAAAGCAGTAAAAGAGGCGGAGAGCAGCACCATAAAGATGGAGGGCACGGCTGGTAAACAGGGAGCAGCGCAGACACTGCATGCATGCTTCTCCGTATTTGAGAGTCTGGAACCGATTCATCCGGACTGGCCGGAGCGGATGGAAGAGTTGGACCGGGACAGAGAAATACTGCTGGAGCTGCTTCCAAATTTCATGAAAGAGACTGAATGCTGGAAATATGCGTATGAGCATTTGATGGTGTATTTTGTATACCGTTATTGGGGAAAAGCCGCCTTTGATGGCGATCTTCTGTCCAGAGCCAGGCTGGCGGTGGCAAGTGCGGCTGTTGTGATGATGCTGGATCTGGAGACATTTCGCCGTTTTGGCCATTTTTCGCTGGAGCAGCAGGCAGACGATGCCAGAGATTATTCCAGAGAGATAGAGTATTCCGAAGAAAATATGGCTGTGCTGGAACGGACATTTTGGGAGCGGGAAGAATTTTTTGCAGAGGCATGGAAGGAGCTGGCTGAAATTTTATGGCCATCCTGATGGAAAGAAAGTCGGGGAACTACGAACGGAAAGAAAAGAGGAGGAAACGATGTACATCACAGATTTACATATTCATTCCAGATATTCCAGAGCTACCAGCCGGGATCTGACACCGGAGCAGCTGGATTTTCAGGCTTTCGGAAAGGGGATCCGACTTCTGGGAACCGGAGATTTTACCCACCCAGCCTGGCGGGAGGAACTGAAAGAAAAACTGATTCCGGCGGAGGACGGTCTGTACTGCCTGAGAGAAGAGTACCGTCTGAATTCGGGGAGGATATCAGAGGAAGAAAGAACACGGTTTGTGGTATCAGGAGAAATCAGTTCTATTTACAAACAGGATGGGAAGGTGCGAAAAGTGCACAGCCTGATCCTTCTGCCTGGTCTGGAGGAGGCGGAAAAGCTGGCGGGAAAGCTGGAAACCATTGGAAATATTCATTCAGACGGAAGGCCGATTCTGGGACTTTCCTGTCATGATCTTCTGGAAATCATGCTGGAGGTCTGTCCGGAAGGGATGTTTATACCGGCTCATATCTGGACTCCGCATTTTTCCATGTTCGGGGCGTTTTCCGGTTTTGACAGGGTGGAGGAGTGCTTTGGGGAGCTGGCACCGTATATTCATGCTGTGGAGACGGGGCTTTCCTCAGATCCTCCAATGAATTGGCGTCTTTCAGTCCTGGACCGGTATCAGCTTCTGTCGAATTCGGATGCCCATTCCCCGGCGAAGCTGGGGCGGGAGGCGAATCTGCTGACTGGGGAACTGTCCTATGAAGGACTGAAAAAGGCTGTTGAGACGGGAGAGGGACTGGCTGGAACCATAGAGTTTTTCCCGGAAGAGGGGAAATACCACTATGACGGCCATCGAAAATGTCACATTTCCATGAGTCCGGGAGAGGCGGAGGCCTGCGGCGGGGTCTGCCCGGTCTGCAAAAAGAAGCTGACTATGGGAGTATCCCACCGGATTTCACAGCTGGCGGACCGTCCGGAAGGCTTTGTGCCGGAACGGGCAAAGCCTTTTGAAAGCCTGGTGCCCCTTCTGGAAGTCATTGGCGCTTCCACAGGCCGTTCTGCGGCAGGAAAAAGGGTTCAGGAATTATACAGGAATATGATAGAAAGCCTGGGAAATGAGTTTTCTATTTTGAGGGAAGTACCTCTGGAGGATATCCGCCATGGATTTGGAACAAGGGTAGCGGAGGGAATCCGCCGTTTGCGGACTGGACAGGTAAAACGTCTTCCGGGGTTTGATGGGGAGTATGGGATAATTCGTCTTTTCGATGCCGGGGAACTGGAAAATACGGACGGACAGCTGAGTATGAAGGGACTTCTGGAACTGGAAAACCGGGAAAAGAGAAAAAACAGGACGGCCGGGGCAGCAAAAAAGCTGAAGGAAACTGGAGAAGCTGTGGCTCTGGAAGAGAGTGGGGAAACTGGAGAAGCTGTGGCTTTGAAAGAGAGTGGGGAAGCCGGAGGGACTGTGGCTCTGGAAGAGAACGGGGAAGGCGGGAAACCTGCGGCGTCGGAGAAGGGGGGACAGGCAGAGGATTTTCTGGATCGGCTCAATGAAAATCAGAGGCAGGCAGCTGAAATGCCTGCCCGCTCTCTGGCGGTCATTGCGGGACCCGGAACCGGAAAGACAGGGACGCTGACGGCCCGGATCCGCTGTCTGTTGGAAAGAAGGAGAGTAAAACCTTCGGAGATCACAGCAGTTACTTTTACGAATCGCGCGGCTGCAGAACTGCGGGAACGTCTGGGGCGGGAGATGCCCCACCGGCGCCTGTCAGGACTTTTGAGGGCCGGAACGTTTCACGCGCTCTGCCTGGAGTTGCTGACACAGGCCGGGGTGCCAGTTTTACTGGCAGAAAATCAGGTTCTCCTGGATCTGGCAGATAAAACGATAAAAGAAAAACAGCTGGATATTCGCCCATCGGAATTTCTTTCCCTGGTGTCAGAAGAGAAACTGAGGGAGGCGTTGTCTGACGATGATAGTCCGGCAGAAGAAAGCAGGGAAAGCATTCAGGAGAGTCTGGGGCAAGAGAGCCGGAAAAACCGGCTGGAGAACCGGGAGTTTCAGGATGCAGCAGAGGTTTATAGAGAACGGCTTCGCAACTGTGGACTGTCTGATTTTGATGATCTTCTGGTGGAGACCTTACGTCTTCTGCGGGAGGAAAATGAGGCGGCCCGGCGCTTCTGCGCCCATTTCCGCTATCTTTTGGTGGATGAATTCCAGGATATCAATCCGATTCAATATCAGTTAATCCGGGAATGGAACAGAGATGGGCGGGAGTTATTTGTGATTGGAGATCCGGATCAGGCGATTTATGGTTTTCGAGGAGCTGATTCCCAGTGCTTTCAACATCTTTTGGATGAGATGCCAAAGACGGGCGTGGTCCGGCTGGAAGAAAATTATCGCTGCACGGGTCCGATTACCAGAGCCGCCTGCTGCCTGATTTCCCATAATACCGGAGGTAAGCGGACGCTGCATGCGGCGAAGGAAAACGGGCTTCCGGTGCGGGTGGTCAGAGCAGCCGGGAAACGGGCGGAAGGTATTTTTGCAGCCAGAGAGATCAATCGGCTCATTGGAGGGATTGATATGCTGGATGCGCAGGGACGGGATCTCTCCGAGCCGAGAAATCTGCGCAGCTTTTCTGAGATTGCTATACTTTGCCGAACCAACCGTCAGGCAGAGGAAATGGAGGAATATCTTCAGACAGAGGGAATTCCCTATGTGGTTACAGGGCGCGGGAGTTTTCTGGAAGCGGCTTCGGTGCGGGAAGCAACGGCATTTTTTAAGGGAATCTTTCTGGAAGGAGAGAAAGAAGAGGAAGCACGAAAGTATTTTGAACAGGCAGGAATTTATGAAGCGCTTCGAGAAAAATACCGGCCGCTGCAGAAGGAAAAACCAGCAAAGCTTTTAAAAAAATGGGCCAAAGAACGGGGGTTGGAAAAAGACGAGGCCCTTTTAAAGCTTTCCTCCATGGCAATTTTTCATAAGACCATGAAAGAGTTTCTGGAGACGCTGGCCCATGGCGGGGATGAGGAGCTAAGGCGCAGCGGTACTGGACGGTATATGGCAGATGCGGTTACTCTGATGACGCTTCATGCCTCCAAGGGACTGGAATTTCCGGTTGTTTTAATTCCGGGCGTGCGGAAAAATTCCATTCCTCTGGAATATGACGAAGAAGTATCGGAGGAGGAACGCCGTTTGCTTTTTGTGGGGATGACGCGCGCCAGAGAAGAACTGGTTCTCATTACATCTGGTACGCCCTCCTGCTTTCTGGAAGAACTTCCGGGAGAAATTGTGCAGGAGCAGGCGCGCGGAGGCTGGGATTCTCCGCATAAAATGCGTCAGCTGACGCTCTTTGATTTTATGTGAAAAAATTATCACTCTCCCATTGAAACTTCCCGGAAAATCATGTAAAATAGGGAAATGGCAGAGGCAAGGGAAAAATTCGTTTGCGGACGCCGCATGAAGATCAAACAGAGAGAATGAGAAGATAGAGAAGGAGACCGAATATGAAGAAAAAACCAACTGTGTTAATGATTCTGGATGGTTATGGCCTGAATGATAGCTGTGAGCACAATGCAGTCTGCGAGGCAAAGACGCCGGTAATGGATCAGCTGATGAGCCAGTGCCCCTTTGTTCGCGGAAATGCCAGCGGAATGGCGGTGGGCCTGCCGGACGGCCAGATGGGAAATTCGGAGGTGGGACACCTGAATATGGGTGCCGGCCGGATTGTATATCAGGAGCTGACGCGCATCACAAAGTCCATTTCTGACGGGGATTTCTTTTCCATTCCGGAGTTTGTGGATGCAGTGGAAAATTGCAAAAAGAATCATTCTGCTCTTCATTTATTCGGTCTTGTGTCAGATGGAGGCGTCCACAGCCACAATACCCATATTTATGGCCTTCTGGAGCTGGCAAAGCGAAGTGGGTTAAAGGATGTCTATGTACACTGCTTCCTGGACGGACGCGACACACCGCCGACATCCGGCTGTGATTTTGTGGCGGAGCTGGAGAAAAAGATGGAAGAACTGGGCGTTGGACAGGTAGCATCCGTCATGGGCCGCTACTATGCCATGGACCGGGATAAAAACTGGGATCGTGTTGAGAAGGCCTACCAGGTGCTTACCCAGGCGTCCGGAGAAAGAAAGGAAAGCGCCTGCAGCGGAATTAAGGATTCCTACGCTCAGGGGGTAAACGATGAGTTCGTAGTTCCTTTCTCAGTGGAAAAAGATGGAAAGCCGGTGGGAACGATTCAGGATGGCGACTCCGTGATCTTTTATAATTTCCGTCCGGATCGGGCAAGAGAAATTACAAGAGCTTTCTGTGACGATGATTTTACGGGTTTCAATCGGGAAAAACGGCTGAATCTGGTATTTGTCTGTTTTGTGGATTACGATGAGACCATCGGAAATAAGAAGATTGCGTTCAAAAAGGAAGAAATTCGGAATACCTTTGGAGAATTCCTGGCAGCCAGGGGAATGACCCAGGCCCGGATTGCGGAGACAGAGAAATACGCCCATGTAACCTTCTTTTTCAATGGAGGAGTGGAAGAACCCAATGCCGGGGAGGAACGGATTCTGGTTCCGTCGCCCAAGGAGGTTGCGACCTATGACCTGAAGCCGGAGATGAGCGCACCGATTGTATGTGACCGACTGGTGGAGGCGATCCGGTCCGGCTCTTACGATGTGATAATCGTGAATTTTGCCAATCCGGACATGGTAGGCCATACAGGCGTGGAGAAGGCGGCCATCCAGGCCATCGAGGCTGTGGATGCCTGTGTGGGACGGACTGTGGATGCGGTAAAAGAGATGGATGGTGTGCTCTTTATCTGCGCGGATCATGGAAATGCAGAACGGATGGTGGATGAGGAGACAGGGGAACCCTGGACAGCTCATACCACCAATCAGGTTCCGTTCATTCTGGTAAATGCGGATTCTTCCGTAAAACTGCGGGAAGGCGGTGCCCTCTGTGATATCGTTCCGACGCTTATTGAGCTGATGGGGTTGGAGCAGCCAAAAGAAATGACAGGTGTTTCTCTTCTGGTAAAATAGAGCGTGGAGTTCTGAGCAGTTAAAAAGAATAAAAAATGCTGTAAAACCATTTTTGTGGTCTTACAGCATTTTTTCAATGAAGAGTTTACACGTACAGGCGGGTGTAGATTTCCTCTGTGAGGTAATCTGCATAGGAAGGATCTGGGAGATCCTGGCCCGTAATGAGGAGATCCTGAATCAGGGAATAACGCTTAAGATCCAGCTCTGCGCTGTCCAGTCCGGATTCCTCTGTCTGAAGCGTTTGGTCCAGCGCAGCCTTATCCCAGCGGGAGAGAAACCACTGGATGATTTCTGCGGTGCGCGTTTCCTCGGCAGCCGCTTTTTCTTCTGCCTGTCGGATAGAGTGGCTGGTTTTCAGGGCGATCAGCAGGCAGCCTAAAGAAATGGCAGTTACGACGCCCTGGAACAGAAGGCGGGAGCCGCCGGCCATGGGCAGGCGGATGATACCGGTCCAGAAAAGAACAGAAGCCATGGTTCCGATGGTTCCAACCAGAAGAAAGGCAGAGCGGGAGGAATGAAGCTCTTCTGCTTTCTGACGGGCTGGAACAAAGACAGAAGTGATCGCAGGCGCGCCGCTGGCTTTCCGGGAGATTTCCCGGGCAGCGAAGCTTTCTTCCGAACTCAGAGCCTCCTCTGGAAATGGGAAAGAATCTTCAGACTCTATTTCCGGAGCCGGTGCATTCTGCAGCAGCTGTTCTTCCCAGGCCTCTTTTGATTCTGCAAGGGGGCCGCCGCAGTCACTGCAGACGGTGATCCCTTCAATAAATTCCATATCACATTTTGGACAATAGGGCATGGTGTCTCCTTTCGCATCGTTGGTAGGGCTGTCTCTGGAGCAGAGGCAGCAGTTCTTTTATTGCATAGGAAATTACTTCCTAATTATACGTCAAAGAAGCAGTTTCGTCTATGAAAATTGAGGGAAGGACTTCCCTTTGGAAATGAAATACGCTAGAATAAGAGTATTCGTCCGCTGCGGGCGGATGACTACTCTAAGCTTAACAGGAGGAATCGAGTATGAAGATTGCGGTTGTAACGGACAGCAACAGTGGCATTACACAGCAGCAGGCCGGTAGTCTGGGAGTTTTTGTTCTTCCGATGCCGTTTATGATTGATGGAACCGAGTATTTTGAGGATATTACCCTGACCCAGGATGTTTTTTTTCAGCGCCTTAAGCAGGACTGTGAGATTCACACCTCCCAGCCGTCCCCGGAATCAGTGATGGAACTCTGGGAAAAGGCGCTGGAGGAGTATGACGCGATTGTGCATATCCCCATGTCCAGCGCTCTTTCCGGCTCATGCCAGACGGCAAAGCTTCTGGCAGAGGAGTATGATGGCCGGGTACAGGTGGTGGACAACCATCGGATTTCCGTGACACAGCGCCAGTCGGTGCTGGACGCCTGCGAGATGGTCAAAGCAGGGATGGATGCCGCTGCCATTCGGGAGGCGCTGGAGAAAAAGGGCGCGGATTCAACGATCTATATTACCGTGGATACCCTGAAATATTTGAAAAAGGGCGGACGCATCACGCCGGCAGCCGCGGCGCTTGGGACACTGCTCAGAATTAAGCCGGTTTTGAGCATACAGGGAGGAAAGCTGGATGCATTTTCCAAGGCCCGAACCATGAAGCAGGCCAGATCCCTTATGGTTTCCGCCATTACCCGGGATATGGAGACAAGATGGGATGACAGAACCGGAGGAAAGGTATTTCTTCAGGTAGCCCATACCTGTGAGGCAGAAGCGGCGGCAGAGTTGGCTTCAGAGCTGAAAACACTCTTTCCCGAGACGGAGGTGCATGTGGATCCGCTTTCCCTGAGTATTGCCTGTCATATCGGACCAGGAGCGCTGGCAATAGCAGCGACGAAAAAGTGGGATTTGATATGAAAAAGAGGGAAAGAAAGGCAAGAACTCCCATCCGGATGCGGGGAGTACTTTTGCTCTGTATTCTTTGCATTACCCTGATCCCCCTTCTTTTGCAGGCCTTTTTTCTGTCTGGATATTTTTACCGGGCACAGGTGGAATCCCGCATGGCCAAGGCACAGAATCGCTGCCTGATTTTGTCCAATAAAATGCGAAGCGCCGATTACATCGGCGGTCTTCTGTCCAATAACCCGAATCCATCTCTGGAGGCGGAACTGAGCACTACAGCGGATTTGATGAACGGACGGATTGTAGTGGTGGACAGCAGCTTCAGGATCATCCGGGATACCTTTGATCTGTCAAAAGGGCGGACCATTGTGGCAGAGGATATTTTAAAGGCATTCGATGGCGGAACCTCCGTCCATGTCAATGAGGAAAAGGATTATTTTTACGTGATCCAGCCGATTTACGGAAAAAAAGGACAGGAGAACGGAAAAGCAGAGGGTATAGAGACTGTTCCGGTGGAAGGAGCGATTCTGATGACGGTCTCCACGGAGGATTCGGCGCTGATGGGAGATCGGATCCTGCACAGGATGGGGTTTCTGCAGTTCCTTTTGCTGTTCCTGGTGGCGGCAGCCGACCTGGTGGCAGCTTCTTTTTTGCTGAAGCCTTTCCGGAAACTGCAGCAGCAGTTGGATGTGGTGGCGGAAGGAAATCTGGATCAGGAGATCAGTGTGGATACGTACCGGGAAACCAGAGATATTTCCGATACCGTCAGCCAGACTCTTCGGAGACTTAAGACGCTGGATCAGTCCCGTCAGGAATTTGTGTCCAATGTGTCTCATGAGCTTAAGACGCCGATTACCTCAATCCGCGTTCTGGCAGATTCACTGATGACCATGGAGGATGCGCCGCCGGAGTTTTACCGGGAATTTTTGCAGGATATTTCGGAGGAAATTGACCGGGAGGGGACGATTATTGACGACCTTCTGACTCTGGTTCGGATGGACAAGGCATCTCCGGATATGAATATTGCATCCATATCCATCAATGCGCTGCTGGAACAGATACTGAAGCGGCTTCGCCCCATTGCAAAAACCCGAAATATTGAGATTGTCTATGAGAGTATGCGGGAAATTACGGCAGATGTGGACGAAGTAAAGCTGAATCTGGCGCTGACCAATCTGGTGGAAAATGCTATCAAATATAATCGTGAAGAAGGATGGGTGCGGGTAACGCTGGACTCGGATCACAAATTTTTCTATGTGAAGGTAATTGACAATGGCGTGGGAATTCCGGCGGAATTTCAGGAGCATGTATTTGAACGTTTTTACCGGGTGGATAAGGCCAGATCAAGAGAAACGGGAGGTACTGGACTGGGACTTGCCATTACGAAAAATATCATTCTCCTGCATCAGGGAGCTGTCCGGCTTCAGAGCAAAGAAGGGGAAGGCACAACGTTTACAGTACGTATCCCGCTGAACTATATTCCATAGGAGGAAGGGCGATGAAGCGAAACAGAGTGAAGAGGGCGGCCGTCTGGATGGCTGTACTGGTCTGTCTGGCAGCCGCGGGGTTTTTAAGCGCCTGTGGAAAGGAGGGGGGAGAAGAGACGCGGAAGGATGGCAGCTACCTGATTTATTATCTGGATTCTGCCCGGACAAAGCTTTCTCCCATGGAGTATGAGACGGACACCTCGGATCAGGAACTTTTGATCGGAGAACTGGCCGGTCAGCTTGTGGAGATACCAAAAGATCCGGATTACCAGGGGATTCTGGGCGATGGGGTAATGCTTTTGGATATTACCCGGGATGAGAATATCCTGATTCTGAATTTTAATCAGGAATATAGCAGCATGAAGGCGACCAGAGAGGTTTTGTGCCGGGCGGCGTTGGCCAGAACCTTTACCCAGGTTCCGGGAATTGATTATATCAATATCAATTGTGAAGGTCAGCCGCTCCTGGATTCCCACGGAAATCCAGTAGGAGTGATTGGCGGATCAGATTTTCTGGACAGTATTTCGGATGTCAATTCTTTTGAAAAGGTAGAGTTAAAGCTTTACTTTTCCAATGAAACGGGAGATGGGTTGGTGGCAGAAACCAGAGAGGTATTCTACAGTATGAATACCTCCATGGAGCGTCTGGTGGTGGAGCAGCTGCTGGCAGGATCGCAGCAGGGAAATCATTCGGTTATGCCGAAGGATACGAGGATTCTGGGGGTATCTATGACAGACAATACGTGTTACGTGAATCTGGACGGAAGTTTTCTGACCGGGGAGCTGAAGGCGGCGGATTACATTCCGGTGTATGCGCTGGTCAATTCTCTGACAGAGCTGCAGACCGTGAATAAAGTGCAGATTACAGTGGACGGCTCTGCGCAGGTAACCTTCCGGAATACGATTTCTCTGGAGCATCCTCTGGAGCGGGATGACAGTTATCTGGCAGGGCAGCAGTAAGTGCTTATTAAAAGGAGGAAACAGAATTAAACGGCCGATAATGTGGATTACGGTGGCGATTGTACTTGGAGAGGTCATAGCGTACCGGTTCGGCATGGTGGCATGGTTTCTGGCTGCGGCTGCATGGACAGCAGCAGTGCTTTTCCTGTGGAAAGGAATAGGGGAGAGAGGGAGTGCGCGGCTTTTGTATGGTGCGCTGCTCCTTCTTTCGTTTTTGGTTGGGGCAGTCCGGATGGAGGCGGAAAAACGCCCGGATTCACTGGAAAGACGTCTGGAGATGGGAGAATACCCCGGAGTTCTGGCCTGGGGACAGGTCTCTTCTGTGTCGGAGCGGGATGGATGGTATACGCTGGTTCTGTCTGGGGCATCAGTGAGGGGAAGGGGAGAGGTCTGGAATCAGAAGCGGGTTCTGGTGTCAGTCGACGAGAAAAAGGTTCCGGCGGTTTCCGGTGTCGTTTGCGGCGTGGAAGTGGCGGTTCGAGGCTGCGCCCAGGCTCTGGCGGAGGCGACAAATCCGGGGCAATTTTCCTATCGCCTTCATTATCGGGGGCGGGGAATCCGCTGCCGTATTCAGGCAGATGAAATCCGTGTGGGAGAGAAAAACAGCGCCTCTCTGGCCGCCCGTCAGGCGGATGCGCTGGCCCGGTTTGCAGGGGGGACGTTAGATGTTCTCTGTGAGCCAGAAGATGCAGGTGTATTTAAGGCCGTGCTTCTGGGAGATAAGTCGGGACTTTCCGGAGAGCTGCGGGAACGGTTTGAGGACAGTGGGATCGCCCATATTCTGGCAGTCAGCGGTCTTCACATTTCTTTGATTGGACTGAGTCTTTATGGTCTTCTTAGAGGGGCGGGGGCTGGCTATGGGATGGCTGGAGGAGCAGCGGGATTGGTTTTGGTGGTTTACGGGATGGCGGCCGGCTACTCTCCGTCGGTATTCCGGGCAGTCTTTATGGTGCTTTGCAGCTTTCTGGCGGCTTATTGGGGGAGATGCTATGACCTGCTTTCTGCCATGTTTCTTTCTCTGGGACTTTTGGCCCTGGAATCGCCCTTTCTTTTATGGTCTGGAGGCCTGCAGCTTTCGTTTGGAGCTGTGCTGGCCATTGGTCTGGAGCAGGAGCTGCAGCAGAGACGCCATGCAGCAGAAAGTGCGGAGGCTGTGGGGAGAGTCGAAAGGGGCGGCATACTCAAAGCGGCAGCCAGACTGGTGGAAAATTTCCGTGTCAGCGCCGGGATTCAGTTTTATACGCTGCCAATTCTTCTTTATCATTTCTTTGCGTTTCCGCCATGGGGCCTTTTCCTCAATCTTGCTGTGATTCCCCTTCTTTCCTGGGCAGCAGTATCCGGAATTCTGGCAGTTGCTTTGTATGGCGGAGCGGTGTTCTTTCGGAGCGGCATTTTTTCTTCCGGATTCAGAGCCTTTGAGCCAATATGGCGGAAAATTGCGGAAGTTCTGGAAATGGGAGCTCTGGCGGCAGTGGGGCCGGGCCATTACATTTTTGAACTGTATGACAGCCTTTGCAGCTGGTCGCTGACGCTTCCATTTGCAAGGATTTTGGCGGGACGGCCGGAGCTGTGGAAAATAGGGGTGTATTATCTGCTTCTTGGATGGCGGTTCTGGATGTTATTTCATGCAGACAGAAACCGGGGAATTGCGTCTTTGAGCAAAGGAGCGGCAGTGGCGGCTATGGCAGTCCTTCTTTTGCTGGTCCGGCCGGTTCAGGGATTTCATGTGTGGTTCCTGGATGTGGGGCAGGGGGATGGCGTGTTTTTTCAGACAAAGGATGCAGCAGTTCTCTCCGATTTCGGAAGCACCCAGGATCGGAAAGCGGGAGAAAACCGCCTGGTGCCATTTTTGGAAAGCCAGGGAGTCTCCAGCCTGGATTATGTGTTTGTGAGCCATGCGGATGCGGATCATATGAATGGAATCCTCTGGCTTCTGGAAAAGGAGCCGGGAATTCGGGTACGGCGCCTGGCAGTCCCAGAGGCAGCCCGGGAAAACGAGGAATATGAACGCCTTCTTGATGCTGCCGGAGCTTCCGGTATTCCCATTATTTACATGAAAAGGGGGGAGAGGATTCAGGCCGGAGAAATTTCCATTTCCTGCCTGAATCCGCCGGATCCGGGGCCTGAAGAGAAGAATGCCCATTCTCTTGTGCTGAAGGTTTCTTATCAGCAGTTTCATATGGTGCTGGCGGGAGATATTGGCATGGAGCAGGAGGAGGAGCTGTGCCGGTCTGTGCTGGCTAAAAACCCGGAGGACCACCGGATATTTCTTTTGAAGGTGCCGCATCATGGATCGGGCCATTCTTCTTCCGCAGAGTTTTTGAAGCGCTTGTCCCCCAGAGTCAGCATTTTGTCCTATGGGAAAGACAATTCCTACGGTCATCCGGATCCGGATGCGGTGGATCGGATTCAGGCAGTGGGGAGCCGGATTATGGGAACGGAAACGTCGGGGGCCATTCACGTTTATACCGATGGGAGGCGTGTAAAGATCCGGACATTTCGGTAGACAGAGGGAGGGAATACAGGCTATAATAATACACATGCTGATGCAAGACGTTCAAACAGAAAAGGTGATTTTCATGAAAGAAGACGGATGGGAGGACGAAAGATGCAGACCATCAATGAAGATATAAAAAACGGGAATTTTCGCCCGGTGTATCTGCTGTTTGGGGAAGAGTCTTTCCTGAAACAGAGCTACAAGAAGAAACTGCGCCAGGCCATTGCAGGCGATGATACCATGAATTACAATTATTTTGAGGGAAAAGGGCTGGATGTGAATGAACTGATCAGTCTGTCAGATACCATGCCTTTTTTTAGCGAAAAACGTTTGATTATCGTAGAGGACAGCGGCTTTTTTAAGGCGGCGTCCGATACACTGACGGAGTATCTTCCGTCCATGCCGGATACTACCTGTCTGGTGTTTGTGGAGGAGGCAGTGGATAAAAGAAACCGTCTGTATAAAAAAGTCAGGGAACTGGGCCATGCGGCGGAGATGAAGCGGCAGGACAGCGGGCAGCTGGCGCGCTGGGCCGGGGCTATTCTGGCACAGAATGGCAGGAAAATTACGGGTGCAGCGATGAATCATTTTCTGGAGCGAACCGGTGATGATATGGAAAATATCCGTATGGAGCTGGAAAAGCTGATTTCCTATACCATGGGAAGCGATCAGGTAACGACGGAGGATGTGGACGCTGTCACAACGATTCAGACGACCAATAAGATTTTTGAGATGGTGGGAGCCATTGCTTCCAGAAAAACGCGGCTGGCCATGGATCTCTATGAGGATCTTTTAACGCTGCGGGAACCGCCGATGCGGATCCTGTTTCTCATTGCCCGCCAGTTCAATCAGCTTCTTCTGGTAAAGGAAATGGCAGCGGCCGGAACGGATCGGGGAACCATAGCCTCCAGACTGAAGGTGCCGCCTTTTGTGGTCGGGAAGCTGACCAGCCAGGCTGCTGCATTTTCAGGAGAACAGATTTTGGAGTATGTGAAGCAGTGTGTGGAGATGGAGGAGGCCGTGAAAACGGGACGGCTGGGCGATCGGCTGGCGGTTGAGCTTTTAATCACAAGAAAATACGGATAGAAAAATCGGCCGGATACATCAGGCGGCTGAAACAAAAAAAGAGGCGATTTTGTCACACCTTACAAAATCGTCTCTTTTATATACATAAAAAGATTCGGATAAACCGCGATTACGCCAGAGCGTTTACAGCCTTAGCTAAACGGGATACCTTGCGGGATGCAGTATTCTTGTGATATACACCCTTTGTGGTAGCCTTGTCGATCTCGCTGGTAGCAGCTAATAATGCAGCCTGCGCAGCAGCCTTGTCGCCGGCAGCAACAGCAGCGTCTACTTTCTTGATCGCCGTTTTTACTTTAGAACGGATCGCTTTATTTCTTGCGGTTCTCGTCTCTGCAACTAAAATTCTTTTTTTTGCGGATTTAATGTTAGCCAATTGGTACACCTCCATTAATATATGATTTTAATACATTTATCGTTGTTTGTATTTGGTTTGCATTAAAACCTGGACACGGACAGTTCAATGTAAACATACTATTGTATTTTACCTAAGATTTACAGGGTTGTCAATATCTATTTTCCGGTTTTTGCATAAGTTTCCGAGTTTGGAGAAACACGGGAGTTTGACACTTCTTTTTAACATCCCATCACAGAAATCCTTTATTTAAGCC
>CALAAS010000035.1 GCA_937885015.1 uncultured Clostridium sp.
CACGGTGGTGTGAGAGGTCGGGAAATTTATTTAAATTTCCCTCCTACTCGATTGTCACAGAAAAAATCCCCCTGCTATGCAGGAGAAGGACAGTTCTTTAGATTAAAGTACTCCTATGCTAAAATGAAAGGGACTGAATCCTGCGATCCAGTCCCGCTTTTTTTGAGCAAAAAGCCACGCCGTAAGGCGTATTCGCCAGACCAGCGAAAGCAGACTGGCCGGGATTTGGGGCGCCCCCAACGAGCGTTTCGGAATAGCCAAAAGGATATTCTGAAACCTATGTTATCTGAATGCTCCTCAAAAAACAGTTTTTTACATCTGTATTGTAATTCCAACAAGAAAGGATCCGTCTCGGGGAACGATATCAAGATCACCGCCATGGCTTTCAATAATTTTTCGGACAGAAGAAAGCCCGATTCCATGATCGGCAGATGTGCCCTTTCGGGAGAGGAATGTTGTTCCATCCTGCAAGGCCAGACCGTCATAAGTATTTTCAATCTTCAAAAAGTACATATTGCCTCTGGTTTCTCCTGCAAGCAAAATGCGGCGCGCCCCCTGCCTCTGACGGCTGCAGGCTTCAACGGCGTTGTCCAGCAGGTTTCCAAGTACCGTACAGAGATCCACATCGCTGAGAGGCAGCTGATCCGGGAGAAGGAATCGTATCTGAAATTCGATTCCCTGTGTCTGTGCTGCACGGAAGTAGTATTCGATCAGTGCATTGACAGCCGGATTTTCACAGAATGGGACAGAAGAATGAACGGAACTCGATCCTACATGGCTTTCTACCTGGGACAGGAATGAGCAGATTTCCGCCTGTCCGTGTTCCAGGGCCATGCGGTTTATGGCGCGCAGGTGGTGCTTGATATCGTGGATCAGCCTCCGGTTTTCTGCTGCTGCCCGGGAGATCTGGCGGCTATATTCCATCTGCATGGAAAGCTGGCGGACAACCTGTTTGCTTTCTTCCTGAAAAACCAGGCTGTCCCGGTACCCGTCCACCACATCGCGCCAGAGGGAGCAGCCAATGGCTGTTGCGATGAAGAAACTGCCCCACTCCACGAACCATCCGCCGATCACAGGCTCGTAGGCCGGGAGGAGACGATCCCATACAAAGGCGCAAGTTGCAGCTACTGTAGCGTAGAAGATCGCCCGGCTCTGTTTCTGGCCCCGGTAAACGGCAATCACAGAGATGGTAAGCAGATAGAGAGCGGAAGCCGCTTTATAGCAAAAGACTGCTATGGAGAAGAACCGGATGGCTGAAAGAGAGAGATGGGAGGCCATCAAGCCATACCCCAACGCATACAGGCAAAAAGCCGCCCCCAGGCCATTGCTGGTAACCGCAGGCAGGAAACCGGGATTGCAGATCCGATTTTGCAAAACAATGATCAGCCAGGTAACCAGATAGATGCAGAACAGTTCCAGAGCATAAAAGGGGAATACAGGAACTGCGGACAGCATGTGGAGCAGAGGATAGGAAGACAGGCCGCACATGGCAAGACAGATCAGTCCGAACAGCAGAGTATTTTTCTGTTTCATTCGTATGCTGAAATAAAAAGACAGCAGCGCGCAGACGAAGGTAACGGTACAACTGAACAGGCAGACTGCAAACCGGATTCCTCTGGCTGTATTTAGCGCCAGCATTGTTCCGAAAGCAGGCGGATATACCATTCCGCCATAAAAATGGTCGTAGTTGCTGACAGATATGGTCAGGGTCACGGGTTTTCCGCCATGGAAGGTAACCATGCGGTTCTGGATCAATGGGATCCCGCAGACGGGTTCTCCCATTTGCAGAACCGGGGCGTCATCCAGGTAAAGGATGTAAGAAGAAAATACTTCCGGGATTTCCAGCGCATATGCCTCCTTCCGCTCTGGAAGGAAAAACGTCATCTGGTAAGTTCCACAGCCATAGGGAGAGGGATGTCCGAGACTGGAAAAATTGGTCTGTTCCCCAATGGACAGGTAGCGCATGTGGCGGTCAGATTCCCGTAGTTCTTCCGGACTCAGGAGGCTGCCTGGATAAAAGGCCCACCCAGACACCAGGAAACGTACCGGATCTTTGCGGAGATCGTTTTCCGAGAGCGCCAGAACCCCATTTGCCGCCTGGATCGTGTCCTGTCCGTATTTATTATTGAATTGGAACAGGCCCAGGAAAAACAGAGAAGAGCAAAGGCAGATCAGACATAAAGCTGCGTATTTTCTGATTGTGGAAGATATCATGTTACGTTCGCCTCCTGAGAAAAACCATGCCAATGGGGAGCAGAATCAGGAAGAGCGGGATCAAAAAGGGAATGCCAGACCGCTGCTCTGCTGTTTCGTCGGATTTTACCGGAGAATTTACGACATCTGTAGTGGTATGACCGATGGCTTCTTCCTCTGGCAGAATGGTGTATGTTCCTGTATGGCTGATCTGGAAAGAAATCATTTTTTCCATGCTGTCATAGTTGGTAGAGGGGATTTTCGTACCTTTCTCGTCACAGAGGAAGAGAACTCCGGTTTTGGGCATCTCTGGGTATGGAAACTGAACAGAAACGTCGGGGAGGGAATCCAGAAACACTCCGTTGATGGAGATGAAAAATGAGAAACCGCCCTCTTCTTTTTGGATGGTAACCTCAATCGGATCTTCGTTCTGGATGCCTTCTGGCAATGCATCCTCCGGGATCCGGATGGTAATTCCCTGCTTGGAAAAGACGGCTTTCTGATTGCCGACCTGCAGCATCATGCAAAGGCGGGTGCCAGAGATCAGGTCTGTAGTTTCACTGAAAACCTCTGAGAATCCCGTATCTTCTTCAGTTTGTCGTTCTGTCTGAGAGCCTGTTTGGCGGGTTGCCATTTCTTTCTCCAGGCCGTTAGATGTTTGATTTTCGGACGGTCTGGAATCTCCGTGGGACGTCACGGGACTGGAGGATCCGGAACTGGGTAGCTCAGAACAGGGTGGCTCAGAAGCGGGTGACTCAGAACTGGCTGGTTTGGAACTGGATGGCCTGGAACTGGACGATCCGGAAACGGATGGTTCAGGAGGCGGCTGAATGACCGTATCCGATGCGTTTCCGCCAGCGTCTCCTCCATCCCGGTCTCCCTCCCGGTATCCGTTCAGGATAATCTTATTGGAATACGAGAAGGAGAGAATCCCGGTCTGCCCGCCGTCATAATCGACCTGGAGGCAGTAGCGGCTGCCCGGTGTCAGCAAAAAGGTTTCAATGGATAGATAGGACTCCCCGGCGTAAAAGCCGTCATCCAGGGATATCCAGGGGCCACCGTTTTCTGAAAGCCATACGGTAAGATCATCCAGGCAGCCCGGCGGAGTCACCCAGGGAAAATAGAGGCTTCCTCTGGCAACCAGCATGCAGTTGATATCCGGTTTTCCTGCGGCCTGGACGGAAACGGGAATAGAGATGGCAGGAAAATCCAGATTTTCTGCAAATACGGTATTTTCCGGAGTTGTCAGTGTTCCTGCCGCTCGGTAGAGACCGACCTGGTCTGGATCAATGGAGGAAAAATCCCATTCCACTACAGCGGTGTAGCAGATCCCTTTTTCCGTATAGCAGTCCAGGTAGTAGGGGGAAAAGGCGAAGATTTCTTCCAGAGCTTCAAGGCCGTCCCCCTGAGAGATGGCAAAGGCATCCGTATAGGGATACCACGGCTCAATGGAGGTAATGACATCCGGACCCATTTCTTCTACCAGGATGGGGATCTGGATCTCCTTCCGTACCTGTTTGCCAAAGACATATCCATCTGGCAGTTCAATTCTGCCGACGGCTGCGTATTCACCCGGAATGGACTGATCAATGGCAGAAAAGTCCCATGCAACGGAAAGAGCTTCCGTCCAGCTCTTTTCGCCAGCTGTTACGGTGACAGATACGGTCTGATGTTGAAACGCCAGCTGATAGACGCCTTCCAGATCACTGTCAGATGTGCTGCTTTTCAGTGGAATGGTAAAAACTGGCAGGGACAGAAGTGTGTCTCCGTCCTGTATTTCTGTGACAATGACGGGAAAACTGGATTCCTCCGGTTCCTGGTTTTGGATGGCCGGAACTCTGTCTGCTGTTTCTGACGGAACCGGGGAAGTTTCCGGTTTCCGGGCGGCGCTGGAGGGCGTTGCAATTTCAGCGGAAAAGGCAGTGCTATAATGGGAGAGACAGAACAGGCAGCTCAGGAAGATCAGGGTACATTCGCGTATATGCAGCTTCCTCATACAACGCCCCCCATTTTGGAAAATACGTATCGGCGGTAGGTTTCCCGCAGATGTTTTCCGTTTCGGAGGGCAATCGGAAGTTCCTCTCCGTTTATCAGCCGGAACGTCTGGCCGCTGACCTGGCTGACACAGTCCATGTTGATCAAAATACCACGGTAACAGGGCAAAAAACGCCGGTCTCCGTGTAATGCGGCAGTAACATCATGGAATCCGCCGCTTACCGGTATAGTCCGTTCTGCCATGTGGATTCGTGTCATGCGGTTCTGGTGGTCGATGTACAGGATCTTCTCTGTGAGAAGCTTCAGTTCATGATGATCCACGGTAACCGAAAGAACCGATACCTGGTGGGATGGTTTTAACTGGCAAAGCTCCATGGCTTCTTTAAAATCCTCCTGATGGAGTGAAAGAGGTTTCAGAAGATAGTAGGTGGCAGAGAGGCTATAACCCATTCGGGCGTAATCCTCCGTAACCGTCAGAAAAACGATCTTACAGTCTCGGTTTTTCTGACGCAGCCGCCTGGCAGTTTCCATCCCATTCATGCATTTCAGATAGATATCCATAAAGACAAGCTGGAAGTCTGTCTGGTCGGCGGCCTTCAGGAAGTCTTCTCCATTTTCAAATCCGTTCAGCGTATAGTCCAGCTGATACCGCTTCATATAATTTTCCAGGCAGTCGGACAGTTCTTTTCTGTCCTCTGCGCTGTCGTCCACGATCGCAATCTGCATTGCACCATCTCCTTCGCACAATAATCCAGTATCAGTATAACATGTATTTGTGGAAAAAAAACTGCGTTTTAGACGGAAAACATGCGTCTTAAACAAAGTTGGTTGCGACCTTCTTGACGAGTTGATACTCTTATTATGATGATACCAGACTTTCATTATTTTCCAGTCAGGATTTTGAAGCCAGAAAAATGTCTATTAAATTATAAAGAGCAAGTTTTTCTCTTTCTGACAGCTGGTCCCATTTAAAGAGCAAAGTTCTCTGATCTGTGGAGAGGTTCTCTGAATCGCCGGATGTAAAGAAATCATGCAGAGAGATATGGAAGGTATTACAAAGAATTTCTATCTTATCGATGGGTGGATAAAGGTTTTTCTGATACCATGTAGCGATTGTAGATTGTGGGATACCGGATAACTTGGCAAGTTTATATACAGACCATTCTCTGCTTTCGCGCAATTCCTGGATACGGGCTAAAACATTAAACAAAAAAAGGCCTCCTTTAAAATCATATCTATATTTCGATATTTTAAATCGGTAGTATCGCTAGACAATAGAGACAGATGTGCGATATAATATATCGTGATAACGATAGTATGAGAAAAATATAAAAAAGAAAACAGAACGATACAGATCGTAAAACTCGTTTTGGAAAGGAAGATGGAACATGAGTATTTCTGTTGTACGGACAGAGAAAAAATACAGCATTTCACGGATCCAGAAAAACACCATGGCGCATCGCCTGGGAGCGGTCATGAAGGCAGACCGGAATGGGGGCGAAGACGGTTATACGGTGCGGTCTCTGTATTTTGACAGTATTTTTGACGATGATTATTTCGACAAAATAAACGGACTGGAAAGCCGGAAAAAGATACGGCTGCGGATTTACCGGGAAGACCAGAACGAGGTTAAACTGGAGATAAAACAGAAGCAGGGGAGCGCCCAGAAAAAAGAAAGCCTTTTAATCTCAAAAGCTTTGGCAAAAGAGATGATTCGAGGGAGATACGGCGGGTTGATGGAGCTGGATTCGGAACTGGCCGTAAGGCTCTACCAACTTCTGGAACGGGGCCTTTACCGGCCCAAATGCATCGTGGAGTACCGCAGGATCGCTTTCGCGGAGGACTGCAACAATATCCGTATCACACTGGATTCCGGGATCCGGGCGAGCTGTTTTTTTGAAAATTTTTTTAAGCGCAGTCCGGGATTTCTCCCGGTAAGAGAGCAGCCGGTACTGGAAGTAAAATATGACAGATTTCTTCTGAGCAGCGTAAAGCAGATCCTGGACTTTGCAGATGTCCCGGAACTTGCGGTCAGCAAATATGCGATGGCCAGGCAGCTGTTCGGTTTATAAAGAAATATAAGGTACAAATGAAATCAGGAGGAATAGAAAGTGAAAGAATTTATTATGCAGTATTCGCAGGAAGTGACACAGGAGCTTTCTGTGCAGCAGATCATGCTGAACATGGCGGTCGCGCTGGTGCTGGGACTGGTAATCTATCTGTCGTACCGTTTTTCCCATTCCGGGGCGGTGTACAGCGCCAGGTTTAATGTGTCGCTGCTGATGATGACTCTGGTTACAACGATGATCATGAATGTGATCGGAAATAACATTGCCTTATCCCTCGGTATGGTCGGTGCGCTCTCCATCGTTCGTTTTCGGACTGCGATCAAGGATGCCAGAGATACCACCTATATTTTCTGGGGGATTGCCGTGGGGATCTGCTGCGGCGTATCGTATTATGCCCTGGCGTTCATAGGAACGGGATTTATTTTTATAGTTCTTCTTATTATGGGCAGCGTGAAAAGCAATAACCGGTACCTTTTGATCATTCATGCTGATCGGGAGGAAAATGCCAAAGAAATTGAAAACCTGATCCTGCTTCAGTATGAAGGGAAAGCAATGCTGCGAGTTGCAAACCGGGCAAAAGAACAGCAGGAATATATTTATGAGCTGACAGAAAAAGTTTTAAAAGAAAGTAGGAAAAAAGACGAGGATCCGGTCGATCTTTTGAGAGGGATCGAGGGTGTATATGGTGTGAATTTGGTCTGCCAGAATGAGGAGATGAGCAGATAATGAAAGTAAGGATTACCATGCGGCAGGTAAGCCTGATCCTTTGCGTGCTCCTGCTTTGCGGCGGTACTTTGGTTGGCTTTGGTATGGGACTGAATAAGGGTTATTCCTTTCCGAAACCGCTCGAGACAACAGATGAAGGGACAACGGATCTGAGTGAAAAGGCGATTCATGCAGATGAAACATTGACAGTTGACCGGAAAACCAAGGGACGGACGAACTACCGGGGAAAAAGAATTTGGATTGATGAAACATTTGTAAGCAACCTTCCTCTGGTTGTGTTAGAAACAGAAAATGATAAGAGGCCACCGGCTCACATCGTCTGGAATTCTGAAGAGCAACAATATTTTCCAAATGCTGAGGAGGAAATATATCTGAATGGAACATTGTCGCTCTATGAAAACAGCAGAGGAACCAATTGCCTTAGCGACAGTCCTTCCCTTGTATCGGATATTCGTCTGAGACGCAGAGGAAATTCCTCTGTACACTATGATAAAGCACAGTTTCTTGTGAAACTTGTGGATGAAGATGGAAAATCCAGCCGCAAAAATCTGCTGCAGATGGGGGCGGATAATGAATGGGTACTGAACGTTTCGTTTATTGACAAATCTCTGCTGCGGAATTATCTGGCCTACACGGTTGCGGGGAAGATTATGCCATATGTTCCAGACTGTCGTTTCTGCGAAGTGATATGGAAAACGGAAGACGGATATCAGTATGAAGGAGTTTATCTCCTGATGGAGAAGATTAAAGTCGGCAAAAACAGGGTTGATCTTCCGGCTTTCGCAGAAAACAGTAAGAATCTGCCTTTTTTGCTGCGGAGAGACCGATGGGAGCCGAACCGGCTTCTTTTGAACAACTACGGAAGAAGAGAGGAGTTGCTGGAGGGGGTTCTGCGGGTAGAATGGCCTGATGCGACCAGATTATCGGATCAGTCTGTACAGAGGATCACGGATCAGATCGATGCGTTTGAGCAGGCACTGTTTTCCGATGATTACGAAGAATTTATCCAGTATCGCGATATGATAGATGTGGAGTCTTTTGTGGATTATCTGATTATAAATGAGTTTTTCATAAATTACGATGCAGGCTACCATTCGACGTATATATATTCGGATTATTCAGGAAAACTGGCCATGGGGCCTGTGTGGGATTTTGATGGCGCTATTGATAATTACCACAGAAACAGTGCAAAACTGAATACGGCCGCATTTTTTAAGGCACCATGGTTCCGGCAGCTTTTGCGGGATCCGGAAATGACGGTGCAGATTATGGAGCGATACAGGGAACTGAGAAAAAGTATTTTATCGGATCAGGCCATCTGTGAATTTATTGACGGAACGGTGGCCGGACTGGGATCCGCCATTGAGCGGGATTGGGCCAGATGGGGATATTTTTATGCAGATGGAAAATACCTTACCTCAGAAGTTGACTGTCAGTCGGAGCGGAATACAAAAACACATCACGAAGAGACAGAAAAATTGAAACAGGTTCTTTCGGAACATGGGGCATGGATGGATGATAATCTGGATACCCTGTATCAGTGTGTGGATCCGGATTCAGCTTTTTACCGGAATGTGACAGAGAATGTAGATTATCACTCTGCATTTGCTGTTATATTCATTGCAGTGTTTTTAATTTCCGTTAAGCTGGTTTTGAAGTACGAAAGCGAATAAAAACAAGGGGGGAATAAAATGAAAAAGAAAAGACTATGGTTCTGGCTGATGACGGTGACATCCGTCATCTACATTGTATGGCGGCTGCTTTTTACACTTCCTCTGCATGCCGGGATCGTGGCGCTGGCAGCCGGGATCGCTCTGTTTGCGGCGGAGTTTATCAGCATGCTGGAGGCGGTTATCCACTATATCTGCATGAGCAAGGATAAGGCGCTGGAGTTTCCTGTTATTCCGGAAGAGGAATATCCCCAGGTAGACGTGCTGATCGCTACCCACAGCGAGGAGCCGGAACTGCTGTTTAAAACCATAAACGGCTGTAAACATATGGATTACCCGGACAAAAATAAGGTACATATTTATCTGTGTGATGACATGGCCCGTCCGGAAATGGAAGCGCTGGCCAGAGATATGAAGGTGGGTTATTTTGGGTTGACGGAGAATAAAGCAGCGAAAGCCGGAAATTTGAACCATGCCCTTTCCAGGACAGATTCTCCTCTGGTGGTAACATTTGACGCTGACATGATCCCCAGGAGCAGCTTTCTGATGGAAACGGTTCCTTACTTTTCTTTGCCGGAAATGATACTCGAGGACGGTGTGTGGAGAAAACGTACCGAAGAGGAAAAAAAGCCGGATTATAAGATAGGCTTTGTCCAGACGCCCCAGAGCTTTTACAATCCGGATCTGTTTCAGTTTAACTTTTTTGCGGAAAACAATATTCCCAACGAGCAGGATTACTTTTTTAAAGAGGTAAACGTGGGAAGGAACAGCAGCAATTCCGCCATTTATGCGGGATCCAACACGGTAATCTCCCGTCAGGCCCTGGAAGAGGTGGGGGGTATCCGTACTGGAACGATCACAGAGGATTTTGCAACGGGAATGGATATCCAGGCAAAAGGATATACCTGCTTTGGGGTCGATAAGGTTCTGGCTTCCGGGCTGGCTCCCACTTCTTTCCCTGATTTACTGAAGCAAAGGCAGCGCTGGGGGCGTGGGTGTGTGCAGACAATTCGAAGCTTCCGGTTTTTGTTTGGCAAACTGCCGGTTTTGACAAAATTAAGCTATCTTTCCTGCCTGCTTTACTGGTGGACGTTTTTGAGGAGGATCGTTTATATCCTCTCCCCGATCCTTTTTACGGTATTTGGGGTTTTGGTCGTAAAGACAGACATCCGTGGGATTTTGCTGTTCTGGCTGCCGTCGTATCTGATTTACAACCATTCGCTGCGCCTTTTATCAGGAAAAGTGCGGGATCAGAAATGGAGCAATATTGTGGATACCATTCTCTGCCCCTATATGATTCTTCCAATCCTGGCGGAAACTTTTGGGATCCGGATGAGATCTTTTTCCGTAACGAATAAGGAAAAAGCGGCATCCAGAAGTGCAAAACTAATTTATGCGATCCCCCACATGATCTTGCTGGCTGCTTCCGTCGTGGGGATTTATTTCAGCATCCGGCATATGTTCCTTTACCGCAATGTGCTGGGGATCGTGGTTCTGTTCTGGCTGTGCATGAATACATATTTTCTGATGATGGCTGTATTTTTTCTGCTGGGGCGGATCAATTACAGGAGTGCAGAGCGTTTCCGGGCAGAGATACCGATCCGCGTTGAGTCGGGAGATCATGTCATCCCTGGGGTAACCTGCGATATTTCGGAATATGGCCTGGCTTTTACCACCAGTTTTCCTGAATGCATTTGCGGCACGGCTGTATTCAATCTGCAAGACGGGAAATGGAGCGCACGGGTGCCGGGAAAGGTGCTCCATGTCACACAGGCGGGGAACCGGTGGAAATACAGCGTCAAGCTGGATCCGATGACGCAGGAGGAAAAAATGGAGTATGATCAGATCGTGTTTGACCGGGTGCCCACGCTGGCCACGGAAATCAGAACCCATGCTCTTAAGGATCTGACGGTATTTTTCAGGAAAAAAACAACCCGTTCGGTAATGTCCAAGCGGGCCCTGCCGCGGATCCCCATGAACTGCCTTCTGGAAACGGATCTGGGGACACCAGTGCGGGTTCTGGACTATAATTACCAGTACATGCTGATTGCCGGCGATGTACCGGCCGGGGAATTTCATGTGAGAGTGGGAGAGATTATGCTGCTTGTGAAAAGAAGTCCAGTGGAAGCGAGAAAAGAGGCGGCTCTTTTTGAGGTACAGAACTGGGAGGAGATTTCATCCAGGGGGGGACTCCGGGCGGCGCTGATCAGGGTTTTACAGGGAGAAGGAGGAAATGGACAGAGGCTACAGGAGGCGTAAAAGCCGGAAAGTTAATCTTCTTTTGGGAACTGCGGCGATGATATTGGCTGCCGCGGTCCTGTTTTTATCGATCGGATGGGAGAAAGAAAAAAATACCAGTCAGGCGCTGCTGTCAGAGAAGCAGCGCCTGCAGCAGGAGACGCAGAGATTACAGAGTGAGATCGAGGAACTGACCGTTCCCAGGGGAGGCGTGGAGGAATACGGGAGGCTGTCTGTAAAGGGAACACAGTTATGCGACCGGCACGGAGATCCCATCCAGCTGCGGGGACTTAGCAGTCATGGCCTTGCATGGTATCCGGAATATACCAATTACCGGGCATTGAAGACTTTAAAGGAGTACGGAGCCAATGCTTTCCGGATCGCCATGTATGTGGAGCAGAATGACGGGTATCTGGAGGAACCGGAGTTAAATCGGAAACTGCTGTACGCGGCCATTGAAAATTCCCTGGCCGCTGATCTCTATACCATTGTGGACTGGCATGTCCTTCGGGATGAAGATCCGAACCGCCATGCCAGTGAGGCGATCGCGGAGCTTAAAGAGGTGGCAAAGCGGTATGGAGATGAGCCGGGGATCATTTATGAGATTTGCAACGAACCCAACGGGGACACCTCCTATGAGGACATCGCGGAGTATGCTGCGAAAGTGATCCCGGCTATCCGGAAATATGCGCCGGATGCGCTGATCTTAGTGGGGACGCCGGATTTTTGCACCTCCCTTACGGAAGCAATGGAGGATCCTCTTCCCTACGATAATGTCATGTATACCTATCACTATTATGCGGGGATCTCGGATGGCAGCTATGCGGTTAAAGAACTCAGAGAGGCCAGAGAGCAGGGACTTGCCGTGTTTATCAGTGAATGGGGCCTTGATCGCTATGACACGGACCAGAAGCACTGGGAAGCGACGGGAGAGTTCCTGGATTTTTTAGAACAGGAAAAGATCAGCTGGATCAACTGGTCGCTTAGCAATAAAGATGAGGGGTATTCCATGATCCGGCCAGGCAGTAAAAAACTCCACGGCTGGAATGGGGATGATTTGACAGACACGGGGCGGTTCATTCTGCCCTATCTGCTGCCGGAAAGCAGATAAAGGTTCGGGATGTCATTGTTTTAGGACACATTGCTTCGGGATGGCATATGCCATAAAGGAAAAAATATGAATAAATACAGAAAAAGACAAAAACCTTTCGGGATTGCCGGAACGGCCTTTGTGCTTTTGAGCCTGGCTGTTTTTTTTCTCAATACCTATCTGTTTAACTCTAAATTAAACAGAATATTAGAGACCTATATTTCGAACACCAATCAGCAGATTGCCGATAATTTTTCAGCGGGATTAACGTCAGGTACAGAGTTCCTGAATGATTTTGCTGATTCTCTGAGTCGGATGCCGGAGCATCTGGTAACCAGAGAGTTATTGAAACGGAAGGCCGACGCCTTTGGATTTAAAAAGCTTATCCTCTTTGGCGAGAATCGGATATGGATGAGCCATGATGATGATATGGAAGCAGGACTTATCCAGTGGATCCACAACACAGAAGAAGCCTGGAGAGAGCCTATGCTCTCTGTACTGGACAGTGACAGCTTTTTATTTTCAGCGCCTTTGGAAAAAGATGGCGTGGGGGATATGCTGCTGGTCGGAGTGGAAAAATATAAAACATTTTCATCGGGAGACGCCTGGGGAGAACCGTGGGAGAAAGGATGCCGGATTCTGGCGGATCAGATCACGGGAGAAATTTTAATGGTGGAGCGAGGGGAAAACTGCGTCTTGTCGGAGCAGGAGCTGGAAATAATGGTTGAAAGTGCAATAAATCACGTCGAACAGCAATGGTTCTATGAGGGAAAGTATGGGATTGCAGTTGCTCCAGTGAAAGAGACGGGGTGGATCCAGATCTCGGCAGAAGATCCAAAAGAGTTCAAGGGTTTTTTTATCTGGAATTACAGGACCTATATGATCCTGATCTCTTTTGCAGTGTTTGTTACGCTGCTTAGTTTTTCCTTAAGTCAGAAAAATATCAGGAAAAAGACGCAGCTTTTTTTGGTCGATCCTATCACGGGAGGATATAACCGAGCAGCTTTTTTTGACCTTGCGCTGAAACAGATGGAGACGTATGGAAAACATGCGTATACGGTTGTTTTTTATAATATTCACAATTTTCGGAAGATCAATGAATTGTGGGGAGAAGACACGGGAAATGAGATTCTGCGGTTTGTGTGTCGCCTCCTGTCAGAGGAGATCCGTGAAACGGAACTGGTATACAGGGAGGGGGTGGATCATTTTATCGTGTTAATGCAGGAGGAGAGGGAAGAAAAAATCTCTGAGAGAGCGGAGGCAGCGATCCGCCGGATGAACGATATTATTCACCAAAAATTCAGTGGGTATGATCTGGAATTTTTTATTGGAGCCTGCGGACTTTCTGGGGAGAGGGATATTTTGAGGGCAATCAATAAGGCGATCCATATATCCAGACAAAATACAGAGAAAAATAAATGTGTCTTTTTTAACGCGGAAATGGCGGCGGCAATGGAAGAGCAGAAGCGGCTGAACGATATGTTTGAGGAATCGCTTAAAAATCATGATTTCAAAATTTATCTTCAGCCTCAGGTTTCGAAAAGGGGACAGGTCCACGCGGAGGCGCTGGTAAGATGGATCCATCCGGAACGTGGGATTCTGTATCCAGATCAGTTTATTCCCATGTTTGAACAGAACGGGAAAATTGAAGAACTGGATTTCTATATTTTTGAGGAAGTATGCCGTCTGCAGGCAGAATGGATGAAACAGGGGAAAGAATGTATCCAGATTTCCGTGAACCTTTCCAGGTTTACACTGCGCAAGGAGGGAGAAGATATCTGCAGGAAATACAGGAAAACGAAAGAATTTTACGGGATTACCGACGGACTTGTGGAGGTTGAACTGACAGAGACGGTGCTTCTGGAACGGAATCAGATCCTGTATGTCCAGAAAATCGTAAAGGATTTTCGGACTGCCGGGATCAAAGTGGCGCTGGATGATTTTGGATTCGGGTATTCTTCTCTTTCTATTTTAAAATCGCTGGATATTGATACGGTAAAGCTGGATAGAAGCTTCTTCACAGATGAATCTTCCAAATCGAAAAAAATAGTCCTGAATATCATACATCTGGCTCACAGCCTTGGCATATGCGTGGTGGCAGAGGGGATTGAGGAGCCGGAACAGGCGGACTATCTGTGGGAGAGCGCCTGCGATTTTATCCAGGGTTATTTATATTCCCCGCCC
Source organism: uncultured Clostridium sp. (assembly GCA_937885015.1). Taxonomy (GTDB): domain Bacteria; phylum Bacillota; class Clostridia; order Lachnospirales; family Lachnospiraceae; genus Otoolea. The sequence continues at coordinate 14,166 of CALAAS010000035.1, forward strand.
CTTCCTCTGGAAAAGTTTGAAGAATGGAGGCGAGAATATGAAAACAGAAAGCATGAAAAAAACGTTACCTAAACTGACGGGCCTGGTGCTTTTCTTATTCTTATGCCTGATCCTTCCGCTGAATTTCTGGCTCCAGCTTAACCTGCTCCATCAGAGCCAGATGGAGAGCACGAAAGAAATATTTTGGCAGACGGAACAGCTGATTCAGACAACGGAAGAATCGCTTCAGGAGGAGGAGCAGGAGTTTAAGCAAAGTTGTATACGGGCGGCGGATATGGTGGCGTTTCACATCGAGAGTGTGATAGAAAAAATATCGGATCTTGATTATATCCGGGAACTGGCAAAAAAAGTAAATGTGGATGAGATCCATTTTTTTTCGCCGGATGGAGAGGTTTTTGCCGGAACCCATCCGCAATATTACGGATATACATTCGATTCCGGTGAACAGATACATTTTTTCAGTCCGATGCTGAAGGATAAGACTTTAAAGATGTGTCAGGACATTGAACCGAATACAGCGGAAGGAAAAAAATGCAGTATGCCGCGGTATGGCTGGAGGATGGAAGCTGTATTGTCCAGATCGGTATGGAGCCATGGCATCTCCAAAAGAAAATGGAAGAGCAAAGCCTGGAAAATCTGGTCAACGGGATGCTCTTTGAGATGAACGGTTATCTGCATATCCTGGATAAGGAGACGAATACCATTGTTGCCTCTACGTCTGAGAAGATGGTGGGAATGGAGCCTACGGACGACTATGTGATCGATGGCCGGGAAGAGGGGGAGATTACGCTGCACCACCAGCGTTTTCAGGGAAGCTGGTATTGTGTTTATACGAAAGAGTATAATGGATATATCCTTGTCAGAACCTATAAATCTCTGTATTTGCTGCAGGATATCTTAAAGTCAACGCTTTTTGTGATCGGGTACGTTCTGATGGGAGGCTTTGGGATTGTTGCATTTATACAGTGGTATGTGGAGAAAAAACTGATAAGGAGCCTGTACGGTATTATCGAAGGACTGCAGAAAATAGAGACGGGAAACCTGGATAATATTCCGATGAAAACGGGGATTAAAGAATATGAAGATCTTTTATTTTATATTAACCAGATGTTGAATTCAATCCGCCTTAATCGAAAACATTTAACGTATATTCTGGATAAAGAGGAAATCCCATTTGGCTTTTTCGAGAAGAATTTTTTCTATAAACAGTCCCATGCCAATAATCGGATGTATGAAGTCCTAGGCATCCGGAAAGATATGTCACAGTCTGCTGGAGAGGCGCTGGCATTGATTGAAGAAAAACTGACGCAGGCGGAGAAAAATGGTGTGAGTGGAGAAGACCACATTTACCTCTTCCAGAGAGAGGATGGAGTCCGATATTTGAGCATAAAAAAGATTATGGATGTGCAGGGCGTTATTTATTATGTCATAGATGTTACTGCCTGGTGGAAAAATCTGAATCAGGTGAAACGTCAGAGCCAGCGGGATGAATTGACGGGACTGTTTAACCGCAGAGGATTTTATGAGTGGATGAACCGCCTGGTTGAGACCCCGGATCAGCTGGACAGAGCAGCGCTTCTGATGATCGATGCAGACGGCCTGAAAGAGATCAACGATATTTACGGACACCTGATGGGGGATCAGTATCTGAAACGTATCGCGGAAGTGCTTCAGAAAAGATCAGGAGAAAAGTCGGTCTGCGCCAGGCTGGGCGGAGACGAATTTGTCGCCTTCCTGTATGGTTTTTCCGATGCGGAGAGCCTGGAGGATGCGATCTTGCAGATCAAAGCCGAGCGGGAGAAGCGGGAAAGTTTTACCGAAAGCTGCGTAAACTCCGTGCAGTTTTCAGTGGGAGCGGCATTTTACCCGGAGGAGTCTGCGGACTTTCATATCCTGATGAAGATTGCAGATGAAAGGATGTATCAGGAAAAGAAAAGCCGGAAGAAATAAACGGCAATGCAATTGATGTATAAAAAGCAATCAACAAGTTTTATTAACCTCTGCAAATTTTCCGTTCAGATAAAAAGCATGATTCATAGGCCCAGACCCCTGGCCCAGATCGAGCATAGCGGCCAGTGCGTCTGAAATATAATCCTTTGCCCTCTGCACAGAGGTATAAAGATCATATCCCTTGGCGAGATTGGCAGCGATCGCTGATGACAGGGTGCATCCAGTGCCGTGAGTATTGGGGTTCTGGATGCGCCTGCCATAGAACCAGCTGTAATTTTTATTTGCGTAAAGAAGGTCATTGGCATCACTGATCCTGTGCCCGCCTTTGAGAAGCACCGCACATCCGTAGGTCTCTCCTATGATCTTTGCTGCCTGTTCCATATCCTCTTTTGAATCAATCGTCCTGTCGGACAGAACTTCGGCTTCTGGGATATTGGGAGTTACAAGTGCAGCCAATGGGAGCAGTTTGCTGGCGAGTACGGATACCGCTTCTGTTTTCATCAACCTGGAGCCGCTTGTAGCGACCATAACAGGGTCGGTCACAATATTTTTTGCGTTGTAATGGGCAAGTCTTTCAGCGATTACCTGGATGAGCTCTGGAGAGGATACCATGCCAATCTTAACGCTATCCGGGCGGATATCCTCAAATACGGCGTCAATCTGTTCTTTTAAAAAGGGAGGCGTGACCTCCATAATACTTCTCACGCCGGTTGTATTTTGCGCGGTAAGAGCGGTAACTGCAGTCATGGCATAAACGCCATTCATCGTCATGGTCTTGATATCCGCCTGAATACCGGCGCCTCCGCAGGAATCGCTTCCTGCGATTGATAATGATGTTTTCATGAATTCTCTCCTGACGTTATGTTTCCGGTCTGCCACTGTGATTTCAAATAGCAGCCTTTGTAAAATCCGTAATATAATAGTCTGAATTTTTTCGCATCTCTGCCTGCTTTTTTTCGCGTTCGTCATAGACTGCGGCAACGGGAAAACCATCGTTTTTCGCCGTCATCAGAGCATGATAGGTATCCTCAAATACAAGAGTTTCCTGTTTTTTTGTTCCAAGATGAGCAAGGGCCGTACGGTAAATCAGAGGACTGTTCTTTCCGCAGCCGACTTCTTCCGAAGTAAGAATTCCTGTGAAATAGTTTTGCATATTCAGTCGGCTCAATGCGGCTTTTGCAAGCTGCCTGTCCGTAACCGTAGCAATGCACATCTTTATCTGCCTTTGGGCGAGGGATTCCAGAAATTCTGCCGCGCCCTTTTTCATCGGAACCGTGTTTCGATAAAAATCCCCGATCATATCGTTTATGCCCTTTATGATCTCACAGGTCGATAAGGATACTCCGTAGTGGGTACGGTAATACTGGGCAGATTCTTCCAAAGTAAAGGTTTTAAATGTTTCTGCCAGGTTTTCTTTTGTTTCTATCCCGAAGGAGCGCAGATAGTCATTTCCTATGGTATCCCATAGGGACATTGAATCCAGAAGCGTGCCATCCAGGTCAAAGATTGCGCCTTTTATCATTCTGACACCATCTGCTTGGTAAGTGTTTTCAGTTCCGAAGCAGCCTCTCTGATATCTTTTGCGGCGAAAATGGCGCTGATAACTGCGATCCCGCATATGCCGCTCCCGGCCAGTTCCAGCACATTTTGTTTTCCAATTCCGCCGATGGCAACCACAGGAATGCTTACTGCATCACAGATCGCCTTTAGTGTTTCGAGGCTTACTGCATCGGCGTCTGCCTTTGACCCTGTGTGGAATACAGCGCCAACGCCAAGATAGTCCGCGCCGCGCTGCTCGGCAAGAACGGCCTGCGCTGCGGTTTGTACGGACACGCCAAGTATTTTATTGTTTCCGATCCGTGTACGGACATCTCCCGCTTCCATGTCATGCTGGCCGACGTGGACACCGTCTGCATTCATTTGACAGGCGATGTCTACATTATCGTTGATCACGAAAGGAACATGGTATTTGCCGCAGAGCTGCTGCAGTTCTATGGCTTCCGAAAGAAAAGCGGTTTCGTCCAGTTCTTTTTCACGCAGCTGAACAAAGGTTGCCCCGCCCCTCAGTGCTTCTTCAACCTGCTCATAAAGAGTTTGTTTACCGAGCCAGGAACGATCTGTGACAGCGTACAAAAGTAAATCTTCTTTAGCGAATTTCATAGTTTGCCCCCTTGCGAAGTGTTTCAGCATCCATATTGTATATGGCATCAATGATGCGGTTGCGGAGTGAGGAGTTTCCTTCCCCTGTCTGCATACCGGCAACACCGATTTCTCCGGCAAGACCCATCATACACACAGCGGCGGCAACGGCCTCGGTTTTATGATCGGGATTTGCTGTTACAAAAGCCGTGGCAATTCCTGACAGCTGGCAGCCTGTACCGGTAATGCGGCTCATTTCAGGGCGGCCGTTACGGATCACATAGCATTTTTCTGCATCTGCAACAAGGTCGATGGCGCCTGTGATGGCAACAACCGTGTGAGTTCTGGAGGCAAAGTCCCTGGCAAAGGCGATCATTTGCTCCAGATTGTCCTCTGTCACGGTATCGGCTGCATCGGCATCCACGCCTTTTGTTGTTCCGTTTCCGAGAGCAAGTGTTTTGATCTCTGAGATATTGCCGCGGATTACATCAGGCCGTAGTTCATTCATGATTTTAACTGCTGTGTCGGTCCGCAGCGTGCTGGCGCCGGCGCCAACGGGGTCGAGCAAAATGGGATGTCCAAGTTCATTTGCTCTTGCACCTGCCACAAACATCGCCTCGATACTGCGTTTATTCAGCGTGCCGATATTGATGTTGAGGCCGCCGCAGATGGAAGTGATCTCTGCCACATCATCCGGTTCATCTGACATAATAGGACTTCCTCCACAGGCGAGGATCGCATTTGCCACATCGTTGACAGTGACATAATTTGTGATGTTATGGATCAGCGGCGTGGATTTTTTTACATTTTCAAGACAGTTTTCCAGCATTTCTTACCTCTTTCCCCGATTACACGGAACAGTTGATTTTATTATTCAGCGGGAACAGCTACAGGCCAATAAAAAATGGAAGTTCCCATTTTTGGGTAACTTCCATGTGTGTATACAATAAATCAGGCATCCCTACGTTGGCATTATCCAAATCAGGTTAATGGGTCGAAGGTCATACCTTCCTCTCAGCCTGTCCGCACACCCTGGTGCATCAAGCTCCCCGCTGTTTAGTTTTGAAAATATTATATACGCATTCTGGTAAAACTGCAAGAAGAAATTGTATTTGCAGAGGCACAATATGCAGGGTAAAAAAAAGGTTCGTTTTTGGCACACATGGATATTGACAAACAGAAAGTATTAGGATAGATTAACTCAGAACGGAGTATATTTTGGGGAATTGAATTTACATACAGAAGAGGGTGTGAATATGACATTAAAAGATTTACCCATTGGAAAGACAGCCAAGGTTGTTTCTGTGGGCGGAGAGGGAGCGCTGCGACAGCATTTTCTGGATATGGGACTGATACCCACTGCGTCGGTTACCATGGTAAAGTATGCGCCCATGGGAGATCCTGTGGAGGTTCGGATTCACAGTTATGAGCTGACATTAAGATTGGCGGATGCAGAGAAAATAGAAGTCAGTGAGATATGGGAGACTGGGATTCCCATGGCAGAGCCGGTAAAAGAAGGGAAATATCGGGGAAAGAAAATTTCCCATCCGGGCCTGGGGGAGGGGGGAAAATATCATGTGAAAGCAGATGAAAACCCGCTTCCGGAGGGGGAAACGCTGACGTTTGCACTGGCGGGAAATCAGAACTGTGGAAAAACAACGCTATTTAATCAGCTGACTGGTTCCAACCAGCATGTGGGAAATTTTCCAGGTGTAACAGTGGACAGGAAGGACGGTGTGATTAAAGGACATCCTGAGACGCTGGTTACGGATCTTCCGGGCATCTATTCGCTATCTCCCTATTCCAGCGAGGAGCTGGTTACTCGCCGATATGTGCTGGATGAGCACCCAAAAGGGATCATCAATATTGTGGATGCTACCAATATTGAGCGGAATCTATATCTGACTATGCAGTTGATGGAACTGGATATTCCCATGGTTTTGGCTCTGAATATGATGGATGAGGTACGGGTAAATGGCGGATCCATCCGTGTAAACGAGTTGGAGGAACGGCTTGGAATTCCTGTTATTCCCATTTCGGCAGCGAAAAATGAGGGAATTGGCGAACTGGTGGATCATGCGGTTCATGTGGCTAAATACCAGGAACGCCCTGGTCGTCAGGATTTTTGCGATGCAAATGCCAATGGTGGTGCGGTTCACCGGTGTCTCCACGGGATCATGCATTTGATTGAGGATCATGCGGAAAAGGCTGGCATTCCTCCGCGCTTCGCGGCTGCGAAACTGGCAGAGGGGGATGCTCTGATTGCAAAACGCCTGGAACTTGATGCAAATGAGGAAGAGGCATTGGAGCATATCATCCGACAGATGGAAACAGAACGGGGATTGGACCGGGCGGCAGCCATTGCGGATATGCGGTTCAGCTTTATCGAGGACGTCTGTCAGAAAACCGTGGTAAAGCCACGGGAGAGCAGAGAGCATGCCAGGAGTGTGCGTGCTGACCGGATTCTGACGGGAAAGTATACGGCCATTCCGGCTTTCATTGCGATTATGGGCGCTGTTTTCTGGCTGACCTTTAATGTGGTGGGAGCATGGCTGACCGATATACTGGAGATGCTGATTGGCTGGCTGACCCATGGAGCGGAGCTGGCACTTCAGGCGGCCGGAGTCAATGAAGTTTTGTATTCTCTTATTATAGATGGCATTTTCAACGGTGTTGGCAGTGTTTTGGGATTTTTACCAACGATTGTTACCCTGTTTTTCTTCCTGTCGCTTTTGGAGGACAGCGGCTACATGGCGCGGGTGGCATTTGTGATGGACAAGCTTTTAAGAAAAATAGGTCTGTCCGGGCGCAGCATCGTGCCGATGCTGGTGGGATTTGGCTGTACGGTTCCAGGAGTTATGGCCAGTCGGACTCTTTCTTCCGAGCGGGATCGGAAGATGACGATCCTTTTGACTCCGTTTATGAGCTGCTCGGCAAAGATTTCTATTTATGCTTTTTTTGCAGCAGCTTTTTTCCCGGAATATGGAGCTTTTGTTATGATCGGACTGTACCTTCTCGGAATTCTGGTTGGAATTCTGGTGGCATTGATTTTAAAAAATACCATGTTTCAGGGGGAGGCAGTTCCGTTTGTTATGGAATTGCCCAATTACCGGATGCCGGGAGCCAGAAATGTGGGTCAGCTTCTCTGGGAGAAAGCAAAGGATTTTCTGCAGCGGGCCTTTACGGTAATCTTTGTTGCAACGATTTTAATCTGGTTTTTACAGACCTTTAATTTACATTTAAATGTGGTAACGGATTCTCAGGATAGTATCCTGGCCCTTTTGGCTGGATGGATTGCTCCTTTGTTCGCGCCTCTGGGATTGGGAGATTGGCGAATTTCCACGGCTCTTCTGACTGGTTTCATGGCAAAGGAAAGTGTAGTTTCCACTCTGTCTGTACTGTTTGTTACAACAGAGGCGCTTCAGGCAGCACTGACACCACTGGCGGCTGGCAGCCTTTTGGTATTTAGCCTTCTTTATACGCCATGCGTTGCAGCTATTTCGGCTGTGCGCCGAGAACTGGGCGGAAAATGGGCTATGGGCGTTGTGATTGGACAGTGTGCCATCGCGTGGGCAGCGGCATTTCTTTTCCATGCAGCAGCATCTGTTTTTCTTTTGTGACTAAACGTTTCATAATCAATATATAAAACAAGGGTAAGAAGCCTGATTTAGAAGCTTCTTACCCTTTATTATCATATCTTTGGCATCGTAATTGGTACGCAAAATCATAGTATTTTATTCTTGAATTATCCGATTTGGCATGCTAAAATAAGACTAAATTTTTGAATTTGTTTTTATTTTATGAGAGGAGGTAAGGGCAAAACAGGGCCTGCACCTCAAATTAAAAATAATTTTAAATATTTATATTTATTTTTTGCGTGATGGAAACGAAACATTTGGAGGAAAAGATTATGGGATTTTTTAGCAAATTATTTAAGGGGCCTGAAATTGACATGGAAAAGAGCAATGCAAACGCAAAGAAAATGCGCGCCCTATTTAATCAGGTTGTAGAAAATGGGGACAATTACAGACTGATCTTCGGCTATACCGAGGATGTGAGCCGTTTCAATTATGGTTTTGTTCACGGGAGCAAAACAAAGATCGGCAATTTAATTGTCGGCTGGAACGAAGCCAGTCAGACGATTGTGGTCGTTCCCACAGTGCCCGACCTTTCCGGCTGCGGTGATCCGACCTATTATCGCCGTTCTGAAATTTTGAAAGCCTATCGGAATAAGTATCCTACCGATGCTTTCATCATTTACCCAGACAAAAAGGGGTACATTGGTATCAATGCCTATGACTGGCTGGAAGATGAAAAACTGTATGTCTATGTATCACAGGATGATGAGCTGGCCGCTTTTACCGACTTCTTTATGAATCGTTTTGCGACAAAGTGAGGTAAAAGATGGCTATTGGAGAAATTGGAGCGTTCCTGCTGCTTCTTGTGATCGTATTTCTATTTGGCAATCTGTGGTTCCATTTTATAGAAGCAATATTGCGGCGGATCAAAAAGATATTTACACGTCACAAAGAACCTCCGGCATGGCATCCATTTCCTCCGAATAAGGAGGATTGAGAATCTGTGACTGCACGGCAGAGGAGATTGCAGAAAAGGTACATCAGGGAATATGTCTGCACACCCTGCTTTATGGAAGCATTTCAGATAAATTCTGAATGTCAAAGGCTGTTCATAGCTTCTGTCATGGATTTCACATAAGAACCAATGTGTTCTGGAGCATCGGAGCCATACTGTTCCAGGAATTTGACAATGGCAGAGCCCACGATCACTCCGTCTGCCAGTCCGGCCATTTCCCTGGCCTGTTCCGGTGTGGAGATGCCAAAACCGATGGCACAGGGAATGGAGGTATGTTGACGGACAATATCTACAATCGCTTTCAGATCCGTCTGGATTTCAGTCCGGACACCAGTTACCCCAAGGCTGGATACAATGTAAAGAAATCCTTCCGCTTCCTTTGCAATTTTGGCAATCCGGTCTTTTGAGGTAGGAGCAATCAGGGAAATCAGGTCTACTCCGTATTTCTGGCACACAGGCAGAAATTCTTCTTTTTCTTCAAAGGGCAGATCTGGAAGGATCAGTCCGTCTATATTAAGGCGGCTGCAGGCAGAAAGAAAGTCTTCTGCCCCATAGGAAAATACCACATTGGAGTAGGTCATGAAAACCATGGGAATGGTAATGTCCTGGCGCAGATTTTCCACAAGCGTAAAAATTTTATCCGTAGTAATCCCGCCTTTTAATGCCCTTAAATTAGCGCCCTGAATAACAGGGCCTTCGGCAGTGGGATCAGAAAATGGAATCCCTAACTCAATCAGATCTGCCCCTCCTGAGACAGCAGCTCGAATGGCTGCTTCTGTGGTTTCCAGATCCGGATCGCCGCAGGTAATAAATGCAATAAATGCTTTTTTGTTTTCAAATGCCCGTCTAATCTTACTCATGAATATCCTCCCCTCGATACCGTGCAATGGCGGCACAGTCCTTGTCTCCCCGGCCAGAGATAGTGACAACGATAATCTGCTCTTTGTTCATAGCCTGGGCCAGCTTCATGGCATAGGCAACAGCATGAGCTGATTCGATGGCAGGGATGATTCCCTCAGTTTTAGCCAGATACTCAAAAGCACAGACCGCTTCATCATCCGTTACAGGAACATAGGATGCCCGCTTTGTATCGTGAAGATGAGCATGTTCCGGCCCGATTCCAGGATAGTCCAGTCCTGCGGAAATGGAGTAAACAGGAGCAATCTGTCCATATTTGTCCTGGCAGAAATAGGATTTCATTCCGTGGAAAATACCAAGCCTTCCAGTTGAAATCGTGGCTGCAGTCTCAAAGGTATCTACGCCTCTTCCTGCTGCCTCACATCCGATTAACTGCACTTCCTTATCTTCGATAAAATGATAGAAGCTTCCGATGGCATTGGATCCGCCTCCTACACAGGCGATGACAGCATCAGGAAGACGGCCTTCTTTTTCCAGAAGCTGTGCTTTAATTTCTTTAGAGATTACCGCCTGGAAATCCCTTACAATCGTGGGAAAAGGATGGGGGCCCATGACGGAACCAAGACAGTAGTGGGTGTCTGAGATACGGGAAGTCCATTCCCGCATGGCTTCAGATACTGCATCCTTCAGGGTAGCAGTTCCGGTGGTAACAGGAATGACTTCAGCCCCTAAAAGACGCATCCGGTATACATTTAATGCCTGACGGATGGTGTCTTCCTTACCCATAAAGACCACACATTCCATACCCATAAGTGCGGCGGCGGTAGCAGTGGCTACTCCATGCTGACCGGCGCCGGTTTCTGCAATGAGCCGTGTTTTTCCCATTTTTTTGGCAAGGAGGGCCTGGCCTAATACATTGTTGATCTTGTGGGCTCCCGTATGGTTTAAGTCTTCCCGCTTGAGATAAATTTTTGCTCCTCCCAGATCCTTTGTCATTTTTTCAGCATAGTAGAGGCGAGAGGGGCGTCCGGCATATTCATTAAAAAGTGTGGAGAGTTCTCTGTTAAAGTCAGGATCCTGTTTATAGTGGTTATATGCTTCTTCCAGCTCGATTACTGCATTCATCAGGGTTTCCGGTATGTACTGTCCTCCGTGAATGCCAAAACGTCCTTTCGGATTTGTCATTGTAGTTCTTCCTTTCTTACGGCGGCTGCAAATGCTGCCATTTTATGTTTATCCTTTTTCCCATTTATTTCGATTCCGGAGCTTACGTCTACGCCATAAGGGGAAAGTGTCCGGATGGCTGCGGTCACATTTTCCGGATTTAATCCGCCTGCCAGAAAAAAGGGGCGCTTTATGCGGCGGCGGATCAAAGACCAGTCAAATACAACTCCCGTACCGACTCCGGAGTCTAAAAGAATCAGATCGGCGCTGCTGGCCTCAGCTCTGTTTATATCATCGGCGGTCTGTATGGTAAACGCCTGGATGATGGGAGCTAAGGTCAGGGAGCGGAGAGCCTTTATGGTCTGTTCCGTTTCCTGTCCGTGAAGCTGAATCATATGAATGATGTTTTGATTCGCCAGCTCCGCCATTATTTCCGGTTTCTCATTTAGAAATACACCTACGGCCTGAATCTTGGGGTTCAGCCTGACTTTCAGCTTTTCTGCCATTTCCGGTGTTACATACCGTCTGCTTTGGGGAACAAATACGAAGCCGATGTAATCAGGTAACAGAGTATTGGCGATTTCGATATCCTGAAAGCAGGAAAGTCCACAGAACTTTATTTTTGTCATAGGCAGTTTCTCCATGTTTGAAGCAGGGTTTTTTTGTCAGGAGAACGCATCAGGGTTTCTCCAACCAGAACAGCGTCAGCTCCGATTTCAGAGAGAGCCAGGATATCCTCTGTGGAGCTGATTCCACTTTCTGCCACAAAGATCCGGTCTGATGGGAGCAGTGTCCGAAGGCTGCGGCTGTTGTCCAGATTCACAGAAAAATCTTTCAAATTGCGGTTATTGATACCAATGATTCTGGCTTCTGCGTCTATGGCTGTCAGTACCTCCTCTTCACTGTGGGTCTCTGTCAGTGCGGATAACCCCAGTTCGTCACAGATCCGGAGATATTCCTGCAGCTGGCTTTGGCTTAAAATAGAACAGATCAGAAGCACTGCAGCTGCCCCAAGAGTCTTAGCTTCATAGAGCATGTACTCGTCTATTACAAAGTCTTTACGCAGGCAGGGGAGGGAAACTGCGGAGGCAATTTCTGCCAGATAGGAGTTTTGTCCCAGAAACCACTTCGGCTCCGTCAGAACGGAAATACAGTCGGCTCCGGCTTCCTGGTATTCTCTGGCAATGTCCAGGTAAGGAAAGTCCGGAGAAATCAACCCTTTTGAAGGAGAGGCTTTCTTGCACTCGCAGATAAAGGACATTCCTGGCTTTCCAAGGGCCCGTTCAAAGGAGAAGTTCCCCTTTGGAAGAGAAAGAGCCTCTTCCCTGATTTCAGACAGGGGCAGTTTTTCTTTTGCCAGCAGGGTGCGCTCCCTGGCATGGTCGGCAAGCTGGTCAAGAATGGTCATCACATCACCTCCGGAATATTGCTGAGTGTAATCAGTTTTTGAAGGGTTTCTGCTGCCTTACCAGAATCAATGAGTGACGCAGCAAGCTCAGTGCCCTCTTTCAAGCTTTGGACTTTCTCTCCGATATAGAGAGCCGCCCCTGCATTTAGAAGAACAGCGTCCCGCTTTGGTCCTTTTTCTCCATTGAGGATCGCCAGAGTAATGCGGGCGTTTTCTTCTGGAGTTCCCCCTCTTAAGTCTTCCTTTTTGCAGCGGGCAAATCCAAATTCTTCAGGAGTGATGGTGTAGGAGGTAAACCAGCCGTTTTTGATCTCGCATATTTTGGTGGGGGCGCTTAAGGAGATTTCATCCAGCTTATCCATGCCATATACCACCATGCCGCGCTTCACACCCAGCTGGATCAGAACCCGAGCCAGAGGCTCTACCAGATAGTCGTCATAGACGCCCAGCAGCTGCGTGGAAGGGGAGCCTGGATTTGTGAGGGGCCCAAGAATGTTAAATACAGTGCGAAATCCCAGTTCCTTTCGGATTGCTCCTACATATTTCATGGAAGAATGGTACTTCTGTGCAAAGAAGAAGCACATGCCCACATCCTTTAAAAGCGCTCTGCAAAGGTTGGGACTTTGATCAATGTTTACCCCCAGAGCTTCCAGACAGTCTGCTGTGCCGCAGCGGGAGGAAGCGGCACGGTTGCCGTGTTTTGCCACTTTCATACCGCCGGAAGCGGCAACCAGGGCGGCAGTGGTGGAAATATTGAAACTCTGGGCATTGTCTCCGTCGGTTCCCACAATTTCAAACAGCTCCATATCGGTAGTTATCTGTTTTGCATGTTCCCGCATAGCGGCAGCGCAGCCGGTGATTTCATCAGTAGTTTCAGCTCTGGCACTTTTGGTGGAAAGGGCGGCTAAAAAAGCGGCGTTTTGTGTGGCAGTGGTTTTTCCGTCCATGATCTCATTCATTACTTCATATGCTTCTTCGTAGGACAGATCCTGCTTGCTGACGATTTTTACAATGGCTTCTTTAATCATGGCTGTACCTCCGTTATAAAATTTTTGATGATGGTTTCCCCACCGGGAGTAATGATGGATTCGGGATGAAACTGCAGACCGTATATGGGAAAGTCTTTATGCTGCACGCCCATGATTTCTCCATCTTCTGTGTGGGCGGTAACTTTCAGGCAATCCGGAAGAGTGTCCGGATCAGCTGCCAGAGAATGGTACCTGGCAGCAGGTGCTTTTTGCGGGTATCCGTGAAACAGAGGGCAACGCGTTTCGAAGAGAACCTCTGATTGCTTTCCGTGCATCAGCTCTCTGGCATAAGTAATGGAAGCGCCAAAGGCGGCACAGATGGCCTGATGGCCCAGACAGATTCCAAGAAGGGGGATCTGGGCGCCCAGTTTTTGAATTACCTCCAGCATGACTCCGCCGTCTTCCGGTCTTCCGGGGCCAGGAGAAAGGATGATACGGTCGGGATGGAGCTGCTGGATTTCATCCACTGTTTTTTCGTCATTTCGAATGACGAGGATGTTCGGATCAATGGCTCCGACCATCTGGTAGAGATTGTAGGAAAAGCTGTCGTAATTGTCGATTAAAAGTGTCATATCAGATCCTCCTGTGCAAGTTCAAGGGCTTTCAGAGAAGAACGGGCTTTATTGAGGCATTCCTCATACTCTTTTTCAGAAACAGAGTCGGCAACAATTCCGGCGCCGCTTCTCACATATACCCGTCCGTTTTTCTTGTAGGCAATGCGGATGGCGATGCAGGTATCCATATTTCCGGCAAAATCGATATAGCCGATGGCTCCTCCATAAATCCCCCGCTTATTTTGTTCCAGCTGGTTAATTAGCTGGCAGGCCCTGATCTTCGGCGCGCCGGATAGGGTTCCGGCAGGAAGCACCGCTTCAATGGCATCCAGGGCGTCATATCTGGGATCGATTTCTCCTCTTACGGTAGAGCCAATATGCATGACATGGGAAAAACGCTGGATGGAATGAAACTGTTCTACCTGGACGGTTCCGAACCGGCTGATTTTTCCAAGGTCATTTCTTCCAAGATCCACCAGCATATTGTGTTCGGCCAGTTCTTTTTCATCAGTCAGAAGCTGTTCTTCCAGTTTTTTGTCTTCCGCTTCACTGGTTCCTCTTGGACGGGTTCCAGCCAGAGGAAAGGTACGGAGAACCCCGTTTTCCAGCTTTACCAGTGTTTCTGGGGAAGCGCCTGCGACCTCCAGATCCGTACCGGAGAAATAGAACATATAAGGCGATGGATTCAGGGTGCGGAGAATTCGGTAGGTCTGAAACAGGCTGCCCTCAAAGGGAGCGCAAAAGCAGTTGGAAAGTACAATTTGAAAAATGTCTCCTTCATGGATTCGTTGCTTTGCTTCTTCAACCATATTGCAGAAGGTATCCTTGTCAAACATGGAGGTAACATTTCCAAGAAGTTTTCCCGTAAGATTCTGTTCTTTTTCCCCCTTTTTCAAAAGCTCTGCCAGATGTTTCAGCTCCAGAACAGCCTTGTTGTAGCTGATCTCAGGATCAGTAAGGGAAATATTGACCATAAGGATAATTTTCTGCCGGACATGGTCAAAGGCAATTACTTTATCAAAGAGCATCAGGTCCAGATCCTTGAAGGTATCGTCTGCTTTGTTGGCGCAGCGGATAGAAGGCTCGCTGTATCCAAAATAGTCATAGGAAAAATATCCTACCAGTCCTCCTGTAAAAGGAGGAAGATAATCAAAACGAGGACTTTTGTATTCGCCAAGTATTTGGCGAAGAACGGAAGATGGTTCATCTGTGTGAATCGTAAGGTTTCCAGCTTTTAAAAGTCCGTTGGTACAGGTAATTTCCAGTTTGGGATCAAAACCCAGAAAGGAATAGCGTCCCCAGGTTTCGTTGGCTGCAGCCGATTCCAGCAGATAGCAGTGAGAGGAAACATGTTTTAAAATTTTCAAAGCTTCAATGGGAGTGATAAAGTCGGACAGAAGCTCACAGCTTACGGGGAGTACATCATAAGTCCCTGCGGCCGCCAGATCCTGTATGGAACTTAGAGATGGTAATATTTTCATAGACTGCCTCCTTCTAAAATGGTTTTGGTGAATTTCTGCCAGAAGGGAAGATTTTTGTGAATAAAAAAACGCCCCTGACAGAAAACGAGAGTTTCTGTCAAGGACGAATCGTGTACAAAAATAAAACGGTACAAAGAATCCGCGGTGCCACCTTGAATTCATGGCTTTGCCATGCGCTTAGCAGGATACCAACATATCCCCGGCAACTGACGTATGCCTTCACGTTGCAGAATACTGGGCTTCGGTAAAATACCGAAACTTTTGACTGCACCCTCAGCGGTCCATTTGACAACTTGTTTCTCACCTGACTCTCACCAGCGCAGGCTCTCTGTAAAGGCATCATTGCCGTTATCTCCGCTTCAACGGTTTGGTGTATGAAATTATTTTGGATTTTAGCACCAAATTTTTCTGTTGTCAATAGAAAATTTTGCAGAGCGTAAAAATTATGAAGAGGGAAAAGGTATAATTTTTTTTAGTATTTAAGGTACATTTAAGGTACTATATGTATTTTAAAAAGGGTTTGACTTTTATGTTTTTTGCAGATAGATTAAACTTAAGAATCGGATAAAACGGAAGGGGAGATGGACAATGAGGCTGCTTTTTGCAGAGGATGAAAAAGCGTTATCAAAAGCAGTAACAGAAATTTTGGAAAGAAATAACTATACGGTTGATGCTGTTTACGATGGGCAGAGTGCTTTGGACTATCTTGATACAGACAATTATGACGGAGTAATCCTGGATATTATGATGCCTAAAATAGATGGGATTTCTGTACTAAAAAAAATACGTAGCAGAGGAAATCTGGTTCCTGTATTGCTTCTGACTGCCAAGTCTGAAGTAGATGATAAAGTTCTGGGGTTAGATGCAGGAGCTAACGATTATCTGGCAAAACCATTCCATTTCAAAGAACTTCTGGCAAGAATACGGGCCATGACCCGCATACAGACTGCCCATACCAGTTCCAGACTGACAATAGGGAATATCACACTGGATCGAGCTACATTTGAACTGTCTACGGTTACTGGAAGCTTTCGTTTGGCCAACAAAGAATTTCAGATGCTGGAGCTTATGATGTGTAATCCCCATCAGTTTATTTCTCCCGATCGCTTTATGGAAAAAATATGGGGATATGACAGTGAGGCAGAAATTAATGTGGTTTGGGTATATATATCTTATTTGAGGAAAAAGCTGACGGCTCTTCATGCCGATGTTCAAATTAAGGCAGTCAGAAATGTTGGATACTCTTTGGAGGTACTGCCATGATCCAAAAATTGCGGTTAAAACTTATTATGGCATCGATTCTCTCCTTGTTCCTTGTTCTTTTTGTGATTGAAGGAATAATTGGAATTATGAATTATGGAAAGATAATAAAAGATGCCGATAGAGTTTTAAATATTCTGTCAGAAAACTCAGGGAGATTTCCAGAGCGATTTCCACCTAAATCAGATTACTCCAGACTATCACCGGAAATTCCATTTGAATCCAGATTTTTTTCAGTATTGGTTGATTATGAGGGCAATGTAATTTTAACTGATACTGGAAAAATTGCAGCGATAAATGAGACAGATGCCATTACATATGCCCAGGTAGTTTTAGAAAAGAGAAGAGAAAGAGGATTTATTGATAATTACAGGTATTTAATTTATCAGTCTGAAACAGGAGAGAGAATTATTTTCCTTGATTGCAGGCGGCAGCAGGAGATGTTTCAAAATTTAGTTTTTAATGCGGTATGGGTTTCTTTGCTGGGGCTTGGTTCAGTGTTTTTGCTGATGGTTTATCTATCTTCTCGTATTGTAAAGCCTTTTTCAGATAACTATGAGAAGCAAAAGCGCTTTATTACCGATGCAGGGCATGAATTAAGGACGCCACTTACGATTATAAATGCAGATGCAGAGATCCTGGAGATGGACTTTGGAGAAAATGAATGGTTGGCTGATATCCAGATGCAGACAAAGCGTATGGCAGATTTGACTGACACATTGATTGTGCTTTCTCGTATGGAGGAAGGACTTCAAACAGAAATGGTAGTAGAATTTCCCTTATCTGATATGGCGGAAGAGATTGTGACTGCATTTCAGGCATTAGCAAAAGTCCAGCAAAAAGAGCTGCGTAGTTCCATTATGCCTATGATATGCATGAAAGGAGATCAGAAAGCAATATATAGCTTATTTACGATTTTATTGGATAATGCTATTAAATATTCAGATGAAAAAGGAATGATTTTTGTAACTCTGGAGAAAAAGAAAAATAAAATCAGATTTTCAGTTTTTAATACAACGGAGTATATTTCAAAGGATCAAATAACACATTTATTTGACCGTTTTTTCCGTATAGATGATTCCAGAAATTCTCAGACAGGAGGATATGGATTAGGACTGTCTATTGCAGCTGCTACGGTAGCAGCACATAAGGGAACCATTACAGCGGAAACAAAGGATGAAAAATCCCTGCAAATTACCGTTATATTTCCGATATAAATATATTTAAAAGAGCTTGTGTGGATATAAATTTGCAGAGCTCTTTTTTCTTGGGAATTTTACGGATGAATCTTAAAATAGTTGGATTTTTAAGTTAAATTAAGGTAAAGGTTCTATATTATACTCCATCAAAAATATGGAGGAGTTAATATGGATTATCAAATGACATTTAAACGATATGAGTTGAAATATTTGCTTAGTCAGAAAGAAAAAGAATGCATTTTTAAAGTAATGAAAGATTATATGAAATTGGATTCTTATGGGCGGACTACGATACGAAACATATATTTTGACACAGATACATTTCAGTTGATTCGCCGTTCGCTGGAGAAGCCTGTTTATAAAGAAAAGCTGAGAATACGCAGCTATTGTCCTGTAAATGCCAATGATCCAGTATTTGTGGAACTGAAAAAGAAATATGAGTCTGTGGTATATAAGCGAAGGTTAGTGCTTCCGGAAAAAGTGGTCATGGATAGTTTTCAAAATGGAACACCTCTTCCGGAGACTTCACAGATTGCACGGGAAATACAGTATTTTCGGAATTATTATGAAAGCCTCCATCCAACCGTATTTCTATCTTATGAAAGAGAAGCCTATTATGCTTTGGATGGAAGTGATTTGAGAATAACGTTTGATGAAAATATTTATTATAGAAGAGATGGTTTTTCTCTTGGCAGTGAGATTTATGGGAGTCCGTTGTTAAAAGAAGATCAATCGCTTATGGAAATAAAAATATCTGGAGGAATTCCGCTTTGGATGAGCAGGGTACTTACCCAGTATCATATTTATCGATCATCATTTTCAAAGTACGGTGCAGCGTATCGTCGTATGTTCACGGAAAAAATGAAGGGAGGCTATTGCAATGCTTAATACACTATTTCGAGGAATTTTTGATACAGATATGACAAATGTGATTACAGTTTCAGATTTTTTGTTGTGTGTGGGATGCGCCTTGGCCATAGGGATTTTTTTAGCGGCAGCTTATATGTATAGGACCAGATATACAAAGAGTTTTGTTGCAACATTGGCACTCTTGCCGGCAGTTGTCTGTGTCGTGATTATGATGGTAAATGGAAATGTGGGAACGGGGGTGGCCGTTGCGGGAGCTTTCAGCTTAGTGCGATTTCGTTCTGTTCCAGGATCGGCAAAAGAAATCGGCGCAATTTTTTTAGCTATGTGCTCCGGACTGGTGGCAGGAATGGGATATTTAGCATATGCATTTCTTTCCGCGCTGATCCTGGGCGGAATGATGCTTTTGTACAGCCAGATGGACTTTGGAACCAGAAAGAAATCGGAATCTTATAAAACCATGCATATTACGATACCAGAAGATTTGGACTACAGTGGAGTGTTTGACAAAATTCTAAAAAAATACACAGCAGATTATGAACTTCAACAAGTCAAAACTACGAATATGGGAAGCTTGTTTAAACTTACATATGATTTGATTTTGAAAAAGCCTGGAACAGAAAAGGAATTTATAGATGAATTAAGATGTAGAAACGGGAATCTGGAAATTACGATATGCAGACAGGAAACGATGACAGAATTGTAGGAGGAAATTATTATGAGAAAAAAGGAAATTTTAAGCGCTTTTTTGATAGGATCCATTCTGTTGCCAGGGTGCGGACAGCAAAATGTGGAAATGGAAACAGATTCAGGAAGTGAAAGTGTTGCAGAAACGGAAACATCTACTCAAAACAGCGCAGGGGCAGAAATAGATACATCCACTATGTTTTCGGATCGGGACAAAGAAATAGAGTACGATGAAGAGAATAGCGCCAGGATTCAACTTTCAGATGAAGGTTCCGTTTGTGAATCGGATGCGGTGGAAATCTCTCAAAATACAGTTACGATTGTGGATGAGGGAACCTACATTATATCTGGAACGCTGACAGATGGGATGGTAATGGTAAAGGCTGAGGATACCGATAAAGTGCAGATCGTATTGGATCAGGCTAATATTTCCAACTCACAATCTGCTGCAATTTACATTGCTTCTGCAGACAAAGTTTTCCTTACATTGGCAGATGGTTCGGAAAATATACTGGAGAATGGAGGAAGCTATGTAAGTATAGATGAAAATAATATTGATGCGGCAATTTTTTCGAAGGCAGATTTAACTTTGAATGGAACAGGGGCATTGACTGTCACAGCTGATGCAGGATATGGAATCGTATCAAAAGATGATTTGGTTTTTATAGATGGTATTTATGAAATTACAGGAGCAGAGCATGGGATTGAGGGAAAGGACAGCGTCCGCATTGCTGGAGGTTCCTATAAGATTACCTCTGGAAAGGATGGAATTCATGCAGAGAATGCGGAAGATGAAAGCCTTGGGTTTGTTTATCTTGCAAATGGAACTTATGAAATTGTATCTCAAGGTGATGGGATCAGTGCAGAAAGCTGGCTTTTGGCTGAAAACGGAACCTATCAGATTACTACCGGACAGGGTGGAGCCGGAGCAGCAGAGGAAAAGCGTCAGCAGCCTATGATGGAAAAACAGCCAGAAGAGGAGTCGGCATCTGATGATTCATCTGTTAGCATCAAGGGATTCAAAGCAGGAACACAGCTGATAATGGAAGGCGGAACGTATACTTTGAATACAGAAGATGATTCTATACATTCAAATGGGACTGTTGCTGTAAACGGAGGAGATTATATAATTTCATCAGGAGATGATGGAATTCATGCAGATGCAGGAGTTGTGATTTCTGACGGTAATGTTACGATTTCTGAAAGTTATGAGGGAATCGAAGGATTATCGATAGACATTGTAAGTGGAGAGATTTTTATTACGGCATCTGATGATGGACTCAATGCAGCGGGAGGAAATGATGGAAGCGGCATGGAGGGTACGAAACGGGATTCTTTTGCTTCTATCGTGGGAGCGTACATAACTATTTCTGGAGGAAAGGTGTATATTGATGCTTCTGGAGACGGCATTGATTCTAACGGAGATGTTATGGTTTCAGGGGGAGAAACGTATTTATCTGGTCCAACAAATAATGGAAATGGTTCTTTGGATTACAATGGAACCGGAATTGTTACGGGAGGTATTTTTGCAGCGGCTGCTTCATCTGGAATGGGACAGAATTTTGATAGTTCCTCCACACAAGGAGTTATAATGATTTCTTTGGACCCGCAGGAAGCGGGAACACAGATCGTCTTAAAAGATAGTGCAGGAACAGAATTGTTATCCTGGCAGGCTTCAAAGGAATACTCATCAATACTTGTTAGCTGTCCTGAAATTGAAAAAGGTGGAAGTTATACATTGGAAGCTGGGACAGCTGAAAAATCAGTTTTCATGGATGAACTGGTATATGGAGAATCTGTCCATATGGAAGGGGGACCCGGTGGCGGAAGAATGAAACCAGAAGGAATGAAACCAGAAGGAATGAAGCCAGGTGATGTTGTGGTCAAGCATTTTTGTAACACTTGTGGCTAAAAAATATCATGAATCA
>CALAAS010000036.1 GCA_937885015.1 uncultured Clostridium sp.
AATTTTCAAGGTACAAATTTATATCAAAGGTCACAGACCTTTTGACACCCTAATCTGCATAGGAAATTGCTTCCTATGCAATAAAAAACGCGTCCTGTGTATAAAAAAGGCTTTTAATTTCATGCTGCAGAGTAAAGAGAGCCTATTGTAATTGTAAAGTTTATGTAATCCATCAAAAACAAAGCGGATAGAAACAGAATAATTGTGCATAGTGATGATGCTTCTTTGTAAAAATGGCGTGGTTTCCGGAATTTGGCAGGTTTTACTGCAAATAACAGGTGTATTTCTCTGGTTTTGTGGTAATAATAGATAAGAGAAATCTGACTGGATTTAAATCGGGAAAAGTTGACAAGAAACAGGATTCATGATATAAATCTGGAAATGATTTTTGAAAGTCTTTTAATATGAAGGAGTTTTGATGATGAAACAAAGAAAAATCATGTTGAAATCTGTAGAAGATGTGAAAGCGTTTGTCACGGTTGCCTCGAAATGTGATTTTGATATTGATGTTTTTTATAACCGGATAGTGATTGACGCAAAATCGATCCTGGGTGTTATGAGCCTGGATCGGACAAAAATTTTGACGGTACAGTACGACGGAGAGAATGAAGACTTTGAAGCATTTCTGAAAAAGATGGGAGCTGGAGCAACTACGGCAGCGTAGAAGGTAAAGGCTTGAGAGGTGAAAGAGGGGCTGTTGCAAATCGTTTGCGGCAGTCCTTTTTGTCATAGAAATCAGGGGGAGAACAGGGTGGAACTTTTGGGGAGGGAAATCCGGGTTTCCGTTCGAAATCTGGTGGAATTTGTTTTGCGGTCCGGCGACATCGACAATCGGCGTACCGCGGGGGCGCAGCGGGATGCCATGTTGGCCGGCAGCCGACTGCATCGGAAGCTGCAAAAGCGAATGGGGGCCGGATACCGGTCAGAGGTAACGCTGCGCCATCGGGAGGAGGAGGATGGCTTCTCAATTTTGACAGAAGGGCGTGCCGATGGGATTTATCAAGATGCCGATGAAACTGTCGTGGATGAAATAAAGGGGGTCTATCTGGAAGTGGGGCGCCTGGAGGAGGCACTTCCGGTTCACATGGCTCAGGCCAGATGCTATGGCTTTTTTTTAGCGGAGGCGGAGGGACTTTCGGAGGTTTCGGTACAGGTTACCTACTGCAATTTGGAGACGGAGGAGATACGCCGGTTCCGGGAGACGTGTACCTATGGGGAACTGAAAGAATGGTTTGGCGGCCTGATTCATGAGTACGTAAAATGGGCCAGATATTTATACCACAATGCAATTCGAAGAGATGCTTCTATCCGGGAGCTGGAATTTCCCTACCCGTACCGGGATGGACAGCGAGAACTGGCAGTTTCCGTTTATCGGACGCAGGAAAGAAAAAGGCGTCTGTTTATTCAGGCTCCCACAGGAATCGGGAAAACGCTGTCAACGGTTTTTCCGAGTCTGAAGGCCATGGGAGAGGGCCATGGGGAAAAATTATTTTATTTGACTGCCAGGACCATTACCCGGAGTGCGGCTGAAGAGGCATTTCGCATTCTGCGGGAAAAGGGACTTTACTTTCGTTCTGTTACCATCACGGCAAAAGAAAAATTGTGTGTTTTGGAGAAGGCGGAGTGTAATCCGGAACGCTGCAAAAGAGCCAGGGGGCATTATGACCGGGTCAATGAGGCCGTTTATGAGATTGTGCACCGGGAGTTTGCCATAACGCGAGAGGTAATTCTTCGATATGCCGATGAATTTCAGGTATGTCCCTTTGAGTTCTGTCTGGATATTTCCAGCTTTGTGGATGGCATTATCTGCGACTATAATTATGTTTTTGATCCGGATGTGCGGTTGAAACGGTATTTTGCCGACGGAATTCATGGAGAATATCTGTTTCTGGTGGATGAGGCCCACAATCTGGTGGGGCGAGCGCGGGACATGTACAGCGCTCATCTGGTAAAAGAGGATGTGCTGGAGGTTCGAAAGAGAGTAAAAGATCAGTTTCCGCGCCTGGATCGTGCTCTGTCCCGGCTGAACCGGTTGCTTCTGGGGCTGAAACGGGAGAGTGGGACCGTGCAGATCCTGCCGGATATTGCCTGGTTGATTCCGGCACTGTCTGATGTTTTTTCTCAGCTGGAAAGCTGCCTGGACAAAGAGAGGGATGAACAGAGGCGAGAGATAATTTTGGATTTTTATTTTTCAGTTCGCCGATTTCTGGGTATCTGTGAGCGGGTAGATGATCATTACAGGATTTATGCAAAGCTTCTGGAGGACGGACGTTTTCTTCTTCGATGCTGGTGTGTCAACCCGATTCGAAATATTGACGCGTGTCTGGATCAGGGAAACAGTACCGTGTTTTTTTCGGCGACGATGCTGCCTCTGCAGTATTACCGCATGCTGCTGTCAGATCGGGAAGAGGATTACACGGTGTATGTGAATTCGCCTTTTCCCAGAGAAAACCGGCTTCTTTTACTTGGGAGGGATGTGACGAGCCGCTACAGTCGGCGAAACGAGATGGAATATAGGAGAGTTTTGGATTACGTCCGAACCGTGGCCGCGGTGCGCCGGGGAAATTACATGGTATTTTTTCCGTCCTATCAGTATATGAACCGGGTTTTGGAACTTTGGGAAGAGGAGAAGGAGCCGGGAATAGAAGTACTCGTTCAGGAAAATCGGATGTCCGAGGGGGAGAGAGAAGATTTTCTTCGGGAGTTTGAAAAGCAGCGGGAGGAGTCTCTGGTGGCATTCTGCGTCATGGGAGGAATGTTTTCAGAGGGAATTGATCTGAAGGAAGAGCGCCTGATCGGAGTCATTGTGGTGGGAACAGGACTTCCCATGGTCTGTACCGAGCAGGAGGTGCTGCGCAGTTATTTTGAGGAGGAGGGAAAGGATGGATTTGCCTATGCCTATCAGTACCCAGGAATGAATAAGGTGCTGCAGGCAGCTGGACGCGTGATCCGTACCCTGTCTGACAGGGGAGTTATCCTTCTTCTGGATGACCGGTTTCTGCGGCGGGATTACCGGGAACTGTTTCCCAGGGAATGGAGAGATGCCAAGTCGGTTACCCTGGCATCTCTTGTGCAGGAGCTTGAGACGTTCTGGAGCCGTTTTCCAGAAGTTCCATGAACTGCCGGGCCGCCTGAGAGATTGGAAGCGTTTCATTGCATACGACCACCAGCTGCCTGGGTGGGAGTTCCTCCTCCAGACGGAGACAGAAAAGCTCCTGTTCTCCTGCTGGGATGCCGAAATCCGGGACGAAGGCGATGCCAAGGCCAATGCGGGCCAGATCGATGAGCAGGTCATTGCTGCTGAGTTCAATTTCCGGAACCAGATCCAGCTGGTGTTTTTGGAACATGGTATGTAAAAACTCACTGGTTGTGCTTTTACGATCCAGCATCAGAATTGGATAATGCTGCAGCTTTCGCAGCGGGATTCTCTGGTCTTTCAGAGGAAAGTAGGTTTCGTTGGCCACGAAGACATCGGAAAAATCCCGGAGAACCCGGACATTTTGGGTGCCTCCCAGAGCAGAGTTTGGGTAATTGGTGATGATAAAATCCACCTGACCGTTTTCCAGGAGCCGGGCGCATTCGATAGAGGTCCGGTTGGTAACTTTAATATGAATATTGGGATACAGGGTATGAAATTCCTTCAGGAAAGGAACGAGAAAATAGCGGCAGATGGTGTCGCTGGCTCCGATGCGGAGCTGGCCGCCGTTGAGGCTGTTGCTTTCCAGCAGCTGGTTTTCTCCTTGGCGGATCAGGTTCATGGCCGGCTCCACGTGCTTTAAAAGGATTTCTCCCTCCGGGGTCAGAAGCACCCGCTTCGTGCTTCGGATGAAAAGCGTCTGGTTCAGCTTTTTTTCCAGTACCTTGATGGATTGGCTGACAGCTGACTGGGAGATAAAAAGCTGCTTGGAGGCTTCTGAGAAGCTGAGCGTAGAGGCAACATGGTAAAAGACTTTATATAATTCGTAGTTAATATCCAAAATGTGAACTCCCCCTTGTGAAAGATGGTTTGAGTGTATCACAGAAAATGGAAGAGGACAAGTCCAGGCATTTGTCCGGGCGAAACAGAGGGGCAGGATTTTCATTTGCGGGGGACTGTCTCCTGTGGTAAAATAGAGAAGAAGAGAAAGTGAAGCGAAGAAATAAGGGAGGATGATGAAAGACGTGACGCAGGAGTGGGATTTGAAAGCAGATGGGCAGACAGAGAAAGAAACAGACGGAGAAGTTGATTTTTACAGGATGTACATGGACGAGATTTCCGGGATTGCTCCCTGCACAGAGGAAGAAGAGGGGAAGCTGTTACAGGAGCTTCTGGACGGAAACAGCGAGGCGAGGAGCCGGCTTCTGGAGGGAAATTTAAAATGGGTTGTTTCTCTGGCAGAGGAGTACCGGGATCAGGGACTTTCCATGGGAGATTTGGTACAGGAGGCCAATATGGCGCTTCTTCTGGCGATTCGCGATTATGAGGAAGGAGCTTTTCATAAACAGGCGGAAGCGGAAATCCGGGCAGCTCTGGAGGAGGCCCTGCGGGTGCAGCGGGAAGAGATGGACATCGAAGAAGAGATGGCGGCCCGAGTCAATGTTCTGAAAGATATTTCGGCTGGTATGGCCAGAGAGCTGGGGCGGGAGGCTACTGTGACAGAGCTGGCAGAGCGTATGAAAATGACAGAAGAAGAGATAAGGGATATCATGAAGCTTACCCTGGATGCCATGAGCGTCAGCGGTGAAGCCATGTCGTAAGGAGAGAGACCGTGAGATTTTATTTGATACGCCATGGCCAGACAGATTGGAACCGGGTTGGAAAGATACAGGGAAGGACAGACATTCCTCTGAATGAAGCTGGACTTCTGCAGGCGCGCCAGCTTGCCAGGGCTGTGAGTGAGCGTCTGGAGCGGGGGAAGGGAGCTGCAGCGGTATACAGCAGTACACTGCAGCGGGCGCTTCAGACAGCCCGAGAGGTGGCGGAGGCATGCTGTCTGCCAGTAAAACCGCTGGTGTCCCTTCGGGAGAGGGATTTCGGCCTATGGGAGGGAAAAACCTGGTCAGAGGTAGAGAGGGAGGATTCGGAGGCATTCTCCTTTTGGGAAAATAATCCGGCCCAGGGTACGCCCACTGGAGGCGAGAGCCGGGAGTCCTGTCTGCTCCGGTGCCGGGAGGCGGTGGAGCAGATGGTAAAAGAGACGGAAGACGTCTGCAAAACGCAGGAAACCGCATCCAGGGATGTGGTTGTGGTGGCTCATGGAGGGATTCTGGTTTTTCTGATTGATTACCTTCTTCGCGCCCAAAGGGAAAAGAAGGAGATCATTGTGACCAATGCCAGTATTTCTGTGGTGGAGTATGAGGTGAAAACGGGAGTGGGACGTCTCCTGGAACTGAATGATATTCGCCACCTGGATCGTTCGTCCGGCAAAAGCATAAATAAGTACTGTTAATAAAATATATTAAATATATTAATTTTACTAATTTATTGAGGTTGTGTATCATGAAGACAGATGACAAGCAGATAAACGTAGGAGGTAAAAATGAGCGTAAGACGTATTTTCGTTGAGAAAAAGCCGGAGTTTGCCGTTCGGGCAGGCGAGCTGGCAGAAGAGATTCGCAGTTATCTGGGGATTGACACCATTTCCGGTGTCCGCGTTCTCATCCGCTATGATATTGAGGATGTGTCCGAAGAGGCGTATCGGGAGGCGCTGATTACGATTTTTTCAGAGCCGCCGGTGGATTATGTCTATGAAGAGACGTTCCCCATGAAGGAAGGGGACACGGTCTTTACGGTGGAATATCTGCCGGGACAGTTCGACCAGAGAGCCGACTCCGCAGAGCAGTGCGTGAAACTTTTAAGCGAGGAAGAAAATCCGGTGATCCGCTCTGCTACAACCTATGTGATTAGCGGCCAGCTGACAGCGGAGCAGATTGAGGGGATCAAATCCTTGTGCATCAACCCGGTGGATTCCAGAGAGAATAACAGCGAGAAACCGGAAACGCTGGTCACGGTATTTGAGCAGCCAGAGGATGTAAAGATTTTTGACGGCTTCTGTGCCTGCAATGAGGCAGAGCTGAAAGAACTTTACGATTCCCTGAACCTGGCCATGACGTTCCGGGATTTCCAGCATATTCAGAACTATTTTGGAAAAGAAGAAAAGCGGGATCCTTCCGTTACGGAGATCCGGGTACTGGATACCTACTGGTCCGACCATTGCCGCCACACGACCTTCCAGACGGAATTAAAGGATGTGACCTTTACAAAGGGCGATTACAATGAACCTCTGGAGGCGTCCTACCATCAGTATCTGACAGATCGGGAGGAGCTTTACAAAGGCCGTGATGATAAGTATGTATGTCTCATGGATCTGGCTGTGATGGCGATGAAAAAGCTGCGCCGGGAAGGAAAGCTGGAGGATCTGGAGGAGTCCGAGGAGATCAATGCCTGCAGTATCGTGGTTCCCGTTACCATCGACGGAAAAGAAGAGGAGTGGCTCATCAACTTTAAAAATGAGACCCATAACCACCCCACGGAGATTGAGCCCTTTGGAGGTGCGGCTACCTGTCTGGGAGGAGCAATCCGTGACCCGCTTTCCGGACGTACTTATGTATATCAGGCTATGCGTGTGACTGGAGCGGCAGATCCGACGAAACCCATGTCAGAGGCGCTTCATGGTAAGCTGCCCCAGAAACGGATCGTAAAGGATGCAGCCCATGGCTACAGCTCCTACGGCAACCAGATCGGTCTGGCAACCGGTTATGTAAAGGAGATTTATCATCCCAATTATGTGGCAAAGCGCATGGAAATCGGCGCCGTTATGGCAGCAGCTCCCAGAAAGAATGTGATCCGTGAAACGTCAGATCCAGGCGATGTGATCATTCTCATGGGCGGGCGCACGGGCCGTGACGGAATCGGCGGTGCAACCGGTTCCTCCAAAGTCCATACAGAAGAATCCATCGAGGTCTGCGGTGCAGAGGTGCAGAAGGGAAATGCGCCGACGGAGCGGAAACTGCAGCGTCTGTTCCGCCGCCCGGAGGTAAGCCGTCTGATCAAAAAGTGCAACGATTTTGGCGCCGGCGGTGTGTCAGTGGCAATCGGTGAGCTGGCAGCCGGTCTTCAGATTGATCTGGATAAGGTGCCGAAGAAATATGCGGGCCTTGACGGTACCGAGATTGCGATTTCCGAGTCCCAGGAGAGAATGGCGCTGGTGGTGGATCCGAAGAACGTGGACGCCATGCTGGCGTATGCGGCAGAGGAGAACCTGGAGGCAGTTCCGGTGGCAGTGGTAACCGAGTCTCCCTGTTTGGTGCTGAACTGGAGAGGAAAGACGATTGTAGACTTAAGCCGCGCCTTCCTGGATACCAATGGTGCTCATCAGGAAACAGCGGTTACCGTAGAGGTTCCGACGAAAGAGGGCAATGTATTTACCCGCGCAGAGGTTGGCAATGTGAAGGAAAAATGGCTTTCCATGCTGTCTTCTTTAAATGTCTGCTCTCAGAAAGGTCTTGTGGAAATGTTTGACAGCACCGTTGGTGCCGGAAGCGTATTCCTGCCCTACGGCGGCGTTTACCAGATGACAGAGACTCAGGCCATGGTGGCTAAACTCCCGATGATGAGCGGAAAATGCGATGCCGTGACCATGATGAGCTATGGGTATGATCCGTACCTTTCCAGCTGGAGTCCGTACCACGGTGCAGCCTATGCAGTTCTGGATTCAGTGGCAAAGATTGTGGCAAACGGCGGCGATTACAGAAAGATCCGCTTTACCTTCCAGGAGTACTTTAAGCGTATGACAGAGGATCCCACCCGCTGGGGTATGCCGTTCTCAGCACTTCTGGGTGCTTACAGCGCTCAGCTGGGATTTGGCCTTCCGTCCATTGGCGGTAAGGACAGTATGTCCGGCAGCTTCTACGATGAAGAGCACGGCGAGATCGATGTTCCGCCGACGCTGGTATCCTTTGCAGTGGATGTATCGGATCTTCAGCATATCATCTCTCCGGAGTTTAAGCATCCGGGCAGCAAAATTGTCCTGTTCTCCATTGAGAAGGACAAGTATGATCTTCCGGTATACAGCCAGATTAAGGATGGCTACGGAAAGTTCTATCAGGATATTGAGGCGGGACGCATTGTTTCCGCGTATGCAGTAGAAGGCGAAGGCGCAGCAGAGGCAGTCAGCAAGATGGCCTTTGGAAATCGTCTCGGCGTGAAGATTGAGCACAATGTGGATCCGAGAGATTTCTTTGCTCCAGGTTGGGGCAATCTGGTCTGCGAAGTTCCGGATGGAAAAGTGGGAGAGCTTACCATCCCCTATACTGTAATCGGCGAAGTGACAGATCGCGGTACTTTTGAGTATGCAGACACCGTTATTACCATGGAAGAGGCACTTCAGGCGTGGACAAAGACCCTGGAAAAGGTATTCCCCACCAGCTCTGGTGCAAAGGTGGAGGAGGCGAAGACAGACCTTTTCCATAAGGATCAGATTTACGTATGCCGTCACAAAGTTGCAAAACCAACGGTATTTATTCCGGCTATGCCGGGTACCAACTGTGAGCTGGACAGCGCCAAAGCCTTTGAGGCTGCCGGTGCAGAGACCATTGTCCGCGTGTTCCGCAACCAGAATGCTTCGGACATCCGTTCGTCCATGGAACAGTATAAAGAAGATATCCGTCGTTCTCAGATTATTATGTTCCCGGGCGGTTTCTCTGCTGGAGATGAACCGGATGGCTCTGCAAAATTCTTTGCCACCGTATTCCGGAATGAGGCGATGAAGGAGGAGATTGACAGACTGCTCCATGAGCGGGATGGTTTGATTCTGGGTATCTGTAACGGTTTCCAGACTCTGATTAAGCTGGGACTTCTGACGGGTGGAACCATCGAACCCCAGAAGGCTGATTCGCCGACTCTGACGACCAACAACATTGGCCGCCATATTTCCAGAATGTCTTATCTGAAGGTGGTTTCCGATCTGTCTCCGTGGCTGAGACAGGCAGAGCTTGGCGGTGTATATGCCAACCCCATGTCACATGGTGAGGGACGCTTTGTGGCCAGTGAAGAGTGGCTGTCCAAGCTGCGCGCAGGCGGTCAGATTGCTCTCCAGTACGTGGATCCCAACGGAAATCCGTCCATGGATGAAGAGTGGAACCCCAACGGTTCTTATCAGTGCATCGAGGGTATTACCAGTCCGGACGGACGAATCCTTGGAAAGATGGGCCACAACGAGCGCTGCTGGAATGGCGTTGCCGTCAATATTGATTTCCGTCAGGATATGCATCTGTTCCGCAGCGGTGTGGACTATTTCAAATAAGCATACGGAAAAACGAAAACAGAGAGAAATCGTATTATATAGGATCTGGATGTTTCAGGACCATTTCAGGCGGCTTCATGCCTGAAATGGTCTTTTTTATTTCATAGGATTAGGGTGTCAAAAGGTCTGTGACCTTTGATATAAATTT
>CALAAS010000037.1 GCA_937885015.1 uncultured Clostridium sp.
AAAAATAAAAATAAAAAATTCAAAATTCTGTTGACAATTCAGAAAAAGGATTGTATAATAACATACGTTGTTAAGAACTAAGTTCTTCAATGTGTGCGTGTAGCTCAGCTGGATAGAGCACTTGGCTACGGACCAAGGTGTCGGGAGTTCGAATCTTCTCACGCACGCTTTTTGTTTC
Source organism: uncultured Clostridium sp. (assembly GCA_937885015.1). Lineage (GTDB taxonomy): Bacteria > Bacillota > Clostridia > Lachnospirales > Lachnospiraceae > Otoolea. Next base: position 179 of record CALAAS010000037.1, read on the forward strand.
GAAAGAAACAGGTGGAAAACTTCGGAGTATCTTTTTATTATAGAAAAAGATACTCCGAAGTTTTTTTAATTGCATAGGAAATTGCTTCCTATGCAATTAAAAGGATGGAAGACACAGAAGTGTTTATTGAAAGCAGCAAGTAGCAACAGGTCGGGTTTGACATTTGTTTTTTAGACCGCTATAATAAAGAAATTACTGGTTCCGTTTGGCATGGCGATGGTGCTGCTTTTTGACGGGACGATGTGACTGGAAGGGGAGGTTTTTATGAAGCTGATTCAGCTGGACATGAATGAGATGAAGTCCGAGCAGGACGTGTATGAATTTCTGGAAAAGCAGATGGAAATTTCCGGTGGGGAGACAGGAGATCTGGATACCGTATTTGATTATTTTTTATCGAATCTGCAGTCGGACTGCTGCGTGGAACTGATCCGGGGCAGTGCCGATTCGGATCTGGCCGTTTTCACGAAAAATCTGGAGAAACTTCTGGAGGAAGCTGCCAGAACTGTGGAGGAAAAGGACGGGAAGCTGTATGCAGTACTTGAAGGTACGGACACCATGGATTCAGGGACAGGATGGCAGGGAATTTCTTCTTTCCTGTGAGGTTGTGCGCTCTTCCCGGAAGACTATGGCGATTCAGGTTAAGACAGACGGGAGAATTCTTCTTCGGCTTCCCCATGGAGTGCCGGTCTCTGTGGCGATGGAATTTGTATCCCGGCATGAAACGTGGATTGCACGTCAGTACATAAGGCTTCAGAGCCGTATGGAAAATCAGCGGGAGTATGGAGAGGATGAGAAAAAAGACCATATAAAAATGTTTCGCCCGGTGCTGATACGCCGGGTCGCTTTTTATGCGGCCAGAATGGGCGTGACATATGGGCGTATTTCTATTCGGGATCAGAAGACGCGATGGGGAAGCTGCAGTGCAGCTGGAAATTTGAATTTTAACTGGCGTCTGGCGTTGCTTTCAGAAGCGCTTTTGGATTATGTGATTGTTCATGAGCTGGCTCATCGGTTGGAAATGAATCATTCCAGCCGGTTTTGGGCGCAGGTGGAGAAGATTTTGCCGGATTATGCAGAGCGGCGAAAGCGGCTGCGGGAGTTCGCCCTGTGATATGTCAGAAAAGAGACGGGGCAGTGCATATTTGAAACACCGAGAGAGAAAACCTGCGGGGGAGGTTCGGTAAGAAAGGAGAAACAGCATGGCGGAAGAGGTCTGGATGGTTCAGACGAAACGGGCAGATTTTAACCGGATCAGTGCGGCGTTTCACATAGATCCAGTTACAGCACGAATTATCCGGAATCGGGGGATAGAGGGGGACGAGCAGATTGACCAGTACCTAAATGGGACACTGGATTCTCTGTATGATCCGTCCCTTCTTTTACATATGGATCTGGCAGTCAGGCTTTTGACAGATGCCATAGATGCCGGAAAGAAGATTCGTATTGTGGGGGATTATGATATTGATGGGGTTTGTGCCACGTATATTCTTCTGCAGGCCATGAAGGAGCTGGGAGCCAGGGCGGATTATGATATTCCAGACCGGATTCGGGATGGCTATGGAATCAATGAGACGATTATTGAGAGGGCCAGAGAGGATGGGGTTCAGGTGATTCTGACCTGTGACAATGGGATTTCAGCATCCAGGCAGATCGCCATGGCCAGAGAATACGGTATGCAGGTGATTGTAACAGACCATCACGAGGTGCCACGGGATGAAAAAGGCAGAGAGTGTATTCCGCCGGCAGATGCGGTCATTGATCCCAAGCAAGAGGACTGCGGATATCCATTTTCGGAAATCTGCGGCGCGGTGGTGGCGTATAAACTGGTACAGGCTCTCTATAAAGACCGTGGGATTCCAGAAGAAAAATGGAGGGAGCTTCTGGAGTTTGCAGCCATTGCCACAGTAGGCGATGTGATGCGGCTTCAGGATGAAAACAGGATTCTGGTTAAATACGGTCTGAAACAGATGGCGAAGACAAAGAATCTGGGACTCCGGAATCTGATGCAGGTCAATAATCTCGACCCAGAGGCCATAACTGCCTATCACATCGGCTTTGTCATTGGGCCCTGCCTGAATGCAGGAGGGCGGCTGCAGACGGCAAAACTGGCGCTTTCTCTGCTTTTGGCAAAGAAGGAGGAGGAGGCGGCAAAATTGGCTGGAGAGCTTCGTGAACTGAATGACATACGAAAGGATATGACGGAGCAGGGAACGGAAGAAGCACGTCTTCAGGTTGATACCTGGTATCAGAATGATCAGGTCCTGGTGGTGTATCTGCCGGAATGCCATGAATCTCTGGCGGGCATCATTGCCGGACGGCTTCGGGAATATTATCAAAAACCGGCGATTGTCCTGACGCGGGGCGAAGAGGCTGTAAAAGGATCTGGACGCTCTATAGAAGCGTACCACATGTTTCAGAAGCTTTCAGAGGTGTCAGATCTGATGCTGAAATTCGGCGGGCATCCCATGGCAGCAGGGTTGTCGCTTTTGGAAGAAAATATTGATGAGTTTCGTCAACGTCTCAATGAGTATGCCGGACTGACGGAGGAAGATTTCAGGGCCAGAGTTTGGATTGATGTGCCGATGCCCATGGGATATGTGACGGAAAAGCTGGTGCAGGAATTGAAGCTTCTGGAACCATTCGGGCAGGGAAATGAAAAACCGCTGTTTGCGGAAAAATCTCTGCGTATTCGCAGTTCCCGGGTTATGGGGAGGAACCGGAATGTGGTGCGTCTGACATTGGAGGAGGCGGATGGCCATGTCATGGAGGCATTGTATTTTGGAGATGGAATCGCTTTCGAGGAAGAACGGGCCGGCCGGAGTAAGATGGACGTGGTGTATTATCCGGATATCAATGAGTACAATGACAGAAAAACGCTGCAGGCGGTAATTCGGCGATATCGCTTCTGTGGGGAGGCAGTGCGGTGATTAGTAGAAAAGATGTGATGCCAGTCAATTTTCTAAAAAAGGAAAAGTTTACTGGCAGTGACAGTGGAATGCGTTATCGGATGGAAAAGACAGAACGGGATGGGGAATCCGGCGGGAAAACGGTTTTAACAGTAATGGCCTGGCCGGAACCCTACGGATATGATGCAACGCCGGAGGAACAGAAAATCCAAAAGGAATTTCCGTTTTCAGAAGAGGGGATAGAGCGTGGCGTGTCATGGCTGAACGATGTCCACAATTCGGTGGCCCAGGGAGAACTTTCGGGTAGCCGGAGAGACGAGCCGGATGGAAACGCAGAGGGAGGTATCAGAGAACGTGCCAATGACAGTGAGTTGGAAAAAATCTTTTAAAGAAGGCGTAAAAAGCGGAATCCCCATTGGACTTGGATATCTGCCGGTGGCATTTACCTTTGGTTTCCTGGCGGTTTCCGGAGGACTTCCGGTCTGGGTGGCGGTTTTGATTTCGCTTACCAATCTGACCAGTGCAGGGCAGTTTGCAGGGACGAACCTGATACTGGCTGGGGCGGGGTATTTTGAGGTGGCATTGACGACTTTTGTTATCAATCTGCGCTATATGCTGATGTCTCTTTCCCTGTCTCAAAAGCTAAAGACAGACACAGGGACGCTGCCGCGGATGGTTATGGCGTTTGGAATTACGGATGAGACCTTTGTGGTAAGTTCGCTGCGTCCTGGAATTCTGCAGGCATCTTATATGGTGGGACTGATGTCCATGCCGATTCTGGGATGGAACCTTGGAACCTGGCTGGGAGGATCTATTTCTACCCTGCTTTCTCCGGCGCTGCAGAACGCCATGGGGATTGCGCTCTATGCCATGTTTATAGCGCTGATTGTTCCGGCTGCCAGAGCTTCAAAGGCGGTTTGTGCGGTAATTGCAGCTTCAGTGGCTGTGATCTGTGTTTTGAAATACGTGCCGGTATTTTCCTGTATTTCATCGGGATTCCGGGTAATTATTGCCACTGTGGCCGCATCGGCTTTGGGGGCGTGGCTGTTCCCGGGAAAGGAGGACGAAAATGGAAATTGAGCGGGTTCTGATCTGTGTGGCGCTGATGGCGCTGGTTACCTATATCCCGAGAGTGCTGCCGGTTACGATCTTTCGGAAACAAATTCACTCCCAGTTTATCCGGTCATTTTTGGATTATACGCCCTATGCAGTGCTGGGGGCGCTGACATTTCCAGATGTGTTTTCTTCCACGGGCCATCTTTATTCGGCATTGGGGGGGACTGCGGTGGCATTGGTGCTGGGATACAGGGGAAAGAGCCTGGTGATTGTGGCCGTTGCGGCAATCCTGGCAGTGTATCTGCTGGAAGTGATTGGCGGGGCGTTTTTGTAGAAAAAAGGCTGTTGTGAAGCGAGGAGAGGAGACGAAAATGGAAGTAATGAAAGGGGTTGCTGTTTCAGCAAAACTGAAGGAGGAGGCAGCGGAGGAGCTGAAGGCTCTGGGTCGGGTTCCCAGACTTGCGATTATTCGGGTGGGAGAAAAACCGGATGATATATCATACGAAAAGGGCGCATTGAAAAAAATGGCTGCTTTTGGCCTGGAAGCGGAGTCGTTTGTTTTTCCAGGCGATATTTCTCATGAGTCCTTTCGGGAGTCGTTCGAGGAAATTAACAGGGATCCTTCTGTAGATGGAATTTTATTGCTGCGCCCGCTTCCTTCTCAGATCCGGGAGAAGGAGATTGAGGAGCTGATCGATCCGGGGCGGGATCTGGACGGAATTTCGCCGGTTAATATTGCTAAAGTATTTAGTGGAGACCGGAGTGGATTTGCGCCCTGTACGGCAGAGGCAGTGGTGCAGATGCTGAAACAGAATAACATTGATCTTTCCGGCGCCCGGGTTGCGGTAGTAGGACGGAGTATGGTAGTGGGGCGGCCGCTTTCCATGCTGCTGCTTCATGAAAATGCTACAGTAACGATTTGCCATTCCAGAACCGCAGACCTTCCGGCAGTTTGCCGAAAGGCAGATATTCTGGCGGTCTGTGTGGGAAAAGCGGCCATGGTGGATAAAACCTATGTAAAAGAGGGAGCTGTGGTAATAGATGTGGGAATCAATGTGGATGCAGAGGGCCATCTTTGCGGAGATGTGGATTTTGCCAGTCTCGAGGGGCATGCGGCGGCGGCAACCCCGGTGCCGGGCGGTGTAGGCGGTGTGACGACAGCGGTGCTGGCATGCCATCTGATTCGGGCTGCGCGTCAGAAAGATGATAAGGAAAAGTAAGGGAAAAGAAACATATGTAATCCGATATTCCGCTATAATTAAACTGACAGAGAAACAGCAGGAAAAATGATGGGAGGAGTGCAGGATGAAGAGGAAGAAAAACAGAGCAGCCATTTTTCTGGCGGCCAGTGTGATAGCAGCAGGTGGAATGATGGCAGGGTGCGGCACTGTGACGTCAGGAACGGTGCAGGTACAGAATGTGGATCATCAGGTTATCCGTGTCAGCAGCCGGGAAACGATAAAAGCCGTGCCGGATATGGCACAGATTGTATACAGCGTTTACTCACAGGCTTCGGATGCCCAGACGTGCCAGACGCAGAATGGGACGGATCTTTCCAGAGTGCTGGAACTTTTGGAAGCGCAGGGGGTGGCGGAAACGTCAATTCAGACCTCCAGCTACGGTATGAATCCTATTTATGACTGGGATGCAGGCAAAACCATTGCGGGATATGAGATGACGACCCGGGTTCAGGTGTCAGATATTCCGATGGAGCAGGTGGGAACGCTGCTTTCGGAGTCTGTCAATGCCGGTATTAACTCCATTGAATCTGTGTCCTACTTGTGCAGTACCTATGATAAAGCCTATGAAGAGGCCCTTCAGAAGGCCATTGCCTCGGCACAGTCCAAGGCGAGGGTTATGGCAGAGTCTGGCGGTTGTACGCTTGGAAAGATTGTAGCCATAGAAGAGAATAGGGACAGTCAGACAGCCAGGTATAATTCGCTGGAAATGGCAGGCGCGAAACTGGAGAGCGGTGCGGGCGTGGCGGATATGGAAGTCATGCCGGGCCAGATTGAGATTACTGCAGATATTGAGGCAGAATTTTCCATAGAATAGCCGTTTGGTTCCGGATACGTATAAAATTGCTTTGATTTAGAGATACTACCCTCAGACAGGATGGGCCTGCGGCCTCCCGGATGGGGGTAGTTTTGTGCAGAGTCCCGGAAAATAAGATCAGAAATCGGAGGTTTCTTATGTGGGGAATGGTAATTGCACTGGTATCCGGAGCACTGATGAGCGTGCAGGGCGTGTTTAATGCAGCGGTCACAAAACAGACATCCATTTGGGTGTCAGCCGGCTGGGTTCAGCTCAGCGCTTTTGCAGTTTGCGTGGTGATGTGGCTGATTTCCGGACAAAAGGAGATCGGCGGACTGTTTCGGACTGAGCCAGCGTATATGCTGTTAGGTGGCGTAATTGGGGCTGTTATCACATACACAGTCATACGAAGCATCAGCGCTCTGGGACCGGCCCGCTCTGCACTTTTGATTGTGGTTGCACAGATCCTGGTGTCCTATGGAATTGAGGTATTGGGATTGTTTGGCGTGGAAAAGGCAGACTTTGCGTGGCGCAGACTAATCGGTGCAGCCGTTGCCATTGCCGGAATTGTGATTTTTCATTATTAAGGTTTGGGAAGGTATGTCAGCCGACGGACTTTTTTGCGTTTCACAGGAAAGTCTCTTTTGGAGTTATTTACTGCTTGTTTTTGGATTCGCTTTTAGGTAGAATAGAAATACGGACAGAGCAGCGCCTCTCCATTTGCGGGAGGTGCTCTTACATATGAAAGAAAAGACAAAGAAATGGTGGAAGGCAGGGATTGTTGGAGCTGTCTGCCTGGCAGCTGCATGTTTTTATTATGCAGAGTTCGGCTGGGAGCGCCGGACTGCAAAGCTGGAAGAGGAAACGGTGTTTTTTCTGGAGAATACTGATTTTTTGCCAGAAGAAGCCGGTAAGTCAGATGATTTTGATGCAGCAGTCGGCTTGGAATCATCGGAGATATCCGGCGAGTCAGAAAATTTTGGAGAGATAGCCGATTCAGAGGCATCAGAGGGGCATCAGGAGCAAGAAAAAACGGGGAGAATCTGGATTCATGTCTGCGGTCAGGTTGTCAGTCCAGGTGTTTATGAACTGGCGCCGGGAAGCCGGGTTTATGAAGCCATTGAGGCGGCCGGCGGTTTTTTGGAGGAGGCAGCCGGTGATGCTCTTAATATGGCCATGGAGTTGACAGACGGGCAGCAGCTGCGGGTTCCGACCAGAGAAGAGGCAGATGCGATCGGAGCCGTTTTTGATCCTTCTTCCTGTCTGGGAGCGCAATCCGTTCCAGGAGCCAGGGGATCCGGGGAAGGTCAGATCAATTTAAACACGGCGGGCAAGGAAGAGCTGATGCAGCTTTCGGGAATCGGCGAAGCCAGGGCGGAGGCGATTGTGGCCTACCGGACGGAACACGGGGCATTTCAGCGGATCGAGGATATTATGAAGGTTTCCGGAATTAAAGAAGCGGCATTTGAAAAGATCCGGGATGATATTACAGTTTAAGTGACAGAGGTGGGTGCATGGCAAGGGTATTAGTGGTGGATGATGAAAAACTGATTGTGAAGGGGATTCGTTTCAGTTTGGAGCAGGATGGATTTCAGGTGGATTGTGCCTATGACGGAGAGGAGGCACTTCGCCTGGCCAGGGAGACAGAATATGATATTGTCCTGCTGGATGTGATGCTGCCAAAGCAGAATGGCTTTGAAGTATGCCAGGCAATTCGGGAGTTTTCCGAGATGCCGGTAATCATGCTGACCGCCAAGGGCGACGATATGGATAAGATTTTGGGCCTGGAGTACGGAGCAGATGATTATATTACAAAACCCTTTAATATTTTAGAAGTAAAGGCCAGAATTAAGGCCATTATGCGGCGCAATTCCAAAAATGGAAAGCGTGGGGAGCAGGAAAATAAGGCGGTAATGGAGGCTGGTGGTCTGAAGATGAATACCGACAGCCGTCGTGTTTTTATCGGGGATCAGGAGATCAATCTGACAGCGAAAGAGTTTGATCTTTTGGAGCTTCTGGTATGTAATCCGGGAAAGGTATATAGCCGGGAAGAGCTGCTACGGTTTGTGTGGGGCAATAAGGCAGCGGCCGGAGGCGATGTCCGGACGGTGGATGTACATGTGCGGCGTCTGCGGGAGAAGATAGAACCCAGTCCCAGTGATCCCAAATATGTCCACACCAAGTGGGGAGTGGGATATTACTTTCGGGTGTAGAGAAAGGCAGGCTGCTGGATACCGGATGTGGCAGCTGGGAATCTGCCGGTCTGGGTAACCGGTCCGGCGCAGAGGGAAAGGAGTATCAGTCCGGGAGAAAAGAGGCAGCGGATCGCATGAAAAAAGAGAGAAAACGGCATGGAGCACAGGGTTCTGGCTGGCGGCGTCTGGATAATACGGGAAAATTGTTTGCAGCTGTGACCGGAGAGGATCTCAGCAATGTATTCCGGATCAGTGTTGTTTTGAAAAGAGAGGTTGATCCGGAGCTGTTGCAGAAGGCTCTGAGCCGGAACCTTCTAGATTATGAGAATTTCCGGGTTAAGCTGAGAAAGGGATTTTTCTGGTATTATTTCGAGACCAATAATCGGGAACCAGCGGTGGAGGTGGAGGATGCGAATCCCTGCCGCTATATCAATCCCCATGCAGGGCACCGTTTTCCATTTCGGGTCAGTTATCGGGCAAACAGACTGAACTTTGAGGTGTTTCACGGACTGACGGATGGCCTGGGGGCGCTGAATTTTGCAGCTGGCCTGGCGGAGCGGTATCTGGAGCTGGCGGAGAGCCGCGTTTTTGACATGGAAAGGGCTGCCCATGGCGGGAAAACGGAAATCGGAGAAGCAAACCGGGAACCGGAGCAGCAGAACCAGAAGGGAGCGGACTCCTATCTGGCCAATTATAAAAAAGGGCCGCATCAGCGGTATGAGAAGAGATGCTCTCTGCAGCTTCCAGGGCGTTTCCTTCCTTTTGGATTTCAGTCTGTCATGCAGGGAAATATACAGATTTCAAAGCTGAAGGAAGTATGCCGGAGTGCTGGAGCCAGCATTACCAGATATTTGGCGGCGGCGCTGATCTGGACGATTATTCAGGAGTATACGGATGGGAAGGAATTGAAAAGGCCGGTGGCGCTGAACCTTCCGGTCAATTTGAGAAACATGTTTGAGTCGGAGACCATGGCTAATTTTTTTGCAGTGGTCAATATTTCCTGGCCAGCCGGGCGGGCGCCTGCACGGTTTGAGGAGGTTCTGGAAGAAGTCAGCCGCCAGATGAAAGAGCAGATTGTGCGGGAAAAGCTGGAAGAAACGATTTCTTATAATGTGTCCAATGAGAAAAAGTGGTATGTGCGGATGATTCCGCTTTGTATCAAGCATCTGGCGCTGAATGTTATTTTTTTAAAGAGCATGAGAGCTCATACGCTGACCTTTTCCAACGTGGGGCAGGCAGTTGTTTCGCCGATTTGGAAGGATGCGGTGGAGAGTTTCGAACTGTTGATCGGTGCATCAGCCAAGCAGCGGATGAAGTGTGGTGCCATCGCCTATGGAGAGAATCTCTGCGTTACCTTTACCAGTGCGCTGCAGGATACCAGACTTCCTGACGCGTTTTTTGGTTTTCTGGAGCAGCAGGGAGTGGCAGTCAGACGGGACAGCAATGGGGTGGTGGACCGGGAGCATGACCGGGGGAGGTTTCCCAGAGCGGAGAAGGATCCGGGAAAATGGCGCCGGGCAGTGCGCATACTGAATCTGGCGCTTCTGGTAACGGCGGCGCTGTGCGGCCTTTTGAATCTGGCGACATACCGGATGATACCGGTAAAATGGTCATTTCTAGCCATGGGAGGCATTGCCTATGTGGCTATGACATTGCGGTATTCTGTGATGCGGCTGGCCAGCGCGGCCGGAACGATTGTACGCCAGTCACTGGGAATCCAGGTGCTGCTGGTGCTGGCGGATGTGTTGAATGGCGGCCTGGGGTGGTCGGTGGATTATGCCATCCCCTGTATGATTCTTTTTGACGTGGTGGCGGTGGTGCTTTTAATGGCGGTCAACCGGACAAATTGGCAGAACTGTTTCATGTATCAAATCGCCCTGACAGTATTCAGCTTTATACCTCTGATTTTATGGGCGATCGGATGGATTCGGAGGCCGTTCTGGTCGATTTTAACTGTGACCGTATCTGTTGGGGCGTTGGGAATTACGCTTCTTCTGGGCGAAAAAAGCACCTGGCGGGAACTGAAACGGAGATTTCATATATAAGAGATTTTACGGGCGAGATGCACGGATAGAAGGAGTAAAAGCGACAAAATGAGCAGGAAAAACGTCAGCGTCATTGGAAATCTGACGCGGGATATGGTAAGCGATGTGATGGAGACGGCGCTGAAAAAACCCATCCAGACCGGAGAATTCCGGAAAAATCCGGTGGAGCCGGCCTGGAGGTGCCCGGCCGGATACATTTATGAGTTGATTGATGCTGGAGAATTTGTGATGGAATACCTTCAGCCGGAGCAGGCGGTAACAGGAAGAGTGATTTTGCAGCTTCACGGAGGCGGTTATATTGGCCCCATGAAAAATATTTATCGCCGGTTTGCCGTGCGATACTCAAAGCTAAGCTATGGAGCGGATGTGCTGTCGCCGGACTACCGTGTTGCACCGGAGCATCCTTTTCCGGCTGCACTGGAAGATGCGGTGTATGCATATCGGTGGCTTCTGGAGGAAAAGGGATACCGTCCGGAACAGATCGTGGTAGCCGGGGATTCTGCCGGCGGCGGACTGGCGCTGGCTCTCTGCCTGTATGCCAGAGACCATAGCCTGCCGCTTCCGGGCGGTGTGGTGCTGATGTCCCCCTGGACGGATGTGACATTAAGCGGAGCTTCTTATGAAGCAAATTATGAGAGGGATCCTCTGTTTGGGAATTCCAGGGAAAACATGCTGTATCAATGCAGTTATATTGGGGATGCAGATCCGGCCAATCCATATCTGTCTCCTCTGTTTGGCGATTTTTCCGGTTTTCCGCCCATGCTGGTGCAGGTAGGAGACTATGAGGTACTGTTGGATGATTCCAGGGAGTTGGCGCGTAAGGTGCGTACGGCTGGTGTGAAGGTGCGCTGTTCCGTTTATGATGGCATGTTTCACGTCTTTCAGATGGGACTGGATTTGATCCCCGAAAGCCGGGAGGCCTGGGAAGAGGTAGGGGAATACCTGCGCATTATCTACAAGATTCGCCGGGAACCGGACGGAACCATTGTCAGGAAGGTAAAGTCTGGGAAACGTGATACGGAGGAAAGAGCAAAAAAGAACCTCCTAGCCTTTTTAAAGAAGGAGCTTTCAGAATGAAAATTTCGCTTGTGACAGTGGGGAAAATCAAAGAATCGTATCTGGAGGCGGCCATTGCTGAATATTCCAAGCGCCTGGGGCGTTACTGCCGCCTGGAGATTGTTCAGGTGGCAGACGAAAAGACACCGGATGGCGCCGGGGAGGCCCTGGAGCGTCAGATCCGGGAAAAAGAAGGAGAACGGATTCTTTCTCATATTAGAGACGGTGCCTATGTGATTGCGCTGGCCATTGACGGGAAAATGCGTTCCTCGGAGGGGGTGGCCAGCCACCTGAAGGAACTGGGAGTGCGCGGAACCAGTCATATTCAGTTTATCATTGGCGGTTCTCTGGGATTGTCAGACCGGGTGCTTTCCCGGGCGGATGAAAAGCTGAGCTTTTCTCCTATGACATTTCCCCATCAGCTGATGCGGGTCATCCTTCTGGAGCAGATTTATCGAAGCTTTCGCATTATCAACGGAGAGCCATACCATAAGTAAAAGGGGATGAAGATGGGGAGTACGAAAGAAACGAATGCGGACAGAGAAAAGAATATTCTGGGAGTACGGCCGGTGGGAGAGCTTTTGGGACAGTTTGCGGTTCCCAGCATCATTGCCATGCTGGTCAGTGCGCTGTACAATATCGTGGATCAGTTTTTTATTGGACAAAGTGTGGGGGAACTGGGAAATGCGGCTACAAATGTGGCGTTTCCGCTGACGATTTCCTGTGTGGCGATTTCCCTGCTTCTGGGAATCGGCGGTGCGTCAGCTTTTAATCTGACGCTTGGAGGAGGAGACCGGGACAAGGCGCTCTACTATATAGGAAATGCAGCGGTGCTGCTTTTTGGAGGCGGTCTGGTGCTCTGTATGGCAGTCTGTCTGTTTCTTACTCCATTGCTGGTATTTTTTGGGGCCCCAGACAATGTCCTGGAGTATGCAAGGGTTTATACGGGAATCACGGCTCTCGGTTTTCCGTTCCTGATTCTGACCAACGGAGGCGGTCACCTGGTTCGGGCGGACGGCAGTCCGCGGAATGCCATGCTGTATAACCTGTCCGGGGCGATTATCAACACAGTCCTGGATCCGCTTTTTATCTTTGGCTTTCGCATGGGGATGGCAGGGGCGGCGCTGGCGACGATTATCGGTCAGATTTTTTCCGGTATCCTTGTAATCCGGTATCTGTCCCGTTTGAAAACTGCACCGCTGGAGAAAAAACATCTGATTCCGGGCAGAGGATATGTGGAACTGATTACCTCGTTGGGGGCAGCTTCTTTTTTTAATCAGATTGCCATGATGATCGTTCAGATTGTGCTGAACAAATCTTTGACCTGGTATGGTGCGCGTTCTGCCTATGGGCAGTCGATTCCATTGGCCTGTGCCGGGATTATAACCAAGGTAAATCAGGTGTTTTTTTCCATTATCATCGGACTTTCTCAGGGAATGCAGCCCATTGCCAGTTTCAATTATGGTGCAAAACAGTATGGCAGGGTGCGGCAGGTATACGGTATGGCGCTTCGCTGTGGATTTCTGGTGTCTCTTCTCTCTTTTCTCAGCTTTCAGATATTTCCCAGACAGATTATTGGTTTGTTTGGGAACGGATCGGAGATGTATTTTCAGTTTGCGGAAAAATATTTTCGGATTTTCCTGTTTTTTACATTTTCAAATTTTATTCAGCCAATTTCGGCCAACCTGTTTACATCCATTGGAAAGCCGAAAATGGGAATTTTTCTTTCCATGACGAGGCAGATTTTATTTTTACTTCCATTGATCGTAATTTTGCCGTATTTTGTGGGGATTGATGGAATCATGTACGCCGGTCCTGTGGCAGATCTGGTGGCCAGTCTGGTGGCGGTGGCGATGGCCCGCGGCGAGATTCGGAAAATGAAAGAACTGGAGTTGGTCGGAGAATAATGAAATCACAGAGGGAGCGAAAGCTCCCTTTTGTTTTGGTTATATTTCAGCCTGTCTCTCATATACTTGGAGTAACGGAGGGATAGGGATGGAAGAAAGAGGAAACCTGTTTCGTTTTTTTTCAAAAGAAATCAGAGAGCGGCTGACCCGGATGATTCCGGAACCGGATGGTCTGGAGGAAGTGCGGATGCGGGTAGGAGGGCCGCTTATGGCTTTTTACCGGAACCGGGAGATTCTGGATAGAGAGGAAGAACACATTTTGGTGAGCCAGGAGGATGTGAATGAAACTCTGCAGTGTGCGGCCCGCTACTCTCTGTATGCTCATGAAGAGGAGATCCGTCAGGGATTTTTGACCGTACAGGGAGGACACCGGATCGGGGTGGCGGGAAGGACCGTTCTGGAAAATGGAAGGATCAGGACCATTTATCCAGTTACCTTTTTGAATGTCCGGTTTGCCCATCAGATTCGCGGATGTGCCGGGGCGGTGGCAGCGGGTCTGACTGATCCGGAAGGAGGACAGGTTTTAAATACGCTGATAATTTCACCGCCGCGGTGTGGGAAAACAACGCTTCTGAGAGATCTGGTCCGGCTTATATCAGATGGAGATGAGACAGTGCCGGGACAGACGGTGGGACTTATAGACGAGCGTTCTGAGATTGCAGCCTGTTTTCAGGGAGTTCCTCAAAATGATGTGGGAAAGCGGACCGATGTGCTGGATGGGTGTCCCAAAGCGGTGGGAATGATGTTGTTGATCCGTTCTATGGCTCCGCAGGTGGTGGCGGTGGATGAAATTGGGGGAGAGGCAGATCTGGAGGCACTGCGCAGTGTGATGAACTGCGGCTGCCGGGTGCTGGCCACAGTTCACGGAAACTCTCTGGCTGATATCAGGAAAAAACCATTTCTGGCGGATTTTCTGGCAGAAAAACGGTTTGACCGGTATCTGGTGCTGGGAAATCAACGGGGTCCGGGAACAATCCGGGCTCTGTATGATGGCTGTGAGGAACCGGTCATGGGGGAGAAGAGAGGATCATGGGGGCATTGTGGTTAAAGGCAACGGGTGCCTGTCTGGTTTTGATTTCCTGTACGGCGTTGGGGAGGAGCGCAGCTGACCGGCTGCGGGAACGGCGCCGTTTTCTGGAGACAATGAGACGGCTGGTTATCTGTTTGCGAGGAGAAATTCTGTATGGAAATGCGCCCCTTCCCATTGCTTTATCCCGGACTGGGAGAAAAAGTGAAGAACCGGTTGGATATTTTTTTCAGGAAATGGGAAAGCGGCTGGGGGAAGAAACGGGAGCAGGACTGGAGGAAGTCTGGGGAAATCTTGCCAGGCAGAGCCTGAAGGGATGTGCCCTGGAACCGGAAGACTGGGAGGAACTCTTCCGGTTTGGAAAAAATCTGGGGTATCTGGATCGGGACATGCAGGACAGGACCATGCAGATGTATCTGGAAGAACTGGAGCGGGCAGCAGCGGGGATCCGGAAGGAAGAGACAGAAAAATGTCGTCTGTTCTGGGGCCTTGGTATTTTATCTGGACTGTTTCTGACCGTTATTTTGCTTTAAGGAGGAAAAGAATGGGAGTAAACCTGATTTTCAGGATTGCGGCGGTGGGAATCCTGGTATCGGTGCTGTGTCAGATTTTAAAACACAGCGGGAGAGAGGAGCAGGCATTTTTGACAAGCCTGGCCGGCCTTTTGCTGGTGCTGTTCTGGATGGTTCCTTATATCTATCAGCTATTTGAGACGATGAAGGAATTATTTTCTCTGTAGGAACGAGCGGAGGGGGATGTGATATGTCGATTACGGCAGCAGCAGTTCTGGGAATCGGGGCAGTGCTTCTGGCAGTGCAGCTGAAGGGAAAAAGCAATGAATATGGCATGTACCTGATTCTGGCAGCCAGCTTGCTTCTTTTTTTATACGCAGCCGGAAAAATGGAAATTATTCTGGAAACGGTCAGCCAGATCCAGTCCTATATAGGCATTCATCCAGGGTATTTAACGGCGCTTTTAAAGATGGCAGGCATTACGTATATTGCGGAGTTTGCTTCCGGAATCTGCAGGGATGCGGGCTATGGGGCGCTGGGATCTCAGATTGAAATTTTTGCAAAATTGTCGATTCTTGCCATCAGCATGCCAGTGCTTCTGGCACTTTTGGAGACGCTGCAGGAGTTTTTAGCATGAACTGGAAAATAATTTTGCCCATTGCCGTTTTTATGGCGCTCATTAGGGTTTTACCGGTACAGGCAAAGATTCAGGAACCTGGTGTACTGGCGGAGAAAGAGATTCTGGAAGCTGCAGTCCAAGAGGAAGAAGAAATCCAGGAGCCTGCAGTCCAGGGACAGGGAGAATATGAGGCGATTCTGGAAGAGCTGGAGTTGGGGAAAATAGATGCGGTTCTGGAAAAGGAGGATGCGGGGATGGCCTGCACTTTTCGGTTTCAGGAACTGATGGAATGGATGCTGAACGGGGAGATTGGGACGGCTGTCCGCAGTGGAATTTACGAACTGGAGAAACGGTTGTGTTCGGAGGTTCGGGAAAACGGTGTCTGGATGGCTCAGATTATGGTTTTGGGACTGATCGGAGCAGTATTTTCCAACTTTTCCGGTATTTTTACGGGAAGTCAGCTTTCCGAGGCCGGCTTTTATGTACTATACCTTCTTATTTTTCTCCTGCTGTCCTCCAGCTTTTTAAACGGTGTGGAGATTGCCGGAGATCTTCTGGAAAAGCTGGTGGAATTGATACGGGCGTTGGCTCCGGCTTTTTTCATGGCGGTTTCTTTTTCCGGCGGAAGCGCTTTGGCGGCAGCCGGATACGCCTGGATGCTTTTTTCTATCAGTCTGGTGGAATGGCTGTTTTTAAGGCTGTTTCTTCCGGCTGCTCAGAGTTATGTAGTGCTGTCGCTGGCCGGGCATCTGGTAAAGGAGGACATCTTTTCCAGAATGACAGGACTTCTTGAACGAAGCTTGTGTTGGGGCGTGAAGGCAGTGATGGGCATTATTTTTGGAGTGCATATTCTGCAGGGAATGGTAACGCCTTATGCGGATTCTCTGAAAACGGCATCCCTGCAGCGGGTGATTCGTGTGATTCCGGGGATTGGCCAGAGTGCGGAGGCCGTTTCCCAGTTGATTCTCGGGAGCGGGGTACTGATTAAAAATACCATGGGGGCAGCCGGGGCGGTGGTTTTACTTTTGATATCCATTCTGCCGCTTTTGAAGCTTCTTCTCCTGTACCTGTTTTGTCAGGGTGCGGCAGCTGTCTTGCAGCCAGTCTGTGACCGACGGATTGTAGCCTGTATTGGTGCGGTGGGAACAGGGATCCGCCTGTTGATTCAGATTGTCGGTGCAGCGCTTATTTTGTTTTGCCTTTCCATAGGGTTGATTTGTATGATGGCCAACGTACCATATTTTTCCATGTGATGCCTGGTTCAGTGGAATACACATTTTTGAATGCAGGCGAGTATGATATGGCGCCGGGAAACGGAGAGCAGCAGAAAGATGGAAGTTTTTTTTCAATGGGTGAAGCAGATTGTCAGCTATCTGGTTTTTGTGGCGGTTTTAATGGGAATTCTCCCGACAGAAAAATATGAAAAATACATCCGGCTGTTTGCTGGCTGTGTTCTGATTCTGCTGGTATTCCAGCCGCTTACGGGAAGTTTCCGCCTGGATGAACAGATTTCCCGGCTTTTTGAGGAGTTTTCCGTGAGAAACGAAGCGGGAGAGCTTCGCGGGGATCTGGGACGCATGGAAAAAATGCGTTTGGAGCGCCTGCTGGATGGATATGAGCAGGCAGCGGCAGAGGAGGCGATACGGATGGCGCAGGCGGAAGGGTTTGAGGTGGTAAGTGCTTCTGTGGAGCTGAACCGCCAGGAAGCCAGTATGTCCTTTGGAAAAGTAGAACAGGTATGGCTGCAGGTGGGGAAATCTCCAGACGCCGTGTCGGACAGAGAGGGGGGGCGGAAGTCGGAAGAGGAGGCATGGAAGGAAATAGAGATTTCTGTTGCCCCCATTTTGTCAGAGAGGGTTTCGGAGGCGTCCAGTCAGAAAGAATCTGATTCGGAAGCACCCGATCCGGAGCTGCCGGACTGGGGGACAGAAAAAAAGCAGGAAAAAGAGAATCGGGGCGAAAGCGTCCGGATTTCAGAGCTCAGACGCAGGGTAGCAGCATATTATCGTGTGGAGGAAGACCATGTGGAAATCAGGGTGGAGGCCGGACCGGGAATGGATCCGGAAAAATGAAAAATGGTTGATTCTTTTTATTGTGGGATTTTTATTTCTGGTTCTGTCTTTTCCGGCAGGAAAAACGACAGGGAAGGAATGGTATGCCGGATCCCCCGGGGTGGTGGAGAGGAGGGAGGAAGCAGTTCGAAGCGGGACTGGCGAAGGAGCCTCTCAGGCAGTGCCTGTTGATCGGAGCGGAAGGCAGTATGAAAAAGAGATTGAAAAACGGATCCGGGAGATCCTTAAGAATGTGGAAGGGGTTGGGGAGGTGGATGTGATGCTGACGATTCGCTCTTCTCCGGAAAAAATCATTCATGTAGACAGAGAAAAAAGCCGTTCTTCGGTGGAGGAAACAGACCATTCCGGAGGAACACGAAAGCAGATACAGGAGGAAATAAAGGAAACGCCGCTGATGGCTGGATCAGGAGGGCAGGGAGAGCCAGTGGTGGAAAAAGAGCTGGAACCGGAGATCGCGGGAGTTATCATAAGTGCCGCAGGAGGAGACCGGGCAGCCGTTCAAAAAGAAATAGCAGAAGCAATGCAGGCATTATTTGACCTGCCGGCACATAAAATAAAAGTATTAAAGAGGGTGGAGTAAAGGAGCATGTGAAATGAAGATGAAACGAATCTTTAGGCGGAATCAGATTATTATCACAACACTTGCCATTATGATTGCAGCGGCCGGATACCTGAATTATTCCGGAAAGAAAGAGGTAATGGGAACGGATATTTATGAGGCTGGGGCCATGGAAATTTCGGACGAGGATATTCTGGCTGAAAACAGGGCAGTGTCAGGGGGAACGGATTCCTATCGGGAGATTGCCAGCTTGGATGATCCAATGGAGGGAAATGGCAGCCAGTCTGCCGGAAGCGGAGAGGTTTCTGGCCAGTCTGCCGGAAGCAGTGAAACAGGTGCAGAAGCTGCCGGTAGCGATGAAGCCAGTGGAAAGATTGGGGAGGAGGGGGAAAATGATGCGCCGACCGATAATCCAGGTGAGGCAGTTTTGACAGGCGGAACCAGTGTGACGGAGTACATAGCCAATGTACAGCTGAACCGGGAGCAGGTCCGGGCCAGAAGCCGGGAGACGCTGAATGCAATTATGAACAATGAAAATCTGGATGAGACTTCTAAGGAGGCAGCGGTTCAGGAAATGCTGAATCTGACGGCTATTGCAGAAAAGGAGAATGCGGCGGAGACGCTTCTGATGGCCAAAGGATTTGTGGATCCGGTTGTAAGCATTACCGACGGAAAGGCCGATGTGGTTATCAGCGCGGTGTCCATTACAGAGCCTCAGCGGGCCCAGATTGAGGATATTGTAAAGCGCAAAACAGAAATTTCAGCGGAAAATATCGTTATTTCGCTGTTAAATCTGCAGGAATAAAAAACGCCTATGCAAAGATTCCGCTTTCTGGTATAATGACAGTGAAGCAGGCATTATACCATTGCGCATACCGGTTTTCGCATGCACTGCGAAAATCCGTGCGCTAAGTTCCGTCGGAGACATATCATGTCCGAAGGACATGGTATGATGAAAACAGAGAACGCAGAGTAAGAAACCTGAGCGTAATGAGACAGGAGGGATCAGAGGTGTCCAGAGAGTCGGAAGACAGAAATACACACGTAGTATATGAAAAGGAGCAAAGCGGAGAGGTTCAGATTGCAGATGAGGTAGTTGCCATCATCGCAGGACTGGCTGCCACGGAGATAGACGGAGTGGATTCCATGGCTGGCAATATTACCAATGAGCTGGTGGGAAAGCTGGGGATGAAAAATCTCAGCAAGGGTGTCAAGGTTACTGTGACAGAAGACCATGTGATGGTGGATCTGTCTTTGAACATGAAGTATGGCTACAGTATTCCGGAAGTCAGTGAAAAGGTGCAGGAGCGGGTAAAATCTGCTATTGAGAACATGACAGGCCTGATGGTTCTGGAGGTCAATATTAAGATCGCAGGTGTCAGTCTGGAGAAAGAGAAGTAGGGAAAATCAGTAAAGATTTTGCAAAGGACACGATTTTTTCGCTTTTCAGTTGACGTAGCTGGGAAAGTATGGTAATATGACCCCGTTAAAAGGGAGTAGTTATAACATGTAATCAACAATCTCTGGGATTTCCCATGGTTACATGTCTTCTAGCATTAGGAGAACAAGACTTTTAGCATATGAGAGTATGCTGGAAGTCTTTTTTTATGTCCCGGACTTAGTCCCAGGGACATAAAAAAACGCTCCGCGGGGATCGCCATGCG
>CALAAS010000038.1 GCA_937885015.1 uncultured Clostridium sp.
GGCTTAAATAAAGGATTTCTGTGATGGGATGTTAAAAAGAAGTGTCAAACTCCCGAGAAACATGGAGGAACTGGAATATACCATTGATACAAAGGATGCCATTACAACGGTATCTTTGGAACTGGAACGACCGTATTCCTATGGTTATTTACTTTTAGGAGAGGAAGAGTTTGATTTACAGATATCGGGCACATTGGCGCAGTATTCCATCCGGACAGAAAAACTGAAAGATGGGCTGGAAAATGGTGGGCGAGTTGCTTTGTTTTCCAATTTGCATTGACAGAATACTCCTTTGGGAGTATAGTGAGTGAGGAAATGGAGATGATGTACCTATGATCAAAAAACTCTATCATGGTTCCTCAAATATCATTAAGAAGCCTTTATTTGGATACGGTAAGCCTTACAATGATTATGGTCTCGGTTTTTATTGCACCGACAGCCTTGTGATGGCAAAGGAATGGGGGGTTGGTAAGAATCAGGACGGCTATGCAAACTGCTATGAAATGGAGTGTGATGGCCTGCGGATTCTTGAACTGAATGCGCCAGAATACTGCATCCTGCATTGGCTTACCGTGTTGCTGCAAAACCGCGAGTTTGATGTTCCCTCTGGTCTGGCACTGGATGCGAAGGAATATCTGCTTGCTAATTTTTCAATCGATTACGAGAGCTTCGATGCAATCATTGGGTATGGTGCCGATGACAGCTATTTTTCATTTGCACAGGATTTCATAAATGGCACGATTTCTTACCGTCAGCTTAACAATGCGATGCATCTCGGCAAGCTCGGCCAGCAGTTTGTTCTCAAAAGCAAGAAAGCATTTGACCGAATTGAGTTTGTCGGTAGCGAGATTTCTGAAAGCAGCGAATGGTACGCAAAAAAAATGCTGCGCGACAAGGCCGCCCGCCGCGAGTATTTCAGCGTGGAGCGAAACCGTCGCCAGCGCGGTGATTTATATATTACGCAAATTATGGATGTGGGGATGATGGCCGATGATCCGCGCTTACGATAAGGTTTATCTTGACAAAGCCCGCACGACCCTTGGCCGTATGCTTGACTTTGCAGTGTATGATCTCAAATACGATATTGCTGTTTTTTTCGATCTCTTCATTAAGTCCGGCGTTGCGAAACGCTTTGAAACTGGCGATTTCGCTGTTATTGCTGGTATGTCCGGCGTGGAGCTTGCATATGAGGTGCTTGAGCAATCCGGCGTGAAAAGCGAACGCATCAAACCAAACTACACCGCCTCACGAAGCGAGGAATTTTGGACGGGTTGGTCATTGGCGTATTATCAGTGGGAAACATCCATGAGCTTTGCGGAGATTGTGCGATATGTTCCCATCAAAGATATAATAGCGCTTTACCAGCCCTATCATGAAATGGATATTCGTCAGTTCGTCGATAAAATGAATGCAATGTATAAAGCGGAGAAGCCGGAAACCAATCTTAAATTTCTGCGTCAAAAAGTCGGTTTGAGTCAACGCGGCCTTGCGGACTTATCTGGTGTTTCGGTACGCACGATCCAGCAATACGAGCAACGGCAAAAGAGTATAAACAAGGCTCAGGCGGAGTATCTTGTCGTGTTGGCAAAGGTGTTATGCTGTGAGGTAGGGGATTTGATGGAAAAGTAAAAGCCTGGCAATCTCATTATGAAAAAAAGTCCCAAATAATAGATAGTGCCAAATCCTAAAGATGGCCATAAAATCCATATAATTATGTGAAATGGTGTTGCGTTTTTACAAACATAATGTATAATAAAAATGTGATATCTAAACACAAAAACTCCAATAATAATGTGAAGGAGCGGTTTTATGGAGCGATTTATTTTGAAAAAGCTGTTGGACTGGAAGGAATCCCCCTATCGCAAGCCTCTGATTCTGAAGGGTGTGCGTCAGGTGGGCAAGACCTGGATTCTCAAAGAGTTCGGCAAGCGTTACTATGAAAATACCGCTTATTTTAACTTTGATGAAAACGAGGAATACAAACAGTTTTTTGAAACGACGAAGGATGTTGACCGTATTTTACAAAACCTGATGCTGGCAAGCGGTCAGAAGATCATCCCGGAAAAGACTTTCATCATATTTGATGAAGTTCAGGATTGCCCCAAAGTAATCAATTCCATGAAGTATTTCTGCGAGAATGCACCGCAGTACCACATTGCCTGCGCCGGATCCCTGCTTGGTATTGCCTTGGCAAAGCCATCGTCTTTCCCAGTCGGTAAGGTTAACTTTATGCAGATCGATCCTATGACCTTCTCGGAATTTCTTCTTGCCAACGGAGATGAAAATATTGCTTCATATCTGGAAAGCGTGTATACCATTGAGCCGATCCCCAGTGCCTTTTTCAATCCTCTTTATGAGAAACTAAAGATGTACTATGTTACCGGCGGTATGCCGGAATCTGTTCTGATGTGGACGGAGGCCCGTGATGTCTCTGCTATGCAGGAAGCGCTGTCCGGTATTATCAGCGCCTATGAGCGTGACTTTGCCAAGCATCCCAATATCAGGGAATTCCCGAAGATCTCTATGATCTGGAAGTCTATCCCTTCCCAGTTGGCAAGGGAGAATAAGAAGTTCATCTATAAGGTTGTCAAAGAAGGCGCCAGAGCCCGTGAATACGAAGATGCGCTGCAATGGCTGGTGGATGCCAGACTGGTTCATAAAATCTACCGCAGCTCTGCTCCGGGCCTTCCAGTGGCTGCTTACGATGATCTGTCGGCTTTCAAAATTTATCTTGTAGATGTTGGCCTGCTCCGCCGCCTGGCACAGTTGGCTCCAACGGCTTTTGGAGAAGGCAACCGCCTGTTTACTGAATTCAAGGGAGCCTTGACCGAGAACTTTGTACTACAGACTTTGATTACAAAGTTTGAGGTAACTCCTCGTTACTGGACACAGACCAATCCACCTTACGAAGTGGATTTCCTCATCCAGAGAGAGAACGATGTCTTTCCGGTAGAGGTAAAATCTGAAGCTAACACCACAAGCAAGAGCATGAAGAAGTTTAAGGAACTATTCCCGGATCAGGTGAAGCTCCGCATACGCTTTTCTCTGGATAATCTGAAACTGGACGGTGATGTGCTGAACATCCCTCTGTTTATGGCAGATCAGGCTGATCGATTGATTGGCCTTGCATTGGAGCAGAGGAATGCGCAGTAAGTGGAAGAGTTTACTTTCCCCTTCCCTCATTTTTCTTGTATTGTCCCCTTTTTTATGGTAAACTAAATCGTAATTCGTGTGGTTCTGCAGATATTTTCTGCAGGAGCCGGACGCAGAAAGTACAACAGGATTTCGAGGAGGACAAGCAAGATGAGTCAGAAGCGTTCAAGAGAGACCACGTGTATTCAGGGGGGATGGCAGCCGGAAAACGGTGAGCCGCGTATTCTCCCGATTTATCAGAGCACTACGTTTAAATATTCGACCAGTGAGCAGATGGGACGGCTGTTCGATCTGGAGGAAAACGGTTATTTTTATACCCGTCTGGCCAATCCCACCAACGATACGGTGGCGGCAAAGATCTGTGAGCTGGAGGGCGGCGCGGCTGCGATGCTGACTTCCTCGGGACAGGCGGCTAATTTTTATGCAGTCTTTAATATCTGCGGTGCGGGGGATCATTTTATCTGTGCAGCGACGGTATATGGCGGAACTTCCAACCTTTTCACGGTTACCATGAAGAAGATGGGCGTGGACGTGACGCTGGTGGATCCGGATGCTCCGGAGGAGGAGATTGAGAAGGAGATCCGCCCCAATACCAAGTGTATTTTCGGCGAATCCATCGCCAATCCGGCGCTGGTAGTTCTGGATTTTGAGAAGTTTGCCCGGATCGCCCATCGAAACGGCATCCCCTTTATTGTGGACAATACCTTTGCCACGCCGATCAACTGTCGTCCTTTTGAGTGGGGGGCGGATATTGTGACCCATTCTACCACCAAATATATGGATGGTCATGCCATGACTGTGGGCGGCTGTATTGTGGACAGCGGAAATTTTGACTGGGATGCCCACGCAGATAAGTTCCCGGGACTTACGACGCCGGATGATTCCTATCACGGTGTGATTTATACCCAGAAGTTTGGAAAGGCGGCCTATATTACCAAAGCGACGGCCCAGGTAATGCGGGATCTCGGTTCTATTCAGGCGCCGATGAATGCCTTTCTTCTGAACATTGGCCTGGAGACGCTTCATCTGCGGATGCCGCGTCACTGTGAGAATGCTCTGAAGGTTGCGAAGTTCCTGCAGAGCAGAGAGGATGTGGCATGGGTCAGATATCCGGGACTGGAGAGTGATCGCTACCATGAGCTGGCAAAGAAGTATATGCCGGATGGCACCTGCGGCGTGATTTCCTTTGGCTTAAAGGGAGGACGTCAGGCGGCGGCTGAATTTATGGATAAGCTGAAGCTGGCGGCTATTGTGACCCATGTGGCAGATGCGCGTACCTGTGTGCTGCACCCGGCCAGCCATACCCATCGTCAGCTGTCGGATGAGCAGCTGGTGGAGGCAGGTGTGGATCCGTCTCTGATCCGTCTCAGCGTCGGAATTGAAAATGCAGAAGACATCATAGAAGATATCCGGCAGGCTCTGGAGGCATGACGCAGCTTCTGCAATTGTAAGACTGGAACATGTTCAGAAGATGAGGGAAGAATGAGAAAGTTACGAGGATTACTTCGCCTGGTTTTCGGGCGTACAACACTGGGAGCGCTGTTTTTGCTGATCCAGATCGGTGTTCTGTTTGCCAGCTTTTACTGGCTGCAGGAATATATTATCTATGTATACGGTCTTTCGGCGGTGCTCAGTGCGACGGTATTGATTTATATTATCAGCAGTGAAGAGAACAGCAGCATTAAGCTGTCCTGGGTTGTGCCGATTTTGCTGTTCCCGGTATTCGGTACGCTGTTTTATCTGTTTCTGACGCTTCAGCCGGGTGCCAGATGGATCAATCGGCGGATTCAGACACTGGGAAAGGAGATCAGGCCCTATCTGGAGCAGGATCCAAAGGCTCTGGAGGCCTATGGCAGTGCCAGTGCCAGCGGAGGAAACCTGGTAAAATATATGAACCGGTACGGTTCTTATCCGGCCTATGAAGGGACGGGGGCCCAGTATTTCCCTCTGGGCGATGACATGTATGAGGCGCTTCTTTCCGAGCTTTCCCGTGCAGAGCATTTCATTTTCATGGAATATTTTATTGTAGAGCGTGGAATTATGTGGGATTCCATTCTGCAGATTCTGGAGCAGAAGGTCAAAGAAGGCGTGGAAGTCCGTTTCATGTATGATGGCATGTGCAGCCTGGTCCTTCTTCCCTATTCCTATCCGGAGGAGCTGGAAAAGCTGGGAATTCGCTGTAAGATGTTTTCGCCCATGCGGCCGGCTCTGTCCAGCTATCAGAATAACCGGGATCACCGGAAGATTTGTGTCATTGACGGCCATACGGCCTTTACAGGAGGCGTGAATCTGGCTGACGAGTATATCAATCGGAAGGTTCGGTTTGGCCACTGGAAGGACACGGGCGTTATGATTAAGGGAAAAGCCGTAACCAGCTTTACCCTGATGTTTCTGCAGCTCTGGGGTGTGACAGAGAAGCAGCCGGAGGATTACAGCCGTTTCCTGTGCCCGGCAGATTATAGGGTTCCGCCGGAGATGGACTGCCATGGCTTTGTGATGCCTTATGCTGACAGTCCTCTGGATGGGGAGAATGTGGGCGAGCAGGTGTACCTGGATATCATAGGGCGTTCCCGCCAGTATGTGCATATTATGACGCCGTATTTGATTCTGGATGATATTACCCTGTCTGCCCTGAAGTTTGCGGCAAAGCGGGGCGTGGAGACGATTATCATTATGCCGCATATTCCGGATAAGCTGTATGCCTATCTTCTGGCGCGCAGTTATTATGAGGAACTTTTGCGGGCTGGGGTAAAGATCTACGAGTATACGCCGGGATTTGTTCATGCCAAGTCTTTTGTCAGCGATGATGAAAAGGCAGTGGTAGGAACGATTAACCTGGATTTCAGAAGTCTGTATCTGCATTTTGAATGCGCGGCCTATTTCTATAAAAATGCAGTGATTGCCCAGGTAGAGAAAGATTTTCAGGAGACGCTTCTGAAGTGTCAGGAGATTACGCTGGAAGAGTGCCGCCGTTATCCGTTTTTGCGTCGGTTTGTGGGCCGGGCGCTTCGGATTTTGGCTCCTCTGATGTAATCCGGCTGGTATTTCCGGGGAAATATAGAGATTTTTTATGCGCTCTCAATGGACATGGCGTGAAGCGGGTCTGTTGGGGGCGCATTTTATTATTGCATAGGAAATTACTTCCTATGCAATAATAAAACGCTCCGCGGGGAACGCCATGCGGCGGAGAGGAATCTTATCGCAGAAGCGACCCGCCGCAGGCGGAGAAGCTCGCAGGCGAGCTTCTTTCTAATTTCTAATCAAAAAAACGGCTGCATAGAATGAGGTGAAAGGAGAGAGGGCATGAAATTCATTGATTTGCACTGTGATACGATTTCAAAGATGTATCTGGCGCGGCGGGAGGGGCGTGAAGATGCGCTCCGGAGGAATGCGGGACATCTGGATCTGGAGCGGATGCGCCGGGGGAATTGTCTGGGGCAGAATTTTGCCCTGTTTACGCATCTTAAGCGGGAGTCGGATCCTTTGGGGTTTGCCAGGGCCCTTTTGCAGGTATTCCGGGAGGAAATGGAGAAAAATGAAGCGTTCATTCGTCCGGCATCTTCGGTTTGTCAGATTCTGGAAAATGAGCGGGCCGGGCGGATGTCGGGAATTCTGACCGTGGAGGAAGGCGGGATTTTCGGGGGAGATACGGAGATATTCCGGGAGTTTTACCGGGCCGGTATGCGGATGCTTACGCTGACCTGGAATTTTGAAAACGAGCTGGCGTCGCCAAACCGGATTGACTGGGAACGGGGAATCTGCCGCCCGGAGACGGAGCGGGGACTGACGAAAAAGGGAATGGAGTTTGTGGAGCTTGCCCAGGAACTGGGGGTTGCAGTGGATGTGTCCCATCTGGGGGATGCCGGCTTCTGGGATGTGGCGCGGATGGCCAGGCGCCCCTTTGCGGCCAGCCATTCCAACGCCAGAGCCGTGGCCTCCCATGTGCGGAATCTGACGGACGGGATGATCCGGACTCTGGCAGAGCATGGCGGAATTATGGGAATCAATTATTGCCCGGCATTTCTTAATGATACGTGGAAATACGCAGAGCAGGGGGAAAGCCGCATTTCTGATATGGTGCGTCACATTTGCCATATCCGGAGGGTTGGCGGGGTGGAGTGTATCGGTCTCGGATCGGATTTTGACGGTATATCCGGAAGTCTGGAGGTGGATTCCCCGGCGGCTCTTTCAGGACTTTGGGATGCTTTGGAGCAGGAAGGCTTTACCGGTGAAGAGCTGGAAAAGATTTTCTGGAAGAATGCGCTGCGTTTTTACAAAGACGCAGTTGGGTAACGTTGGAGCAAAAATTCGACATAAATTTTTAAAATTTACATAAATTTTACATTCGGCATGTTTTGAATTTACATAGATTTGATATAGTGATGACATACTAGGAAAATGAAAAAGGATAGAATGGGAGAGTACGTATGTCAATCAATGAGTTGGGAATGATTTTTCAGTTCGTAGGCGGATTGGGAATGTTTCTGTATGGTATGAACGCCATGGCCGATGGCCTTCAGCGCTTTGCCGGAAACCGGCTGCAAAGGGTGCTGGAAATCCTTACCTCCAACCGGTTCCTCGGTGTGCTGGTAGGTGCCGGTGTGACGGCGATTATTCAGAGCAGTTCTGCCACAACAGTTATGGTGGTAGGTTTTGTAAATGCCGGGATTATCAGCCTTTTACAGGCGACCGGAATTATCATGGGTGCCAATATCGGTACCACAGTAACCAGCTGGATTGTTTCCATGAGCGAGTGGGGAGAGGTGCTGAAGCCGGAATTTTTTGCCCCGGTGCTGTTTGGAATCGGCGCATTTATTACCATGTTTGCCAAAAGTCACAAAAAGAAAGAGGGCGCAGAGATCCTTCTGGGATTTGCCATGCTGTTTATCGGCCTTTCTTTTATGTCCGGCTCCATTGAACCCTATAAGGATGCGCCGATTTTCTCAGAGGCATTCCGGGTGCTGGGGGGGAATCCCTTCCTGGGGATTCTGGCCGGCCTTCTGGTAACGGCAATCATTCAGAGCAGTTCTGCGTCTGTGGGAATTCTTCAGATGCTGGCAATCAACGGGATGGTTAACTGGCAGTCTGCAGTATTTATTACGCTGGGACAGAATATCGGTACGTGTGCTACGGCGCTTTTGTCCTGTATCGGAACGTCCCGTACTGCGAAACGGGCGGCTGTGATTCATCTTCTGTTCAATGTGACGGGCGCTGTGATCTTCGGCCTGGGACTGTTTGTTGTGTTCAGCCTGAATCCGGCTTACGGAATGGCACAGGCGGACAGTGTGGGAATTTCTGTCTTCCACACGGTTTTCAATGTGGTCAATACCATTGTATTATTCCCCTTTGCCGGATTTCTGGTGAAGGCTTCAGATGTAATTGTACCGGAGAAAGCCAAGGAAAAGGCGGCGCAGTGGTCTCCCAGTGATGTGGAGTCAGATATGGTCCGCCATCTGGATGAGCGTATTCTGGAAACGCCCTCCTTTGCCATTGAGACGGTTTGTCATGAGGCGGTAAATATGGGAAAAGTGGCCCTGGCCAATGCGAAGATTGCCACGGCGGCGCTTATTGATGGAAATGAGAGCTTCTGTCGGGAAGTTTTTGAAAATGAGGAAACCATTGACCGGATGGAGAAGATCATGACGGAGTATCTCGTCAAGATCAATAACCTGTCTCTCAACGATGAGCAGCACCGGATTGTGAAGAATATGTACTATACCATTGGAAATCTGGAGCGTATCGGCGATCACTGTGAGAATCTGGCGGAACTGGCCCAGAAGCGGATTGAAAAGAACTGGAACTTTTCAGAGGGCGCTATGGATGAGCTGCGGCGGATTGCGGACGCGGCCCTGAAGGCGGTGGAGTGTTCCATTGAAGCCAGAGATGACCATGAGATGATGAAGGTTCGGCAGACAGCCCGCTATGAGGAAGAGGTGGACAATCTGGAGGAGGAGCTTCGGGAGAGCCATATGGAGCGCCTGTCCAGAGAAGAATGCCAGATTGAGAGCGGTGTGATTTTTCTGGATGCTCTGGCAAACTATGAGAGAATTGCAGATCATGCCAAGAATGTGGCTGGCTATGTAAAGGAAGAGATGCAATGAAATATTTAATCTATGTGGTGGAGGATGATGAAAATATTCGGAATCTGATCTGCGTAGCATTGGAAAATTTTGGATATCGGACCTGTGGATATGAGACGGCGGAGGAGGCTCTGGAACGTATTACTGCTCTGCTTCGCCGCGGAAAGGAAGCAGCCAGAGAACTCCCGGATATGTTTGTATTTGACTGGATGCTTCCAGGCATGGACGGCATGGATGCGATTCGTGTCCTGCGGGGGATGGCTCCCTTTGTATCCACCCCGATTCTGATGCTGACAGCGAAAGACCGGGAGACGGATATTGTGCAGGGACTGGATAACGGGGCTGATGATTATATGACGAAACCCTTTGGCATTTTGGAGCTTTCTGCCAGGGTTCGGAAGCTTTTAAAACGTGCGGGGACGGTGCGGGAGACAAGTGCCAGCCTGACGGCCGGGGAGGTTTCCATTGACAAGGAGACCAGAGAAGTAAGCGCCTGCGGACAGCAGGTGGAGCTTACCCTGAAGGAATTTGAACTTTTAAGCTATCTGATGGAACATATGAACCGGGTAGTTACCAGGGATGAACTTCTGGATAACATCTGGGGATACGATTATGATGGGGAGACGAGAACGTTGGATATGCATATTAAGACGCTCCGTCAGAAGTTAAAGGAGGCCGGAGGCCAGATTAAAACGGTCCGCGGCGTGGGATATCGGTTTTTAAAAGAAAAAGAATCGGGAAAGTGATTCGGTCATGAGAAAAGCTATATTCAGAAAATTTATTCAGCTTCTATTTCTGGCGCTGGCGCTTAATACGTTTATTGCGTATGTGGTGACCAGCACCATTCTTTTAAAGCGGACCAGAGAGGATATGAAATTTGCCCTGGAATCCGTGGACCACATGCTGGAATATGACCAGCCGCTGGAAAAACAGTTTGAACAGCTCTCTGAAGCAGCCCAGGGAAGCAACAGCCGCTATACGCTGATCCGAAGTGACGGAACGGTTGTGGCGGACACCTCAGCCAATGAGGCAGAGATGGAAAACCATCTGGATCGCCAGGAGGTGTATCAGGCGCTGCAGGATGGCTACGGCTATGCCTCCCGCCGCTCCGGAACGCTGGGGTCTTCTATGAGTTATGCTGCCATGCGCACCGGGGACGGTCAGTATGTACTTCGCTTATCTACAGAGTCCTACGGGATGCGGGAGTACGTATTCATGTTGTTTCCGGCGGTTCTTTTAAGTTTTGCCATTGCATTTATCGCATCCACTCTGGAGGCGGAGCGGTTTACCCAGTCCATTACGAAACCCCTTCAGGAGATTTCCAGGGAAATGGCCAAAATGGAGGGGGATTATACAGATTTCCATTTCGAAAAGTGCCCCTATGAGGAGATCAATGTGATCGGTGAGACAACAACGAAGATGTCGCAGAATACGAAGGAATATCTGGAACGCCTGGAACAGGAAAAGCAGATCCGCCAGGAGTTTTTCAGCAATGCATCCCATGAACTGAAGACGCCGATCACATCCATTCGCGGATATGTGGAGCTTCTGGAGAGCGGGATGGCAGCCAACCAGGAGGTTACCAGGGATTTTCTTTCCAGGATTAAAAAAGAGGCTATGCGGATGACGAACCTGGTGGATGATATCCTGATGATATCCCGCTTGGAATCCCGCGGGGCCAGGGCGGATATCGTGACCATCCACATGAGCGATTTGCTGGAGGAATGCGTTGCATCGGTGGCGGCCCAGGCTGCGTCCCGCTCTATCTCCATACACCGAAAATGTACGGAGTTTGATGTAAAAGCGGATTTGCGCCAGATGAGTGAACTGCTCACGAATTTATTGAGTAATGCGGTAAAATACAATAATGAGGGCGGACAGGTCTGGGTATATCTGGAAGCTCAGGGAAAGAACGTGCTGTTAAAGGTTCGCGATAACGGCGTTGGGATCCCAAAGGACAGCCTGGGCCGGATTTTTGAGCGGTTTTACCGGGTTGATAAAGGACGGAGCCGCAAGCAGGGCGGCACGGGTCTTGGACTTTCCATTGTAAAGCATATCGTGAATTTTTACCATGGTACGGTTCAGGTGGAATCGGAGATTGGGGTGGGAACCACCTTTACCGTGTGTCTTCCCATCGCCGTTTTATAGCCTTTGACACTTTAATACGTTGATTTTTTTGGAATTTAAAGAAATAAAATTGACTCTGGGAAAAAAGTGTAGTATGATAAAACATATTTCGGAGTTCCAGACTGGTTTGGGGAACCTTCGGGAGAGTGAAATCAGAAAAATGGGAGGAGTCAGTATTATGAAAAAGACAAAGGTAATGGCACTTTTATTATCCGGCGTTATGGCAGCGTCCATGGCAGCCTGCGGCGGTCAGTCGGCAGAGACGGAGGCTCCGGCAGAGTCTGTGGCCCAGACAGAGGCAGCGAGCGGAGAAGAGAGTGCGGAGACGGAAAAAACAGCGGATGGAGAGAGTTATAAAATTGGTATTTTGCAGCTGACTCAGCATGTGGCTCTGGACAAGACGAATGAAGGCTTTGTGGCGGCACTGAAGGATGCGGGCCTTTCCTGCGAGATTGATCAGCAGAATGCATCCGGAGACCAGTCGGCCTGCCAGACCATTGCAGAGAAACTGGTAAACGATGGGAATGACCTGATTTTTGCCATTGCAACGCCGGCTGCCCAGGCAGTGGTAGGCGTGACGGATACGATTCCGGTTCTGGTCAGCGCCGTGACAGATCCGGCGGCTTCCGGACTGGTGGATACCAATGAGGTGCCGGGAGGCAACGTATCCGGAACTTCGGATCTGACCCCGGTAAAAGAGCAGATTGACCTGATGCAGAAGATTCTTCCGGATGTGAAGACGGTTGGCCTTCTTTACAGCAGCGCGGAGGCCAATTCCGTTCTCCAGATCGAGATGGCAAAAGAAGCATTGGATACAGCTGGGATTGCCTATGAGGATTATACAGTATCCAGTTCCAATGAGATCCCGACGGTGGTGGAGTCCATGGTGGGAAAGGTAGATTGTATCTATACCCCGACGGACAATATGATCGCAGCTGGCATGGCGACAGTTGCCATGGTGGCAAATGAGAACAAAATTCCCACCATTTGCGGCGAAGAAGGCATGGTAGATGCCGGTGGCCTCGCTACCTACGGAATTGACTACTACCAGCTTGGATATATGGCAGGTCAGCAGGCGGTTCAGATTCTGGCAGAAGGCGCTGACATTTCCGCTATGCCCATCGGATATCTGGATGCCGATAAGTGTACTTTGAAGGTAAATGAGGAGACTGCCGAGGTCCTCGGCGTGGATGTGTCCGGCATTAAATAGAAGCGGACAATGGTTTGAAGAAATGAATATCCAGAGCTGGCGCAAAATGAAAAGGCTGCGTCAGCTCTGATGTGTTATATCGGAGGTACAGGATGAACGGGTTGTTAGTTTCCCTTCAGGGCGCCGTTGCGCAGGGGGTTCTCTGGGGAGTTATGGTATTGGGCGTATATATTACATTCCGGCTGATGGATATTGCGGATCTGACGGTGGATGGAAGTTTTGCATTGGGCGCCTGTGTCTGTGCGGTGCTGGTGGTTGAAAAAGGCGTAGATCCGGTTCTGGCGCTGGCGGTGGCCACGATTTCCGGTCTGATTGCCGGTGCGGTAACAGGAATTCTCCATACGGTGTTTGAAATTCCGGCGATTCTGGCCGGAATTCTGACCCAGATTTCTCTCTGGTCCATCAATCTGCGGATTATGGGCGGTAAGAGTAATATGCCGCTTTTAAAGACGAAGACACTGATCAGCGGTCTGGCGGACAGCTTTGGTCTTACCCAGGCCCAGGCATCCATGATCGTAGGTGTGGTGGTTGCTTTTCTGATGATTGCGTTTCTGTACTGGTTTTTTGGAACAGAGATCGGAAGTGCCATGCGTGCCACAGGAAATAATGAAGATATGGTCCGGGCGCTGGGGGTCAATACCAAGATGACGAAACTGTTATCCCTGACTTTGAGCAATGGCCTGGTTGGCCTTTCTGGCGCTTTAGTTTGCCAGAGCCAGAAATATGGTGATGTGGGCAGCGGCACTGGCGCCATTGTTATTGGCCTTGCGGCCATTGTCATCGGCGAGGTTTTGATGGGGCGTCTGACTTCCTTTTACTGGAAACTGACGTCGGTTGTTGTAGGTTCTGTGATTTATTTTGTGATCCGTGCGGTGGTGCTGCGGATGGGCATGGATGCCAATGACATGAAGCTTCTTTCGGCTATCATTGTGGCGCTGGCTCTCTGTATTCCGGTGGCCCTCTCCAAATATCGCCTGAGAAAAGAGTATACAGAAGGAGGGGACGAGACATGCTGACCATAACAAATGTAAAGAAAACCTTCAATAAAGGAACCGTAAATGAAAAAAAGGCTCTGACGGGCATCAATCTGCATCTGAATCCCGGGGACTTTGTGACGATCATCGGCGGAAATGGAGCCGGTAAATCTACGATGCTGAACATGATTGCCGGTGTATATCCCATTGATTGCGGTAAGATAGTGATAGATGGCGTTAATATTTCCAGAGAGCCGGAGCATAAGCGGGCCCGTTATATCGGGCGTGTATTCCAGGATCCCATGCGGGGAACAGCAGCAAATATGGAGATTCAGGAGAATTTGGCCATGGCGCTGCGCCGGGGAAAGGCCAGGGGACTCGGTTGGGGCATTAAAAATAATGAAAAGGACTATTACCGGGAGGCGCTGGCTCAGTTGGACCTGGGACTTCAGACGCGGATGACCAGCAAAGTGGGACTGCTTTCCGGCGGCCAGAGACAGGCGTTGACCCTGCTTATGGCCACGCTCCAGAAGCCGAAGCTTCTGCTTCTGGACGAGCATACGGCGGCCCTGGATCCTAAGACAGCGAAAAAGGTTCTGGATTTGACGGAGAAGATTGTTAGCGAGCAGAATCTGACTGCTATGATGGTTACTCATAATATGAAGGATGCGATTCAGATCGGAAACCGCCTGATCATGATGCATGAGGGACGTATCGTCTATGACGTGGCAGGCGAAGAAAAGAAAAAGCTGCAGGTGGAGGATCTGCTTCAGCGGTTTGAGACAGTCAGCGGCGGAACTTTTGCCAATGACAGGATGATGCTGGCAAACTGAGGTCCGGATGAAACTGGCCGATAGAAGAAATCGGATATAGATGAGAAAAATGAGCGGGAATGGGGCAACTTTTTGTGGATGTGGCAGAGAGGGCAGCGCCATTCCCACTTTTCGTTAATAGAAAATTCATTTTTTTGATAGGGGAACCTGGTTGGCTTTTGCTTGTATTTGTGATAAAATAATCCTTGATTTTTGTCAGGATTGGAGAGCTGAAGAAATGCTGAAACAGAAGAAAGAGGATTATCAGGCTTCTTTGAAGCGGGCCAGACGGCGGAGAAGAGGACATGACTATAAAAAGTATGCGATGATTACGGTTTTGGCGGCGATCATCGTGGCGCTTCTTATTTTTTTAGGGAAGGTCATAGGCGGTCAGAGGACGGATGCGCCGCCGAGGGGAGCTGCTACAGCCTCTGAGGCGTCGAAGAGCGACCTTCAGGCGGAGCTGCGGGCCAAAGAAGAGGCGGAAAAGGATGCAGTAGTAGACGCCTATTCGAATCTGGGTCTGGTTCAGGTTTCCGGGTATCTGAATATGCGGGAAAGTGCCAGCACGGATGCGGATATCATCGGGAAGCTGCAGGGGGACAGCGCCTGTGAGATTCTGGACGATTCCCAGGAAGGATGGTATCAGATCTCTTCCGGCGGCCTGGAGGGTTTCATAAGTTCCGAGTTTGTTCTGACCGGCGAGGAGGCTAAAAAGAAGGCCAGAGAGCTGGTAAACCGGCGGGCTATCATTACAGCGGATTCTCTGAATATCCGCAAGGAACCAAGCACAGAGGCAGAGGTGGTCGGACAGGCTCTTCAGAATGAGCGGTACCTGGTGGAGGGGGAGGAGCAGGACGGTTGGCTTCAGATTGCAAATGGCTATATTTCTGCCGAATATGCGGAGGTAAAGTATGCTCTCAATGAGGCGCGTAAGCTGGATATGCGCTCCATGGTTCTGAATCTCTATGACCATATTGGTATTTCCAGTGTGGACAGCTATCTGAATGTCCGCAAAGAACCCAGTGAGGACGGAGAGATTATTGGTAAGATGACCAGTAAGTCGGCGGGAGAGATTCTGGAGACATCTGAGGATGGGGCGTGGTATAAGATCCAGTCCGGCCCGGTAACGGGATACGTGAAGGCGGAGTATATTCTCACTGGTGAAGCGGCAAAGCAGGAGGCGCTGGAAGTGGCAGAGCTGATGGCCATTGTGTCCACAGACCGCCTGAATGTCCGGACGGAGCCTTCTACAGAGTCGAAGATCTGGACGCAGATTTCTGATAATGAACGGTATGCAGTGCTGAGCCAGCAGGATGGCTGGGTGGAGATTGAGCTGGATTCCACCTCCGCTTACGTGTCCACCGATTTTGTGGATGTGCGGTATGCGCTGCCGGAGGCCATCAAGTTCAGCCCTCTGGATGAGAGTTCCTCTCTGCGCAATCAATTAGTGAATTATGCCCTGCAGTTCGTGGGGAACCGGTATGTGTGGGGCGGTAACGACCCCCATACGGGTGCGGACTGCTCTGGATTCGTGAAGTATGTATACAGCCATGTGGCGGGGATTTCCCTTCCGCGTGTTTCCAGAGACCAGGCCAGACAGGGAAAGAGCATCAAGTCGTCCCAGATGCGGCCTGGAGATCTGATTTTCTATACCAACAGTCGCGGTACGGTCAATCATGTGGCCATGTATATTGGAAATGGGCAGATTGTACATGCGGCCAGTCGGAGAAGCGGAATTAAGATTTCTACCTGGAATTATCGAAATCCATACCGGATTGTCAATGTGCTGGGGGATTAAGTCAAAAGAGGAGATAGAGGATGGCAGAACGGAAGAATGATTATAAAGAACGCCTTCACAGAGCCAGAAACCGGAGGAATGGGAGAGATCCCATGCGCCTGTTTCTTATGGCAGGCTGCGGCGTTATCGCGGTGCTGCTTCTGGTGGTGGTGGTAAAGCTGGTAAGGGGCGGAACGTTTGGGATTCCGGCCGGCCCGGCTTCTGCCCGGCTGGCCCAGGAGACGGAAGCGGAGACGCTTCCGGAGTCAGTGGAGTCAGAGATGGAGACGGAGGCTCCGACGCTCTCGGAGGAGGAAATTCAGAGACAGCAGGAAGAGGAAGAAAAGAAAAATGTTGTGGAGTCTTACCAGAATCTTGGTATTGTGGAGGTATCAGGCTATCTGAATATGAGAGAAAACCCGGACACTTCTGCCGATATCATTGGAAAGCTTATGGGCGGAAGTGCCTGTGAGATTGTGGATGATTCCATGGAAGGCTGGTATCTGGTGTCCTCCGGCGGAATACAGGGTTACATCAGTTCTGAATTTGTGGCAACGGGAGAGGCTGCCAGAACAGAGGCCTTTGAGCTTGTCAAAGAAATGGCGGTTATTACGGCGGATAAGCTGAATGTGCGGAGTGAGCCGAACCCGGATGCGCAGGTGGTGGAGCAGGTTTTAAAAAATGAAAGATACTCCATTCTTGGACAGCAGGATGGCTGGGTACAGATTGGAAGCGGCTATATTTCAGCCGATTACGTGGATATCCGCTATGCCCTCAACGAGGCCAGGAAGCTGGATCTGCGGACCATGGTGCTGAATCTGTATGACAATATTGGTATTTCCAATGTCAATAATTATCTGAACATGCGGGAAGAACCCAGTGAGGATGGAAAGATCATTGGTAAGATGACCAGTAAATCAGCCGGAGAGATTCTGGAAAAGACAGAGGACGGTGCCTGGTATAAGATCAAATCCGGTCCGGTAACGGGTTATGTGAAATCCGAGTATATTTTGACTGGAGATGCGGCAAAGCAGGAGGCACTGGAAGTGGCGGAGCTGATGGCCATCGTGTCTACAGACCGTCTCAACGCCAGGACGGAACCCAATACAGAGGCCCCCATCTGGACGCAGATTTCCAACAGTGAGCGGTATGCGGTTCTGAGCCAGCAGGACGGCTGGGTGGAGATAGAGCTGGATACTACCAGTGCTTATGTGGCTACCGAGTTTGTGGATGTGCGCTACGCGCTGAATGAGGCGATCCGGTTTACGCCTGTGGAGGATACGCCGGAAAGCACGGGAGGAAGCTCTGGCAATAAGGGAAGTTCCGGAAACAAGGGCGGTTCTGGAAGCTCCGGCAATAAAGGCGGCGTATCCGGGCAGCCGGGCAATGCAGCCGGTTCTTCCAAACGGACTCAGATTGCAAATTATGCCACCCAGTTCCTTGGCAACCCCTATGTATGGGGGGGGACAAGCCTGACCAACGGAGCAGACTGCTCTGGCTTTACCATGTCTGTCATGGGGCATTTCGGGGTTAGCCTTCCGCACCAGTCCGGGGCACAGGCTGGCTGTGGACGTTCTATCAGTGCGTCGGAGATGCGGCCTGGTGATCTGGTGTTCTACACCAACAGCGGAGGAAGCATCAACCATGTGGCGCTTTATATCGGAAACGGACAGGTATGCCATGCATCCAATGCCCGCGATGGTATTAAGATTTCCACCTGGAATTACCGCACACCGGCGAAGATTGTCAACGTGCTGGGAGATTAGAACAGAATTTGGGAAATAAACGGTTTTGCCTGAAGGAGAGCCGTTTATTTCCTTTTTTATTGCATAGGAAATTGCTTCCTATGCAATAAAAAACGCTCCGAGAGGATTGCCATGCGGCGGGTAATACATATTTTTCTGAAATTTCGGAATCCTAGAAAGTAAAAATAGGTATGGTAAAGGAGGAAGCAGCATGGGTGTGCGGAAAGAAACAGTGGAGGATGGAGAGCAGAAGAGGGAGGAGAGGATCCGGGAGACCGGGCAGCTGGTGCTGGGGGCCGGAGATGAGCCGGGAATTCAGCTGATTTCCATTATAGGCGAGATTGAGGGACATGAAAATCTGTCTGGAACGTCTAAAACTACGAAGTATGAGCATATTCTTCCAAAGCTGGCAGATCTTGAGGAAAGCCGGGATACGGACGGAGTTCTGGTGCTGATCAATACAGTGGGAGGCGATGTGAGCTGCGGATTAGCTCTGGCGGAAATGATAGCCTCTCTCAGCAAACCAACGGTCTCTCTTGTGATCGGTGACAGCCATTCCATCGGGGTACCGCTGGCGGTGGCGGCGGATTATTCTTTTATTGTTCCGACGGGAACCATGATGGTGCACCCGGTGCGCCTGACGGGGATGGTCATTGGTGCAGCTCAGACTTATGATTACTTTGAAATGATTCAGGATCGGATTCTTAAATTTGTGTCCAGTCATAGCCGGATCGGTTATGAGCGGCTGCGCAGCCTGATGCTGAATACCGAGATGATGACAAGGGATCTGGGAACAGTGCTGGTGGGAAGTGAGGCTGTGAAAGAAGGACTGATTGATGAGGTGGGGGGAATCCGGGAGGCGCTGGCAAAGCTGCGGTCTATGGCCCGCGGGAATAAAAAAAGGTAACGCCGTTGCTTTTTTGCCCGAATTTATGTATACTAAGCAGGAGAAAATATGTTTGGAGGCTTAGATTCAAGTGGCAGGTACGAGCAGGAAGCGACAGAATACAGAGGATGCCAGAAAGAAGGAGACGGTCCGGAAAGCGGCTTCATCTGGAAAGACGGGAAGTAGCAGAAAGGCGGAGTCGGCAAAGAGCCGGAAAAAGCCGGGAAAGGCAGCCGGCAAAGAGCCGGAGAGCAATAGCTTTATGGGAACGGAAGTGGCGATTATTGTGACATTTGCAGTATCGGTGCTTCTGTTTTTGAGTAATTTCGGACTTTGCGGAGCCGTAGGAGATGCGCTGAGAAAAGGAATGCTGGGCGTTTTCGGCGGAATGGGCTACATTGCACCGATCCTGTTGTTTGTGGGGATCTGTTTTTATCTCTCCAATCGTGGAAACCGGCGGGCGATTATAAAAATCGTGGCAGTGGCGGCGGTGCTTTTGGCACTCTGCGGGTTGGATCAGCTGGTTTTTGGAGGAGGACTGAAAGAGGGTTGGACGGCAGGGCAATATTATTCCCATTCGGCCTCAGAAGGCAGCGGCGGCGGTTTTCTTGGCGGCCTTCTGGTAATGGGATTTGGAAATCTGGTGGGAACCGTGGGAACCTGGCTGGTTCTCTTGGTCCTGCTGGCAATTGGAGCGGTGGGCATCACAGAGCGCTCTCTTGTGAATTTTGTGAAACGTGGAAGTGGCCGGGCCTACGAGTATGCAAAAGAGGATATGAACCGCCGCAAGGAACTCTATGAGGAGCGGAGAGAAGAAAAAAAGCGTCTTCGGGAGGAACAGCGGGTGCGCGGCGTGGATCTGGATGCTGCCAATCTGACGGATGTCCCGTTGATGCGGGAATTTGCTTCCGGAATTCCAGAGGGAACGGTATTAAGTGGCGATTCGATTCCGGAAGAGAGGCAGACGGAGGAGACAGAAATTCAGGGAGATGGTGATCTCCGGGAGAAGGAAAGCCAAATCGGCCAGACGGCGGCGTTCGAAGGGACGAAAGAGGAAAAACGGGAGACTTTTGAAAGCAATGTACCGTCAGGACCGGTAAATCCGGCTGATGTGTTTCGTGGGGAAATTCACGGACCGGGGATGCGGAAACTGGAGGAAACGCCAGAGGATAACGACCAGGATCAGCTTTTAAAGAAACTTTATATTCGCCGGGATATGCGGACGATGGAGGAACTTTCCGGCGGCATAGAAGAGGAAATGCCATCCAGAGGTCCTGGATATCATAGTGTACATACCAGCGGACGTCCGGTTCCGGAAGAAGCGGAGCTTTTCTGGGAGGAAGAGGCAGAGTCCTGCGGTCAGGGAGATATCCTGGAGCAGCCAGAGCAGTTTGAGGTCGAAGCTTTTGGCGAAAGAGAGGATGAAAATCTGGAAGAGGTACGGCCAGAACGCTGGAAGAACAGTCAGGGGGAGAAACGGTTTTTCGTTCCGGAGGAGGCGAAGACAGTGGTAACCTCTTCCGGAAAGCGAATCGAGACGGACACAGAAGAAGTAAGAAAAATAATGGAGAAAAAGCGGGAAAGCCAGAAGACGGCGCCGGAGTCGGAGCTGACGGTTCGCCAGCAGGTGGAGCGAAAAGAGGAACAGGAAAAAGAGAAAAAACGAGAGTACGTCTTCCCGCCCCTTAGCCTGCTGAAGCGGGGCAGCGGTCAGACTGATTTTTCGGCTCAGGAATATCGGGATACAGCTATTAAGCTGCAGCAGACGCTGCAGAATTTTGGTGTTGGAGTAACAGTTACCAATATCAGCTGCGGCCCGTCGGTAACCCGCTATGAGCTGCACCCGGAGCAGGGGGTCAAGGTCAGCCGGATTGTGGCCCTGGCCGACGATATCAAGCTGAATCTGGCGGCAGCGGATATTCGAATTGAAGCGCCGATTCCGGGAAAGGCTGCAGTGGGAATCGAAGTTCCCAATAAGGAAAATCACGTGGTGCTGCTTAGAGATCTTCTGGAGGCTGAGGAATTCAGACGGCATCCCTCAAAGGTGGCTTTCGCCGTTGGAAAGGATATTGCCGGCCAGGTTGTGGTCAGTGATATTGCGAAGATGCCCCATCTTCTTATTGCCGGCGCTACGGGTTCCGGTAAATCTGTGTGTATCAATACACTGATCATGAGCGTTATTTACAAGGCACGGCCAGAGGACGTGAAGCTTATTATGATCGATCCCAAGGTGGTAGAGCTCAGTGTGTATAATGGAATTCCGCACCTTCTGATTCCGGTGGTTACGGATCCGAAAAAAGCTTCCGGCGCTCTCAACTGGGCGGTGGCGGAGATGACGGACCGGTATCAGCGGTTTGCCAAATACAATGTGAGAGATCTGAAGGGGTATAATGCCAAAGTGGATGCCATTGCAGATGTGGAAGATGAGAAAAAACCGGAGCGGCTGCCTCAGATTATTATTATTGTAGATGAGCTGGCAGATCTTATGATGGTTGCACCTGGCGAGGTGGAGGACTCTATTTGCCGCCTGGCTCAGCTGGCCCGGGCAGCGGGGATTCATTTGGTGATTGCCACCCAGAGACCGTCGGTCAACGTCATTACCGGTGTGATCAAGGCCAATATCCCGTCCCGGATTGCGTTTTCTGTGTCATCCGGCGTGGATTCCAGAACGATTATCGATATGAACGGGGCAGAGAAGCTTCTGGGGAAGGGGGATATGCTGTTTTACCCCTCCGGATATCAGAAGCCGCAGCGGGTACAGGGCGCTTTTGTTTCAGATAATGAGGTTTCTGCAGTTGTGGAATTTCTGACGGAACAGGGGATGACGGCCCAGTACAGTCCGGAGGTGGAGTCCAGAATCAGTACGGTGGCGCTGATGGAGGGAGCTGCATCCGGCGGGGATCGGGACGCCTATTTTGTGCAGGCTGGCCGGTTTATCATCGAAAAAGATAAGGCATCCATCGGGATGCTGCAGCGGATGTTCAAGATCGGATTTAACCGTGCAGCACGGATTATGGACCAGCTGGCGGAGGCCGGTGTGGTGGGAGAAGAGGAAGGAACGAAACCCAGAAAAGTCCTGATGACCATGGAGCAGTTTGAAAACCAGATGGAGGAACAGGGTTAGAATCCGGGAACACTGCACGGATGGAGACAATGGGAGGTTGAGGAATGAAACTTGAAAGCTGGCTCAGGGAGCTTGAATATGAAAAACTGCAGGGCAGTCTGGAGGAAGAGGTAACGGAGGTAGTTTATGATTCCAGAAAGGCTGCGCCTGGAGCGGTGTTTGTGTGTATGCGGGGGGCCAATGTGGATTCTCACGAATTCATTCCGGATGTGCTGGACCGCGGTGTTTCTGTGCTTGTGACAGAGCGGGAGGTAAACGTGCCGGAAACGGTTACGGTGCTTAAGGTGGAAAACGGACGCCATGCCCTTTCCCTTCTCTCTGCGGCACGGTTTGGGTATCCGGCAGAAAAGATGACAGCGATTGGAGTGACCGGCACCAAGGGAAAGACCACAACAACCTATATGATGAAAGAGATGCTGGAGGCCGCCGGAGAAAAGGTGGGCCTCATCGGAACCAATGGGGCGCTGATTGGAGCGGAGCATTTTCCAACGAAAAATACAACGCCGGAGTCCTATATTCTGCAGGAATATTTTGCCAGAATGGTGGAGGCGGGCTGCCGCTATGTGGTGATGGAAGTCTCGTCCCAGAGTTATCTGATGCACCGGGTGGATGGAATTACGTTTGATTATTCAGTTTTTCTAAATATTTCCAACGATCACATTGGCCCCAATGAGCATGCCAGCTTTGAAGAGTATCTGTATTATAAGAAGCAGCTGCTGAAAAACAGTCGAGTGGCATTGGTTAACCGGGATGAGCCGCGGTTTGAGGAAATTATCGAAGGGGCTTCGGCTCAGATCCGAACATTCGGATTGGAACATCCAGCGGATTTTATGGCAGATTCTATCCGCTATG
This sequence comes from uncultured Clostridium sp., assembly GCA_937885015.1. Taxonomy (GTDB): domain Bacteria; phylum Bacillota; class Clostridia; order Lachnospirales; family Lachnospiraceae; genus Otoolea. The sequence goes on from CALAAS010000038.1 coordinate 22,744, forward strand.
TGCGGGAAGCAGATTTTGTTGGCGTGGAGTTTGGTGTCCACGGCGCCCTGGAAGGCCAGATGAAAGTTGGTGTTCCGGGAAAATTCAATGTGTCTAACGCCCTGGCGGCCGCCGGTGTGTGCAGTCTGATGGGGATTCCAGCGGGGCCGGTCTTAAGCGGCCTGGCCCATATGAAGGTAGACGGACGCATGGAAATTGCCTATAAGTCAGCAAAATGCACAGTTCTGGTGGACTATGCCCATAATGCTGTCAGCATGGAAAGCCTTCTGCTGACGCTGCGGGATTACAGGCCGAAACGCCTGGTCTGTGTTTTTGGCTGCGGTGGAAACCGGGCCAGAGACCGCCGTTACTCCATGGGGGAGATCGGAGGCCGTCTGGCAGATCTGTGCATTATTACGGCGGATAATTCCAGATATGAAAAGGTAGAAGATATTCTGGCGGATATTAAAGAGGGACTTGCGAGGACGGAGGGGCGCTTTGTGGAGATCCCGGACCGGCGGGAGGCAATTTATTACAGTCTGGCTCAGGCCGAAGAGGGCGACATGATTGCTATCATCGGAAAAGGGCATGAGGATTATCAGGAGATCGAAGGGGTGCGACACCATTTCCTGGACCGGGAAGTAGTGGAGGAATGCGTGAAAGAGCTGGGACTGTAGGAGGTAGAGGGAAGATGGAACAGATTACGGTTGGAGACATTTTAAAGGCAACGGGAGGCCGCCTTCTGGGCGGAAATCCGGATCAGGAACTGCGCCATATCAGTATTGATTCCAGAGTTATGCGGGGAGAAGATCTCTTTGTGCCGCTGATTGGAGAACGGGTGGACGGCCATCGTTTCCTTGCCCAGGCGGCCGCGGCGGGCGCTGCTGCTGCCCTGACATCGGAGCACAATAGTATGCCAGAGCAGTTTCAGTCTGCACTCATTCGGGTGGAAGATACAAAGACGGCTCTTCAGGATATTGGACGGTATCTGCGAAGCAGAATTTCCATTCCTCTTGTGGGCGTCACAGGCAGTGTGGGAAAAACCACTACCCGTGAGATGGTGGCAGCGGCGCTCTCTGCCAGATACCGCACCTTTAAGACGCCGGCCAACCACAACAGCCAGATCGGGGTTCCTCTGACGCTCTCGGAGATCAGCAAAGAAGATGAGATCGGTGTCCTGGAGCTTGGGATGAGTGAGCCGGGAGAGATGGCGGTAATTGCCGGGATTGCGGCGGTGGACACGGCGGTGATGACGAATATCGGCGTAACCCATATTGAAAATCTGGGAACGAGGGAGAATATTTTAAAGGAAAAGCTTCATATTCAGGACGGAATGCGGGAAGGCGGCGTGCTGTTTGTCAATGGAGACAACGATCTTCTGAGCCGGGTAAAGGCAAAGAACGGCTGTCAGACGATTCGGTATGGTTTAGGCGCAGATTGTCAGTACCGGGCAGAGGAGGTGGAGATCCGGGATGGTTTTCCCTCTTTTACCATGGTGCACGGGGCTGTGCGGATTCCCGTTACGCTGTCTGTTATGGGGGAACATAATATATCCAATGGACTGGCGGCGCTGGCAGTGGCGGATTATTACGGAGTTCCGCTGGAAGCGGCGGCCAGAAGCCTGGGGGCCTTTACGGGATTTGAAAACCGGCAGCAGCTTTACCGCTCTGGGGGACGGATGATTCTGGATGATACGTATAATGCCAGTCCGGATTCTGTCAGAGCGGCGATCCGGGTTCTTGCGTCCCTGGAGGGAAAACGGCGGATTGCGGTTCTGGCGGATATGAAGGAGCTGGGCCTGGATGGCCCTGTCTTCCACCGGGAGGTGGGAGAGTATCTGGCTGGGGAAGCGGTAGATGTGCTTATTACCTTTGGGCCATTGGCCGCATCCATGGCCCAGGGGGCCCAGGAAAAGGCCGAAAGGACGGGAAGATCCATTCAGGTTCGTTCTTTTGGAGAGGAGGAACGGGATGAAATGCATGCGTTTCTGAAGGATTTTTTGCAGGAAGGCGATGCGGTGCTGTTCAAAGGCTCTAACAGTATGCACCTGGGAGAGACGGTAAAGCAGTTTTTGTGATGGCAGGAGAACATGAAGGAGGAAGGCGGATGGGAGCCGGATATGCGGATATCATTATTGATATCTCCCACGAGAAGGTAGACCGGCCGTTTCAGTACCGGGTTCCGGAGCGGATGGCTCGGGATATTTCAGTGGGAATGCGGGTTCGCGTTCCCTTTGGAAAAGGGGATGCAGTCCGGACCGGATATGTGGTGGGATTAGGTGATACACCGCAGTTTGATCCTGCAAGGATTAAAGAGATTGATAGTCTGGTGGAAGAAAGCACATCGGTCCAGTCTCAGCTGATCAGTCTGGCCTGGTGGATGCGGGAGGCGTATGGAGCCACGATGAATCAGACGCTGAAAACGGTTCTTCCAGTTAAGCAGAAAGTAAAGGCCCGGGAAAAGCGTACGATTCATTGCCTGCTGGAGCGAACGGAGCTGGAACGGGAACTGGCAGAGGCTTCCAGAAGACATTTTCGGGCTCGGGAGCGCCTGTTGGAGGCATTCCTGGAGAATCCGGTCATTCCCATGGAGGTGGCCAGAGACCAGCTGTCACTGACTTTTGCCACGCTGAAGCCTCTGGTGGAACGCGGTCAGATTGAGATTCTGACAGAAAAAGTAAATCAGGAGGCTTTTCGCACGCCGGAGGGCGTGTCGAAGGGCCTTCCGCTTAATGAGGAGCAGAGCCGGGCAGTCCGCCATGTTCTTGAAGATTACAGGAAAGGAATCCGACGGACGTATTTGCTGTATGGGATTACCGGGAGCGGCAAAACAGAAGTATATATGGAGCTGATTGCACAGGTTATGGCTGACGGAAAGCAGGTGATTCTTCTGATTCCGGAAATTGCTCTGACATATCAGACCGTTATGCGGTTTTACCGGCGATTTGGAGACCGGATTGCCATTATGAATTCCCGTCTTTCGGCCGGCGAGCGCTACGACCAGTGGGAGCGGGCAGTCCGGGGCGAGGTTTCTCTGATGATCGGCCCCCGATCTGCTCTGTTTACGCCGTTTCCCGATCTGGGCCTGATCGTTATGGATGAGGAACATGAGGGGGCCTATAAGAGTGAGACCATGCCACGCTACCATGCCAGGGAAGTGGCAGAGCATCGGGCCAGGATGGCTGGGGCGTCTCTGATTCTCGGCTCCGCGACGCCGTCTCTGGAGGCTTATTCCAGGGCCATGGACGGTACTTATACGCTGCTGACTCTGCGAAACAGGGCGTCAGCCGGAAGCGTGCTCCCGACCATTCATGTGGAGGATATGCGGGCGGAGCTCTCAGAGGGAAATAAATCTGTGTTCAGTCGACGGCTGGAAGCGCTTTTAAAGGGGCGGTTGGAACGGGGAGAGCAGACCATGCTTTTTATCAACCGGAGAGGGTATTCCAATTTTATTTCCTGCCGTTCCTGTGGAGAGGCAGTGCGCTGTCCTCACTGCGACGTGTCCCTGACACTTCATGGGCAGAATCAGCTGGTATGCCATTACTGCGGTTATCGGATTCCCCTGATGAAGTATTGTCCGGCCTGCGGCTCTCCGTATCTGGCTGGCTTTGGCGCCGGGACGCAGCGGATGGAAGAGCTGACAAGAGAGCGGTTTCCGGAAGCCAGAATTCTTCGAATGGATGCGGACACAACTGCGCGAAAGGGCAGCCACGAGGAGATTCTGGCTGCATTTGCGGCCCATGAGGCAGATATTCTCATCGGAACCCAGATGATTGTGAAGGGCCATGATTTTCCGAAGGTTACGCTGGTGGGGATTTTGGCGGCTGACCTGTCTTTGAATACGCCGGATTATCGCAGCGGAGAGCGGACATTTCAGCTTTTGACCCAGGCAGCCGGGCGGGCCGGCCGCAGCTGCCGTCCCGGGGATGTGGTGATTCAGACCTACCAGCCGGATCACTATGCAGTGACGACAGCTGCCGCCCAGGACTATGAAGCATTTTACCGTCAGGAAATGGCCTATCGGAGGCTGATGGGGTATCCGCCGGTCCTTCACCTGGCCATGGTGCTTCTGTCTTCTCCGGATGAAAACAGCCTGAACCGGTGTGCGGCATTCTGCAAAGAGGAAATCGGAAAGCTTTTTTCCGGAACTTCTGCAGAATGTTCTGTGGGAGGCAAAGAAAAGGAGCGGACTCCGGAGCTGATTGGCCCGGTTCCGGCGCCTGTATACAAAGTTAATGATATTTATAGAAAAATTTTATATATTAAGTGTGAAAAATATGATATACTTGTTCAAATCAGGGGCAGACTGGATGCCCTGGCAGCCGGAGAGGAATGTTTCCGGTCTGTTTTGATACAATACGATATTTCATAGGAGAGGAAGAGTAGAAAAATGGCAATCCGGACGATCAGAACCATAGGAGACGAAGTACTGACAAAAGAATGCAAACCGCTTAAGGAGATGACGGAACATACAGCAGAGCTGATTGAGGACATGTTCGATACAATGTATGCCACCGGAGGCGTTGGCCTGGCAGCTCCGCAGGTGGGAATCCGCAAGCAGATCGTGGTAATCGATGTGGAGGATGGAAATCAGTATGTTCTGATTAACCCGGTTATTCTGGAGATGAGAGGAAGCCAGACGGGGCCGGAGGGGTGTCTCAGCGTCCCGGGTAAATCGGGTGTGGTAACCCGCCCGGACTGGGTAAAGGTAAAGGCACTGAATCAGGATATGGAAGAGATTGAGCTGATTGCCGAGGGATTTCTGGCCCGGGCGGTCTGCCATGAGTGCGACCATCTCCACGGACATCTGTATGTGGAGATCGTAGAGGGTCCGCTGGAGGATGTATCGGTTGTGGAGGATGATGAATAATATATGAAAATAGTATTTATGGGAACGCCGGATTTTGCGGTTCCGGCATTAGAAGCGCTGATTACCGGTGGCCATGAGATTGCAGCAGTGGTAACCCAGCCGGATAAGCCCAGGGGAAGAGGAAAGGCTATGGCGATGCCGCCGGTCAAGGAAAAAGCGCTGGAACATGGGATTCCGGTGTATCAGCCGGAGCGGATTCGAAAGGATGATGCATTTTTCGAGATACTTTCCGGGATCAATCCGGACGTCATCGTAGTGATAGCCTTCGGGCAGATTCTGCCGGCACGGATCCTGAATCTGCCTCACTACGGCTGCATCAATATCCATGCCTCCCTGCTGCCTAAATATCGGGGAGCTGCTCCGATTCAGTGGGCGGTTATCAACGGGGACCGGGAAACGGGAGTTACGACCATGCTGATGGATGAAGGACTGGATACTGGTGATATGCTGGAGAAAACAGTGATTGCGCTGAACCCCGATGAAACAGGGGGAAGTCTGTTTGACCGTCTGAGTCAGGCGGGGGGTGCGTTGATTCTGGAGACTCTTAAAAAAGTGGAAGCTGGAACGATTACGCGGACAAAGCAGTGTGAGGCAGAGGCCACCCATGTGACGATGCTGGACAAAGCCATGGGGGATCTGGACTGGTTCCGGGATGCCTCCTCTTTGGAGAGACTGATCCGTGGATTAAACCCATGGCCCAGTGCCTATACTCTCTATGAGGGAAAGAACCTTAAAATCTGGGCAGCGGAAGTCAGGGAAGAGGACCGGCTGCCAGATGAAGTCCACGAAGTTGGATGCGTTGTTTCTGTGGAAAAAGATGGATTTTCAGTCCAGACAGGAAAGGGTCTTTTACAGATCCGGGAACTGCAGCTGGAGGGGAAAAAACGCATGGATGCATCGGCATTTCTTCGGGGATATCCGGTAAAGGTGGGAGACCGTCTGGGCGATGGGGGATTGAAGTCTGAAAAAGCGATTTCTCAGAAGGGAGTCTGATAGAAAATGTTTGGATATGGGTATTACAGTTTATGGGATCCGACGATGATTCTGGTGGTAATCGGCGTTCTGCTGTCTGTGGGGGCTTCTGCCCGGGTAAACAGCACTTATGCGAAGTTTTCCAGAATCCGGAGTATGACCGGGATGACCGGAGCTGAAGCGGCCAGACAGCTTTTGAATTCCCAGGGACTTTACGATGTACAGATCCGCCGGGTGGCGGGAAGTCTGACGGATCACTATGATCCAAGGACACGTACGGTAAACCTCTCAGAGAGTGTCTATGACTCTTCCTCTGTGGCAGCGGTCGGTGTGGCGGCCCATGAGTGCGGTCATGCGATTCAGGACAGCCAGCAGTATGCGCCGCTGAAACTGCGGGGGGCGATTGTCCCGGTAGTCAATATCGGAGCGCAGCTTTCCTGGCCCATGATCATGCTTGGAATTCTGATTGGCGGATTTGGTTCTCCGGTGGTTTCCATTGGAATTTTGCTGTTTTCCCTGTCCGTTATATTTCAGATGGTGACGCTTCCGGTGGAGTTTAATGCTTCTTCCCGGGCGGTACGCCTTCTGGATTCCACGGGGATTCTCCGGGGCGAGGAAGTGGGATATACGAGACAGGTGCTGGGGGCTGCGGCTCTGACGTATGTGGCTGCAGCAGCCGGATCGATTTTGCAGCTTCTGCGGCTTGTGATTCTCTTTGGAGGAAGGCGAGATGAGTGACGGAACCATGCTGCGGGAGATTGCGGCAGAGATTCTTAAGGAAGTCCTGGAAGAGGGCGAATACAGTCATGTGGCGTTGTCCAGGGCACTCGGCAAATACCAGTATCTGGAAAAGCAGGATCGTTCCTTTTTGAAACGAGTGGTGGACGGTACGGTGGAGTACCGTCTTCAGATGGATTATATTATTGAGTCATATTCCAGGACGAAAGTGAATAAGATGAAACCGTTTATCCGAACTTTGCTTCGGATGAGCGCCTACCAGATTTACTATATGGACCGGGTTCCGGATTCCGCAGTCTGCAATGAGGCAGTCCGTCTCGCTAAGAAGCGGGGGTTTCAGGGACTTTCCGGTTTTGTAAACGGTGTGTTGCGTGCGATTGTTCGTGGAAAAGAAACGCTTATTTTTCCGGATGATTCCATTCGATGCTCCATGCCTGCCTGGATTCTGGAGCGATGGGAAAAGGAACAGGGAAAAGAAGCGGCTTTGCGGATGGCGGAGGCTTCTCTGGCAGAGCGGCCCATGACAGTGGGATTATACACGGCTTATGCTGAAAAAGATGAAATTCTGACGCTTTTAAAAGAGCAGGGAGTCTGCGCAAAAGAGGTGCTTTCCGGCAGCGGTGTCTATGAACTTTCCGGTGTGGATTATCCGGAAAGTCTTCTTGCGTTTCAGAAAGGCTTTCTCCGGGTGCAGGATTTGAGCTCTTCTCTGGCCGGTGACGCAGCGGGACTGCAGCCGGGAGATTTTGTGCTGGATGTCTGCGGCGCGCCAGGCGGAAAGGGTCTCCATGCAGCAGAACTTCTTTGTGGAACCGGCATGGTGGAAATTCGCGATGTCAGTTCCAAAAAGATTGCCATGATTGAAGAAAATATTGTACGGAGCGGTTGCAAAAATGCCCGGGCCGTGCTTTGGGATGCCCGGATTAAGGATGCGTCTATGGTGGAACGGGCGGATGCGGTTTTGGCGGATCTCCCCTGTTCCGGCCTGGGAATTATCGGCCGGAAACCGGATATCAAATACAATGCATCGCCGGAAGGGATTTCCTCCCTGGCCGCCCTGCAAAGAGAGATTCTCTCTGTGGTATGGCAGTATGTAAAGCCGGGAGGAACGCTGGTTTACAGCACTTGTACGGTAAGCCGGGAGGAAAACGAGAAAAACAGAGACTGGTTTCTGGAGCGTTTTCCCTTTGAACCGGTGGATCTGACCGGTCGGCTTGGGGACGGGTTTTCAGAAAAAAGCCTGCAGGATGGCTATATTCAGCTGCTCCCTGGAATCCATCCCTGCGACGGCTTTTTTATTGCGGTTATGAGACGAAAGAAGAAATAAAAATAAGAGGAGTCATTGAGATGGAAAAGACAGATATAAAATCACTGATGCGTCCGGAACTGGAGGAGCTGCTTCGGGATATGGGGGAAAAGCCATTCCGGACTGCCCAGATTTACCAGTGGATGCATGAGAAGCTGGTTTCTTCCTTCGCAGAGATGACGAACCTTTCCAGGGCACTCCGGGAAAAGCTGCAGGAAACCTGTGAATTTGTTTCGCTGGAGCAGGTCTGCGTCCAGGTGTCAAAGTTGGATGGAACGAGAAAATATTTGTTCCGCCTGGCGGATGGAAATGTAATTGAGAGCGTTCTGATGCGGTATAAGCACGGAAACTCCGTCTGCATCTCTTCCCAGGTAGGCTGCCGTATGGGGTGCCGTTTCTGTGCTTCAACTCTGGATGGCCTGACCAGGAATCTGAAGCCATCGGAGATGCTGGATCAGATTTATCAGATTCAGAAAGAGACTGGAGAGAGGGTATCCAATGTGGTTGTCATGGGATCCGGCGAGCCGCTGGATAATTACGACAATCTGCTTCGTTTTATCCGGATTCTGACGGAAGAAGGCGGTCTTCATATCAGCCAGCGCAATGTGACGGTATCTACTTGCGGAATTGTTCCGAGGATCCGTCAGCTGGCAGAAGAGGGCCTTACAATTACGCTGGCGCTGTCATTGCATGCACCCAGTGACGAGGTGCGGAAAACGCTGATGCCGGTAGCCAAAACCTACGCGCTTTCGGAGGTTCTGGATGCCTGCCATTATTATTTTGAAAAAACAGGCCGCCGTATGACGTTTGAATACAGCCTGGTGCAGGGAGTCAACGATAACCTGGATGAGGCGAAGGCGCTGACGGAGCTTCTTCGGGATCAGCATGGTCATGTGAATCTGATTCCTGTCAACCCCATTAAGGAGCGGGATTATGTTCAATCCGGGAAAACGGCTATTGAGGCATTTCGTTCCTATCTGGAGACACATGGAATAAATGTGACGGTTCGAAGAGAAATGGGCCGTGATATTGACGGCGCCTGCGGTCAGCTTAGAAAGAGCTATATGGAAAAAGGAGAGAAGGAGAGTTCATGAAAGCATATGCGGTAACGGACATCGGCCGGGTTCGCCGGAACAATCAGGATGCTACATTTGCCAGCACAGAGCCGGTGGGTCTTCTTCCCAACCTGTTTTTGGTGGCAGACGGTATGGGCGGCCATCAGGCAGGGGATTTTGCTTCCCGCTATCTGGTGGATCATTTGACCGAGTACATAAAAAACTGTGGTACGGGGGAGGCGATTTCTGCCCTTCGGGTAGGAATTGAGAAGGTCAATACAGAACTTTTTCGCCTTTCCTGCGAAAAAGAGGAGTTGTCTGGAATGGGAACGACTCTTGTGGCTGCGGTAATTGAAAATTCGACGCTTTATGTGGCCAATGTGGGAGACAGCCGTCTTTACGTGATTGAACGGTCCGGAATCCGGCAGATCACGCGGGATCACTCGTTTGTGGAGGAAATGGTTTCCAAAGGTCAGATGAACCGGGGCAGCAGAGAGTATTTGGACCACAAAAATGTGCTGACAAAAGCCGTCGGTATTGAATCCACAGTGAAGGCGGATTTTTTTGAGGTGCCGCTGGAACGGGGGGATTATGTGCTTTTGTGTTCGGATGGTCTTACGAATATGGTAGATAATTCTGCGATTTTTCGTTTCGTTTTGCTGCCGGGAACGCTGCATATGAAGGCAAAGACGCTGGTGGCGCTGGCCAATCAGAATGGAGGCACGGATAATATTTCTGTCGTGCTGGTGGATCCGCAGATCAGGGAGGAGGAAGGAAGATGATGTTGCAACCGGGAACCTATTTGCAGGACCGATATGAGATTTTGTCCCTGATTGGAACCGGCGGAATGTCGGAGGTATATCAGGCGAAATGTCATACTCTGAACCGCCTTGTGGCCATCAAGGTTCTGAAGGAGGAGTACAGTCAGGACGCCAATTTTGTGAGTAAATTTAAGATGGAGGCCCAGGCGGCAGCCGGACTTTCTCATCCAAACATTGTGAGTGTCTATGACGTTGTGGATGAAGGAACGCTTCACTATATCGTGATGGAATTGATAGAGGGGATTACCCTGAAAAGCTATATTCTGAAAAAGGGCCGTCTCGGTGTCAAGGAGACGATCGGAATTGCCATTCAGGTGGCGCAGGGAATCGCAGCAGCCCATGATCAGCACATCGTGCACCGCGATATAAAACCCCAGAATATGATTATTTCCAGGGATGGAAAGGTAAAGGTGGCAGATTTTGGCATTGCCAGAGCGGTATCGGCTCAGACTGTGGGAGTTAATGCCGTAGGATCTGTTCACTATATTTCTCCGGAGCAGGCCCGGGGTGGTTTAAGTGACCGTCGCAGCGATATTTATTCCTTTGGAATTACCATGTTTGAGATGGTTACGGGACATCTTCCCTTTGACGGTGAAAACCCTGTCTCCATTGCGCTGGCTCACCTGGAGGATCCGCTGCCGGCACCAAGCCGCCTTAATCCGGAGGTTACGCCGAGTCTGGACCGGATTATTCTGAAATGTACCAGCAAACGGCCGGACCGCCGGTATCAGGATGCCTATGAGCTGGTGGCAGATCTGCGCCGTGCCCTGGTTGACCCGGAGGATCATTTTCTGAAAAAGGAGCCGGAGTACAATGAATCGTCTCCCACTGTGATTCGGGGTGAAGAAGAGGTAAATCAGGTGCGGGAGGCAGCAAGACACAGCGCCTTTGCACCGGAGATGGAAACCGACAATCCCATTTCTTTTGCATCGGAGATGGGAAAGGGCAATGATGATCGGATGCCGCGGAATTATCAGAGGGAAATAAACCGACAGTCTTCGGAGCAGGCCGGAACACCGCGTACGCCGGTCCGGAAAAAAGCAGGTCAGGATGATGTAAATCCTCAGATGGAGCGTCTTTTGACAACCATTGGTGTGGTGGCGGCCATTCTGATCGTGGTGGTGGTTGTTGTGATTTTTGCCAAGCTGGGCGGTATATTTAATCTTGGTTCTGGAACAGGGGAATCAAAACCAACTGTGACGGTCGAATCGGTAGTGGAAACGGAGGAAAGCATTTCTTCCACAGAAAGTATCGTTCCGTCTCTGCTGGGCCGGACGGAGGCGGAGGCGGAGGCAGACCTGCGGGAAGTTTCCCTGAAAATCCGGTATGAATACGAGGAATCAGAGGACAAGAAAAAAGGACTGGTAATCCGTCAGAGCGTGAAGGAAGGAACGGTGGTAACAAAGCAGTCGGAAATTACGGTTACCATTGGCGAAGGAAGCGGCCAGCTGGATCTGACAGAGCTTCATCTTGAGAGCATGAACCGGATGGAGGCAGAGGCGGCGCTGGTGGCCAAACAGCTGAAGGTTACGGTACAGGAGGAAAGCAGCGATACAATCGAAAAGGATCAGGTTATCCGCTACGAACCGGAAAAAGCAGATCCGGGTGAGGAGGTAAAACTGTTTATCAGCTCCGGTCCGGCTGTTCCTATGGTGCCGATGCCGAAGATTACGGGTCTTTCGGAAGAAAATGCGAAGGTGGTTTTGGAGGCAGTGGGTCTTCAGCTGGGCGAGCGGAAGGAGCAAAAGGATCCTGACACGAAGAAAGGAACGATTCTGGTGCAGGATGTTCCGGAAAAGACTGGAACGCCGGAGGGCACAGCGGTTGGGTATACCGTCAGTGCCGGAACGGGAACGCGTTTTGTGGCCGTGGTAAATGATGATTTTCAGCTGCAGGATTATTTAGGGCCCAGCTCTGGAGAGACCTATGTGGAGATTGCCATTGTGATGAAACAGGTGGTAAACGGAGTAACCGTTTCAAAAACCATTATGGAACCCAGGGAGATGGGGGGGAATATTACACTTCCCATTCACTATAACATAGAGGGTGCGGACGGCGTACTGAACGGTGAGCTTCAGGTACAGGATCGCACCCATGACCGGGTTTTAAAAACGTACCAGCTGCAATTTGTGGAGGTTGATTTGTAGGGATGGATGTGCCATGCAGGGAAAGATTATAAAGGGAATTGCCGGGTTTTATTATGTTCATGATGGTGTCAGTCAGGTATATGAATGCCGGGCCAAAGGGGTATTTCGGAACCGGAATATCAAACCGTTGGTGGGGGATGATGTGGAGTTTACCATCCTGGATCCCCAGGAACAGACCGGAAATATCGAGAAGATCCTTCCACGGAGAAACTGTCTGATCCGCCCGGCAGTGGCGAATATTGATCAGGCCCTTGTGGTGTTTGCTGTGACAGATCCCATGCCAAACCTGAATCTGCTGGATCGTTTTTTGGTTATGATGGAGCATCGGGATATCCCGGTCAGCATCTGCTTTAATAAGACAGACCTGGCCGGGGAATCGGAAATACAGCGGCTCAGAGAAATTTATGGGCCTGCAGGCTACCCCCTCTATTTTATCAGTACCTATGAAAATGAGGGGATGGACCGACTTCATAGTCTGATTGCGGGCAAGACGACGGCTCTGGCCGGCCCTTCCGGGGTTGGTAAATCATCAATTACCAACCTGATTCAGCCAGAAGCGGCCATGGAAACCGGAACAATCAGTGAAAAAATAAAGCGTGGGAAACACACCACACGCCATTCAGAACTGTTTTTCGTGGAAGCGGAAACGTACATGATGGACACGCCAGGATTCAGTTCCATGTATGTGGAGGATCTGGAGCCGGAAGATTTGAAGGAGTGCTTTCCGGAGTTTGCGCCCTGGGAGGCCGGATGCCGGTTTCTGGGCTGTGTTCACGTGGGTGAGCGGGTATGTGGTGTAAAGGAAGCGGTGCGCGACGGAAAAATCAGCCAGAGCCGTTATGAGAACTATCGCCTTCTCTATGGAGAGCTGAAAGAAAAAAAGAAATACGGACGGGGGAATTGAGAGATGATTATTTTATCGCCTTCCATACTTGGAGCGGATTTTACAAAATTGGGTGAGCAGGTGCGAGCCGTGGATCAGGCCGGCTCAGAGTATATCCATCTGGATGTGATGGATGGGGCATTTGTCCCAAGTATATCCTTTGGAATGCCGGTTATAAAGAGTCTGCGGGAGTGTACGGAGCGCTTTTTTGATGTGCATATGATGGTGGAAGAGCCGGGACGGTACGTGGATGCCATGAAAGAGGCGGGGGCAGATCTGATTTGTGTACATCAGGAGGCATGCGCTCATCTGGACCGGACTTTGAATCAGATCCGGGAGGCCGGGATGCAGACGGCGGTAGCGCTGAATCCGGCGACCTCCATTGAGACGGTTGATCTGGTGCTTCCGCAGGTAGATATGGTGCTTCTGATGTCTGTAAATCCGGGGTTCGGCGGTCAGAAATATATTCCCTATGTGACCGGGAAAATCCGGGCTCTTCGAAAACGCTGCGATGCTCTTGGACTTTCCACACGGATCGAGGTGGACGGCGGTATAACCCAGGCCAATGTGCGGGAGGTGCTGGAGGCAGGAGCTGACGTGATTGTGGCGGGAAGCGCTGTTTTTAGAGGAAATCCGGAGCAGAATGTAAAAGAATTTTTAGATATTTTCCGGGAATTTGAGCGGAGATGATGAAATGAATCGATGTTTGATTGTTACGGGCGGTACCATTGATATCGCATTTGCAAAGGATTTTCTGGCTCAGCGTCAGTATGATTTTGTAGTGGCGGCGGATGCCGGCCTGGAGGTCCTTCGTCCTCTGCGGCTTAGGCCGGATGCGGTAGTGGGGGATCTGGATACGGTAGATCCTTTGATTTTGGAGAAATATCGGGATGATCCTTCCATTTCCTTTGAGGTTCACCGTCCGGAAAAGGATGAGACAGATACGGAACTGGCGCTTTTGACAGCAGCCCGGCGGGGCTTTGAGTCGGTGGATATTCTGGGGGCGCTGGGAGGACGTATGGATCATGCAGTGGGAAATATCCAGCTGATGTATCAGTTTTTTTGCCAGGGGATGCAGGTGTCTATTTACGATGCCAGAAACCGTCTTTATCTGATCGGAGGGCGCAGGAATTTTCTGCGTTCTGAGCTGTACGGAAAATATATTTCCTTTTTGCCGGTAACCGAAGTGGTGGAAGGACTTACGCTGCGGGGGTTCAAATATCCGTTGCACCGGAAAACGGTCCGTTTGGGGACAAGTCTGTGCATCAGCAATGAGCTGAGCAGGGAAGAGGGGATTCTGGATCTGGAGCGTGGGGTTCTTCTCTGTGTGGAGTCTCACGATTAAACCATATCAGCTAGAAAAGAACTGACCCTGTAAAAATTATAAAAAGTGTATGTTTTTATATGTACAAATCTGTGATATGATGTGGCCAATGAAAAAAGAAGCTGGTTCGGCAAAACAGGCTGTGCGGCTAAAGGAGGAGATATCATGACACAGAAAACATCAAAGGCATATAAAATTGCAATGGTGGGGCTTTTGGCGGCTCTGTCCTATGTGGTTTTCAGCTATGGCCAAATCAAAATTACCCTTCCAGGGGGAGACGCAACCTCCATCCATCTCGGAAATGCAGTCTGCGTGCTGGGAGCTCTTCTGGTGGGCGGTTTTTACGGGGGCCTGGGCGGAGCCATCGGGATGACGATCGGGGATCTTCTGGATCCGGTGTATATTGTTTATGCGCCAAAAACCTTTTTCTGTAAACTCTGTATCGGACTGATTGCCGGGTTTGTGGCACACCGCCTTGGCCATGTTGATCATAAGCGCGACAAAAAACAGGTGTTTGGCTGGATTTTAACCGCTTCTGTGGTTGCTTTACTGTTTAATGTGATTGCAGATCCGCTGATTGGATATTACTATAAGCTCTGGATCATCGGAAAGTCTGCAGCAGAGCTGACGCTGGCCTGGAACGTGGCCTCGACTATGGTTAATGCAGTACTTTCCGCAGCCGTATCTGTGGCAGTTTATATGGCACTTCGGCCTGCTTTGCAGAAATCAGGTGTTTTGGCCGGTCTGTCTGCTGAATAGTGTAAAAATAATGGGAATACGTAAAAAATGGAAGAAACGAGACAAAAAATCAAAAAAATAGCTGTTCTGAATGATATGGCAGGATATGGCCGCTGTGCTCTCACAGCGGCTATTCCTGTCATCAGCGCGCTGCGGGTGCAGTGCTGTCCTGTGGTAACGGCAGTGCTGTCCAATCATGCAGGGTATCCATCCTGCTTTTTTGATGATTATACAGATCGGATGGAATCCTATATTGCCCCATGGAAGGAGCAGGGGTTTGAGGTGGATGGTATTATGACGGGATTTTTGGGATCAGCACGTCAGGCCGCCGTTGCTGCTGATTTTATCCGTTCTTTTAAAAGAGAAGGATCCATGGTTCTGGTGGATCCGGCCATGGGAGACGGCGGTCGCCTCTATCGGCTGTGTGACCAGCCGATGGTGGATGCCATGAAGGAACTCTGCCAGTATGCGGATATTGTGACACCGAATCTGACAGAGGCCTGCGCTCTGACGGATACGCCGTATCAGGAGACGGGATGGAGCAGACGAAAGCTGTCGGATCTGACTTTTAAACTTCTGATGCTGGGAGCGAAGGCAGTCGTTCTGACAGGAGTGGTAAAGGGCCATCTGGTGCTCAATGTGATTCATGAAAGAGGGAAGGAGCCGGTGTTTCAGACTGCCCGCTGGGAGGAAGGAAGCTACCATGGGACCGGTGATGTGTTTGCCGCCGTGGTGGGGGCCAGCGTGGTAAAGGGAATCTTGCTGGAAGAGGCCGTCCGCCGGGCTGCGGTATTTACGAGAAAATGTGTGGAACGGACCAGACAGCTGGGGACGGATGAAAAAGAAGGTCTCTGTCTGGAGGACTGTCTTTCTTACCTGATGAAGCTGTAGGAATCACTGGCCCGAAAGGGCGGAGAGCTGTCTCGGCCGAAAACGGGTCTTTTCACAGCTGAAAAAGTGTAGTATAATAAAAAGTAATTTTCGTGCAAAAGAAGCACATAACAGGAGGAACATATGTTAGATTTAAAGTTTGTCAGGGAAAATCCTGATATTGTAAAACAAAACATCAGAAATAAATTTCAGGACGCCAAACTTCCGTTGGTGGACGAGGTTATCGAACTGGACGCCAAAAACCGTGCGGCAAAGAAGGAGGCAGATGACCTTCGAGCTAATAAAAATAAAATTGCAAAACAGATCGGTGCTCTGATGGGCCAGGGAAAGAGGGAAGAGGCAGAGGAGATGAAGAAGCAGGTGGCAGAGCAGTCTGCCCGTCTGGCTGCACTGGAAGAGCAGGAAAAGGAGCTGGGCGATCGGATTCTGAAAATCATGATGACGATCCCAAACATCATTGACCCCAGCGTTCCCATTGGAAAAGACGACAGTGAGAACGTGGAGGTTACCCGTTACGGTGAGCCGGTTGTTCCGGATTTTGAGATTCCGTACCATACGGACATCATGGAGCGGTTTAACGGTATTGATCTGGACAGCGCCAGAAAAGTAGCTGGAAATGGTTTTTACTACCTTATGGGCGATATTGCAAGACTGCATTCGGCCGTGATTTCCTATGCAAGAGATTTCATGATTAACCGGGGTTTTACTTACTGTGTACCACCGTTTATGATCCGCAGCAACGTGGTAACGGGTGTTATGAGCTTTGCAGAGATGGATGCCATGATGTATAAGATTGAGGGAGAGGACCTCTATCTGATCGGAACCAGCGAACATTCCATGATCGGCAAGTTTATTGACACCGTGATTCCGGAAGAGGAACTGCCCAAGACGCTGACCAGTTATTCTCCCTGTTTCCGGAAGGAAAAAGGAGCCCATGGCATTGAAGAGCGAGGTGTATACCGGATCCATCAGTTTGAGAAACAGGAGATGATCGTTGTCTGCAAGCCGGAAGACAGTAAGATGTGGTTTGACAGGCTGTGGCAGAATACAGTGGATCTGTTCCGCTCCATGGATATTCCGGTTCGTACTTTGGAGTGCTGCTCTGGAGATCTGGCAGATTTGAAAGTAAAATCTGTGGATGTAGAGGCCTGGTCTCCGAGACAGAAGAAATATTTTGAGGTGGGAAGCTGCTCTAACCTGGGCGATGCACAGGCGAGACGGCTGAAGATCCGTGTCAACGGTGCGGACGGCAAATATTTTGCCCATACACTGAATAA
Source organism: uncultured Clostridium sp. (assembly GCA_937885015.1). Classification (GTDB taxonomy): domain Bacteria; phylum Bacillota; class Clostridia; order Lachnospirales; family Lachnospiraceae; genus Otoolea. The sequence continues at coordinate 39,744 of CALAAS010000038.1, forward strand.
TACAGTAGTGGCGCCGCCGCGTATGCTGATTGCGTTCCTGGAAAATAACCTGCAGGCAGACGGCTCTGTCCGTATCCCGGAAGTGCTTCGTCCCTATATGGGCGGTATGACCGAGATTCGTTAAGGAAAACGCCAGGAGGATAAGGGAATTATGAAATATATCGTCATTTTGGGAGACGGAATGGCTGACGAACCCATCGAGGCGTTGGGAGGCAAGACTCCCATCGAATATGCCGTGACACCGACCATGGATCGTCTGGCTCCGGTTTCAGAGCTGGGACTGGCCGCAACGATTCCGGCGGGGATGAAGCCGGGCAGTGACACGGCCAATCTGGCGGTGCTTGGCTACGATCCGAAGAAATACTACACAGGCCGTTCACCGTTGGAAGCTCTTAGCATTGGTGTGGATATGAAGGAAGATGATATTGCCATCCGGTGCAATATTGTGACGCTGTCGGAAGAGGCGGTTCCCTATGAGGAGCGGACGATTCTGGATCACAGCTCCGATGAGATTTCCACCGAAGAGGCTGCGGTTCTTTTGGAGGCAGTTCGCGAGGCGTTTGAGACAGAGGAATATAAGTTTTATGTGGGAACCAGCTATCGCCATCTCTTAATCTGGGCCCATGGGAAGGTAACGGAGTTAGTTCCTCCCCACGATATTCTGACGAAAAAAATTGGCGACTATCTGCCGGAGGATACAATACTTCGGGAGATGATGAAAAAAAGTTTTGACGTGTTAAATCACCATCCCATCAATGAAAAACGAGCGGCAGAGGGAAAGAACAAGGCCAATTCCATCTGGTTTTGGGGAGCTGGAACAAGGCCTGCCCTGTCTTCCTTTAAAGAGAAAACGGGGAAAGACGGCGTGATGATTTCAGCCGTAGATCTTTTGAAGGGAATTGCAGTGGGGGCAGGGATGCGTAATATTACGGTTCCCGGAGCCAATGGCGGCCTCCATACCAATTATGAAGGGAAAGCGGAGGCAGCCGTCAGAGCTGTTCTGGAAGAAGGGGCAGATTTCGTTTATGTCCACGTGGAAGCGCCGGATGAGATGGGCCACCAGGGCAGTGCCCCGAGGAAAGTGGAAGCCATCGAATATCTGGATCAGCGTCTGATCTGCCCGGTAACAGAGCGTATGGATGCATCCGGAGAGGATTACCGGCTTCTGATCCTGCCGGATCACCCCACACCGATTTCATGCCGGACCCATGTATCCACCCCGGTTCCCTATCTGCTTTACGACAGCCGCCGCAGAGAGGGAAGCGGCCTTCTCTACAGTGAGAAAAACGGCGCTGCCGCCGGAAATTTCATGGAGGAAGGATATCGGCTGATGGATCATTTCCTGGAAACCTGAGCCGACATGTAAAGTAAGAAAGAAGCTCGCCCGCGAGCTTCTCCGCCTGCGGCGGGGCGCTTCTGCGACAGAATTCCTTCCCGCCGCATGGCGATCCTCGCGGAGCGTTTTTTATTTCATAGGACGCATTTTCCTATGAAGATTAGGGTGTCAAAAGGGTAATTTTAGTAAAAACACGCTTTCCCACAATAAAGTGCATGGGCATGTAGGGTGAAAATAGATATTTTTTTGCTGTATTTCTCCCACTTGCTATTCTAATAAGCACAGTTTTTTGGGATTCATATTTTTCTCATGCGTCATTCCTTCTTAAAATGACCTTTTGACACCCGAATCCTATGAAATGAAAATAAAAATCCGTCTGTAACATGCAAATCAGCATGGATTTCAGACGGATTTTTTGTACGTGCTGGCCCTGTATTTCCTAGAGAATCTCCTTCACTGGGATTTCGGGAGTGGCCATCATCGAATAATTGGTATGGTAGATGACGAAGCCGGGAGCCGCCCCGGCTACTTTTTTTACGTGTTTTTTCTGAATGTAATCAATTTCTGTTTTTTCGCTGGAACGCCCTTTGGAGTAATAGGCGGCCAGGGAAGCTGCCTCTTCAAAAACCCGGTCCGGAAGTTCCTTTCCCTCGGATTTAACGATGACATGGGAACCGGGGATCCCTTTGGCATGGAACCACCAGTCATTTCCCGTGGCAAATTTGAATGTCAGCTCTTCGTTTTGGTAATTATTTTTTCCCACGTAAATATGGAAACCATCGGAGGACAGGTAATGGAAGGGACGGCTGGTAATGCGGGCCTTTTTTCCGGACGGCCCGTGCTTTTTGATGAAACCGTATTCTGCCAGTTCCTGCTTGATCTGAACCAGGTCTTCCTCCTTCAGGGCGATATCCAGAGAGGTGTTGATGGATTCCAGGTGTTCGATTTCCTGTCTGGTTTCCACCAGAAGCTGAGAGAGAGCTTCGCTGGTTCGCTTTAATTTACTGTATTTATCAAAGTATTTGCGGGCATTTTCCCGGGCTGTCAGCTGAGGATCCAGGGGAATCCGGACGGTTTCGCCGGTGTAGAAATCCTGACACGTATATTCCTTTTCCCCGCCGAAAAGCTCGTATCCATAGGTATTTAAAAGCTCACCCCAGACCTTGTATTTATCCCGTTTTTTCGTGTCCTCCATCTGTTTTTGCTGCAGATCATACTTTTTATAGTTGCGTTCCAGGGCCGTCTGCACGATGCGCCGCAGATCAGAGGATTTCTGGCGGATCCGGGTAATAACGCTGCGGGTGGCATAATAGGTTTCCAGTACATGGCTGATAGAATCAAAGGATTCTACCCGGCAGTCTGCAGGAAAACCGGTCAGTAAAAGGGCAGAAAATTCGATGGGTTCCTGGCCCCGGTATACAATACAGGGATTGAAGCGGCCCTGGCGAATAGACTCCATGGCAAGGAAAATAGTATGGCTCAGATGAATGCGCTCCAGTTCTGTCAGGGAAGAGGCAGGACGGTCCGCATCAATGGAGGCCAGATGGCAGAATTCTTCTGCCATGACCGGACTGATTCCGGTAAATCCCGTATACACCGCTTTTCCGGCAGAGGCGCTGGAGGCAGCCAGGACAGTCGAAAAATCGTTCTCCTGTGCTGTCAGAGGATCCAGCTTCTGAACTGTCTGGGGGAGAAAATACGTTCTGCCCGGGAGAACTTCCCGAACGGAGCTGACCTGCTGGGAAATATGCTTGATGCTGTCCAGAATCATGCCATCCTGGGTGCAGAAAATAATGTTGCTGTGTTTTCCCATCAATTCCACGATGAGAAGTTTTCGACACAGGTCCCCCATCTCGTCCAGGTGTTCGATTTCCAGATGAATGCATCGTTCCAGTCCTGGCTGGGTAATGGATACGATCCTGCCGCTCCCGATGTGTTTTCGAAGCAGCATGCAGAAATTGGGGGCTGTCATGGGCCCCTGCTTGTTGGTGTCGGTCAGATAGGCCAGTGGCAGGCTGGCATTGACTGAGAGAAGAAGGCGATACGTCTCCCGGTTATTTTTTATGGTAAAGAGAAGTTCATCCTTCTCCGTCTGGGCAATTTTTGCGATTTTTCCGCCAGTAAGGGAATCACTCAGTTCCCTGGTAAGACCGGCGATTACAATTCCATCAAATGCCATAAATATTCTGCTCCTTTTTTGTGAAATAACCGGTGCTTCGGGGATAGTCCCGTCTGCGGCCGGTATCTCTATTATAATGAAAATGAAGCGGGAAGACAACCTAAATAGTTGACGCACTGCATCATTTGCATTATAATACCATTATCTGTGAGGAAAGAGAGATGGGCAAACTATGCTAAAAAGTATGACAGGTTTCGGACGCTGTGAGCTGGAGACAAAGGAATATAAACTGTCGGTAGAGATGAAGGCGGTTAACCACCGCTATCTGGATCTCAGCATTAAGATGCCGAAGCGGCTCAATTATTTTGAGGCAGCGATCCGCACCCTGTTAAAGCAGTACATACAGCGCGGAAAGGTTGACCTTTTTATTTCCTATGAGGACTACACAGAGAACCGTATGGCGCTCAAGTACAATGGAGCGCTGGCGGAAGAATATGCGGGATATTTTCGCCGGATGGCAGAACAGTTTGGGATTTCCAATGATATGACTGTCATGTCCCTTGCCCGATGTCCGGAGGTATTTTCCATGGAGCAGCAGCCAGAGGATGAAGAACAGCTCTGGCAGATTCTGGAGAAGGGAATCCGGGAGGCGGCAGATCGGTTTGTGGAGACACGGAACCGGGAAGGCGAGGCGCTGAAGACGGATCTGCTGGGAAAGCTTCAGTTCATGGAGAGTCTGGTGGAGAAGATTGAAACGCGTTCCCCCTCAATCCTGGAGGATTACCGGAGCAGACTGGAGGCAAAGGTTCGGGAGCTTCTGGGGGAGAAGGCAGTGGATGAAAGCCGGATCCTGACGGAAGTGGCGGTATTTGCCGATAAGATCTGTACCGATGAGGAGACGGTTCGTCTGCGGAGCCACATTGAGGCGACGCGCAAGGAGCTTCTGACCGGAGGCAGCGTAGGGCGGAAACTTGATTTTATTGCCCAGGAGATGAACCGGGAGGCCAACACAATTCTGTCCAAGGCCAATGATCTGGAGGTTTCAGATACCGCCATCGCACTGAAGACAGAAATCGAAAAGGTGCGGGAGCAGATTCAGAATATCGAATAGGCAGATACCGGAGGGGATTTATTACATGAAAAAAAGGCGGGCAGATCATATGGAAAAACAGGGAGTTTTAGCGGTTATTTCCGGATTTTCAGGAGCCGGAAAGGGAACTGTGATGAAGGCGCTTCTGGAACGGCATGATAATTATGCTCTCTCCATTTCGGCAACCACACGGAGTCCACGGGAAGGAGAAGTGGATGGCCGTGAATACTTTTTTAAGACAAAAGAAGAATTTGAGCAGATGATAGCGGGGGATGAACTGGTGGAGTACGCCCAGTACGTCGGCAATTACTATGGGACTCCCCGAGCCTATGTGCAGGCCAGCCTGGAGGCGGGAAAGGATGTCCTTCTGGAGATAGAGATTCAGGGGGCAAAAAAAGTCCGGGAAAAATTTCCGGAAGCGGTTCTGGTGTTTATTACCCCGCCTGACGCAGAGGAACTGAAAAGGCGGCTGACCGGCCGCGGAACTGAGAGTGCGGAAAAGATTGCGGCACGGCTTTCCAGAGCTGCGCAGGAGGCCTCCCAGATGGAAGATTACGATTTTATTCTGGTCAATGATACAGTGGATTCCTGTGTGGAGGAACTGCATCGCCTGATTTCCACCATGCATCTTCGGGTGGGGAATCGCAGACCGCTGATTGAAAAAATAAAAGAAGAAATGAAACAGTTCTGAAAGGAGTTTGATAATTATGATGCTTCGGCCGTCATACAATGATTTAATTAAGGTAGTAAACAGTGGGGTGGAGCCGGGGGATGAGCCGTTGGTGCAGAGCCGGTATTCCATCGTGATCGCTACGGCAAAACGGGCCAGACAGCTGATCGGCGGAGAGGATGCCATGGTGGCGGAGGATGGAAGAAAGCCGCTTTCCGTAGCAATTGACGAGCTTTATCAGTCCAAGGTAAAGATTGTAAATGAAGACAATTCTCCGGAAGATGAGATCTGATACGAATGAGAAGGCCGTCTCATGCTCTTTTCGTGCATGGAGATGGCTTTTGTCTTAGATGGGAGAGAAGAGATGAAGATACTTTGTATTTCCCTGGGCTGTGACAAAAACCTGGTAGACGCGGAGCGGATGCTGGGACAGCTCAGCCGGGACGGATATACTTTTACGGATGATGAGCGAGAGGCGGACGTCATCCTGATCAATACCTGCTGTTTCATCAATGACGCCAAGGAAGAGAGTGTAAACACTATTTTGGAGATGGCGGAATGGAAAAAGGCGGGAAGCTGCCAGGCACTTCTGGTTACCGGATGTATGGCGCAGCGTTACAGGGAGGAGATTCTCACAGAAGTTCCGGAGGTGGATGGAATTCTTGGAACTGCCTCCTATGACGAGGTGAGCGGCGTGCTGAAGCGTGTGCTGGAGGGAGAACGTGTTTCCTGTTTCCATGCCCTGACAGAACTTCCAGAGGCAAAAAAGCGTGAAAAAAGATTGGTTACGACAGGCGGCCATTATGCCTTCCTGAAGATTGCAGAAGGCTGCAATAAACGGTGCACCTACTGTATTATCCCGTCTCTGCGGGGACCTTACCGCAGCGTTCCCATGGAACGGCTCCTGGAGGAAGCCGGGGAACTGGTGCAGCAGGGAGTCCGGGAGCTGATCCTGGTGGCTCAGGAGACGACCGTCTATGGGACAGATCTCTACGGGGAGAAAAAACTTCCGGAGCTGCTTAGGAAATTGGCAGCCATTCCGGGATTGGACTGGATCCGCATCCAGTACTGTTATCCAGAGGAGATTACGGATGAGCTCATTGAGACCATACGGACAGAGGAAAAGATCTGCCATTATCTGGATATTCCGATTCAGCATGCCAGTGATCGAATCTTAAAGCGGATGGGGCGTCGGACCAGCCAGGCAGAGCTTCGGGAGCGGATCGGACGTCTCCGGGAGGCGATTCCGGATATTGCGCTGCGCACAACGCTGATTTCCGGTTTCCCCGGAGAGACCGAGGAAGACCATCAGGAGCTGATGCGCTTTGTGGATGAGATGGAGTTTGAACGTCTCGGTGTATTTGCCTACTCGGCGGAAGAGGATACGCCGGCTGCCTCCTATCCGGACCAGGTTCCGGAGGAAGTAAAGGAAGAGCGAAAAAATGAGATCATGGAACTGCAGCAGGAGATTGCTTTTGACCATGCAGAGGCCATGAAAGGGCGTGTCCTGGAGGTTATGATTGAGGGGAAGGTGGCCGATGAAAATGCATTTGTGGGCCGCACCTATATGGATGCTCCCAATGTGGATGGCCTGATTTTTGTAAATGCGGATGTACCCCTGATGTCCGGCGATTTCTGCCGCGTTCGGGTTACCGGAGCACTGGATTACGATTTGATAGGAGAGTTGGAAGATGAATTTACCGAATAAACTGACGACACTGCGTGTCATTATGATCCCGTTTTTTGTGTTTTTCCTTCTCTGGGAAAACGGACAGAACCGCACGTTCCGGATGATTGCACTGGCCCTTTTTATCATCGCCAGCCTCACGGATCTTTTGGATGGAAAAATTGCAAGAAAATACAATCTGGTTACGAATTTTGGAAAGTTTATGGATCCGCTGGCGGATAAGCTTCTTGTCTGCTCAGCTTTAATCTGCCTGATTGAGCTGGGAGCGCTGCCGGCCTGGATGGTTCTGATTATCATCAGCCGTGAGTTCATTATCAGCGGGTTCCGCCTGGTGGCTTCCGATAACGGTATCGTAATTGCGGCCAGCTACTGGGGAAAATTTAAGACCACTTTTCAAATGGTTGCTGTGGTGCTCCTGATTCTGGATATTCCGGCACTGGCGCTGGTAACGAAGTTCTGTGTCTGGATTGCACTGGCGCTGACGATTATTTCGCTGGTTGATTATATTGTAAAGAATCATAAAGTGCTGACAGAAGGGAGTATCTGATATGACTGTAGAACTGATTTGTGTAGGAACAGAGCTGCTGCTGGGCAATATTGTAAACACCAATGCCAGATATCTGTCAGAGAAATGTGCCATGCTTGGACTTTCTGTGTATTATGTGACAACGGTGGGTGACAACCGGGAGCGGATGCAGGAGGCAATCCGAACGGCCCTCTCAAGAGCAGATATTGTATTTTTAAATGGAGGCTTGGGGCCAACGGAGGATGATATCACAAAAGATGTGTGTGCAGAGGTTATGGGCGTCGCCATGCATGAAGACGCTGCAGTTCGGTCACATCTGGAAAATTGGTACCGTCAGAGAAACCGGACAGATATCCCGGAGAGCAACTGGCGGCAGGCTTTGGTTCCGGATGGCGCAGTGGTATTTCCAAATTCCAACGGAACAGCGCCGGGGTTGGCACTGACAAAGGACGGGAAGACGGCCATTTTACTTCCCGGTCCGCCCAATGAACTGTATCCTATGTTTGAACAGCAGATTAGTCCCTATCTGCAAAGCCAGCAGAAGGGGGTAATTTATTCCCAGATGATAAAAATCTGTGGTTATGGTGAGAGCAAGGTAGAAGAGATGCTTCTGGACCTTATTGATGGACAGTCCAATCCAACTCTGGCCACTTATGCCAAAACCAAGGAGGTACACCTGCGGGTAACGGCCCGGGCCGAAACGGAGGAAGAGGCAAAAAAGCTTTTAAAGCCTGTGGTTAAGGAAATCAAAAAGCGGTTCGGGGCGGCAGTATACACCACCGATGAGCGGGAGACTTTGGAGTCTGTGGTGGTACGTCTTCTGAAAAAATACGATTTGACGGTTACAACAGCGGAGTCCTGTACCGGAGGTCTTTTGGCAGGCCGTATCGTCAATGTACCGGGAGCTTCGGATGTATTCCGCGAAGGTTATATTACCTATTCCAACAAGGCTAAGAGGCGGATTCTCGATGTGAGCAAGGCAACGCTTAAAAAATACGGCGCTGTCAGCGAGCAGACGGCCAGAGAGATGGCAGCAGGGGGCGTGTTCGCCACAGATGCCGATGTCTGTATTGCAGTGACGGGGATTGCAGGTCCAGATGGAGGGACAGAGGAAAAACCGGTTGGTCTCGTCTATATCGGATGCTATATGAAGGATTGTGTGAATGTAGAACGGTTTGAATTCCGGGGGGATCGCCAGAAGGTGCGGGAACAGGCGGTTGTGCAGGCTCTGGATCTTCTGCGCCGCTCCATTTTAAAGAACTATAAAAAAGATTGATCAGCAGGAGTTGAGAAGGCGGTTTGGACATGATGGACGAAGAACATGGGAAAGCCGGTAGTGCCGGACAGGCTGCTATTGTTCAGAAAGGGGTTCTGGAGCTGATGGAAGCCTCGGAGATGATCCGCCGTGCCATGGATCGGCTGTGGCTTTATCGGTATGCGCTGCTGCGCCTGTGGCTTTCCAGGCAGGAAAGCGCTTCTTTTCCGGTATTTGATGTCGAACGGACGGCGGAGCAGCTTCTAGGCTACATTATGGAGGGTAAAAATTCTGGCGATACGTGCCACAGGGTTCACCAGGTGGTGGAGTGCCTTCCTGTCAATTTTACAAAAAGCAGACTATTCCGCATACTGGAGGAGACATTTTGCCTGGAAGAAAACGCGGCTTTTTCCGAAAAAGAAAAAAGGGAGCTTATCAGCAGACTGCGAAGCCGGGCCAGTCTGCTGGATATTGAGATGGGATTCGGTCTTGAAGAACAGCAGGCTGGACTTCTTCTGGAATTGAAAGAGAGGGATTTCTCTCTGCTGACTGGGCAGGAATGCGAAGCCTATATGAAGGCGGCGGAGGAGTCCTTTGAGGTGCTGAAAAAGAGAGCAGGTCGGATACACCGTTGGATTTCTTTTGGAAATCGGGTTGTGCGCCGCTCGGTGGAGCGGGAGCTTCTGCCGACTGTTTCGGAGCCTGTTCTGCCAGAGGGAGAGGCAGAATTTGAAAACGTCAGGGAGGAGTTTTTTCTGAGCTTGGAGCAGCGGCTGAAACGTGTCCGGGGAGTGCTGGGGGAAGCGATTATGGCGAGAACACTTTCGGCTCTTCCCAGATGCTTTGAAACGCTGGAAGAGGTGGAAGAGTATATTACTTCCAGTCTTTTGCTCTGTGCAGACCGGGTGGAGCAGGAGGCCTGCAGACAGGAGACAGAACGGATGATGGTGGAGGAAGATGCGCTTTTATAAGCATTTGTATATGGGAGAAAAAGCGAAGCAAAAGCGCTTTGTAATGATACAGAGAATCCGGCATAACCGGTTTTTACCGGGAATGCATGTGATTACGCCGGCATCCGGGGATTTCTGCCTGCTCGATATTTTGCCTGCTTCGGCCCTGGCCAGCGAACATTATAAGAAGCAGGAGGATTTGCTGATTCTTGGAATCAGTGCATCTTATGAAGAGGCTCTGGAACTGGCAGGGCAGATGATCAGCGATATGTATCGGGAGACGGGAACCTTTCGCCGGAGTTTTTTTATTTCATAGGAAAATTCCGGAGAGTTCGGGAAAAACCGGGAAATATAAACGTCAGAGGTAAATGACTTGCTGTATATAGTATGTTTGATATTGAAAATAATCGGAATTCTTCTGGCCGCAGTTTTGGGATTGGTGCTGTTTACAGTGTTTCTGATACTGATCGTGCCGGTCCGTATTGGGACAGAAGGTTCCTTTTATGAAAGACCGGCGGGGACGGTCCGGATTACTTGGCTGTTTCATCTGTTTTCGGTGTGTGCAGAGTACAGGGAAACACTTTCTCTGCGGGTGCGCGTGTTTGGAATTCGCCTTGTGGATGATACGGGAGAAATGGAACCGGAGCCTGAAACAGGGAAGGAGACCATGGAAAAGCCGGAGGCGGAAAGTCTGAAAACTGGGAGCGCGAAGGTGGAGAAGGGACTATCTCCGGATCCGGTTCTTTCCGCGCAGGAATGGAAAAAGGAACAAACGGAGCGGAAGGCTGTTTCCGATCAGCGGGAGCCGGAAAAAAAACGCACTTTAAAAAAGAAACGTCCCCGTTTCGGTCTGGCTGGGAAAATGAGGGGAATACTCTGTCATGTGGGAAAGAGTATTTCCGGGGCGATTTTAGGACTGCTGCATGGATTCAAAACGGCAGAAGAGAGATATAAAATGGCTGTGGACTTCTGGGTAAATGAAGAAAACAGAAAATCGATTCGACTGATCCGGTGCCAGTGTCGACGCCTTGTACACCACATCCGGCCACGGAACATGCGCGGAGAAGTGACCTTTGGAATGGAAGACTCCTATCGGATGGGGCAGCTTTTGAGTGCGGCTGCATTTCTGTATCCTCTGTATGGAGAAAAAGTAACCGTAATGCCGAGATTTGATAAAACGATGCTGGAGGGGGAAATTGCCTTCCAGCTGCGGCTTCGTTTTGGCACGCTGCTGGCTTTGGCAGGGCGCTTATGGATGGATCGGACCATTCGCGGATGGTGCAAGAAGATGATAAACCGAGGAGGAAGATAATATGGCAGACAATCAGTTTTCAGTGACAGTAGATTCCCTGTTCCGGGGAATGGATCATTTTATTACAACGAAGACGGTAGTAGGGGAGCCGGTTACCGTCGGGGATACAATTATTCTTCCCCTGGTGGACGTAACCTGTGGAATGGCAGCCGGCGCGTTCAATCAGACTGGGAAAAATAACGGGGCCGGAGGTATGAGCGCGAAGATGACTCCCAGTGCAGTTCTGATTATCCAGAATGGAGTTACAAAACTGGTTAGCGTAAAGCATCAGGATGCAGTGACAAAAATCATTGACATGGTTCCGGATTTTGTAAACCGCTTTACCGGAGGGAAAGACCCTATTGCGCCGGAAGCCATGGAGGCGGCAGAGACAATGGCAGAGGAAATGCAAAAGCAGGAGAAAGGATTGTCTGAGGAGGACTTTGAGGAAATATGACATTGCATGTGAGACGTAAAAGCGTGTCTGCAGGCTGTAGATTTTACGTCTCAAAACAGAAAATGTATCATACCATATAGTATGGACGGGGCCTGGCTTTCCTGCCGGGCCCTTTTCTTACTGGAGGTATTATGAAGCGTCTGTGTGGTCTTATCCTTTTTTCCATGGGGGTTGGAATGACTCTGATTTTGATTTTTCCGAAGAATTTTCTCTGGGTCTGCACGGCGGCCCTGCTGCTGATAGTCGGATATCATCTGTTCTGTCGATAAAGTCAATTTACCCCAACTCTTGACAAAGAGCCTTTTTCCTATGCAATAAAAAAACCCCAGACAAAATGCCTGAGGCTTCTGTGAATCGATTTAGGCTCTTTCCACTAATCCGGATCTTAAGCAAGAAGTACATACGTACATTTTCTGAGCTCCGCCGTTTGTTTTAACCTTTACAGATTTAACATTGGCTTTCCACATCTTGTTAGATCTTCTATGTGAATGACTTACTGCATTACCAAAATGAGCAGCTTTTTCACAGATTGCACACTTAGCCATCGTAGCACCTCCTTAACCGATCATTGGACTTCCTATTAAAAATCCATAACAAAGGTATAATAACAGATGAATGAAAAATTTGCAAGCGAAATTTAAAAATTTCTTTCTTTTTTTCAGGATATAGGGTATAATGACTGCAAAGCGTACCGTGTCCGCAGAGCGGACATGGTATCCCAATGTCAAAGAAAAAACAGGAAATGGAGGCTGCCAAATATGAAGGGACGCATTAACAATAAATTGGGTTCGATTCAGATTGACCCGGAAGTAATTGCCATGTATGCCGGAACGACAGCGGTGGAGTGTTTTGGAATTGTGGGGATGGCTGCCGTCAGCATGAAAGACGGTCTGGTAAAGCTTTTAAAAAGGGAAAGCTTGACCCACGGAATTAATGTTGTAATTCGTGACAATGCCCTGAGCATTGATTTTCATGTTATTGTTGCCTACGGTGTCAGCATTTCCACAGTGGCGGACAACCTGATGGAGAGCGTCCGTTATAAGGTGGAGGAATTTACGGGAATGAAAGTTGAAAAGATCAACATTTTCGTGGAAGGTGTAAGAGTGATAGATTAAGGAGGAAAACCCTGTGGGTATGAACTATATAGATGCCGGAATGCTGAAACAGGCATTTCTGGCCGGAGCCAAGGGCCTGGAGGCCAACAAAGAATGGATCAATGAGCTGAATGTATTTCCCGTTCCGGATGGTGATACGGGTACCAATATGACGATGACGATACTTTCAGCAGCCAAAGAAGTGGCGGCGATCCAGGATCCTACCATGGAGATGCTGGCAAAAGCGATTTCTTCCGGCTCCCTGCGCGGCGCCAGGGGAAATTCCGGTGTTATTTTATCCCAGCTGTTCCGTGGATTTACCAAGGAAATTAAGTCTGTTGACGTGATTACAACGACTATTTTGGCAAATGCCTTTAATCGTGGAACAGAGACGGCCTACAAGGCAGTTATGAAACCCAAAGAGGGAACAATTCTGACCGTGGCCAGAGGGATGGCTGAAAAAGCGGCGGAACTGGCTCCGCAGCAGGAGGATATCATTCTGTTCGCAGAGGAAGTGGTGCGCCATGGCGAGTATGTTCTGAGCCAGACACCGGAGATGCTGCCGATTTTAAAGGAAGCAGGCGTGGTGGATTCCGGCGGACAGGGCCTGATTCAGGTGATGAAGGGATGCCTGGACGGACTGAAGGGCAAAGAAGTCAGCGTGGACGGGATGATGAATTCCGGAAAGTCTGTTTCCGTTTCCCGTTCCGGCGATCGGGAACCTGCAGAAGAGGAAATCCGTTTTGGATACTGCACCGAGTTTATTATCAATACCGAGGCAGCAGGAGAAGAGATGGAGAAGGAACTGAAATCTTATCTCAGTTCTATCGGGGATTCTCTGGTGGTTGTGGCGGATGATGATCTGGTAAAGATTCATGTGCACACCAATGATCCGGGCCTGGCCCTTCAGAAAGCTCTTACGTACGGCTCCCTGTCCCGGATTAAAATTGACAATATGCGGGAAGAACATCAGGAAAAACTGATTCGTGATTCGGAGCGCCTGGCAGCGGAACAGGCGAAGACGGGGGGAGCGGGAGAAGAAAAGAAAGAGAGAAAACCCTATGGATTTATTGCCGTTTCCGTTGGAAGCGGTATGGCAGAGATTTTTAAAGGGATCGGAGCGGACTGCCTGATTGAGGGCGGCCAGACCATGAACCCAAGTACGGAAGATATTTTAAATGCGGTGGAACAGGTCAATGCCGATACGGTATACATTTTCCCCAATAATAAAAATATCATTCTGGCGGCTGAGCAGGCCAGACAGCTGGCGGAAGAGACAAAAGTGGTGGTAGTTCCTTCCAAAACGATTCCTCAGGGGATTACGGCTCTGATTAATTTCTCTCCGGATCTGACGCCGGAGGAAAATCTGGAGCAGATGACGGCAGAGATGACCCGCGTCAAAAGCGGACAGATTACCTATGCGGTTCGCAATACCTCCATTGACGGCTATGAAATAGCCGAAGGCGATATTATGGGTCTGGGAGATCACGGAATGCTGGCCGTCGGGAAAGATGTGGAGGAAACGGCTCTGGCTTCTCTGCGGGCCCTGATTGATGAAGATTCGGAACTGGTTACGCTGTATTATGGAGAGGAAATCTCGGAAGAAGCGGCAGAGGCGCTTTGTGAAAAAGCAGAAAGAGAATTTGCCGGATGTGAGTTTGAATGCCATGCAGGCGGCCAACCCATTTATTATTACATGATTTCGGTGGAATAGAACCTTGTACCGATAGAAGAACAGGGCGGTGTCGTGGATTTCGGAGAAAGTGTTTCGGGATTCAGGGGCAGCGCCCCGTTTTATTTCTGCGGAAAAAGCCGGACTTGGAGGAGCGAAAATAGAAACTGGAAAGCAGGAGGCATAAAAGCATGGAGCGGGAAAAGATCACAGTTCTGAAAGGAATTGGAGAAAAGACGGCAAAGCTGTTTGAGCGGCTGGGTGTGGAAAGCCTGCAGGACCTGATCCACTATTATCCGCGGACTTACGACGTGTTCCGGGAGCCAAAGGCTGTCGGCTCTCTTCTGGAGGGGACGGTGGAGGCAGTCAGCGGGATTCTGACGAAAACGGCAGATGTGGTGCGCTATGGGCATCTTCAAGTTACCACCCTGACGCTTCGGGATGTGACGGGATCTGTCACAGTTATCTGGTATAACATGCCTTATCTGCGAGGGAGTTTGAAAGCGGGGGAGCGATTTATTTTTCGGGGGCGCATTGTAAAAAAAAGGGGACGCCTGACTATGGAACAGCCGGAAATTTACAGGCCGGAAACTTACGCCGCCATGGTTTCTTCCATGCAGCCCATTTACGGACAGACAAAGGGACTGGGCAATAAGGCGATTACGAAGGCGATAACAGCAGCGATTGCTGCTGGCGTGGCAGAGACGGAATATCTTCCGGAGGCACTGTGCAGGAAATATGCACTGGAAGATCTTTCGTCTGCTCTGGAGCACATTCATTTTCCCAAAGACGAGTCGGAGCTTCTGGCTGCCAGAAAACGACTGGTCTTTGATGAGTTTTTTATGTTTTTACTCTCTGTTCGATTTTTGAAAGACAAAAAAGAGGACAGAAAAAGTCTCTATCCATTCGTCATCGACGAGTCAGTGCGGGAACTTTCGGAACGCCTTCCATTTTCCCTGACGAGAGCTCAGAAAAGGGTCGTCGAGGAGGTGTATAAAGATCTGTCCAGCGGGCGGATTATGAACCGCCTGATCCAGGGAGATGTGGGATCGGGAAAAACCATTGTTGCAGTTTTGGCGCTTTTACAGGCGGCGGCCGGCGGATTCCAGGGGGCTTTGATGGTTCCAACGGAGGTGCTGGCAAAACAGCATTTTGAATCTATGGAAACACTTTTCCATCAGATGGGCCTGTCCGTCAAACCGGTGCTTTTAACGGGCTCCATGACCAGAAAAGAAAAAAGGGAGGTATATGGCCAGATTGAACGTCATGAAGCAGATATCATCATTGGAACCCATGCTCTGATTCAGGAAACGGTGGTATATGATCACCTGGCCCTGGTTATTACGGACGAACAGCACCGATTTGGAGTTCGCCAGAGGGAAATGCTCAGCAAAAAAGGGGAAGAACCCCATATTCTTGTGATGAGTGCCACTCCCATTCCCCGAACTCTGGCGATTATTCTTTACGGGGATTTGGATATTTCCATCATTGACGAGCTTCCCACAGGGCGCCAGCCCATTAAAAACTGTGTGGTAAACCGGGATTACAGGCCCAGAGCCTATCGGTTTATTGAAAAGGAGGTACAAGCAGGCCATCAGGCATACGTGATCTGTCCTATGGTAGAATCCGGCGAGATGCTGAGCGCCGAAAATGTTCTGGATTACACCAAAACGCTGCAAAAGGAGCTGTCTCCTTCCATCCAGGTGGAATATCTCCACGGAAGGATGAAGGGAAAGGAAAAAAACGAAATTATGGAGAGGTTTGCAGCCGGGGAGATTCAGGTTTTGGTTTCCACCACGGTTATCGAGGTGGGAATCAATGTACCAAATGCCACTGTTATGATGATTGAGAATGCTGAGCGGTTTGGCCTGGCGCAGCTTCATCAGCTGCGGGGGCGGGTGGGCCGCGGAAGCGATCAGTCCTACTGTATTCTGGTGGATGGCTCCGGAGAGGATGGAACGAGAAAACGTCTGGAGATTTTAAATAAATCCAATGACGGCTTTTTTATTGCTTCAGAGGACCTGAAGCTGCGGGGGCCGGGAGATATGTTTGGAATCCGTCAGAGCGGCGATCTGGAATTTAGGCTGGCGGATATTTTTACGGATGCGGATTTGCTGAAAATGGTTTCGGAAGAAGTAAATGAACTTCTCGAAGAGGATCCGCTGCTGCAAAAGGAGGAGAATGCGGGACTTCGCGATAGGCTGGACGCATATCTGGAACAGGGGGTTGAGAGATTGAATCTGTAGGAGAATGGAGAGGAAAATCGATTTGAGTTGTCTGGAAAAAATGAGGGGTGGGAATTTTGATGCAGGAAAATAAATTTGGAGAGGGGAAACTCTGGCTTCGGTCAGCCTGCCGGGAGGATGCGTCGGTGCTGCTTTCCTGGCTTTCGGATGAGAGGACAGTGGCACTCTGGAAAGCGGATCGTTTTTCCTGGCCGCTGGATCAAAGGCAGCTGGAGACATACTTGCAGGAATTTACAGAAAACATGGGTCAGGAGGCATTTATGGCTGTGACCGGAGATGGAAGGCCGGTGGGACATTTTTCTTTCCGGGAGATAGAGGAGGAAAGAAAGACAGCTCATTTAGGATTTATTGTGGTAAATCCGGCCTGCCGGGGACTGGGATATGGCCGTTCCATGGTAAAGCTGGCGCTGGAGTGGGCCTTTTGTCAGAAGAAGCTGGATTCCGTCTGGCTAGGGGTGTACGACTGCAACCAGGCAGCCAGGCATTGCTATGAAGCATTGGGGTTTACGGTTTGCAGCCGCCCGGGGTTTACAGAGGAGTTCCACGGAGAAATCTGGGAGTATTCCTATCTGGAGGCACATCGGAAAAAAGGATATTATAGGAAGTGATTTCTCATGCCATAAAAAAATTCCTGGAGTTCCTTCCGACTGCAGCTGCAGGCAGAAGGAACTTCCAGGAATCGCATGGATATTGTTTATACCAGAGAACGGACATACTGATAACCATCAGCCTCATTGTTGTAGCGGCGGATCAGTTTTTGGATTTTGGCCGTTGGTGTCAGGGCATTTTCCAGAGAAACATTGTGGTTTAGGGAATTGATAATGGCAGCAATGAACTTGCTCATATCAGCCTCCACATACCACTCCCGGTCAAAAAGCTCCGGTGCACGGTAGTTTAAGTTGGTTGTAACGACACAGTCAATGTATCCCTTGGCATAGAATTCATCAAATTTCTCGAAACCATTGGTAAAGAGGCCAAAGGTGGTGCAGACTACGACACGCTCTGCTTTGCGTTTTTTCAGAGCGCGGGCCGTATCCAGCATGCTTTCGCCGGAGGAGATCATATCATCAATGATCAGAACCGTTTTTCCTTCCACGGAAGAACCGAGGAATTCATGAGCTACGATGGGGTTGCGTCCGTTTACCACGCGGGAGTAATCACGGCGCTTGTAGAACATACCCATATCAACCCCCAGGTTATTGGCCAGGTATACGGCGCGGGACATGGCGCCTTCATCAGGACTGATAACCATCAGGTGATCTTTATCAATTTTCAGAGTTTTATCATGGGCAAACAGAGCCTTGATGAACTGATAGGTGGGCATGAAATTGTCGAATCCGCTTAAGGGAATGGCATTTTGTACTCGCGGGTCGTGAGCGTCAAAGGTAATAATATTGCTGACACCCATCTGGATCAGCTCTTCCAGCATCATGGCGCAGTCCAGAGACTCACGGCTGGAGCGCTTGTGCTGGCGTCCCTCATACAGGAATGGCATGATAACGTTGACACGGTGGGCGGTGGAAATCGTAGCGCCGATGATACGCTTCAGATCCTGGAAGTGATCATCCGGAGACATATGGTTTGTAAAACCGCTCATTTTGTACGTCAGGCTGTAATTGGTAACATCCACCATTACGTAGATATCCGTTCCGCGGACGGATTCATTGACAACACCTTTGGCTTCGCCGCTTCCAAAGCGGGGGCATGCACAGTCTAACAGATAGGAATCTGCATCATAGCCGCGAAACTGCAGGTTCTCCTGGCGCTTTTTCAGCACCTCGATGTCATTGCGGCGGAAATTGATGATGTGGCTGTTGACTTTTTCAGCCAGATCCCGGCAGCTGGCCAGAGCTGCGATTTTCAGCGGGGCCACCGGAAGGGTGTCGTTAAAGACATAGTCATTGGACATGATAAAAACTCCTCCATACCATGATTGGGAATGCCACAGCACTCCTCTTTTTTCATTTGAACTGGGGTGTCAGCAAATGGATTTATTGCCGCACCCCAAACTCTCTCAGCATCTTTATACCATCAATCGACGAGAATCGTCAATAGCAAAAAGGGAATTTTTCGGGGAAATGCGGCTTAACTTTACAAAAAAGAGGAATGTTGCTATGATATTATCAGAGAAAGAAAGGCAGTGTGCGGATCATGAATAAAGGACATAGAATCAAGGCGGTGGACTCGGGTTCCATTGCAGAAGAGCTGGAGCTGGAGGCAGGCGATGTGCTTCTGACCATCAACGGCGAGGAGATCGAAGATATTTTTGATTATGAGTACAAAGTCAACAGCCGTCATATTACGGCGGTAATCCGGAAAAAAGACGGCGAGGAGTGGGAACTGGATATTGAAAACGAATACCAGGATCTGGGCCTTACCTTCGAAAACGGCCTGATGAGTGAGTATCGCTCCTGCCGAAATAAATGTATTTTCTGTTTTATTGACCAGATGCCGCCTGGTATGCGGGAAACGCTGTATTTCAAAGATGACGATTCCCGCCTTTCCTTTCTGCAGGGAAATTATATAACGCTGACCAACATGAAGGATCGGGATATTGACCGGATTATCCGTTTTAAACTGGCTCCCATCAATATTTCTGTCCAGACCATGAACCCGGAACTTCGGTGCCGCATGTTGAATAACCGGTTTGCGGGAGAGGCTCTGAAACAGATTGACCGTTTGTATGAAGCCGAAATTCCCATGAATGGACAGATTGTATTGTGTAAGGGGGTCAATGACGGGGAGGAGCTGGAGCGATCTATCCGGGAACTCACGGCATATCTGCCCTGCATGGAGAGCGTTTCAGTGGTTCCGGTGGGACTTTCCCGATTTCGGGAGGGACTTTATCCGCTGGAAAGCTTTACCGCCGAAGAGGCAGGGGTTGTTGTGGATCAGATTGAAAGGTGGCAGCAAAAGATATACAGGGAACACGGAACGCATTTTATCCATGCCAGCGATGAGTTTTATATGCTGGCAGGACGTCCGCTGCCAGAGGCGGAGCGCTACGACGGTTACATCCAGCTGGAGAATGGAGTGGGGATGATCCGCCTTCTCACGGAGGAAGTGAGGGAGGCGCTTTCCGGACGGACCGATGATGGCGTCTGCGAGGAGATATCCATTGCCACCGGATATCTGGCATACCCCTATATTCAGTCCTTTGCAGATCAGATCTGTGAGATTTTCCCCGGACGCAGGATACATGTCCACCCAATCCGAAATGACTTTTTTGGGCCAAAGATTACGGTGGCGGGGTTGATTACGGGGCAGGACCTGATGGCACAGTTAAAGAATCAGCCGCTGGGCGAACGTCTTCTTCTCCCCTGCGCCATGTTCCGAAGCGGGGAAGAGGTTTTTCTGGATGATATAACCCGTACAGAGCTTCAAAAAGCTTTACAAGTACAGGTGGATATTGTAAAATCAAGCGGATATGATTTTGTGGAGGCTGTATTGGCACCGGTTGAGGAGGCCCCTCCGGTGCACGGTGCCTATGAGCCGGATTCATTTTAAAAGAGACAGCGGAGGTTGCGTATGAATAAAAAGAAACCAGTGGTAGCCGTGGTGGGCCGTCCCAATGTGGGAAAATCCACCCTGTTCAACGTTTTGGCAGGGGATATGATTTCCATTGTTAAGGACACGCCTGGGGTAACGAGAGACCGCATTTATGCAGACTGTACCTGGTTGAATTATGCATTTACCCTGATTGATACAGGAGGCATTGAGCCGGATTCCAAAGACATCATTTTGTCCCAGATGCGGGAACAGGCAGAGATTGCCATTGCCACAGCCGATGTGATTATTTTTATTGTGGATGTGCGTCAGGGAATGACAGACTCAGACTCCAAGGTGGCGGATATGCTCCGAAAATCCAGAAAACCTGTGGTTCTGGCGGTAAATAAAGTGGACAGTCCGGCCAAGTTCGGCAATGATGTTTATGAATTTTATAATCTTGGCATCGGGGATCCCATGCCAATTTCAGCTGCATCCAGACTGGGACTCGGAGATCTTCTGGATGCGGTGGTGGCCCATTTCCCTGAGGATGCTCCGGATGAGGAGGAGGATGATCGTCCAAGGATTGCCATTGTTGGAAAACCCAATGTTGGTAAATCTTCTATTATCAATAAACTTTTGGGAGAAAACAGGGTCATTGTTTCAGATATTGCGGGAACGACGCGGGACGCCGTGGATACGGAGATCGTCCGGAACGGGACGGAATATGTGTTTATCGATACGGCGGGACTGCGGAGAAAAAGCAAGATCAAAGAGGAACTGGAGCGCTACAGCATTATCCGGACGGTAACGGCAGTGGAACGGGCCGATGTGGTTTTGGTGGTTATCGATGCCAAAGAGGGCGTGACGGAGCAGGATGCCAAAATTGCCGGAATTGCCCATGAGCGGGGAAAGGGCATCATCGTTGTAGTCAACAAATGGGACAGCGTGGAAAAGACGGACAAAACGATTTATGAATATACCAATAAAATCAAGACGACACTTTCTTTTATTCCCTATGCGGAATATGTGTTTGTATCGGCCCTCACGGGACAGAGGATGGGAAAGCTGTTTGAAATGATCGATGCAGTGCGGGAGAACCAGACATTGCGGGTGGCAACCGGTGTGCTCAACGAAATCCTCATGGAGGCTGTGGCCATGCAGCAGCCGCCGTCTGACAAGGGAAAACGCCTGAAAATCTACTACATGACCCAGGTGGCCATAAAACCGCCGACCTTTGTGGTTTTCGTCAACGATAAGGAACTGATGCATTTTTCCTACACCCGTTATCTGGAAAACCAGATCCGGAGCGCTTTCGGCTTTAAGGGAACATCATTGAAATTTCTGATCCGGGAGAGAAAGGGGAAGGAGCAGTAATGATGGAACGGTTAATCAGTATCGGGATTGGCTATCTGTTTGGACTTCTGCAGTCTGGTTATCTCTACGGGAAATCCAGACACATGGATATCAGGCAGTACGGAAGCGGAAACGCCGGCTCCACCAATGTCCTGCGGGTTATGGGGAAAAAAGCGGGACTCATCGTATTTTTGGGTGATTTTCTCAAGGCAGTGCTGGCGATATATGCGGTACGATTTTTCTATATGGGAAACGAAAGTGCGGATCTGTATGCTCTGTATGGAGGTCTGGGGGTTACGCTGGGCCATAACTTCCCCTTTTATCTTCATTTTAAAGGCGGAAAGGGGATTGCCTGTATGGCCGGGATTATGACGGCCATGGATCTTCGTATTACCCTGACCTGTTTTTTGATTTTTGTCGCTGTGGTATTTTTTACGCGGTATGTGTCGCTCGGATCCATTTTTGTGGCGATTGCCTTTTTTACGGAAATGGTTATTTTCGGCGGGATGGGAAGCTATCGGGTCTTGCCGGAGACGCTTCCGGAATTTTTCACTGTGGCCGGGATTCTTTCCGGCATGGCCATCTGGAGGCATCGCAGTAATATAAAACGTTTGCTTTCTGGAACGGAAAATAAAATCGGCTCAAAAAAGCAGGCACGTTGATGAAAGGGGAAGGAGAGTGGTCAAAATGACTTCAATCGGAGTAATCGGAGCGGGAACCTGGGGAACCGCCCTTTCCATTCTGCTGGCTCAGAATGGCCATCAGGTTACGATCTGGTCGGCACTTCCGGAGGAGATCGAAGAAATGGGGTGTACAAGGCGCCATAAAAATCTTCCGGAAGCAGTGATACCGGATGATATCCGGTTGACAGAGGATCTGCGGGAGGCAATGGCGGAGAAAGATATTCTGGTAATGGCGGTTCCGTCTGTCTATGTGCGCAGCACGGCAGCCAGGATGAGGGAATTTCTGCGTTATGGACAGATTGTGGTCAACGTTGCCAAGGGGATTGAGGAAAAAAGCCTTAAAACCATGTCTCAAATCATTGAGGAAGAGGTTCCCCTGGCGGAGGTGGCGGTACTTTCGGGGCCCAGCCATGCGGAGGAGGTAAGCCGTGGCCTGCCGACTACCTGTGTGGCAGGGGCACACCGGAAAAAAACGGCGGAATACCTGCAGTCTGTGTTTATGAGTCCGGTATTCCGGGTATACACCAGTCCAGACATGTTGGGAATTGAGGTGGGAGCCGCACTGAAAAACGTGATAGCCCTGGCGGCAGGAATTGCCGATGGTCTTGGGTATGGAGACAACTCTAAGGCGGCACTGATTACCAGAGGAATTGCGGAGATCACGCGCCTTGGTGTGGAGATGGGAGGAAATGCCCTGACTTTTTCCGGACTTTCCGGAATTGGAGATCTGATTGTAACATGTGCCAGCATGCACAGCCGGAACCGGCGGGCAGGTATTCTTATTGGAAAGGGGTATTCCATGGAAGCCGCCATGAGGGAAGTGCAGATGGTGGTAGAGGGGGTTTATTCAGCCAAAGCGGGACTTCTGTTGGCTCAGAAGTATCAGTGTGACATGCCCATCGTAGAACAGGTCAATCAGGTTCTGTTTGAGGGAAAAGATCCCAGAGAGGCTGTGACAGATCTGATGCTGCGGGACAGACGGATCGAATCCAGCGGACTCCCCTGGGAGGGATAAGGATTTTGTTGGATGTCCTGGTTGGACGGACGAATGTCTGTGCAGAAAAAACAGAGGCTATTATAACTCGGTGGAATGGCTTTTATAACCACAGGTTTGAACTGAGGGAGAATTAACTGGAAAAATGCATTTTTCAGCTAATTCTCCCTTTTTTGCCAGGTTTTTGTATTGACAATTCACAGTGATAAACTTATAATTGCTTCAATCAAAGATGTGTCAGAAATGTCCATTTTTCAAGGCTTTTCGGGCAGCAAAGGGAGGACTGATTTTTATGAAAAAGAAAATGGTAAGTTTGGGATTAGCAGCGATGATGGCCATGTCCCTGACCGCCTGCGGTGGATCCGGGGCAGAGCCTGCAGAGGATGCAGAGGCTAAAACAGAGGCAGCAGCTGGCGAAGAGGCGAAAGAAGGCGCCGCTTCGGAGGGCGGCGTGTTTAAAATAGGCGGTATTGGCCCAATCACCGGTGCAGCCGCCGCTTATGGTGAGGCTGTAAGAAATGGAATTGAGCTGGCAGTGAATGAGATCAATGAGGCTGGCGGTGTAAATGGCGCGATGCTGGAACTCAACTTTCAGGATGATGAAAACGATCCGGAGAAGGCAATCAATGCTTACAATACCCTGAAAGATTGGGAGATGCAGATGCTGGTTGGAACCGTAACCTCCAAGCCATGTATTGCAGTGGCAGCTGAAACGGCGGCTGATAACCTGTTCCAGATTACGCCGTCAGGTTCTGCGGTAGAGTCTATTTCCGGCGACAATGCATTCCGGATCTGTTTTTCCGATCCAGATCAGGGACGGGCATCTGCTCAGTATATCGGCGAGCATCAGCTGGCAACCAAGATTGCCATTATTTATGACAGCTCCAGCGAGTATTCCGATGGAATCCGCGAATCCTTCGTGGCAGAGGCGGCAAATCAGAATCTGGAGATCGTAACCACAGAGGCTTTTACAGCGGATACCAACACGGATTTCTCTGTGCAGCTGGATAAGGCAAAGGAGTCAGGTGCGGAGCTGGTTTTCCTCCCGATTTACTATCAGGAGGCATCCACGATCCTGAAACAGGCCAGCGACAAAGGCTTTGAGACTACGTTCTTCGGCTGCGACGGTATGGATGGAATTTTGAGCGTGCAGGGATTTGATGGCGCTCTGGCAGAGGGACTGATGTTCCTGACACCGTTCTCTGTGGATGAGGAGAGCAGTCAGGAATTCGTAACCAAATACCGCGATGCTTATGGGATTGATCCCCTTCAGTTCTCGGCAGATGCATACGATGCCGTATATGCAATCAAGACTGCCGCAGAGAAGGCAGGCGTTACGCCGGATATGGGCGTTTCTGATCTCTGTGATGCCATGAAGGCGGCTATGACAGAGATTACGGTGGACGGTCTGACGGGATCTGGTATGAGCTGGACGCCGGAAGGCGAGCCCAACAAAGAGCCGAAGGCTGTAAAAATTGAGAACGGCGCATACGTAATGATGAAATAATGCAGACAAACAGGCAAGATGGTGTAAATTGATTTCTGT
This sequence comes from uncultured Clostridium sp., assembly GCA_937885015.1. Classification (GTDB taxonomy): domain Bacteria; phylum Bacillota; class Clostridia; order Lachnospirales; family Lachnospiraceae; genus Otoolea. Next base: position 64,202 of record CALAAS010000038.1, read on the forward strand.
GAGCCAGCCATGCTAAATCGCGGTTTCCGGCGGTCAGGGCGCTGTATCATTCAGTTCCTGATGCCCCGGGCCCTGGCAGCGGCTGGCTCCAGAAATTTTTGTTATTTTTACGTATGAATGAGAGGAAGAGGTAGGTGGAGGAATTATGAGTTTTCTTTCGTATTTAATTAACGGGATCAGCCTTGGAAGCGTATATGCCATTATTGCGCTGGGCTATACCATGGTATATGGCATTGCCAGAATGCTGAACTTTGCCCATGGAGATGTGATTATGGTCGGTGGTTTTACGGTGTTTACCATCGTAAGTACCATGGGAGGTTCTCCGGTGGTGGGAATCCTGGCCTCCATTGTAATCTGTACGGTTCTTGGCGTGACCATCGAAAAGGTTGCATACCGGCCTCTGCGTGACGCTTCTCCGCTGGCAGTTCTGATTACAGCGATCGGTGTCAGCTATCTGCTGCAGAATGTGGCTCTTCTGGCGTTCGGCTCTAATGCCAGACAGTTTACTTCTGTGGTAAACGTTCCAGCTCTTACGCTGGCAGATGGGAAGCTTTCCATTTCTGGCGTGACACTGGTTACCATTGCCAGCTGTATTGTGATTATGATTGTTCTGGTTACTTTTATCAATAAAACTAAAATTGGTCAGGCCATGCTGGCGGTTTCAGAGGACCGGGGGGCCGCTACACTGATGGGAATCAATGTAAACCGAACCATTTCAGTAACCTTTGCCATTGGTTCTGCCCTGGCAGCCATCGCCGGCGTACTTTTATGCTCAGCATACCCGTCTCTCTCTCCCTATACGGGTTCTATGCCTGGCATCAAGGCCTTTGTGGCTGCGGTATTTGGCGGAATTGGTTCCATTCCCGGAGCCATGATTGGAGGAATCCTGCTGGGAATCATTGAGAACCTGGCCAAAGCGTATATCTCCTCTCAGCTTTCGGATGCCATCGTATTTTCCGTCCTGATTATCGTACTTCTGGTACGTCCGACGGGAATTCTGGGCAAGAAAATTCAGGAGAAAGTGTAGGTGGAGAAAATGGATAACATGAAATCATATAAAAATAAAATCCGTATACAGAACCTGGTTACCTATGCGCTGGTAATCGGTTGTTATGTACTGATTCAGGTGCTTATGGCAGGCGGGCATATCAACAGCCTGTTAAAAGGAATCCTGGTTCCTCTCTGCATCTACGTAATTCTGGCGGTATCCCTGAATCTGACGGTGGGAATCCTTGGCGAACTGAGCCTGGGACATGCCGGCTTCATGTGTGTCGGTGCATTTTCCGGTGCATTTTTTAACCATGCAACGGAGACACTGATTGCCAGCAATCAGGCACGTTTTATTCTGGCGATTTTTGTGGGGGCGGCAGTGGCGTCTGTGTTTGGAATCCTCATCGGAATCCCGGTTCTCCGGTTAAAGGGAGATTATCTGGCCATCGTAACGCTGGCATTCGGTGAGATTATCAAAAATATCATCAACGTACTTTATGTGGGAATGGACAGCCGCGGAATCCATGTATCCATGAAGGATGTTGCTTCCCTGGGACTGGAGGATGGGGGAAACGTCATCATTAAAGGTGCGCAGGGAATTACCGGAACACCAAAAACTGCCACCTTTACCGTCGGTATTGTTCTTGTGCTGGTCACCCTTTTCATTGTGCTGAACATGATTCATTCCCGTACCGGCCGGGCCATCATGGCGATTCGGGACAATCGGATTGCGGCGGAATCCGTAGGAATCAATATTACCAAATACAAGCTGATGGCCTTTACCGTTTCGGCTGCCCTGGCCGGCGTGGCCGGTGTTCTGTATGCCCATAATCTGGCAACTCTGGCGGCCACTCCGAAAAATTTTGGTTACAATATGTCCATTATGATTCTGGTATTTGTGGTGCTTGGCGGAATCGGAAATATTCGGGGATCCATCATTGCTGCGGTTGTTCTGACGCTGCTTCCGGAAATGCTTCGAAGCCTCAATAATTACCGAATGCTGATTTATGCGGTTGTTTTGATTGTGATTATGCTTCTGACAGCCAGTCCGAAGGCCATTGCGCTGCGGGAGCGGTTGCTTGCGCCGCTTCGGAATGCTAAAAAAGGGAAGGAGGCATAGGTCATGGCAATGCTGGAAGTAAAAAATTTAAGTATCGCATTCGGCGGTTTGAAGGCAGTTGATGATTTTAATATAACCATAGAGAAAGGTCAGCTGTATGGTCTGATTGGTCCCAACGGAGCGGGGAAAACAACGATTTTCAATCTTCTGACCGGAGTGTATAAGCCGGACTGTGGCCGGATCACGCTGGATGGTGTGGATATTACGGGTAAGAAGACGACTCAGATTAACCAGGCGGGGATCGCCAGAACCTTTCAGAATATTCGGCTGTTCAAGGATTTGAGCGTGTTAGATAACGTAAAGGTGGGACTTCACAACCATCATGCCTATTCTACTTTAAGCGGAATTTTCCGCCTCCCTTCCTATTGGAAAACGGAGCGGGAGATGGATGAACGGGCCATGGAGCTCCTGCGAGTATTTGATCTGGATCAGGAGTTTTCCTATAAAGCCTCCAACCTTCCCTATGGAAAGCAGAGAAAGCTGGAGATTGCCAGGGCACTGGCCACAGATCCAAAGCTTCTTCTGCTGGATGAGCCGGCAGCCGGCATGAACCCCAATGAAACAGCGGAACTGATGAAGACCATCCGTTTTGTCCGGGATCATTTCGATATGACAATTCTTTTGATTGAGCACGATATGAAATTGGTATCCGGAATCTGCGAGCGCCTGACGGTGCTGAATTTCGGGCATATGCTGGCAGAGGGATCCACTGGCGAGGTGCTTCGCGATCCGCAGGTTATCGCGGCATATCTGGGAGAATAGGGGGGATTGGATATGGCAATGCTGGAGGTAAAGGATTTAAGCGTATACTATGGAGTAATCCAGGCCTTAAAGGGAATCTCCTTTGAGGTGGAACAGGGGGATGTCATCGCTCTGATTGGAGCCAATGGAGCTGGAAAAACTACGACGCTTCACACGGTTACGGGCCTGATTCCTGCAAAATCCGGGTCGATTGTGTTTGAAGGAAAGGACATCACCCATACGCCGGGGTATAAGCTGGTGTCCATGGGAATCGCTCACGTTCCGGAGGGCCGCCGGGTTTTTGCTCAGCTGTCGGTACTCCAGAATCTGAAGATGGGTGCCTATACGCGAAACAACAAAAAAGAAATTGATGAGACGATTGAAAAAATATATACACGGTTTCCGCGGTTAAAGGAGCGGAAAAATCAGCTGGCTGGAACGCTGTCGGGAGGTGAGCAGCAGATGCTGGCCATGGGCAGGGCTCTGATGTCCCATCCACGGCTGATTGTGATGGATGAGCCATCCATGGGCCTTTCCCCAATTTATGTTAATGAGATTTTTAATATTATTCAGGAAATCAGTGCCGATGGCGTAACGGTCCTGCTGGTGGAACAGAATGCCAAAAAGGCATTGTCCATTGCCAATAAGGCTTACGTACTGGAAACTGGTTCCATTGTGCTTCAGGGTGATGCAAAAGAGCTTCTGAATAACGAACAGGTAAAGAAAGCTTATCTGAGCGAATAACCCACATAATCCCCCCTTTTCTGTGCATATACATGTATCAGCACAGTAAGGGGGTATTTTTATGGACAGTTTTAACGTGTACAGTGATATAAAGGCTAGAACTGGCGGTGAGATTTATATTGGAGTGGTGGGGCCGGTCCGGACGGGAAAATCTACTTTTATTAAGAGGTTTATGGAGCTGATGGTGCTTCCGGAGATGGAAGATTCCCATGCCAGAGAGCGTACCAGGGATGAGCTTCCTCAGTCCTCTGCCGGAAAGACCATTATGACTACGGAGCCAAAATTTATTCCCAAGGAAGCGGCGCAGATTTCTCTCGGAGAGGGCATTGACGTCAAAACACGCCTGATTGACTGTGTTGGCTTTATGGTTGAGGGGGCGGCCGGACATATTGAAAATGATACGGAACGTCTGGTAAAAACTCCCTGGTTTGAGAAGGAAATCCCATTTACGGAGGCGGCAGAGCTGGGAACCAGGAAAGTAATTACAGACCACTCCACCATAGGACTGGTGATTACCACGGACGGCTCCTTTGGGGAGATACGGCGGCCCAGCTATCTTCCGGCAGAGGAAAAGACGGTGCGGGAACTGAAAAACCTGGGAAAACCGTTTCTGATTCTTCTGAATTCTCTGCGGCCATATTCGGAAGAGACAAAGGCACTGGCGGCTCAGATGACTGAACAGTATGGAGTGCAGGTAATTCCGGTAAATTGCGAACAGCTGAAGGCGGAGGATATCCGCGGGATCCTGGAGAAAATTCTTCTGGAATTTCCTGTGGCGGAGGTGGATTTTTCTATTCCACGGTGGATGGAGATCCTTCCGCGGGATCACTGGCTGAAGGCAGCGGTGATCCAGGCAGCGAGGGAGATGATGAAAAAAACCGTACATATGCGGGATGTGCCGCAGTCTCTTTTGCCGGAACAGGGAGATGCCATCCGGAGAATTCAGATTGGTTCTATGAAAATGGATGACGGAAGCGTGCAGGCAACGGTGGAAGTAGATGACAGCCATTATTACCGGATTCTCAGTGAATATGTGGGGTTGGAAATCGGCGGGGAATATCAGCTGATGCAGACCCTGCGGGAACTGGCATCCAAGCAGCGGGAATACGAAAAAATGGCGTCGGCTGTCAATCAGGTCCGCATGAAGGGATACGGGGTTGTTACGCCAGTCCGGGAAGAAATTGTGCTGGATGAACCGCAGGTGGTCCGCCATGGCAATAAATACGGCGTTAAAATGCGGGCACAGGCGCCCTCCATTAACCTGATTAAAGCCCAGATTGAGACAGAAATTGCCCCAATTGTGGGGAGCGAACAACAGGCCGAGGATTTGATTCGCTATATCCGTGAAAATGCAGGGCAGGGAGAGGACGGCATCTGGAATACAAATATTTTTGGGAAATCCATTGCCCAGATCGTGGATGATGGGATTCAGGCTAAAGTTTCTCAGATGACGGAGGATTGTCAGCTGAAGCTGCAGGATACTCTCCAGAAAATAATTAATGACTCCAATGGCGGTATGATTTGCATTATTATCTGAAATCATGTATACTTAAACCATCAGTTGCAGAAAAATGACATACGTTTAGGAGGTGGTTCCATGAAGCTGACTTTTATCGGAGCAGATCACGAGGTAACCGGGAGCTGTCATCTTTTGGAGGCCTGCGGGCTCACGGTATTGATTGACTGCGGAATGGAGCAGGGGATCAACAAGTATGAAAATGCACAGCTTCCTGTCCGGTATGCGGATGTGGACTATGTATTGGTTACGCATGCCCATATTGACCATGTTGGTATGCTTCCCTTTATTTATTCCAGGGGATTCCGGGGCCAGGTCATGGCGACCCGTGCCACCAGCGACCTGTGTGATATTATGTTGAAGGATTGTGCTCACATCCAGGAATCGGAGGCAACCTGGAAGAACCGGAAAGCGAAACGGGCTGGTATGCCAGAGATTCCGCCCCTTTACACCATGAATGATGCGGAGGGAGTGCTGGAGCATTTTGTTCCCTGTAATTACGGCGAAACCATTCATTTGAAAGACGGCTTTGAAATCCGGTTTACGGATGTGGGACATTTGCTGGGCTCTGCGTCTATTGAAATATGGATGAACGAGGACGGCTGCTCCAGGAAAATCGTATTTTCCGGAGATATCGGTAATAAAAACAAGCCTCTGATCCGGAGTCCCGAATACATCCGGCAGGCGGATTATGTGGTGATGGAGAGCACCTACGGAAATCGTTTTCACAAAGCCTCCGGCAATCATGTGGAGGAATTTGCACGGATTATTCAGGAGACGCTGGATAAAGGCGGAAATGTGGTAATCCCTGCCTTTGCTGTTGGACGTACCCAGGAAGTTCTCAATTACATCCGTATCATGAAGGAGCAGAATCTGGTAACAGGGCATGGAAATTTCCCGGTGTATCTGGACAGTCCCATGGCGGTCGAGGCCACGGCGGTTTTCAAGGAAAATATGCTCGACTGTTATAATGAAGAGACGAAGGCGCTGGTCAAAAAAGGAATCAACCCCATTTCTTTCCCGGGACTTCACCTCTCTATTACCAGTGAAGACTCCATTGCCATTAACTTTGACGAGGAACCCAAGGTAATTATTTCTGCGGCTGGTATGTGCGATGCAGGTCGAGTACGCCATCATCTGAAGCATAATCTATGGAGACCGGAATGTACCATCCTTTTTGCCGGTTATCAGGCCATTGGCACACTGGGACGGAGCATTGTGGATGGAAGAGAAGAGGTAAAGCTGTTCGGAGAGTCCATTGAGGTGCTGGCGCGGATTGAAAAGATCGAGGGAATCAGCGGCCATGCAGATCAGAACGGACTTCTGGAATGGATTGGAAATTTTATGGAACGGCCCAGCCAGGCTTTTATTGTTCATGGGGATGACCAGGTTTGTGATGAATTTGCGGCTCTCGTCACAGAAAAATATGGAATTTCGGCGGCGGCGCCGTTTTCCGGTACATCCTATGATCTCCGGGAAGGACGATTCCTGACGGTAACGGAGGGCATTCCTCTTCGTCGGGACGAGCCGGAGAGCGCGAAGAAGGCGAAGGGTGTCTTTGAACGCCTGCTGGCGGCCTGTGACCGTTTGCGCCGTGTGATTATGAGAAACGAGGGCGGCGCCAATAAAGATCTGGCGCGGTTTGCTGATCAGATCAATTCCCTCTGTGACAAGTGGGACAGATAAAAACAGAAACAAAAGGAGAACCAGACGATTTTGAAGGTTGAGATTTACACCGATGGCTCTGCCCGGGGAAATCCGGACGGGCCAGGCGGATTTGGAACAGTGATTCATTACACAGATCCGGCGGGACAGCTTCATGTAAAGGAGATTTCCGGCGGCTACAGGCGGACGACCAACAACCGGATGGAACTGATGGCGGCCATTGCCGGCCTGGAAGCTTTAAACCGGCCCTGTCAGGTGATGCTTTATTCCGATTCCCAGTATCTGGTTAATGCGTTTAATCAGCACTGGATCGAGGGGTGGATAAAAAAAGGATGGAAGCGAGGAAAAAATGAAGAGGTAAAAAATGTGGATCTATGGAAACGCCTGCTGGCGGCAAAAGAGCCGCATGAAGTTCAATTTTTCTGGGTTAAGGGCCATAATGGGCACCCGGAAAATGAGAGGTGTGATTTTTTGGCTACCTCCGCGGCAGACGGGAATGCGCTTTTGGTGGATCCTGGTATTTAATGGTTTTTCTTACAATAATATTACGTCTTTTTGACTCCTATTTTCTTTCCGTTTCAAATGTGTTATCTTTGAAATAGCTTAAGATGGAACATAGAAATGGGGTTAGATAAAGATTGAAAAATAAAGGCGTAATTACTGCAATCTGTGTCATTTTGACGCTGGGGATTTTTACAACCGCAAGCGTCCGGAGATTTATAGATGAACAGCAGAAAAACATGGTGTCCAGCGGGATTTTTTCCGAGTCCCTGGAAGAAAAAGCCGAGTTTTCGATGGAGGGCAGCACGCTGGCTTCCATCGAGGCGGAAGGGGGTGGCCTTCATGCGTCGGCCGGAACCCCGCAGCTTTCTGTCAGACAGGCAGCCGGAGCAGGCAGGTCAGAAGGCACGGGAGAAGAAATTGATTCGGCTGTGGAGGAGGATGTGAATTCTGCTGAAGCAGGGACTGCAGAGGCGGGAACGCCATTTTTATACGGTGTTTCGGACCGGGAAGCGGCATCGGAGGAGACAGTTTTTTCGCCGGCAGCCGAGTCGGAAAAGACAGTTCTGACGCTGGAAGATTACAGGAGACGCCTGGATGAGGTGTGCAGTGCAGTTGATTCCATGCGGGAATCGGAAGTCAGCGCTACAACGGATTCCATGAAGCGGGTTGCTGACTATGAGTATCGACTCTGGGACAGTGAACTAAACCGGATCTATCAGGCGCTTTTGAATTGTATGGACGAGGCGGATATTGAAGCCATGAAAAAGGAAGAACGCGCGTGGATACGGAGCCGGGATGCCACAGCCAGACAAGCGGCAGACCGATATGCCGGCGGTACCATGGAGGGGTTGGAGTATACGGCCTCCCTGGCGGCAACGACCCGGGCCAGAGCTTATGAACTGCTGGATCTGTACGGTCAGCATCTTCCGCAGGAAAAGAATGAGAGTGCTGTAAAATAAGGGTTACGGCACTCTTATTTTTTTGCATGCGATATTCAGGTTCCGTTTTTTCAGATATGCTGTTCGGAAGAATTTTCCGTTCTGCTTTTCTTTATACTTGCGAAAAGTTTTTTCCTATGATAGGATATAAAGAATGAAAAAAAGTATACGATGCATATACGAAACTATAGGAGGAAGCAACGTGGAAAAATACGGTGTGAACGAACTTAGAAAGATGTTCCTGGATTTTTTTGAGAGCAAGGGGCATCTGGCCATGAAGAGTTTCTCTCTGGTTCCACACAATGATAACAGTCTTTTGCTGATCAATTCCGGCATGGCTCCGTTAAAACCCTATTTTACGGGTCAGGAGATCCCGCCGAGAACGAGGGTGTGTACCTGTCAGAAGTGTATCCGGACCGGTGATATTGAGAATATCGGAAAAACGGCACGCCATGGCACTTTTTTTGAGATGCTGGGCAACTTTTCGTTTGGTGATTACTTTAAAACCGAGGCCATTCACTGGTCCTGGGAGTTTCTGACAGAGGTGGTGGGCCTTGACCCGGATCGTCTGTATCCCTCTGTATTTGAAGATGATGACGAAGCCTTTGATATCTGGAACAAGGAGATGGGGATCCCGGCAGAGCGGATTTTCCGCTTTGGCAGAGAAGATAACTTCTGGGAGCATGGAGCTGGCCCCTGTGGTCCCTGTTCGGAGATTTATTATGACCGCGGTGAAAAATACGGCTGCGGAAAACCTGGATGTACAGTAGGCTGCGAATGCGACCGTTATATGGAAGTGTGGAACAACGTGTTCAGCCAGTTTAACAATGACGGCCATGGCAATTATACGGAGCTGGAACACAAAAACATCGATACTGGTATGGGATTGGAGCGTCTGGCTGTTGTAGTACAGGATGTGGACTCTCTGTTTACGGTAGATACCAACAAGGCACTTCTGGACCGCGTCTGTGAGCTGGCTCATACAGAGTATCAGAAAGAGCATGAAACCGATGTTTCTCTGCGTATTGTGGCAGATCACGTAAAGTCCTGTACGTTTATGATTTCCGACGGGATCATGCCGTCCAATGAGGGCCGCGGCTACGTTCTTCGCCGCCTTCTGCGTCGTGCGGCCCGCCATGGAAAGAAGCTGGGCATTGAGGGGAAATTCCTGGCAGAGCTTTCCAGAACCGTAATCGACCTCTCCAAGGACGGGTATCCGGAGTTGGAGGAAAAGAGCGCCATGATTTTCAAGGTGCTTTCCGAGGAAGAGGATAAATTTAACAAGACCATTGATCAGGGCCTTTCCATCCTGTCTGAGATGGAAGAGGAGATGCAGAAAAACGGGGAGAAGGTGCTTTCTGGTGAAAATGCCTTTAAACTTTACGATACCTACGGATTTCCGCTGGATCTGACCCGGGAGATTCTCGAGGAGAAGGAACTGGAAATCGATGAGGACGGCTTCAATGCAGCCATGAAGCGCCAGAAAGAGCAGGCTCGGGCTGCCAGAAAGACTACCAATTATATGGGAGCAGATGTCACGGTATACCAGTCCATCGACCCGTCTGTTACTACGGAATTCGTTGGCTATGACCGTCTCACGGCGCAGTCTGAAATCACGGTGCTGACGACGGAGGAGGAGATTGTTGAGGCTTTGACAGACGGCCAGAATGGTACGATCCTTGTAAAGGAAACCCCATTTTATGCAACCATGGGAGGACAGCAGGCGGATATCGGCGTGATTACGACGGCGGATGGCTCTCAGTTCCAGGTAAAGGACACAATTCGTCTCCAGGGCGGCAAGGTAGGCCACGTGGGTACAGTTGTAAAAGGTATGTTTAAAAATGGCGACACCGTTACGCTGACGGTGGACCGGGAGAACCGGGAACTGACCTCCAGAAACCATTCCGCTACACACCTGCTTCACAAAGCACTGCGGACTGTACTGGGCAACCATGTAGAGCAGGCTGGTTCTCTGGTTACAAAAGATCGTCTTCGTTTTGACTTTACGCATTTTTCTGCCATGACGCCGGAGGAAATTGCAAAGGTAGAAAAGATGGTAAACGATGAGATCGCCGCCTCTCTTCCGGTTGTGACGGACGTCATGTCTCTGGAAGATGCTAAGAAGACAGGAGCCATGGCGCTGTTCGGTGAAAAATACGGCGAGAAGGTTCGCGTTGTCCGCATGGGTGATTTTTCTACCGAGCTCTGCGGCGGTACTCACGTTGCCAATACGGGAACAATCTCTGCCTTCAAGATTCTTTCCGAGGCCGGAATCGCAGCCGGCGTCCGGAGAATTGAGGCGCTGACCTCCGCAGGCCTGATGGAGCATTACCGGGAAGTGGAGAAAGAGCTTCACGAGGCAGCCAGACTGGCCAAGACGACACCGTCTGGCCTGACCGCCAGGGTTGAGTCTCTCCTGGAGGAGATCAGAACGCTGCATTCAGAAAATGAAAAGCTGAAGAGCCGCCTGGCCAATGATTCCCTGGGCGATGTTATGGACCAGGTAAAAGAGGTAAATGGAATCCGCCTTCTGGCTGTGAAGGTACAGGATGTGGATATGAATGGCCTTCGGAATCTGGGTGACCAGCTGAAAGAGAAGCTGGGCGAGGGCGTGGTTGTGATCGCATCAGTGACAGATGGAAAAGTAAATCTGATGGCATCTGCCACAGAGCAGGCGATCGGAAAAGGCGCCCATGCAGGAAATCTGATCAAAGCCATCGCCGGCCTGGTTGGCGGCGGCGGCGGCGGACGTCCCAATATGGCTCAGGCCGGAGGAAAGAACCCGGCAGGAATCGACGCTGCCCTTGAAAAAGCCGCAGAAGTCGTGGCAGAACAGGTAAAATAATCCCTGTCTCGACAAATTCGAGAAAATATTAAAATTCCTGTTGACGTATGATTTTTTTATGATATAATTTTACTAGTGCTAAAAAAATACCCACACAGTTGTATTAATATGCACTTATTACACAACTGGAGGGAGGTTAGGTGTGAGCTATGTCAAATGTAATCGTTAAAGATAACGAAAGTTTGGACAGCGCTTTACGCAGATTCAAAAGAAACTGTGCAAAGGCTGGTATTCAGCAGGAGATTCGCAAGAGAGAGCATTACGAGAAGCCGAGTGTTCGTCGCAAAAAGAAATCTGAAGCTGCAAGAAAACGTAAATACAACTAATTAAAAGCGAAAGTCCTGGTTTGATTCAAACCGGGACTTTTTTCTGAGAAAAACCGGCGCGTTTCCCCGTGCCGATGGAGGGGATTGATAATGGAAATCCTGAAAAAAAGAATATTGCCCTCTGTTGTTGCGGCCCTGCTGACGTGCCTTGTCCTGGACAGCCATTTTTTTTTGTCGGTTCCGGTACTGGAATCCTTTTTTTCACTGCCGCAGTGGCTTTCGGTGATTTTGATGACTATTTTATACGATATGGCGCTTTCTTTGACACACTGGCGGGATTGGAAATTGCCGCTGCTTTTAGGGGGCTGTTTTGCTGTCATGACGCTTTTGGGACTTCATTACAGCCGGAATGAAATTCTGTCAGTTCAAATTTTGGGATGGGTGCCGGTTTTGGCTGCTCTGACGTTTTTCTGGGCGTCAGCATCCGCCGCTCTTTTCGCAGTGCTGGATCTGCGGGAGCAAAAGGGAGAAAAGAGACAAAGTTTTTCGTCAAAAGAGCGGTCTTTTGGTACGGCAGGCGGCATCTGGCCTATGGCTGCGCGTGTGGCGGTTCTTACCTGGTTGGTCTATGGCCCGGTATTTTTGGCGGTGTATCCGGGGATCTATTCCTATGATGCCTCGGTTCAGGTGCTGCAGGTATTTGGTGATATGCCTTTGTCTACCCACCATCCTCTGGCTCATACAGCCTATCTGTGCGGTTGCCTGAAACTGGGAGAATGGCTCTTCGGAAGCTATCAGGCCGGTCTGGCGATCTATTCTCTTTCTCAGGCCCTTTTTATGACAGCCGTTATTTCCCTGCTTCTGTGCCGGATGCGGGAACGGGGGGCATCCCTCCCCCTTCTGGCAGTTTCCTGGGCTTTTCTGGTGCTGAATCCGTATCTGACGGTATTTTCCTTTGTTACCACCAAAGACGTCATATTCGGAGGATTTTTTGCCCTGGTGTTTGACCTGGCCTGCAGCCTGTCAGAGAATCCGGCCAGATTTCTGCGGAGCCGGAAAGCTGTCTTCTTTTTCTTTGGAAGTGTATTTCTGATGTGCCTGTTTCGTAATCAGGGAATTTATGTGTTTCTGTTTTTTGCAGCTGTTTTTGCTGTCGGACACAGGAAATCAGAAAAATTTCCAGGATATCATTTTCTGTTGGGGGTAATTCTGGTAACAGCAGGCTGGTATGTATGCAGTGTTCCGCTTCCGGCGGCTCTTGGCGCCGAAAAAGGAGATGCCAGAGAAATGCTTTCCGTTCCCATGCAGCAGTTGGCCAGAGCCTGGAATGAGGAGCCGGAAAGGCTGACGAAAGAGGAGCTGACGTATATAGAATCGGTTATTGATCCAGCGGCTCTGTGCCAGTATGTGCGAGTCAACGCAGATCCTGTGAAAAGCGGATTTCAGACCGGAGTGGTAAAAAAGGATCCGGTCCGGTTTTTTCGGACCTGGGCGGGGATTGGCCTTCGTATGCCTCTTCTTTATGCGGACTCTTTTTTCATGGGAAACTGGGGGTATTGGTATCCAGGGGATTCCCAGTACTGGATTTCTTATATTTTGTTTGACGGCGCCTTTTTGGAAGAGCCATTCAATGTTCTGCATATTTACCGGGCCGGAAAACTGCCTGCTCTGGAGGCAGCACTCCGGGATCTGACGCTGACACCGGTTTTTCAGAAAATTCCATTTCTCGGAGTTCTTTTGAATCAGGCGTTTCCGTTCTGGCTAATGTTGCTTTCAGGGACTGCCGCTCTTAGAAGGAAGGACCGATGGGGTATCGTTGCCCTGAGCCTGATTTTCGGATATTGGGGAACGCTTCTGTTGGGACCGGTAACCTCCCTTCGGTACGTACTTCCGATTTTATACTGTGTTCCGCGGATGATGGAACTTCTGGTTGCCAGACGGACCGGGGAATAAACTTCATATCTTTTTCATATACTTCATAGGAAAAGACGAAAACGAGGCGATAGCGCTTGTTTGATGGGCGAAAGAGGGCGATTGTTTCAGCTCTGAATTTGCCGGAGGACGTCTTTCTGGGGGAGATGCTTCTGTTTTTTACCGGCAGCACGTCGGCTGTGGTGGAAAATTACAGAAGCATCCTGTTTTTTTCCGAGGAAACGCTGAAACTGTCCGGTGCGCATACTCGGCTGACTATTCAGGGAAAACAGCTTTCCATCGATTATTATGACCGGGAACAGCTGAAGGTTTCCGGCCAAATTGAGTCGGTACAGTTTGGCCAGGTATAGGCTTTCGCAGAATGCGGCCGTCTGTCAGTCGAAGGGAGGAATGGGAAGTTTGAAACATATGGGAATCGGGACAGTGCGCTTTGAGATGACTGGCGGCAGTCCAGAGCGATTTTTAAATCTCTGCTCTTTTGCGGGACTTTCCGTATGGGGCGTTTCCTGCCGGGATGGAGTATACACGTGCTCCATGAAAGCCGGGGAGTTTTTTCAGTGCGATACACTGCGGCGAAAGGCAGGTGTAAAACTGAGGATCCTAAAAAAGAGCGGACTTTCCTTTTTTCTTTTCAGAAATCGGAAGCGGAAATTGTGGGGACTTGGAGTTCTGGCGTTTTTTCTTTTTCTTTTTTATCTTTCCTGTTTTATCTGGGAAATTGAGTTTCAGGGGAATCGGAGGTACACGGAGGATGCTCTGTTCCATTTTCTGGATTCCCTTCATATACAGTGTGGAATGAAAAAAAGTGGATTTTCCTGTGAAAGACTGGAAGCGGCTCTGCGGGAAGCCTATCCGCAGATTACCTGGGTGTCCGTTCGGCTTCGGGGAACGAGACTTCTGATTCAGATAAAAGAAAACGAGATTCCTGTGGAACACCTGGACCAGGAGGAGATCCCATGCGATCTGATTGCCGATGCCGATGCGGTTATTACCTCCATGATTGTGCGAAAAGGCGTTCCAGCAGTGCGGGTCGGCGACCGGGTTACCAAAGGACAGCTTCTGGTTTCCGGTACCATTCCGATTCTGGATGACTCTGGGACGGAGACAGCCAGGCATCGGGTCCAGGCAGACGCGGATGTTGTGGGGATTCGCAGCCGTACAGAGCGGAAGGAATTTTCCCTCTGGCATTCCATGGCTGTTCCCACCGGGAGAGAACGGGTTGGGGCGTCCGCTGTCATTGGGAAATACTCTTTTGCCTGGCTGCTTCCCAGTTTGCGTAAAACAGACTGGCAGACTTCTGTGGAATATCGTTCTTTTTTTCTGCCTTTTCGAGAGGGAATTCCCATTTCCATCGGAACCATCCGCTCCCGGGAAGTGTCCATCAGCGAACGTCCCTATGGGAAAGAGGAGCTGATGGAAATGGCTCGCGCCTTTCAGCAGGAGACCAGGGAAAAATTAATGGAAAAAGGGGTACACATTATTGAAAATAATGTTAAAATATTAGTTAATGGATTATTTTGCCGTTTAGAGGCCAATCTGAAAACGGAGGAATCCATCACAGTTATGACACAAGGAGAGCAGCAGAGCGATGAGCATAATAGAGACAATCATTGATATTCCCGTGGAACACGAACAGAATGTCAGCGGTCAGTTTGACGCATACCTGAAAAAAATCGAGCGAACCCTGCATGTTACCATGATTGCCCGGGATGGCACGCTGAAAATTATCGGCCCGGAGCAGGCCATTCGACAGGCGAAACGTGTATTCAACAATCTTTTGGAACTTTCCAAAAGGGGAAATACTATCACGGAACAGAATGTGGATTATGCCCTGTCCCTGTCCTTTTCTGAAAAGGACGATCAGATTCTGGAGATTGATCGTGATATTATCTGCAGAACGATCACTGGAAAGCCGGTTAAGCCGAAAACGATGGGACAAAAGCAGTATGTGGATATGATCCGGGAAAAGATGATCGTGTTTGGAATCGGCCCTGCAGGAACAGGAAAAACGTATCTGGCCATGTCCATGGCCATTCAGGCTTTTAAAAGTGGAGAAGTCAGCCGGATTATCCTGACCCGCCCGGCCATTGAGGCGGGTGAAAAACTGGGATTTCTGCCAGGAGATCTGCAGAGTAAGATTGACCCGTACCTGCGGCCTCTTTACGATGCCCTGTACCAGATCATGGGAGCGGAAAGCTATCTGCACAATTCAGAAAAAGGCTTAATTGAGGTGGCACCGCTGGCTTATATGCGCGGGCGTACCCTGGATAATGCTTTCATTATTCTGGATGAGGCGCAGAACACGACGCCGGCGCAGATGAAAATGTTCCTGACGCGAATTGGATTCGGATCCAAGGTTATTATTACTGGAGACCAGTCTCAGAAAGACCTTCCGGCAGGGGCGGCGTCTGGCCTGGATACAGCCATCCGCGTATTGAAACAGATCAATGATATTGGCTTCTGTTTCCTTACCAGCAGCGATGTGGTGCGGCACCCGCTGGTACAGAAGATCGTGGAGGCATACGATGCCTATGAAAAAAAGGAAGCAAAGCTGGCACCGAAGGAAAAACGCGGCAGACGGGAGCGGATTACGCAGAGAGGAAAATCGGGAAAATGACGATTCAGATTGAATATGAGGCAAAAAAAGACTGGAATGTGGATTACAGACCGATTATTGAAACGATAGTGCTGGCGGCATTGGATTACGAGAAATGCCCCTATGAGGCAGAAGTTAATGTCCTTTTGACGGACAATGAAGAAATTCGGCGTCTGAACCGGGAATTCCGTTCCATTGACCGGGAGACGGACGTGCTGTCATTTCCCATGGGAGATTTTGAAACGCCGTCCGATTTCGATCGCCTGGAGGAACAGGCAGAGGATTATTTTAATCCGGAAACCGGAGAACTTCTGTTGGGCGATATTGTGATTTCCGTGGATAAAGTACAGGAGCAGGCAGAAAAGTACGGTCACTCCCAGGAGCGGGAACTGGCATTTCTGGTGGCTCACAGTATGCTTCATCTGTGCGGCTATGACCACATGGAAGAGGAAGAACGTCTGATCATGGAAAAAAAACAGGAGGAAATCCTGTCTCTTCAGGGGTATACACGGTAACGCGACAGTCACAGGCCGTTGATCGGGTAAACGTAAATGGGTGGGGGACGGAGGATGAAAAAATACAGAATACTTTTGGCGGTTATGGGAGTTATGATGGCAGCGGCGGGTTGCGCCGGCTATAAAACGGCCAGTGTGTCACTTCCGGATGCGGAAGATACATCTGTGGAAACTCAGGTTCTGCAGCTGGAATCAGAGACAGAGGCAAAGGAAGAACCAAAGCAGATGATTCAGGAACGGACGCTGCAGGATGGCAAGCTCCCAAGCTATCTGACCGGATGCTGGATTGACAAGGAAAAGGCGGATCGGCGCCCAGTGGCGGTTATGATCAGCAACGATAAGGCGGCTCTTCCCCATTACGGGATCAACCGTGCTTCCGTAATTTATGAGGCACCGGTGGAAGGAACGATGAACCGGTTTATGGCACTTTTTGAGGATCTGGATGACCTGGAGCGAATTGGTTCTGTTCGAAGCTGTCGAACCTACTATACATATTTTGCCCGGGAATTCGAGGCTGTCTGTGCCCATTACGGTCAGAGTACCTTTGCAGAGCCGTATCTGGACGCCATGGATCATATCAATGGAATCAGCGGAACCGGTGATGCGGCTTTTTACAGGAGTTCAGACCGAAAGGCCCCCCACAATGCTTACACCAGTGGGAAAAAGCTTCAGGAGGCCATGGAGGCGCTTTCTATTGATCCATTCTATCCGAAGGCATATCGCGGCCATTACCAATTTGCCGTCTCAGAGCACCCGGTACTTCTGGAGCAGGGATATCCGGCCACCTATGTGCGGCCTGGTTATGCTATGAATGATCCGTGGTTTACTTATAATCCGGAGGACGGCCTGTATTACCGGTACCAGTACGGTGGCCCGCACCAGGGCGATGAGGGGCAGCTGACGGCGAAAAATATTCTGTTTCAGTATTGCCATTGGCATTTTTATGCGCCGTCGGAATATCTTAACATTGATACCCAGACGGGCTGCATGGGGTACTATTTTACCAATGGACGCGGTATTCCCGTTACCTGGGAAAAGGAAAGTGAATACGGTGTCACACATTATTACGATATAAATGGCCAGGAGATTGTGCTGAATCCGGGAACCACCTGGGTCTGCATTCTCCAGGCAGACCAAATGGATAAGGCGGAATTTTATGGAGAACAGACGGAGTAGACGAAAAGCCGGCGTGAAAAAGAAGGCGGGCGGCTTTGTGATTCAGGGCACGATTCTGGCTATGGCCGGAATTATTGTCCGGCTCATAGGAATCCTTTATCGGATTCCCATGACAAATATCATTGGCGACGAGGGTATGGGGTATTATTCAACGGCCTTTAATGTGTACAACATTATGCTGATCCTGTCCTCCTACAGCCTTCCCCTGGCGGTTTCCAAAATGGTGGCGGCCAGACTGGCTAAAGGCCAGTATCGGAGTACGCAGCGGGTCATGCGGGCAGCCTTTGCCTACGCCACGGTAGCCGGTGGTCTCGGCTGCTTTGTAACCTGGAATTTTGCGGATATTTTTGCCGGTCCGGTCTTTAACACGCCATTCTGTGTCTATGCACTCCGGACACTGGCTCCGACAATCTGGATCATGGCGTATCTGGGAGTTCTCCGCGGTTTTTTCCAGGGGCACGGTACCATGATTCCCACTGCAGTTTCTCAGATTTTGGAACAGGTTGTCAATGCGGTTATCAGCGTGACAGCAGCCAGTGTTCTTTTTAAAGTGGGACTGGATTCCAACCGGGTGTTTGAAACCAGTGGATATCCTCAGGCCTTTGGCGCTGCGGGAGGAACCATTGGAACTGGTGCAGGCGCCCTGGCGGCTCTTTTGTTTGTGCTGTTCCTGTTTTTAATTTACCGTTCAGTTTTTATGCGGAAACTGCGCCGAGACCGCTTGGGCCGGACTGAGTCTTACGGCCATATTTCCACTGTTTTTCTGTGCACGGTGGTTCCGGTTATCATAAGTTCTGCCGTTTATAACGTAAATTCCGTAATTGATAATGGTATCATGGCCCATGGGATGGAGGCGCTGGGCCGCGGCGAGGAGTTTCTTGCACTCTGGGGCATTTATAATAACAAATACATGTTGCTGGTCCATGTGCCGTTGGCCATGGCCAATTCCCTGTCCTCTTCTCTGATTCCCTCTCTATCCGGTGCAGTGGCGAGAAAAGACCGACAGGCAGCGATTGAAAAGACCGGGTTGGCAATTCGGTTCGCAATGCTGATTGCCATTCCCTCGGCTGTGGGACTTGCTGTACTGGCAGCGCCCATCACAGGACTTTTATTTCGCTCCGGCGATAATTCAGAGGCCGTTCGTATGCTGGCTACAGGGTCGGCTGCTGTGGTATTCCTTTCCCTGTCCACGGTAACCAATGCTATCCTGCAGGGATTAAACCGGATGAATGTGCCGGTTCGCAATGCTTTTATTGCATTGATACTCCATATTATCATACTTTATGTGATGCTGATGGTATGCCATATGGGAATTTACAGTATGGTATTTTCCAATATCGCATTTGCGATGATCATGTGCGTGCTCAATGCCATGGCTATCCGAAGAGTTCTCCATTACCGCCAGGAAATGGTAAAAACATTCCTGCTGCCATCCATTGCAGCGGGTTTCATGGGTCTTGTATCCTACGGGGTGTACCGGGGCGTAACGCTGGTGATTCACAGCAACGTGGCTGGCGTTGCCGTTTCAGTGGCAGCGGCCATCGCCGTATATGGGGTGCTTCTGATCCGGCTGCGCTGTGTAGAGGAAGAAGAGCTGCGCTCCATGCCTGGCGGTACAAAAGTGCTTGCCCTTTCCCGGAAGCTACATTTGATGTAGGGACGGCTGAAGGATGTTTAAAATAGAGAAAAACCGCAGATACTAAGAATACCTGCATATGCAGTGCGTTGCTTTTTGGCACACACCAGGAGGTATTCTATGAAGAAGTATTATGTTTGCGTTTTTATTGTATCTGTCATATTGGGTACATCGTTGCTGGCGGGCGCATATCTCTGTCTGCGAAAACCAAGACAGGCCCAGCCAATTCCCGGACAGGTTCTGGAGACAGAGACAGTTCCTGAGGGAAATGCAGTGGCCAACCAGGAGCCGATGGTCCTCAGAGAACCACCAAAACCATATTGTCTTGTTGCAGAGGAAGGATTTCTCTTTGTGTTCCGGGATGGTCAGGTTTGCCTGGAAACCCACATGCCCCTGACAGAATTTCCGGCAGAAGAGCAGGAACGGCTGTTGGAGGGACTGTGGTTTGAAAGTGTCATGGAGGTATTCAGTTACCTTGAATCATATACCAGCTGATAAAGGAGAACGAAATGAAACAGAAACGTGTCATAATCATCGGTGCCGGAGCTTCCGGCATGACAGCTGCAATTTTTGCGGCCAGACAGGGAGCCAGGGTTACGCTCCTGGAGCACCGGGACCGGGTCGGGAAAAAAATTCTTTCCACCGGAAATGGAAGATGCAATTTGTCCAATCGTTTTCAGGATGCTTCCTGTTATCGGAGCGGCGTTCCGGATTTTCCGATGCGGGTTATAAGCGGCTTTCCACTGGAAATGACGCTGGATTTTTTCGAAGATCTGGGTGTTATTACGAAAGAGCGTGACGGATATCTCTATCCCTACAGCGGTCAGGCCAGCGCTGTCCTGGATGCCTTCCGGCTGGAACTGGAAAAGGAAAAAATTCCTGTTGTGACGGAATGTGAGATTTTGCGGATCATCCCGCAAATTGACCGGAAGAGCATGTACAGGATCGAGACGTCCATGGGAGAATACAGCGCGGACTGTGTGGTGCTGGCCACCGGCGGAAAAGCCGCACCTGTTACCGGTTCAGATGGGAGCGGATATCGGCTTGCCAGGCAGTTGGGACACCATATCATTAAACCGCTTCCGGCGCTGGTCCAGCTGCGCTGTCGGGAGTCTTTTTTTCGTCAGATAGCCGGAGTCCGTACGGAAGCGGCGGTAACGCTTTATGTGGATGGCAAGAAGGCGGCTTCGGACCACGGGGAACTTCAGCTGACGGATTACGGAATTTCCGGAATACCAGTATTTCAGGTGAGCCGTTATGCTGCCAGAGCCCTGGATCGGAAAGAACGTGTGGAGGCAGTCCTGGATTTTTATCCGGGATTTTCTCAGGAAAAAACGCAGGAGCTGATGTTTCAGAGAGTACAGATCATGCGAAATCGCCTGGCAGAGGATTTTTTTACAGGCTGGCTTCATAAGAAACTGGCGCTTTTGCTGCTGAAATGTGCCGGAATCCGTAGGGATGAACGGGTAGGTGAGCTCACGGAACAGGCGGTTTCTACGCTCTGTCAGCTAATTCATGATTTCCGGGTGGAAATCAAAGAAGTCAATCCCTTTGAGCAGGCACAGATCTGCTGCGGCGGTGTGGATGTGCGGGAGGTAAACCCAGAGACCATGGAATCCCGCCTTCATCCGGGCCTGTTTTTAGCAGGAGAGCTTCTGGATGTGGATGGAATCTGTGGAGGATATAATCTTCAGTGGGCCTGGAGTACCGGAGCCATCGCCGGAACGCATGCAGGCTGCCTGTAAGAGAAGAAAGGAGAAACGCATATGGAGGATACAAAGAAAGACCTGCAAAAGCTGCGGCAATGCTGCCTTCGTTTTTCTCAGCTGAAAAATATTTTGGAGGAGCTGTACAGCCAGAGAGATCAGCTTGCGAAGCACACAGCTTTACTGGATCAGATCCGCATGAAAGAGCAGGAAGATGTGGAACTTCTGGAGGGGCGGAGTCTGGCGTCCTGGCTGTATGGAGTTCTCGGAAAAAAAGAAGATCGTCTGGACGAAGAAAGAGCAGAGGCGTTTGCTGCAGCGGTCAAATATGAAGTGTCAAAAGAGGAACTGGACCGGATCGTAGAGGAAATCCGGCGGGCTGAGGAGGAAATACGACAGCTTCAGGGTTGTGAGGAGGCTTTTACCAGAAAACTGCAGGAGGTACGGGAACAGCTGGAGGCAAGTGGAGTACCAGGGGAGCTTCTGGATGCGGAGCAGGAATTATCATACATAGAAAAACAGCTGCAGGAAGTAAATGAGGCAATTTGGGCGGGAAACGATGCTTTGCGGGAGGCGGACAAAGTCTGCGCGTTTCTGGACAGTGCAGAAGGGTATAGTATCTGGGATATCGCCGGAGGCGGACTGTTTACCACTATGATGAAGCACAGTCGGCTGGATGAGGCAAATGAACAGGTAAAACAGTTGCAGAGTACTCTGCGCCAATTTAAAACGGAACTGGCAGATGTGGAAATTCAGGCAGATCTTCAGATTGAAACAGGTGGCTTTATGCGGTTTGCTGATTATTTTTTCGATGGTTTTTTTGTGGATTTGGCGGTGCAGAGCCAGATCCGCGAATCCCTTAACCAGGTGCAAGAGACACAGGGAAGGATTAAAGAGGCTCTTTCCCGTCTAAAGGTATTTCTGTCAGAGCTGGAAGAACGAAAAAAAGGGAAGGAAACAGACCGCGAAGCGCTGCTTCTGGAGATAGAAAAAACGCTGAGGGCAGGAGAGAACCATGATAAGGATTAATCAGATTAAGCTATCCGTGTCCCATACACCGGAGGAGCTGAAACAGAAAACTGCCCATATACTGAGAGTTTCACCGGAACGGATTTTAAAACTGCAGATTGTACGCCGCTCTCTGGACGCAAGAAAAAAAGATCAGCTGCTTTACAGTTACACCGTCGATGTTGTCATTCGGGGAAAGGAACGTGATGTGATAAAGCGGGCCAAGCGCGCCGACATTGCGATCCGACAGGAGGAAACCTATCGGCTTCCTTCTCCGGGAACGGAACCCATGGATGGCCGGCCTGTTATCATTGGCTTTGGTCCGGCCGGCATATTCTGCGGTCTCATGCTGGCCAGGGCTGGATACCGGCCGTTGATTTTAGAGCGGGGCGCCCAGGTGGAGGAGCGGGCGGTTCACGTAAACCGCTACTGGGATGACGGAACACTGCAGGCTGATTCCAATGTACAGTTCGGCGAGGGTGGAGCCGGAACCTTTTCCGATGGGAAGTTAAATACCCTGGTAAAGGATCCGTCCGGACGAAACCGGAAAGTTCTGGAGATTCTGGCAGAGGCCGGAGCCGATCCGGCGATTACATATATCCATAATCCTCATGTGGGAACGGATGTGCTTCGCCTGGTGGTTCAAAACATTCGTGAGGAGATTAAACGTCTCGGCGGCGAAATACGATTTCAATGCCGAATGGAAGATTTGATTGTGAGAGATGGGCGGCTCCGGGGCATTACAGCCATCTGCGGAGGAAAAAAAGAGGAAATTTTTACTGGTCCCGTGGTTTTGGCCATTGGCCACAGCGCAAGAGATACCTTTGAAATGCTCGAAAAAAAACCGCTTGCCATGATTCCAAAGGCTTTCGCCGTAGGATTGCGGATTCAGCATCCCCAACGTCAGATTAACCTCACTCAGTATGGGAGAGAAGATCCAGGAAATCTGGGAGCTGCCAGTTATAAGCTGACATATCAGACATCTCTGGGCCGCGGTGTCTATTCATTTTGTATGTGCCCGGGAGGTTTTGTCGTTGATGCTTCCTCGGAGCCAGGGCGCCTGGCGGTCAATGGAATGAGCAACCACGACCGGGCTGGCGAAAATGCCAACAGTGCGCTGATTATTACGGTTACACCGGAGGACTTTCCGGATTCTACGGCGCTTAGCGGGGTTGCTTTTCAGAGAGGACTGGAGGAGGCGGCATTTCAATGCGGAAATGGTCAGATTCCCGTCCAGCTTTATGGAGATTTTAAAGAAAACCGGGAAAGCCACGCGTTTGGAAATGTTAATCCTGCATTTCAGGGACGTTTTGCCTTTGGAAACCTGCGCCGGGTACTGCCGGACCCTCTGTCATCGTCTCTGCTGGAGGCTATGGAAGCTTTCGGAAAGAAAATGGAGGGATTTGATCGAAACGATGCGATTTTGGCAGGTGTGGAAAGCCGGACTTCCTCGCCAATTCGGATTCCAAGGGATGAGCGAATGGAAAGTCGAATTCCAGGCCTTTACCCCTGCGGAGAGGGAGCCGGATATGCCGGGGGAATTACCTCGGCGGCCATGGACGGCATGAAAGTGGCGGAAGCTATTATTTCCAGGTACCGTCCGGATTAAAGACAGATATATTTCAGGAGGAATCAAATATGGATCAGTTAAAAATTGACCGAATCAATGCACTGTACCATAAAAGCCAGTCGGTTGGCTTGACAGACGAGGAGAAGGAAGAACAGGCACGGCTTCGAAAAGAATACCTGGAGACGATCCGGAACAATATGCGCAGCACCTTAAATTCCATTTCGATTCAGGAAAAGGATGGCACGATTACGGACTTGGGAGAAAAATATGGAAAGGTTAATCCGATCAAAAGCTGAGCTGCGCAGCATAATTTTGGAGAAGCGGAAATATCTGACAGAAGAAATGCGCACCGCCTGGGATGAGGCGGTGCTTTGCCGATTAAAGAGTCTTGCTCCATCCCTTTTTCCGGGAAAGGATGGCTGTGTTTACGGATATGTCAGCGTCCGGGGAGAGACGGGAACGGACGCGATTCTTTCCTGGTGCTTAAAGGAGGGAATCCGGATTGCGCTTCCCCGTGTGACAGGGCGTGACATGACCTTTTATTTTATTACAGGCCGGGAGCAGCTGGTTCCCGGCGCCTTTTGCATCCCGGAGCCAGCCCCGGACTGTGAACCGGCCTGTGTCCCCCAGGCTCCGGTCCTCGTTCCAGGGGTGGCATTTTCATACGACGGAGGGCGATTGGGCTATGGAGCCGGTTATTATGATCGTTTTCTTGCCCGGGAGCCGGATCACGAGACCATTGGTCTTTGCTATGAATTTCAGTTGACAGAAGGGGGCTGGGAAGAACACCATGATGTGAAAATCGGTCGGATCATAACACCGGATCGTCTTTTGGAAAGTGACAGAAATTGTAAGACATGGGAAAAATTCGTAAAAGAATAGCACTTGATAAAATCAAAGCCTTATAGTAATATTAACTAATGTATGAAAATATCGGTAAGGAGTTGTACGGCGTATGACATTATCTAATATGGACACGGCACGGCAGACCGGAGGGCCGCCGATATCCGGCGCACCGCAAACAGAGCCGGAACGGCAGCAGTATTTTATGGATCTGTGCCGAAGCCGAATCCGGACCATGGAGGAAACACTGGGCCGTCCGCTGACGTGTTATATTTCCACCTTCGGCTGTCAGATGAACGCCCATGATTCAGAGAAACTGATGGGAATTCTTCTGGCCTGCGGGTTTACGGAAGGGGACAGTGAAGAGTCGGATTTTGTTCTTTACAACACGTGTACGGTTCGGGAAAATGCCAATCAGAGAGTGTATGGCCGCCTTGGCTATCTGCACAGCCTGAAGAAAAAGAACCCACACATGCTGATTGCTCTCTGTGGTTGTATGATGCAGGAGCCGGAGGTGGTAGAGCGGTTAAAAAAGAGTTATCGGTTTGTGGATCTGATTTTCGGAACTCACAATGTGTACCGTCTGGCCGAACTTCTGGAGCAGCGTCTGGCAACAAAAAAGATGGTGATTGATATCTGGAAGGATACGGACCAGATTGTGGAGGAACTTCCCTCCCAGAGAAAGTATGCGTTCAAATCCGGAGTGAATATTATGTTTGGCTGCAATAATTTCTGCAGCTACTGTATTGTTCCTTATGTACGGGGGCGGGAGCGAAGCCGCACACCGGAGGATATCATCCATGAGATAGAAGGCTTGGTTCGCACCGGAGTGGTGGAAGTGATGCTGCTTGGACAGAATGTAAATTCCTACGGGAAGAATCTTAATCCGCCTGTGACCTTTGCGCAGCTTCTCAGTCGGGTGGCACAGATTGAAGGTCTTTCCCGCATCCGTTTTATGACATCTCATCCTAAGGATCTGTCCCAGGAGCTCATTGAAGCCATGGCGGCTTCTCCGAAAATCTGCCATCATCTTCACCTTCCGCTGCAGTCAGGAAGCAGCCGGATTCTGGAACGGATGAACCGGCGCTATACGAAGGAACAGTATCTGGATCTTGTGAATCGGATTCGGGCGAAAATACCGGATATTTCCCTGACCACGGATATTATTGTCGGATTCCCCGGAGAGACAGAAGAGGATTTTCAGGAAACCCTGGATGTGGTTCGCAGGGTGCGCTATGACAGTGCATTTACATTTATTTATTCAAAACGAACGGGAACACCGGCGGCTGCCATGGAAGATCAGGTTCCGGAGGAGATCGTAAAGGATCGGTTTGACCGGCTTTTAAAAGAAGTGCAGGAGATTTCTGCTCAGGTCTGCGGCCGGGATGTGCATACAGTTCAGGAGGTGCTGGTGGAAGAAACAGACAGTCATGAGGCAGGATATGTCACAGGACGTCTTTCCAACAATACGATTGTTCACTTTCCAGGAGGCCCGGAACTGATCGGAACACTGGTACATGTATACCTGGAGGAATCCAGAGGATTTTATTATATGGGCGCGGCAGCGCCGTAAGGAGGATATACACATGAAAAAGCACTACAGAAATATGGCCATTCTCATATCTGCGGCCATGTTATCCGGAGGAACTGCATCAGTGGCGTTTGCAGGTCCTGCAGCGGATATTGAGGCCGGTATTGCCGGAAATACAGCGCAGCAGCAAAATGAGGCCAGTAAACCTTCCCCAGGACAGGAGGGAACACAGGTTCAGCCGCAGACGCCGGAGGTAAATACGGCGCTTCACGTTGGCGTAAATTACATATACAACAATCTGGGTGACGTTTCCGCTCTGACCATGAACCTCAATAATTTCGAAGGAATCGGCGGTGTTTCCTACCGTGCCTACACCAATGTGGGCGGCTATCTCTGGTGGTACCATGATGGACTTCCCACCGGTGTTGTGGGAGATGGAAGCTATCTGGAGGCGGTTCAGATTCAGCTGACTGGACAGGCTGAAAAGCTTTTTGATATCTACTATAGTGTAACCTCCAGCGGCCAGGGAAAGATGGGCTGGGCAAAGAACGGCGAGGTGGCCGGAACCAAGGATATCGGCGAGAAGCTGCTTTCTGTGGAGGTTGTGATGCTTCCTAAGGGAAGTGCTGCTCCTGTGAGCACAGCCCCCCGATATAAATCCTCCTACAGTGACCGTCTGACAGTGGCAGAAAATGCTACGGTTATGTTCAATGAGGATGGCAGTGTTTATAATGGATGGTTAAATGACGATTTTACCCGTTACTATTTTGTGGATGGCGTTGCTCTGACGGGCTGGCATTACGTGGATGGATATAAATTCTATTTTGATTCCTTTGGCCGTCTGGTACAGGATGTGGATGCTCTCATCGGCAGGCAGTCCAGCTACCTTCTGAAAGTCAACAAGGCATTGAACTGCCTGACTGTTTATGCCAAAGACGGGGCAAACGGCTATATTATCCCGGTAAAGGCCATGTTGACTTCTGTGGGAGATGACACACCCATCGGAACCTTCCATACGCCGGCCAAATACCGCTGGAGACTGATGGTTAATGATACGTATACCCAGTACGCGACCAGAATCACGCAAGGTTTCCTGCTTCATTCCATCACGTATTCCACCACAAAAGAGGACAGCCTGCTGACAGTAGGTTACAATGGTCTTGGTGTAACCCGTTCTTTGGGCTGCGTTCGCTTAAATTGTGCAAATTCCAAGTGGATTTACGACAACTGCGGGTTGGGAACTGCCGTGCAGATTTATGAAGATCCGCTGGTTGCATCGCCTTTCGACAAACCGGAACTGGTTCCGATCTCAGATCAGCAAACCTGGGATCCAACTGACCCGATGTTTCAATAGGCGGAGCAATAAAAATTAGACTGGTACATGATTAACCGGGGTGCTGCAAAATCCATTTTCAGGCTTTGCAGCACTCCGTCCATTTGAAGAGAGGTAGACAGTGGCACTTTCACCAATGATGACCCATTATCTGGAGACAAAAAAGCAATATCCGGACTGTATTTTATTCTATCGGCTCGGCGATTTTTATGAAATGTTTTTCGATGACGCCCTGACCGCCTCAAAGGCATTGGAAATTACACTGACAGGTAAAGACTGTGGACTGGAGGAACGCGCACCAATGTGTGGCGTTCCTTATCACGCCGTGGAGGGATATCTGAGCCGTCTGGTACAGAAAGGTTACAAGGTAGCTATCGCTGAGCAGATGGAGGATCCGAAAACTGCCAGGGGACTGGTAAAACGAGAGGTCATCCGCGTTGTAACACCCGGCACCCTGACTGGCCCCCAGGTGCTGGAGGAATCAAAAAATAATTATCTCATGGGAATTGTATACCTGGACGGAGTATTTGGACTGTCCACCGTGGATGTGAGCACCGGCGACTATCTGGTGACAGAAGTAAAAACCGAGCGGGCGCTGCTGGATGAGATTTACAAGTTTTCTCCATCCGAAATTATCTGCAATGAGGCGTTTTACATGTCCGGCATTGATCTGGAAGATCTGAAAGTTCGTCTGGGCGCTGTTATTTCCGCCCTGGACAACCGTTTCTTTTCCGATGACTCCTGCCGTAGAATTTTAGGAGAGCATTTTCATGCCGGACATATGGAGGCTCTGGGACTTTCCGATTATGAAACCGGCATGCTGGCAGCCGGCTCTGTGCTCCAGTATCTTTATGAGACCCAAAAAACGTCCCTGGAACACCTGACCCGCTTAACGGTGTATACTACCGGTCAGTTTATGATGCTGGATACCTCCACAAGGCGGAATCTGGAACTGACGGAAACGCTGCGGGAAAAGCAAAAACGTGGAACTCTCCTGTGGGTTCTCGATAAGACGAAAACGGCCATGGGAGCCAGAATGCTTCGTTCCATCGTGGAACAGCCTTTGATTGACCGGGAAGAGATTCTGCGGCGGCAGAATGCAGTGGAAGAGCTGAATATGAATTACATCTCCCGGGAAGAACTTTGTGAATACATGAACTCCATTTACGATCTGGAGCGCCTGATCGGACGGATCAGCTACCGGACGGCCAACCCGAGAGATTTGATTGCTTTTGGAAATTCGTTGGCCATGCTGCCTTATATCAAACAGATTCTCCGGGAATTTTCCAGCGAGCAGATGAAATACCTGGAAGCAGAGCTGGATCCGCTGGAGGATCTTCAGAAGCTGATTGGGCAATCTATGGAGGAAGATCCACCTGTTTCTGTCCGGGAAGGCGGAATTATAAAAGATGGATATAGCTCGGAGGTGGACCGCCTGAGACGTGCCAAAACCGAGGGGAAAGACTGGCTGGCAGAGCTGGAGCAGACAGAAAAGGAAAAAACTGGAATCCGCACCATGAAGATCAAATACAACAAAGTATTTGGATATTACTTCGAAGTCAGCAATTCCTTTAAGGAACAGGTTCCGGATTATTTTATCCGCAAACAGACATTGGCCAATGCGGAGCGCTATACCACGGAACGTCTCAAGGAGCTGGAGGATGTGATTCTGGGGGCAGAGGATAAGCTGGTTTCGCTGGAATATGAACTGTTCTGTCAGATTCGTGATACCATTGGAGCAGAGGTTTCAAGGATTCAGAACACAGCCAGAGCGGTGGCGATGACGGATGTACTGGCTTCTCTTTCAGTTGTGGCAACCCGCAATAATTACGTAAAGCCTTCCATCAATGAAAAGGGAATCATTCGCATAAAAAATGGACGCCACCCGGTGGTAGAGCAGATGATGGGCGGCGAAATGTTTGTGGCCAACGACACGTTTCTGGACAATGGAAAGAATCGCATTTCCATTATTACCGGTCCAAATATGGCTGGAAAGTCCACCTATATGCGTCAGACTGCTCTCATTACCCTGATGGCGCAGATTGGAAGCTTTGTCCCTGCGGATGAAGCAGATATCGGACTCTGCGACCGGATTTTTACCAGGGTGGGGGCATCGGATGATCTGGCTTCCGGGCAGAGCACCTTTATGGTGGAAATGACAGAGGTGGCCAATATTCTGCGAAATGCGACGAAAAGCAGTTTGTTGATTTTAGACGAGATCGGACGCGGTACCAGTACCTTTGACGGTCTTTCCATCGCCTGGGCTGTGGTGGAGTACATCAGCAATCCGAAAATTCTTGGAGCAAAAACCCTGTTTGCCACCCATTATCATGAGCTGACGGAGCTGGAGGGGGCGTTAAGCGGCGTAAATAATTATTGTATTGCCGTAAAAGAACAGGGAGACGATATCGTATTTCTTCGAAAAATTGTAAAAGGCGGAGCTGATAAAAGCTATGGCATTCAGGTGGCCCGTCTGGCCGGAGTCCCGGAGCCGGTTATCATCCGGGCGAAGGAACTGGTGGAGGAACTGAGTGATGCAGATATTACCGCCAGAACCCGGGAGATTGCAGAGATGGGAGCGCCTGTTCCTACCAGGAAAAAAGTGGTTCGTGCAGACGAGGTGGACCTGCAGCAGATG
The DNA here is from genome assembly GCA_937885015.1 of uncultured Clostridium sp. Lineage (GTDB taxonomy): Bacteria > Bacillota > Clostridia > Lachnospirales > Lachnospiraceae > Otoolea. Next base: position 94,015 of record CALAAS010000038.1, read on the forward strand.
TCTATTTTTGACACAGTCAGTGAGGAGGAAATCATCCGGGAGCTGATGGAGATGGATGTGAATCACATGTCGCCACTTGAGGCATTAAACACCCTTGACAAGCTGCAGGCAAAGCTGAAAAACCGATGGGTACATCAGTGACAGAAATAGTAAGGAGAGAAAAGACGTGGCAGCGATTCAGGTACTGGATCAGAATACAATAAATCAGATTGCGGCGGGAGAGGTGATTGAGCGTCCGGCATCGGTAGTAAAGGAGCTTTTAGAAAATGCGATTGATTCCAGGGCGACTGCTGTAACTGTGGAGATACAGGGCGGCGGCCTTCAGATGATCCGTGTCACGGACAATGGATGCGGAATTTTGGCCGATGAAATCCCGCTGGCGTTTACGCGTCATGCCACCAGTAAAATCCGGACAGCAGACGATCTGTTTTCCGTGGCTTCTCTGGGTTTTCGCGGTGAGGCGCTGGCCTCCATTGCGTCTGTGTCCCGGGTAGAACTGATTACCCGTACCGCAGGTTCCATCAGCGGAGCCAGATACCGGATAGAAGGCGGAGAAGAAAAAAGCCTGGAGGAGGTGGGCGCTCCGCAGGGAACTACCTTTCTGGTACGAGACCTTTTTTACAACACGCCGGTTCGCCGGAAATTTTTGAAATCTCCGGCCACAGAAGGGGCTCATGTGGCAGATCTGGTGGAGAAGATTGCCCTGTCTCACCCGGAGGTTTCCATCCGGTTTATCAATAATGGCCAGAGCCGTCTTCATACTTCGGGGAATCGGAACCTTAAGGATATCATCTATGGCGTATTTGGCCGGGAAATTACCGGAAACCTGATCGAAATAGAAGGTGGAGCATCACCGGTTCAGCTTTCCGGCTTTATTGGCAAGCCGCTGATCGCCCGGGGAAACCGGAATTTTGAGTATTATTTCATCAATGGCCGCTATATTCGGAGCAGTCTGATCAATAAGGCGATTGAAGAGGCTTATAAACCATATATGATGCAGCATAAATATCCCTTTACCATGCTGCAGTTTACGATTGATATGTCACTCATTGATGTCAATGTCCATCCGGCGAAAATGGAAATCCGCTTCCGGGAGGCAGATCAGATTTACCGGACGGTATTTCACACACTTTCCATGGCGCTTTCTGGCCGGGAACTGATTCCGGCAGCCAACGTACCGGAGCCGGTAGGCAGCCGGCAGCCGGCAGAATCCCTGCCGACCGGGACTTTGTCTGAGCGTCCGTCTTTAAAACCTGTTCATGTTCGGGAGGAGAGGCCTGAGCCTTTTGAGACAAGGCGACTTAAGGCTATGTCCCTGCAGCCGGAAAAAACAAACGATAAACTGGAAGAGGCGGCGGGAACGTCAGGACAGCAGGAAGTGCAGCCAGCACCAGAAGAAGTAACGTCAAAACAGAATGAACCAAAGCCTGAAATGCCTGTATTTCTGGCGGAGCAGAGTCCCGGTTATAATGCAGATCAAAAACCAGACTCCGAGACAGAGGCTCAAGGGCCGACTCCCTCAAAACAGAAGGAAACTGGGCCGGTTGCCCGGCAGATGGACTTTTTCGAGGATAAATTGCTGACCCGGGATGCCAGAAAAGAGCATATTCTGATCGGACAGCTGTTTGACACTTACTGGCTGGTTCAGTACCGCAGCAATCTCTATATTATTGATCAGCATGCAGCCCATGAAAAGGTACTTTATGAGCGGACCATGGCGTCTTTGAAGACCAGAGAGTACACCTCCCAGATGGTGGATCCGCCCATTATTCTAACGCTGAATGATACAGAGCAGCTGGTTCTGGAACGGTTCGGGAATCAATTTTCAGAGATCGGATTTGAAATTGAGCCATTCGGGGGCCGGGAATTCGCTGTGCGGGCCGTTCCGGCCAACCTGTTTTCCATCGCCAGGCGGGAGCTTTTGATGGAAATGCTGGACGGACTGGCTGAATCCGGCGAGGCAGGAACGCCGGACTTGATCCGGGAGCGGGTGGCCACCATGTCCTGCAAGGCCGCCGTCAAGGGAAACCATGCCTTTTCTGCCGCAGAAGCAGAGGCTTTGATCGATGAGCTTCTGGAGCTTGACAATCCCTACGCCTGCCCTCATGGAAGGCCGACCATTATTTCCATGAGCAAGTACGAGCTGGAAAAGAAATTTAAGCGAATTGTCTAGGGAGGGAAACCATGACTGGCACGAAGAAAAAACCGTTGATTATTATTACCGGGCCAACGGCGGTGGGAAAAACAGCCCTGTCTGTGAAACTGGCAAAACAGATCGGCGGCGAAATCATCAGTGCGGACTCCATGCAGGTGTACCGCCATATGGATATCGGAACTGCCAAGATCCGGCCGGAGGAGATGGAGGGAGTCCCCCATCATCTTATTGATATTCTTGACCCGACAGAAGAATTCAATGTGGTTCGGTTTCAGACGCTGGCTAAAAGGGCACTGGAGGAAATCTATGGACGTGGACATACGCCCATCATAGCCGGAGGAACGGGCTTTTATATCCAGGCTCTTTTATACGATGTGGATTTCACTGAGACAGAGGAAGATCCCTCTTTGCGTTGTCATCTGGAAGAGCTGGCAAAGAGAGAAGGGGCAGAGGCACTGCACGCCCGGCTCTGTTCGGTGGATCCGGAAGCAGCAGAGGCCATTCATGCCCACAATGTGAAGCGTGTGATTCGGGCCCTGGAGTTTTATGCCCAGACCGGGAAAAAAATATCGGAACACAATGAGACAGAACGGGCCAAATCATCTCCCTACCAGTTTTATTATTATGTGCTGACTACGGATCGGCCGGTACTTTATGAGCGGATTAACCAACGGGTTGACCGGATGATGGAAGAGGGACTGGTGGAAGAGGTCCAGAGGCTTCTTAACATGGGCTGTCAGAGAGATTCCGTTGCCATGCAGGGATTGGGATATAAGGAGATGATAGCCTATTTGGATGGGCAAACGGACCTTTCGGATGCGGTTTCCATTTTAAAACGGGATACGCGCCATTTTGCCAAGCGCCAGCTTACCTGGTTCAGGCGGGAGCGGGATGTACGCTTTTTAAATCTGCCGGATTTCGGAAACGATCTGGATCGGGTGCTGCACCATATTCTGGAAGAAATAGAGGAAGGAAAAGAAAAATGATGGAATTAGAAGAAATGTACCGGAAGCTTGGAATCAGCAAAAAGGTGCTGGATTTTGGCTGTGAAATCGAAGCTTCGCTGAAGGAGCGGTTTGAGGAGATTGACGCGACTGCGGAATACAATCAGCTGAAAGTCATTGCAGCCATGCAGAAAAACCGGGTCAGCGATGTCCATTTTGCTGGAACAACGGGCTATGGATATAACGACCTGGGGAGGGAGACGCTGGAACGGGTATATGCCGATGTATTTCACACAGAGGACGCACTGGTTCGGCCGCAGATTGTCTGCGGCACCCATGCGCTTTACACGGCATTGGCGGGCAACCTCCGTCCTGGAGATGAACTTTTGTCTCCGGTCGGGCGTCCCTATGATACTCTGGAGGAGGTCATCGGAATCCGAGAATCCAATGGTTCCCTGAAAGAGTATGGAATTTCTTACCGCCAGGTGGATCTTCTGGAGGATGGAAACTTTGATTTTGAGGGAATTCGGGCTGCCATCGGCGAAAAGACGAAACTGGTAACGATTCAGCGTTCCAAAGGCTATGCATCCCGTCCCACTCTTTCGGTGGCACGCATCGGCGAACTGATTGCCTTTGTGAAATCCATCAAACCGGATCTTATCTGCATGGTGGACAACTGTTACGGTGAGTTTGTGGAGCGTCTGGAACCCAGCGACGTGGGCGCTGATATGGTGGTGGGTTCTCTGATTAAGAATCCTGGCGGCGGTCTGGCTCCCATTGGCGGATATATTGCAGGCACGAAGGCCTGCATCGAAAATGCAGCCTACCGCCTTGGTTCACCGGGACTTGGAAGAGAAGTGGGCGCAAGCCTCGGCGTCAACCAGTCTCTATTCCAGGGTCTGTTTCTGGCCCCTACTGTTGTGGCCGGGGCATTAAAAGGTTCTGTTTTTGCTGCCAATGTGTATGAGCGTCTGGGTTTTCCGGTGGTTCCAAATGCCACGGAATCCCGCCACGATATCATTCAGGCGGTTACCTTTGGAAAGCCAGAGGGTGTCATTGCCTTCTGTCAGGGAATCCAGGCAGCAGCACCGGTGGATAGCTATGTAACGCCAGAGCCATGGGATATGCCAGGGTATGATTCTCAGGTTATTATGGCAGCTGGAGCCTTCGTTCAGGGTTCTTCCATTGAGCTTTCTGCCGACGGCCCGTTACGCCCGCCTTATACGGTATTTTTCCAGGGCGGCCTGACCTGGTATCATGCGAAACTTGGAATCCTCATGTCTTTGCAGAAACTTCAGGAGGCCGGACTGATTCCTTCATAAAATTTTTATAAAAAAACAAGAAGCACTGTATATACAGTCCCGGTTCTTTATGTTAAAATAGTAAAGATCCGGCAGGACAGGTGTGTACAGAGAGGGCGGATTACATGAACAGAGGAAAAAATTTCTGGATCCTTTTACTGTTTTTGCTGACTGGCATTGTACTGGGAGGCTTCATTGGCAACCTGGCAGCCGGGATTCCGTGGCTTTCCTGGCTGAATTTTGGCGAGTCCTTTGGACTGACACAGCCAGTTGTCCTGGATTTTGGAATTCTGGTAATTACCTTCGGACTTTCCATCCGGATTACCATGGCGAGTATCATTGGCGTGATTCTTGCCATCCTTACATACCGTTTCGTATAAGCGCGGCAGCTGTCGGGTTTTATGCGTGCAAAATGGCTTCCTTACACGTACTGGAGAGGCACGGATAGGAGGTACCATTGCGGAAAAAAAACGAGATACCACTGAAAAACAAATACGCAAATCAACGAATTGAAAAAACCTTTGAAGAGAAGGACGGGATACCTGGAAAAGAGAACTGCGCAGCAGAAAGCGGCGCACTGTGGGACGGGACGATGAAGGAACTGCCTTACCGGGAAAGACCCTATGAAAAGTGTGAGCGGGAGGGACCGGAATCTCTGACGGATGCGGAGCTTCTGGCAGTGCTTCTGCGCACTGGCAGCCAGGGAGAGACAGCTCTTTCTCTGGCAGGGAGAATTCTTGCAGAAGCCAACCCCAGGGGGATCCTCGGCCTTCTCCATTTTTCTTTACCGGAGCTTAAGAAAATACGGGGAGTCGGACGCGTTAAAGGGATTGAAATGCTATGTGTGGCAGAGCTTTCCAGGCGTATCTGGAAGGCCATAACCGTGGAGGAGGTTCCGGTATTTACGAACCCGGCGGCTATTTCCGCCTATTATATGGAAGATATGCGCCATCGGGAACAGGAAGAGCTGCATCTGATGATGCTGAACACGAAGCAGGCTCTGATCCGCGACAGCCTGATGTTTCGCGGAACCGTCAGCATGTCCATTGCTTCACCGCGGGAGATATTTATCGAAGCGCTCCGATACCATGCAGTCAGCGTGATCCTGGTGCACAACCATCCCAGCGGCGATCCGACGCCCAGTCGGGAGGATCGGACCATGACGATGCGTATCCGGGAGGCAGGGGCACTGATCGGCATCCGCCTGCTGGATCATATTATCATAGGCGATCAGGCGTATTTCAGTTTCAGAGAACGGGGAATGTTATAGATGATGAAAAATAGCAAATATATTCTGGCCGGCCTTTCAGCCTTCTGTATCCTGCTGATTGCGGCAACCTCCATCAATTCCGGATTTTTAAAACCGCTTCGCACGGGTGTCGGCTACATGCTGGTGCCGCTTCAGTCCGGCGTAAACGCTGTGGGTACGGGACTTTATAATGCGATTCAGAATTATTCTTCCCTAAAGGAGGCCCAGGCGCAGAATGAATCGCTGGGAAACCGCCTGGATCAGCTGGTGGAAGAAAACAACCGGCTTCAGGCGGAGGTTTATGAGCTGTCCCGTCTTCGGGAGCTTTACCAGCTGGATCAGGAATATATGCAGTATCCGAAGGTGGCGGCCAGGGTCATTGCCAAAGACTCCGGAAACTGGTTCCACGTCTTTCGCATTGATAAGGGTTCTGCAGATGGCATTGAGGCAGACATGAACGTTATGGCAGACGGAGGTCTGGTGGGAATTGTGACGGATGTGGGGGCCAACTATGCCACTGTCCGTTCCATTATTGATGATGACAGTAATGTAAGCGGAATGTCCATGCGTACCGGCGACACCTGCAATGTGGCCGGAAATTTAACGCTGTACCAGGAAGGCCGCCTGAATCTGGATCATATAAAAAAAGAGGCAGATATTCAGGATGGCGACAAAATTGTAACCTCCAATATCAGCGATATTTTTCTGCCCGGTATTCTGATTGGCTATGCGTCAGAGCTTACCACCGACGCCAACAACGTGACAAAATCTGGAACGATCATTCCAGCAGCCAACTTTGACAATCTGCAGGAGGTCCTGGTCATAACCCAGTTAAAGAGCGGGGAGGAAGAAGATGCGGAAAATTCTGATTAACATTATCATGCTGATTCTGGCCTTTACCATCCAGATCTGCGTGTTTCCCCAGATTGCCTTTCTATCCGCCTCACCGAATCTGCTGTTGATTTTGGTGTTTATCAGCGGATTTATTGACGGGAAAGAGATGGGAATGTTTTACGGCCTGATTGCAGGACTTTTTATGGATCTGTTTTACAGCGGCCCCTTTGGTTTTTACACCCTGTTTTTCGTTAACCTTGGATATGTCAGCGGTATTTTTACCAAATATTACTATGAGGATTATATTACCCTGCCGTTGATGCTGAGCCTTTTGAGCGATCTGGCCTATAACCTTTATATTTATGTATTCCGTTTTCTGATTCGCAACCGCCTGAACTTTGGACATTATCTGATTCAGATTATTATTCCGGAGATTATTTTTACCACGGTTACTACACTTTTCGTATACCGTTTCTTTCTGTTTGTCAACCGGAAGCTGAAGGAATGGGAGCAAAGGAGAGATTCTAACCTTGTTTGATGACCTGAAAGAATACCTGAAAGAACTGTTTAAAAAAATCATAACCTCCCGGCTTTTTGCTCTGTCGCTTATTTTTTGCCTGATGTCCGGCACGCTGATTGCCCGACTTTTTAACCTGCAGATTATGCACGGCGAGGAGTACCAGGAAGCCTATAAAAGCCTGACAGAACGGGTAATCAAAACTGCCAGCACACGGGGTAATATTTACGATCGAAACGGCAATGTGCTGGCCTATAATGAGCTGGCCAATGACGTTACCATACAGGATACCGGCGTGTACAAAAATGATTTCCAGTGGAATACCATGCTGTACCAGCTGGTGTCTATTTTAAATGAGCACGGAGAGACGGCCCAGACCAGCCTGGAGCTCACAGTGGGACAAAGCGGTGAGATAGTCTTTACTTCCGAGAGCACGGCAGCCCGCAAACGGTTTCTGCGGGATTACTATGGCCTGAAAAGCGTGGATGAGCTGGATGATGCAGCTGGAAAGTACCCCTCTGATATCACGGCCCAGGAATTGTTTCAAAAGCTGAAGGAAGATTACCGCCTGGTGGAGCATTCAGACAAAAATAAAGACGGCCGCCCCAAAGATATAGACGGAAAACCCTTTGACCCTTCGGATGAGGTGGCTCTCCAGATTGTGGGAATCCGTTATACCATGCGGTTTACGGCATTTCAGAAGTATGAGACAACAACCATTGCCACCGATATCAGCGACGAAACCGTAGCAGATATTCTGGAGCATTCTGCCGACCTTTCCGGTGTAGAGATTAAAGAATCTACGATTCGCGTTTATAACGACAGCATTTATTTTGCTCCAATCATCGGTTATACGGGAAAAGTAACCACAGAGCGATTAGAGGAACTGAAAGCTGTCAATGATGACTATGAGCTCAATGATATTGTGGGCCGAACAGGCATCGAATCCTCCATGGAGCTGCAGCTGAAGGGAAAAAAAGGTTCTCAGACTGCCTACGTGGATAATGTGGGACATATTCTGAAAGTAACAAGTGAGGTGCAGCCAGTGGCCGGAGACGATATCTGGCTGACTCTGGATCTGAATCTGCAGAAGGGCATTTACAATATTTTAGAGCGGCAGCTGGCCGGCGTACTGGTTAATACCATAAAAAATAAAGAGGCCTCGGAAATTGTTTACCGGGATTCTTCCAGTATTGAGATTCCCATCAAAAAGGCGTATTTCCAGCTGATCAACAATAATGTTCTCTCCATAGAGGAGTTCTCTTCAGAAGAAGCTTCCGATGTGGAACGTCAGATCAATGAGAAGTACGAGCGCGCGCGGGTCCGCATTGAAAACGACATCCGCAGCGAGCTGCTTTCTGAACAGGCAGCTCCCATGAACAGCCTGTCGGAGGAAATGCAGGCGTATATGCAGTATATCTATTCCTACCTGGCCAGCGACAGCGCCGGGATTGTTCTGCGGGATGCCATTGACACTTCCAGCGCCGAATATCAGGCCTGGAAGGCGGGAACCAGCAGCCTTCGGGAATACCTGTACTATGGTATTGCCAGCAACTGGATTGACACCACAAAACTGGATATTCAGAGCCGGTATTCCAATGCGGACGATGTGTTTTCCGCACTGGTGGATTTCTGCTTTTATAACCTGACGGAAGATAAAAATTTTACAAAATTGATTTACGAATACCTGATCAACGGAAATACAGTCAGCGGCCGGGAATTATGCCTGGCTCTTTACGATCAGAACGTCCTGGCTTATGATGAGGGCGAGGTGGCTGCACTGCGAGGCGGCGGCGAAGACTACGCCTACCAGTTTCTGATCAATAAAATCAGGAATATTGAGATCACACCGGCGCAGCTGGCGTTGGATCCCTGTACGGCCAGTTGTGTGGTTACAGATGTAAAGACAGGCGATGTACTGGCACTGGTTACCTATCCAAGCTACGATAATAATAGAATTTCAGACAGCGAGTACTTTACACAGCTGAACAACGATCAGTCGCTGCCTCTTCGAAACAATGCCACCCAGACTCTGAAAGCTCCCGGATCCACGTTTAAGCCCATTACGGCCATTGCCGGGTTGGAGGAGGGAGCCATAAATCTGGTAGAGACCATCAACTGTACGGGTATTTATGAGGAAGTCAGCAACCCGATCCGATGCTGGAAATATCCCAGCTTTCACGGTCCTTTAAATGTGGTGGGAGGTATCGAAAACTCCTGTAACTATTTCTTTTCAGAGGTGGCCCATCGCCTTTCCACGGAAGCAGACGGAACCTACAATGCAGAAAAGGGCCTGGAGACGCTTGAAAAGTATGCGTCCCTGTTTGGCCTCGACACCACATCCGGAATCGAGCTCTATGAGGCTATGCCATCCATCAGTGACAGTGACCCGGAACGTTCCAGTATGGGACAGGGTACCCATCAGTTTGCCAACGTACAGCTGGCACGGTATGTGACGGCACTGGCCAACCGGGGAACCGTATTTAATCTGAGCCTGATTGACAAGGAAACGGATTCCCAGGGAAACCTGGTCAAGGACTATACGGCCTCTGTTCAAAGGACGCTGGATTTTGCCGTTTCAACCTGGGACGCTGTCCATCAGGGAATGCGCCAGGTAATTACCAACAGTACCACTAACCGGATTTTTAATAATCTGGACGTCCATGTGGCAGGAAAGACGGGTACGGCCCAGGAGTCGGAAAAGCGCGGAAACCACGCCTTTTTTATCTCCTTTGCACCTTTTGAAAACCCGGAAATTGCCGTGACGGTCAATATCCCCAACGGCTATTCTTCCTCCAATGCAGCCATGGTGGCCAAGCATGTATACCGGTATTTTTACGGTTACACCACACTAGACGATATTATGAACTCCGGAGCGCTGGATGCTTCCAACGAGCGAATCAACGGAGACTAAGAGGTGATTGCAGAATGCAAAGTTCTGTCGTAATCAAGGGAAGTAAGGCCGGTATGACCGTTATTCTGAATCCGGAGATTCCCTTTGAAATCCTGATGGAAGACATAGGAAAAAAATTCCGCGAGAGCGCAAAGTTCTGGGGAGCTGCCCAGATGACTCTGACCCTGGAGGGAAGAACGCTGACGCCCCAAGAGGAACTGCAGATTGTGGATTCCATTACAGCCAACTCCCAGCTGGAGATACTCTGCCTGCTGGATACGGACGCCGACCGAATTGCACGATGTGAAAAAGCGCTGACAGAACGCCTGATGGAACTGCAGAATCAGACGGGGCAGTTTTACCGTGGAACGCTTCGCCGTGGCGATCTTCTGGAATCGGAGGCCAGCATAGTGATGATCGGCGATGTGGAACGAGGCGCCCGGATTGTAGCCAGGGGAAACGTCATTGTACTGGGAACGCTGTCCGGCACCATCCATGCCGGGGCAGCGGGCAATGAAAACGCCGTTATTGCAGCGATGGAGATGGCGCCGTCCCAGCTTCGCATCGCGGGAATTTCCTGCGCCGGGAATAAAAAAGGAAAGCGGCTGGGAAGAGGGCCAATGATTGCTTCTCTGGAAGAGGGGATTCTGGAGATCCGCTCCGTCAGAAAAAGCTTCCTGAACTATTTTAATTTTATTTAATTTTTTTACTACTGGAATTATTTCAGATTTTAGAGTAAAATAATATGGTAAACTGAATACAGGAGGATGTTCAAATGAGTGAAGTCATTGTTGTTACTTCCGGAAAAGGAGGCGTCGGCAAGACAACTACCTCTGCGAACGTCGGCACCGGTCTTGCCATGCTGGGAAAACGTGTGGTTCTGATTGATACGGATATCGGACTGCGCAACCTGGATGTGGTCATGGGACTGGAGAACCGGATTATCTATAATCTGGTAGACGTGGTAGAAGGCAATTGTCGGATGAAGCAGGCGCTGATCAGAGACAAAAGATATCCCAACCTGTTTTTGTTGCCCTCTGCCCAGACTCGGGACAAGTCGTCCGTCAGTCCGGGCCAGATGATAAAATTAGTAGACGACTTAAGAGAAGAGTTTGATTACATACTGTTGGACTGTCCGGCTGGGATTGAGCAGGGATTCCGCAATGCGACTTCTGCAGCAGACCGGGCATTGATCGTTACGACACCGGAGGTTTCTGCCATTCGCGATGCAGACAGGATCATTGGCCTTCTGGAAGCTGGAGAGCTGCGCCGTATGGAATTGATCATCAACCGGATCCGCAGTGATATGGTGCGGCGGGGAGATATGATGAGTGTAGACGATGTGATGGATATTCTGTCCATCCCAGTCATCGGAACCGTGCCGGACGATGAAGATATTGTCATTTCCACCAATCAGGGGGAACCTTTGGTGGGAATGAACGGGTATGCCGGACAGGCTTACCTGAATATTTGCAAAAGAATTCTTGGAGAATCGGTTCCGTTCCTTTCACTGGACAGCAGCCGGAATCTCTGGTCAAAAATCTCCTACCTGCTGAAACGGGCGTAAGGAGGGAGACTAGCATGATTCACATGGCAGAACTGTTTACCAGAAATAATTCAGGCGACATTGCCAGACAGCGGTTGAAACTCCTTCTTGTTTCCGATCGGGCGGCCTGTCCGCCGGAACTTCTGGAGATGATACAAAATGATTTTCTGCGCAGCATTTCCCGCTACCTGGAAATTGAAAAAGGCGATCTGGCCCTGTGCGTGATACGGGAACCGTCAGAAGTGATTTCCGGCCGGTTTCCGGCCATCTGTGCGACCATACCGGTTCTCAATTTGAGGAGCCATTATCAGCATGATATTCGATTACCACATTAGAAATTACAACTTTCGCATTTTGATCTATATGCTGCTTCTGAGTGTGCTTGGCATTCTGGCCATCGGAAGCGCCAGCGGACGGGACAGTTCCACCGTTTCCAAGCAGATTTTCGGCGTGGGGATTTCCCTGGCTGTCTGCCTGGTTCTTTCCCTGATTGATTACCACCGGTACTTCCGGTTTACTACGGTCATTTATGTGGCCTGCGTGGCCATGCTGGGAGCCGTTCTTCTTTTCGGAAAAAACACGAAAGGAGCTACCCGCTGGCTGAAGCTTGGAGTTATTCAGATTCAGCCATCCGAATTTGTCAAAATCGGCCTGATATTGATTCTTTCCTGGTTTCTTGCCAGAAACCAGGAAAGAATCAATAAACCATCCGTTCTCGCCACGGCAGCGCTTCTATGCATCGTTCCGGTGGGAATGGTATATCTGCAGCCCAACCTGTCCACCACCATTGTAATTGTTTTTACACTGCTTTGTATTGTGTATGTGGCAGGTATCAGCTACAAATGGATTCTGGGCGCTTTTGTCGTGGGAATACCCATGGCCGGACTTTCCCTTTATCTGGCGCTTCTGGATTTGATTCCATTCCTTCAACAGTATCAGGCTAAGCGTATTCTGGCAAAAATTTTCCACAGCAGCACAGAATATGCAGATTTGAACCGTCAGCAGGATAACTCCATTATGGCCATTGGATCCGGCCAGCTTCGCGGAAAGGGATTATTCAATAATACACTGGGATCCGTAAAAAACGGGAACTTTCTATCGGAAGAGCAGACGGACTTTATTTTTGCCGTTATCGGTGAGGAACTTGGCTTTATCGGGGGTGTGATAGTCATTATTCTCTATTCACTTCTGGTATATGAGTGTATCTGGATTGCAGTCCGGGCCAAAGATCTGGCCGGACGACTGGTGGCTTCCGGTATGGCAGCACTGATTGCATTTCAGAGTTTTGCCAATATCGCGGTGGCCACAGGGATTTTTCCCAATACGGGTCTTCCGCTTCCTTTCATCAGTTCCGGACTAAGTTCGCTGCTCAGCATGTTTATCGGTATGGGCATTGTCTTAAACATTGGACTTCAAAGAAAAAGCACGAATTATTAAGGAGGCAGGTATCGATGTATATAGGGTTAGTCGCACACGATGCAAAGAAAAAGCTGATGCAGAATTTTTGCATTGCCTATCGCGGAATATTAAGCAGACATGAATTATATGCCACTGGAACTACTGGAAGACTGATTGAAGAAGTGACCAATCTTTCGGTGCATAAGTATCTTTCCGGACAGCTGGGGGGATGCCAGCAGCTGGGAGCCCAGATCGAACAGAATGAAATCGACCTGGTAATTTTTCTTCGGGATCCTCTGGCCCCGAAACCCCATGAACCGGCGGCAGACAGTATCATGCGGCTTTGCGATATGCACAATATTCCCATTGCCACCAATTTGGCTACGGCAGAGCTCTTAATCAAAGCGCTGGAGCGCGGCGATCTGGAGTGGAGGGAGATGTATAAATGACGGTGCGAAAGAAAAAGGATCGTCTCCGTCTGACGGCACTGGCCGGAGTATTTTGCGTGTCAGTGTCTTTGCTGGGAGGCTGCAGGGGAACGCTGGAAAAGGCCTATTCCGGCGAGGAGCGTGAGGCCGGGATGATATCCGGAACAGGAGCAGAAACGGCCCCTCTTTTTGCTGCAGAGCTGTGTGTGCCTGTGGCAGGCGAAGGACCGGAGGATCCGTCCATAACGGCTCAGGCGGGAGCGTTGTTTGATTTGACCGGTCAGAAGGTTCTATACAGTAAAAACCTGTTTGACCGCATGTACCCGGCCAGCATTACGAAAGTAATGACGGCCATTCTTGCCATCGAGGAAGGGACCATGAGCGATACGGTAACTGTCACCGATGAGGCGGTAATTACAGAGGCCGGTGCATCTCTCTGCGGAATAAAGCCGGGAGATCAGCTTTCCATGGAACAGCTTCTTTACGGCCTCATGATCCCGTCCGGAAACGACGCAGCGAATGCCATTGCCGTCCATATGTACGGAAGTACAGAGGCCTTTGCAGAGCGGATGAATGCAAAAGCCAAAGAACTGGGGGCAACTCAGACCCATTTTGTGAATCCCAGCGGTCTGAATGATGAAAATCATTATACGACTGCCTACGATCTCTATCTGATTTTCAATGAAGCGCTGAAACTGCCTCTGTTTCGGGAGGTAATTGGCACGGATTCCTACACTGCAGACTATGTAGACGCCCAGGGGGTGGCCGTTCAACAGACCTGGAAGGTTGGAAATTTGTATCAGAAAGGGGATCGGCAGTCTCCGGAGGGAGTGACCGTTCTTGGAGGCAAGACAGGAACCACACAGGCTGCCGGTTACTGCCTCATTATGGCCAGCGATGACAGCCAGGGAAATGAATACATTTCCGTCGTTTTAAAATCAGACAGCCGTCCGCATCTTTACGACAATATGACAAATATAATCTCCAAAATTGTCAACAAGTGATTGCGTTTTTTATAAAATTATACTATAATTATTTATACAATAAATGACTTTTTATACAACTTAAATAAAACCCAAGGAGGAGATTGTTATGGTTCAGATCATCGCAGGAGCAAAAGGAAAAGGAAAAACAAAATTTTTACTGGATATGGCCAATACGGCTGTGAAGGAATCCAAGGGCTCGATCGTGTACCTGGACAAGAGTTCCAAACATATGTATGAGTTAAATAACCGGATTCGCCTGATCAATGTCCAGGAATATCCCATTGGGACCAGCGACGGTTTTATCGGATTTATCTGCGGTATTATTTGCCAGGATCATGATCTGGAGCAGGTATATCTGGACAGTTTCCTGAAGCTGTCCTGCCTGGAAGGCGAAAATATTGAAGAGACTTACAAAACATTGGAGGCACTGGGCGAGAAATATCACATTACGTTTGTCCTTAGCGTATCGATGAATGCTGACGAGTTGCCGGAATGCGCAAAAGGAAGCGTGGTTGTTTCATTATAAAATTGTAAGGGTTCCGTCCTGAATCGTTAATCAGAATAACAGACAAACCTATGAGGGAAGAGAGAAAAGCCGATAAAGCCGATCATCTCTTCCTTTTTTATGTTAAAAAAAACATTGCATCCTATTTTTTCAAAATACCCAGGAATTTTATTCACATTTGTGAAATTTTTTATTTATAACAAAAAATATCGTTAATTTACAGATAAATATTGAAATATAACAAAAAAACACTGTATAATAGACCCTGTCAGATACATGAATGTAGACGGGAGGACAAATAGTTATGGAAGAGTTACTGGCGTATATGCAAAAAGACGGCCTGGACGGAATGTTTATCAGCCGCCCGGTCAATGTAAAATATGTGAGTCACTATACGGGGGAGGATTCCTGGCTCCTGATCACGGAAAAAGAAAAGTTTTTTTTCACAGATCCGCGTTACACAGAGCAGGTTTCCTATGAGTGTCCAGAATATATCATCGTCAACTGGAGAGATACCTATGGTTCTCTGGCAGAGGCGGTCGCGCACACAGCGGAAACGTCAGGATTGAAAGCCATTGGCTACGAAGCCTCCCATCTGACCGTGGAGCAGTACGAGGGATTCCGTGGAACAGTAAAGGCGGAACTGGTACCGGCAGATGGGATCATCGAAAAATTCCGTTCTGTCAAGCGGCCGGAGGAGATTCAATGCCTTCGTATTTCCTGCGATATCGCATCGCGGGCATTTGAGCGGATCGTGAAAGATATTCGGGTTGGCATCACAGAAAAAGAACTGGCAGCCCGCCTCAGTCTTTACATGGTCATGGAGGGGGCCGATACGCAACCTTACGGCAACATTCTGATCTCAGGCGCCAGAACCTCGCTGCTTCACGGAATCCCCTCCCAAAAGGCCATTGAGTACGGCGATCTCATCCTCATGGACTATGGCTGTCAGTATCATGGCTATCTGTCGGATATGACGCGGACGGTCGTTTTGGGACGGGCGACATCAAAGCAGAGAGAGGTATATCAGCTGGAACAGCAGATGGTTGCAGATGTGGAGGATTACCTGAAAGACGGCGCTTCTGCTTCGGAGGCCTATCGCCGCTCCACAAAAGCCATCGAGGGATCTGAATACTATCCGTATCACTATACGGGCATCGGCCATGGCGTTGGAATGTTTGTACATGAACTGCCCTTTATGAGTCCAGTTTCCAAAGATCGGATCCAGGCGGGAAATGTAATGACCGTAGAACCTGGAATTTATATTCCAGGATGGGGAGGGATCCGGATCGAGGATCAGCTCTTAATCACAGAGACGGGAAATGAGAACCTGATCCACGCAACAAAGGAACTCATGGAACTATAAAGAACAAAAAGGAGGAATATTATGAGGAAAAACAGACTGTATGCATTGGGATTGGCTGCGCTCCTGGCAATGGGAGCAGTCGGGTGTTCGACACCGACTGCTTCCGTGGAAGAGACCACGGCTGCTGGAGGCGAGACGGCTGCGGCAGAGGGCGGCGAAGCGGCTGCTTCGGGAGAAAAAATTTTCCGCTACTCCAACACAGCAGATATCGCTACAATCGACCCGAACAAAACGAATGCGGTGGCAGACGCAACGGTTTCTTACCACATTTTTGACGGACTTTACCGCAATGTACAGGGAACTCTTCAGCCTGCCACAGCGGAAAGCTACGAAGTCAGTGAGGACGGTCTTGTGTACACTTTCAAGCTCCGTCAGGATACGAAGTGGAGCGATGGTCAGACGGGTAACGGCCAAAGATTATGAGTACGGCATGAAACGCCTCTGTGATCCAGCTGCAGCCTGCCCCTCCAGTTATCTGGGCGCTGTTCTCAAAAACGGTGCAGCAGTAGCGGCAGAAGAGGTTCCGGTAGAGGAGCTGGGCGTAAAAGCCATCGATGATTTTACCCTGGAAATTACCTTGGAGAATCCGGCAGATTATTTTGTCAGCATGCTCAGCATGAGTGCATTCGCTCCGGTTCGCCAGGACATTGTAGAGAAATACGGCGCTGAATTCGGCGGCGGCGCAGAAAAGCAGGTTTACAACGGCCCGTTCCTGGTATCCGAATTTGGAAATGGGAAAATTGTGCTGAAGAAGAACCCCAATTATTATGATGCAGATAAGATTAAACTGGACGGTGTTGAGATCCTGACAGTGGCAGACCGCACCACAGCAGTTTCCATGTTCGATGCCGGAGAACTGGATCTGGCTGAGGTTCCATCTGAACTGGGGCCCCAGTATGAGGGACAGACCCGATCTTACTATAGCGGTGCCAACGATTATGCGGCTTTAAACCACAGAAGCGAATATCTGGCCAATAAGAATCTTCGTCTTGCCATGAATTACGCGGTAAACCGGGAAGAATACATTCTTCTTTCCCACAACGGACTGTATCAGGCCAACCTTCGGTATGTGCTTCCCCAGGTACGCGGCGTGGAAGGTGAGTATGGGACCGAGTATCCTTTAGAGGCATTCCCGCTTCAGGGTGATCCTGACAAGGCAACGGAATATCTGGACGCAGCTCTTTCTGAACTTGGACTTTCCGCTCCGTCGGATATCACGTTGAAACTGGTCGTTGCCGATACAGATGAGGCCAAGAAAGAGGCCGAGGTAGTAGCAAACCAGTGGGAGACAAACCTTGGAATCAATATTGATATCAACATGGTTCCCTATGCCACGAAGAATGCCATGCTGGTTCCGGAAAGCGATGAGTACGATATCATCATGAGTGGATGGGCACCGGATTATTCGGATCCCTACAGCTACCTGGAACTCTGGTACAGCACCTCCGGGTACAACTACCTGAATTACCACAGCGATGCCTATGATGGCTATCTGGATGCTTCCAAGCAGACCCGCGGCGCGGAGCGCATGGAAAACCTGTTCCAGGCAGAGAAGACCCTTCTGGAAGACGGCGCTCTTGTTCCCCTTCAGCTGAGAGAAGTACAGTACCTGGTGTCCGATCGTGTTGAAAACCTGGGAGCTTACTTCATCGGTCTTAACTACGACTATATGTACGCAGATATTACAGAGTAACGAAACGCTCTCCTGCATGCAGGAGATGGGCGCTGCAAAACAAACGCTGCCAGCGGATCTGAACTCCGGCTTCCGTTCGTTTTGCAGTGCCCTTTTTTCGTCATTCTGCACGTAAAGGGGTGGAAGTGTATGACTAAATACATCTTAAAACGGGTGGCAATTTCAATTGTAACTATTTTTGTCTTGGTATCCGTGGTTTTCTTCCTGGCGCGGCTGATGCCCGGCGGCCCATTCAACGATCCGAAGCTTTCGGAGACAGCCAGAGCTAATTTGAGCGCTTATTATGGGTTTGACAAACCACTGCTGGAGCAGTACCTTACTTATTTAAACAATTTGCTGCACGGAAATTTCGGTTTCTCTACAAAATATCCGAGCCGCACTGTCAATGATCTTTTAGCAGGCGCATTTCCCTATTCAGCTGACCTGGGAATCCGCGCTCTCTGTCTGGCCATTTCCTTTGGTCTCGTATTCGGAATTATTTCTGCATTAAACCGTGGAAATAAAATCGATCTTTTTTTCGTTATCGTTGCAGTAATTGGCACCAGTGTTCCGGATTTTATCATGGGCGCGCTGCTGCAGCATTTTTTTGCCATTAAATGGGGACTTCTTCCCATTGCCCAGTATAAAGGGTTTGCTTATACCATTCTTCCTTCTGTGGGCCTCGGATTTTATACGATGGCATCTGTCTCGCGGATTATGCGTGCCAGTATACTGGAGGTGGTACAGCAGGACTACATAAAAAAACAGCCCGCTCCAAAGGCATTTCCCGGTTCCGGGTAACCTTCAAACACCAGATCCGAAATGCCATCATGCCGGTCGTAACGATCCTTGGACCGACGGTGGCGGCAGTTTTAACGGGTACGTTTGTAATTGAATCACTCTTTGCCATCCCCGGTATGGGAAAGTATTACGTGGAGAGCGTACAGAACAATGATTACTCCCTGATTCTCGGCATGACGGCCTTCTACGGAACGTTTCTGGTTTTCTGTAATATGATCGTGGATATTCTGTACGGCGTGATTGATCCGAGAGTACGAATTGGCGGAAAGTAGGTGCAATATGAGTGATAATCGGGATAAATTTGTAATCATTGGAAAAAAACTTGAAAAAATGGAGTCCATTTCCCGCCCGAGCCTGACATTCTGGCAGGAAGCATGGCGGCGAATCCGCGGAAACAAAGCTGCTTTTTTCAGCCTTATCCTGCTGATTCTCTACGGACTTTTAGCAATTTTTGCGCCCATGTTCAGTCATTACGGCTTTGATGAACAGGACGCCTATGCCATGAGCCAGAGTTTTTCTGCAGCCCACTGGCTGGGAACTGATTCTCTGGGCCGGGATCTCTGGGTCCGCGTCTGGATGGGCGCGCGGGTTTCGTTGACAATCGGAATTCTGGCAGCGCTTCTCAATACCATCATCGGGACTGTTTTGGGTGGGTTCTGCGGCTATTACGGCGGAAAACTGGACATGGTCGTGATGCGGATTATTGATGTGATTTATGGGATTCCCTCTCTGATCGTCTGTATCCTCGTCATGGTTGTCCTTGGATCCGGCGTAAAAAGCCTGATCATTGCCATGGTTATTGTGGGCTGGACGGGAACCTGTCGCTTTACGAGAGGCGAAGTATATCGCCTGAAGGAGCAGGAATTCGTTCTGGCTGCCAGAGTAATGGGAGAGCCGGTCTTTACTATTATCATGCGGGAAATTATTCCCAATATTATGGGACTTTTGATTACCAACCTGACCATGGCGATTCCAAGTGCTATTTTTCAGGAGGCGTTTTTAAGCTACATCGGCCTCGGTATTTCTCCGCCGGAAGCCAGCTGGGGAATTCTGGCAAAAGAGGGGACCAGGATGCTGAAGGCAGCCCCCCACATGCTCTATGTGCCGGCTTTCTTTATCTGTACCACAGTTCTGGCCTTAAATCAGCTGGGAAATGGCCTTCGAGATGCTTTTGACCCAAGACTGCGGGGAACGGAATAGGAGGAGAGAGATGGCAAATAATATATTGGAAATTAAAAATCTGACTTTTTCGTTCCATACCTACGGAGGAATCGTCCATTCCGTCCGGGACGTGAGTTTTAATGTTCGGGAAGGAGAAATCCTTGGTATCGTAGGAGAGAGCGGATGCGGAAAGAGCGTAACAGCCCAGTGTATTCTGCGGTTAAATCCCGAACCGCCTGGATTTTTTGAGAGCGGCTCCATCCGCTATAAAGGCCAGGAAATCACAGAAAAATCAGACCGGGAAATGCGAAAAATACGAGGTGTGGAGATTGGTTTTATTTTTCAGGATCCCATGACCTCCCTGAACCCGACCATGACCGTTGGAAAGCAGATTGAAGAAGTTTTTGTGGGCCGCGGCGGACTGTCCCGGAAGGAGATCAGAGAACGAACCCTGGAAATTCTGAGATTGGTCGGAATCAATGAACCGGAGCGCCGCTATAAACAGTATCCTCACGAGCTCTCGGGAGGCATGAAGCAGCGTGTCATGATTGCCATTGCTCTGGTGGGAAAACCAAGTATCATCATTGCGGACGAACCAACTACCTCTCTGGATGTGACGATCGAGGCCCAGATCCTGGATCTCTTAAAGGATCTGCGAGATAAAATGAATACATCCATTATCCTGATTACCCATGATCTGGGAGTTATTGCGAAAATGTGCGACCGGGTGCTCGTTATGTACGGCGGAAAAGTGGCAGAAAAGGGAACCGTAGACGAGATTTTCTACGAGACGGCACACCCTTACACGGCGGGATTGATCAAATCTATCGCCACGCTGGATACGTCCAAAGAGCAAAAACTGATCCCCATCGATGGAACGCCGCCAGATCTGTTTTCGCCTCCCAAGGGTTGTCCTTTTGCGGCAAGGTGTGAATTCGCTATGCAGATCTGCTACGAGGAGCTTCCGGAGCACTATCAGCTGTCCGGAGAACACATGTGTGCCTGTTGGCTTCGCCATAAATATGCACCAAAGGTGGATATTATGAAAGGGAGGTGCGAGAATGCCAAAGAAGATTGACAAAAATGAACCTCTGTTTCAGGTTACCGATCTTTGCCAGTATTTCCATATTGCCAGAGGAAAAGTGCTGAAGGCAGTGGATCACGTAAATTTTACAATTTATAAAGGCGAAACACTGGGACTGGTGGGAGAGAGCGGATGCGGAAAATCAACGACCGGACGCTGTCTGGTTAAGCTCTATAAGCCGGAGTCCGGAACCATTACTTATAAAGGGAAGAATATTTTTACATACAATAAGGAAGAAGAACGGACTTTTCGTAAAAATGTGCAGATGATTTTCCAAAATCCCCACTCTTCCCTGAACCCTAGAATGACGGTAAAAGATATTGTGGGAGCGGGGATGAAGCTTCACGGACTGGCCACAGATCAGGATGTGGACGCAAAGGTAGAGGCCATATTAAAGCGGGTGGGACTGAACCGGGATCATATGTCGCGGTTCCCACACGAGTTTTCCGGCGGACAGAAACAGAGGATTGGGATCGCCAGAGCCCTGGCGGTGGAACCGGAATTTATCATCTGTGACGAGCCTATTTCCGCACTGGACGTTTCGATTCAGGCACAGGTTCTGAATATGCTGAAGGAACTGCAGGAAGCCATGGGACTGACCTATCTTTTTATTGCCCATGACCTCAGTGTTGTAAAATACATCTCGGACCGCGTTATTGTCATGTATCTGGGAACCATGGTGGAATTTGCCGATGCACAGGAACTGTATGGCAACCCGCTTCATCCTTACACCCAGGTACTTCTGTCCTCCATTCCGGTTGCGGATCCGAAAACGGCCAGAGAGCGGACGAGGATTCTGGTAAAGGGTGAAATTCCCAGTCCTATTAATCCGAAAGACTGCTGCCGCTTTGCAGAACGGTGCCCTTATGCCACAGAAGCATGCAGAACCTCTCTTCCCGAGCTGCGGGAAATTAAAAAAGGCCATTTTGTAGCCTGTCATATGGTGTGATATCCGGATTTGCTGAATCAGCAGAGTAATAAAACGTTGCCTGTGAAAAACGCTGAGGTTTTTGAACTTCAGCGTTTTTCGCAGGAAAAAGACAGAAGAAATAGCCGCCGGAAATGGCCGGTACGGGTGGACAGCTGGGGAAGTCTGGTGTAAAATAGGTTCAGTTATATTACTGGAACGGATGGTAATACAGAAAAAAGGACGTGATTACATGAAATATGATTTTGGCAGAGTAGTGGATCGAAACCATACCTGGTCCATTAAACATGATTTAAAAGAGACCCATAAAAAGCCGGAGGACTGTATTCCTCTTTGGGTGGCAGATATGGATTTCTGCTCTCCGGACTGTGTAAAGCAGGCATTGAATGAGGCAATTGAGCACGGGATTTTTGGGTATTCCCAGGCGGATGACCGGTATTATGAGGCGGTTCTTTCCTGGTATGAGCGGCGCATGGGATGGAAAACGGAAAAACAGTGGATTGTCTGCACGCCGGGGATTGTATTTGCCCTTTCCATGGCCGTACAGGCTTTTTCAAAGGAGGGGGACCGCGTTCTGATCCAGACACCGGTTTACGGCCCCTTCCGGAAGGCCATCGAGCGCAATGGGCGAATCGCCGTGGAAAATCCTCTGATTTTAAAGAATGGACGCTATGAGATGGATCTGGCCGGTCTGGAAGAAACAATCAAATCGGAACGGGTAACGCTTATGCTTCTGTGCAGTCCCCACAATCCGGGGGGACGCGTCTGGAAAGAGGAGGAACTTCGGGCCCTGTCGGAAATCTGCCTGCGCCATCATGTATTCGTTGTAAGCGACGAAATTCATGGCGATCTGATTTATCCAGGCCACCGTCAGATTCCCTATGCCAGCCTTTCGGAGGATACAGCCGCCGGCTGTATGGTTTGTACATCGCCCAGCAAAACCTTCAATCTGGCTGGCCTTACGCTTTCCAATCTATTTATTCCAGATCCGGAGGCGCGCCGTGCCTTTAACCGCACACTTGCCAGAGCTGGTATGGACAACATAAACCGGATGGGGATGGTGGCCTGCACAGCCGTTTACCAACATGGCGAAGAATGGCTCGCAGAGCTTCTCTCGTATCTGGAGGGTAATCTGGCTCTGCTGCGGGATTTTACTGAAAACCGGGTGTCTCAGATCGATCTGGTGGAGCCAGACGGCACGTACCTTGCCTGGCTGGATTGCCGCAGACTTGGATGGACAGATGAGGAACTGGATCATTTCTTTTCCCACACCGCCAGAGTCTGGCTGGAGCCGGGAACCGATTTCGGAAATCTGGGAAGCGGATTTATGCGCATCAACCTGGCCAGTCCCAGAAGTGTTCTAAAAGAGGCTTTGGACAGAATTGAAAAAGCATGGTTCAGAGAAAGGAGACCGAACAATGGAATTTGAGGATGTTGAAAAAATCGGTCTTCGGATCAAAGAACTCCGAAAACGAAAGTCCATTACCATTCAGAAACTCTCCCAGTTTACCAACCTGTCTGTGGGATACTTAAGTAATCTGGAGCGAAACCATGCCAGTCCCACTCTCAGCAATCTGCAGCGGATCTGTGTGGCACTGGGGGTGTCGGTTCGGGATCTTCTGACGATGCCGGTGGAAGAAAAAACGCTGATCCGGTGGGATGAAGCGAGGGTATATGATTATGATGAATATAATCTGACCATTCGACGCATGGATTTCGGCAAAAAGCGGGGTGTTTACGAGTTTTCCGAGTATGCACCGGGAGATGAGGGTACGCCGCCCTCCTGGGGCCTTCATCCTTATGCGGAAGTTGGATTCGTCTTGGAAGGATCTCTGGAAGTCAACCTGGAGGGAACGATCCATCTTCTGGAACAGGGCGATTCCATTTATATCCGCCCCAACGTCTATCATACCATGCGGAATGCTGGAACCACGCTTTGCCGTTCTTTCTGGCATCTGCAAATAATGGATGATTATGGATAACCGTCGGGATGGATTTTTCTTGAATTTTTTTATTACTGCTTTTATAATACAATGGGAAAGGAGGAGATGGAACCATGGCCAAAAACAAAAAAATTGCCAGATATAAAAAGCCGATGAATATCAACGTCGGCATGATTATTTTTGCCATGATTTTCATCTATCTTTCTTTCAGTGTCTACACGTATCTGCGTCGGGAGCACGTACAGTTTTATGAGGTAGTGGAAGGCAGTATTGTCAATGATAAGACCTACACCGGGATTATTTTTCGACAGGAAACTGTCGAGAATGCCCCACAGAGCGGATATGTGAATTATTACGTCCGGGAGGGGAAGAGGGCCGCAGCAGGAGCCAGAGTGTATTCGCTGGATGAGACGGGAGAACTGGGAAAATTCCTGGAAGAAAACCAGGGCGAGGTGGCTGCCCTTTCGCCGGAAAATCTGGCGGATCTGAAAAAGCAGCTGACATCCTTTTGCCTTTCTTACCGGGATGCTGCTTTTGATGGTGTGTACGGTGCAAAGTATTCTCTGCAGGCTGCTGTGGCGGAGTACATGAATTTCAATGCCCTGGGAGAGATGGACGAGCTTTTAAAGGAGCATGGAATCCGCTATCAGCAGATTTATGCCTCTCAGCCGGGGATTGTTTCTTATGCGCTGGACTCCTTTGACGGGATGGACCCGTCCTCTGTGACGGCTGAAAGCTTTGATCGGACCGCCTATACCCGTCAGGCAGGAAAGACAGGCCAGTTGATCGAAGCTGGAACGCCGGCTTACAAGATGATCACAGCAGAGGAGTGGTGCATTGTGTTTCCCATTTCTGAGGAGGACCGGGAACTGCTGTCCGGGATCGAAACTCTTCAGATTAAACCCAAAGGAAGCGACATGACCCTTCGCGGTTCATACAGCCAGTTTTCTGGCGCTGACGGCGGCTCCTATGGGAGGCTGGATTTTAACCGGTACATGATCCAGTTTCTGTCAGAGCGTTTCCTGGAATTTGAAATTTCTTCAGAGGAAACGACAGGACTCAAAATTCCTGTTTCCTCCGTTACGACGAAGGAGTTTTATACGATTCCTGTGGATTATCTGACAACGGGCGGAAATGCATCATCGGATGAAAGCGGCTTTAATAAGGAAACATACTCTGAATCCGGAGAGGCCTCTATTGTATTTACCCCTGCTGAAATCTACAATTCTACAGAAGAATATTACTATATTGATAAAAGCGATACCAGTCCCTTTAAAAGCGGTGATTATCTCGTTAAATCGGATACTGGCGAACGGTTCCAGGTGGGGCCCACCGCATCGCTGACAGGTGTTTACAATATCAACAAAGGGTATGCTGTTTTTAAACAGATCTCCGAGCTGGCAAATAGCGGAGAATACTATATTATTGAAAAAGGAACCTCCTATGGGTTATCTGTGTACGACCATATTGTACTGGATGCCGCAACGGTTTCAGAGGGACAGATTGTATATCAGTAATGCCGGAAATCCGGCAAAGGAAGGTGCAGTATCATGATACGGGAACATTTACAGGAAGTCAGGAAACACATGGACGATGCGTGCCGCAGGGCCAGTCGTCCTTCAGAAGAGGTAACACTGATTGCCGTCAGCAAGACAAAGCCGGTAGAGCTTTTGAAGGAAGCCTATGAAGCTGGGGTTCGGGATTTTGGTGAAAATAAGGTACAGGAAATTTTAGAAAAAGCCCCCCAGCTGCCTTCTGATATCCGCTGGCATATGATCGGCCATCTTCAAAAAAATAAGGTTCGTCAGGTCATCGATCAGGTTGTCTGTATTCATTCCGTGGATACAGTCGAACTGGCGCAGCAGATCGAAAAAGAGGCCGCAAAAAAAGGTATTCTGGTGGAAATTCTTTTGGAAGTCAATGTGGCAAAAGAAGAGACGAAATACGGTTTTAAGACAGAGGAAGTGGAGGATGCAGTCCGTGTCATTGCCCAATATCCACATATCCATATCGGCGGACTCATGACAATTGCTCCATTTGTAGAGAATTCAGAAGAAAATCGAGATGTTTTTAAAAAATTATACGATTTATCTGTTGACATAAAAAGCAAAAACATTGATAATGTTAGTATGAGTGCGCTTTCGATGGGAATGACCGGCGATTATCAGACAGCGATTGAAGAAGGAGCAACTATGGTAAGAGTCGGCACCGGTATTTTCGGAGCCAGGACAAGGATGGGAGAGAATTAACCTATGAGTTTTCTGAACAAGATTATGGATACGATGCGACTGACGGATAACGATGATGACTACTTTGTAGATGACGAATACGAAGAGGACAGATCCACGAAGAAGCGCCTGTTTAATAGAAAAGACCGGGAAGAAGAGTTTGACGATTTTGAGGATGAGCCGGCAGAGCCAAAGCCAAGATTTCTGTCGCGTCCCGGAAACAGCAAAGTGGTTCCCATGCGGCGTGGGATGGAAGTTTCTCTTATAAAGCCAACTTCTATGGAAGACACAAGAGAAATCTGCGACTATTTGTTGGCGGGAAAGGCGGTGGTTCTGAACATGGAAGGAATCCATATGGAGGTTGCACAGCGGATTATTGATTTTACCTGCGGCGCCACCTATGCCATGGATGGGAACCTGCAGAAGATCTCCAACTATATCTTCATTGCAACCCCGTCCTCCGTGGAATTATCCGGAGATTTTCCAGAGCTTCTGGCTGATGGGTCGCTGAATATTTCTGGAATGAATCTTCATTTTTGATGGATTCCGGCAGTAGGAAAATGACAAATGTACAGGATAACCTGAGCTTACATAAACAGACAATTTTCCATTCCCCACAGGCGACCTTCCGGTAAAACCGGAAGGATTTTTCGGACTGGTGATACTGGGTGGGAGATTGTCTGTTTTCTACAAAATACAAACCGAGACAGGAGAAACCAGTTATGACAGATGTTATGAAAGACACCGATATGAGATACGAAAATATGAACCGTGTTACGGTTCATATGGATGAAAAACCTGTTTATGAGATTGTGATGACAAAGGATTTTTCTTCTCTTCCGGAAGAAATGCAGACCCTTTCAATCGCTTCCCGAAGGCTCTGCATTGTTACAGATTCCAATGTAGCGCCGCTCTACCTGGAGGAGGTAAAGGCGCTTCTTGCCCCTATCTGCAAAACCGTAATTTCTTATGTGTTCCCGGCTGGTGAGGAACATAAAAATCTGGATACAGTGAGGGAACTGTACCAGGTACTGATTGAAAACCAGTTTGACCGGAATGATTTTCTCATTGCACTTGGCGGCGGTGTGGTCGGGGATCTCTGCGGATTTACTGCAGCCACATATCTTCGCGGGATTTCTTTTGTTCAGATTCCTACCACACTCCTTTCCCAGGTGGACAGTAGCATCGGCGGAAAAACAGGGGTAGATTTTGATGCTTACAAGAATATGGTGGGGGCTTTCCATATGCCCAGGCTGGTTTTTACCAACATTAACACGCTTCAGACACTGCCGGATATTCAGTTTTCAGCCGGAATGGGAGAAGTTCTGAAGCACGGCCTGATCCGCGATGCGACCTATTTTGACTGGCTTTTAGAGCACGCGGAGCAAATCTGGAATCGAGAACCAGATGCGCTTTGTCAAACGGTGTTTTGGAGCAATGAGATTAAGCGTGCTGTGGTGGAAAAAGATCCAAATGAAAAGGGAGACCGAATGCTTTTGAATTTTGGTCACACTCTGGGACATGCCATTGAAAAGCGAAAGGAATTCCAGCTTCTGCATGGAGAATGCGTCGCCCTTGGTGCGCTGGCGGCCATGCATCTTTCAGAGAAACGCTCCGGAGATTCCGAATGGAAGGCAGATATTGCCCGGTTTGAAAAGGCACTTGATACCTTCCATATTCCCAGACGGGTGTCCGGACTGGAGTGTAAAGACGTTGTGGAAGCTACCCGTCATGACAAGAAGATGGATTCCGGTGCAATTAAATTCATTTTGCTCCGCACCGTGGGAGATGCTTTTACGGATCGCACTGTGACAGATGAGGAAATGGCCTGGGCCCTCCGTTTTATTCTCATGGATGAAAAAGATGTGCCGCAGGCAATGTAATCAGGAAAGGAGAATTTTGCCAATATGAATGCAAAGCTTCGCCAGCTTCTCATATTCCTGGCCGGACTGGCTGTCAGTATCGGCCTGGACCAGTACACGAAGCATCTGGCCGTTCTACGCCTGAAAGGGGGGGATCCGTTTATTCTCTGGGACGGTGTGTTTGAATTTTATTATTCTGAAAACCGCGGTGCTGCTTTTGGGATGATGCAGGGGCGCCAGGAACTCTTTTTTATCATTGCCGTTGTTGTAATTGCGGCAGTGTGCTGGGCTCTCTATCGGATGCCGGCGGGAAGACGGTATCTTCCGCTTACCTGCAGCCTGTTTCTTATGGTGTCTGGAGCTGTCGGCAATATGATTGACCGTATTTCGCAGGGATATGTGGTGGATTTTCTGTATTTTCGCCTGATCGATTTTCCAATTTTCAATGTGGCCGACTGCTATGTGGTAATTGCTACGTTTCTTCTGATTTTATTGTTTTTCTTTTATTATTCTGACGAAGAACTGGAATTTCTTTCTGTAAAGCGGCCAGACAAAACAGACAAGTCTATGAAAAAAAAGGAGATGACCCCTTGATCCAGGAACATCATATTCCAGAGGCCGCCGAAGGAATTCGTATTGACAAATACCTGGCAGACGCCTGTCCGGATCTTTCCCGTTCCTACCTGCAGAAGCTCTTAAAGGACGGCATGGTACAGGTGAATGGCCGCCCTGTAAAAAGCAGTTATAAGCTGACTGCAGGGGAGACAGTTTCATTCGAAGTTCCGGAGGCCAGAGAAGCGGAAATAGTAGCGGAACCGATTCCCCTGAAGATTCTTTATGAGGATGAAGATGTCATTCTGATTAACAAACCCAAGGGAATGGTGGTTCATCCGGCTGCCGGTCACTATAGCGGCACATTGGTCAATGCACTGATGTATCACTGCAAAGATCAGCTTTCCGGAATTAACGGAGTGCTCCGCCCGGGAATTGTACATCGCATTGATATGGATACAACAGGCGTGCTGGTTGCCTGTAAAAATGATATGGCCCACAACGCGTTGGCCAAACAGCTGAAAGTACATTCCATTACCAGGGTGTATTATGCCATTGTATTCGGAAATCTGAAAGAAGATGAGGGATGTATCAATGCCCCCATCGGCCGTCATCCAACGGACCGGAAGAAGATGAGCGTTCATGCCAGAAATGGACGGGATGCCGTTACTCATTACAGGGTTCTGGAGCGTTTTTCTGCCTACACGTATATCGAATGCCGTCTGGAGACAGGGCGCACCCATCAGATCCGGGTGCATATGGCCAGCATTGGCCACCCGCTTTTGGGGGATACCGTATACGGTCCATCCAAGCAGCCCTACGCTCTGACGGGACAGACTCTTCATGCTGGAATTCTCGGCTTTATTCATCCGCGTACTGGAATTTATATGGAATTTTGTGCCCCTCTTCCAGAGTATTTTGAAGCGCTCCTGGAAAAGCTTCGCAGAAAATAGAGAAAGACATCCTCATCCTGCTGGAACATTCCTGGAATATTTTCATACTGTGAAATTTTCAAAAAATGAATGACTTTTCAGACATTTTATGCTACAATTAAGATAATCATTCAACTGGTTTAGACTTGAAAGGAGTGGGTCGCATGAAAGAAAATTTAGTGATTACCATCGGCCGCGAGTGTGGAAGCTCCGGCAGAGCGATAGGAAGAAAACTGGCAGATTCTATGGGGATCAAATGCTACGATAAAGAGCTTTTGACTCTGGCGGCAAAACACAGTGGATTGTGTGAGGAACTGTTCAAGACACATGATGAGAGGCCTACAAACAGTTTTCTGTATTCCCTGGTCATGGATACGTATTCGATGGGATATAATACCTCTGCATACATGGATATGCCGATCAATCACAAGATCTTTCTCGCCCAGTTTGATGCCATCAAAAAGCTGGCAAACGAGGAATCCTGCATCATTGTAGGACGTTGTGCGGATTATGCTCTGGCAGATTACCCAGGTATGGTTTCTGTTTTTGTCTGCGGTGATGAAGAAGTGAAAATTAAAGAACTGATGCATCGTCACGATATTTCCAGAGAAAAAGCAAAAGATATTATGATAAAAACAGACAAACGACGGGCCAGCTATTATAATTACTATTCCAGCAAAAAATGGGGCAGTTCTAAGAGTTATAACCTTTGTATTAACAGCAGCGTGGTAGGACTGGATGGTGCAGTGGAAATTATTAAGGAATTCGCCAAAAAGAAACAAGAGTTTCTTAAGATAAACCAGAATTCATGACGTTATAATAAAAGTCGGTGTGGCCGTTTCGATACAGGGGAACAGTCAGACCGGCTTTTTTGAGTACCAAATGAACAGGAGTTATACATGAAAGAAAAACATTCTACTGTAGTCCTCCGGATCGCTGCCATGATCCTTCTCGGCTTTTCCTGTATCCTTCTGGCTCATTTCCATATTCCCGGTATCAGTTCCGCGTTTTTCATAAAAGAAGAGAAGCATATCCCAGAGCCGATTGATTCTCGGAAGGAAAAAGAATGCTCTTTCTGTGACCGCCTTATGCAGCAGTGGTCCGC
The DNA here is from genome assembly GCA_937885015.1 of uncultured Clostridium sp. Classification (GTDB taxonomy): domain Bacteria; phylum Bacillota; class Clostridia; order Lachnospirales; family Lachnospiraceae; genus Otoolea. The sequence continues at coordinate 124,405 of CALAAS010000038.1, forward strand.
TCCATTCACAGAGACGGCCCGCTTTCTTTCGGCGTGGAACACGAATAGAGAAACTTATGAGCCATCTGTATTGAGATTCAATCTGATGGCGCTTCCGGTAGAAGAACAGAAAAACCAATCAGATGGATGGACTCCAAATTTTTCTGACATTTCGCTGGTTTCTCTGTTTCATCCGTATGTCGGAAAAAACAGCTGGGGAGCCAAATATTATCAGGACTTAAATTCCTGGGATGCGGCATGGCTTTCTGATGTTTACCGCTGGATCCAGATAACACCCGCAGTTGCTGCTGCACAAAAAGGTCTTCCGGAAAGTTCCGTTCTTGGCCATTTTGACCCGTCTAATCCTCTTCACAGACAGGATGATCCATCTACCTGGCAGATTTCTCAATGGAAAAATGTAACCTTTCAGATTACAGATGGGGATGGCATTCCCTGCCAGCTGCACTCCAATGCCAGGGATATTCTGGCTATGGCCAGTGTTTATACCTATTACACAGGATGGACGGATACAGAACGATTCAGCGCCTATATAAGACAGCTGTGGCAGGCATCGCACCATGTTCAGGTATCCATCAGTCCGGTTTATTACTGTGAGGGGTGTAAATCGTGTTCAGAAGAGGGGGGATCCTCTTTCGACTGTTTTCTGGACGGAAAGCAGGAGAGTACAGACGGAGAAAAAATGGCCGGGCCCGCCACTTCCTCTGAATTACCGGCAGAAATTGTTTTAAAACCGAACACGGTGGAAAGCGAATCTGCACTTTCCGAGGAAGACACAGAAGAACTCCAGCTGAAAAAAACGATGGAAACAAATACCAGTAAGGAAAATATATTTTGTCCGGGCCATGTGGATCTTCAGATTTTGCTGCAGATCAAGGATTTTTCCAATCAAAGTGGATTGGTTCAGGCGGATGCCATAGGCCGTCAGTCAAACGAAATGTGGAAAGGATGGTCTCCCTATACACTTTCTTATGTGGATTCCCTTCTTCAGGAAAACTGGGAGACTGCGTATGGACTTACTCCGGTACCGCTTTCGCTGGGACAGCCATTATCACTCAGCTCTATCAATGATTACCTGAAGCTTCTTCCAGAGGACATATCCCAGGAGAGAAGAGCCGTTATTACCTGCGCACTGCGGTCTGTTGGAAAAATTCCTTATTATTACGGAGGCAAACCTGCCTTTCCGGGGATAGAAGGAAACCATTTTGCATCCGTCAAATCTCCAGATTCCAAAGGACGGATTTTATCCGGTCTGGATTGCTCTGGATGGATTAACTGGGTATATTGGACAGCCCTTGGGCAGAGGCCATCGGAACAGGGAACTTTTGGTCTGGTAAATGCAGGGCGTTCCATTGGGCGGGAAGAATTACAGCCAGGAGATCTAGCCATACGTCTGGGAACGGATTCCCATGTCGTTATGTTTCTCGCATGGAATGCCGATGGTTCCATGATCGCAGTTCATGAGACTGCCGGCAGCATAAATAATGTAACGGTAAGTTCTGTTCCAGGAAACTGGCCATATTACCGATCCATGTTTACACCGTAGCACCTTCAGCAAGTGGTGAAATTGTATTTGAGTTATTCTGATGCGAGTCACTGTCCGGAAAGAGAGGAGAAACCCTCTGGACAGTGATATAATTGATACATTCGCAACTATTCGTGAAAGTCTAGTTTATCGAATAGTTAAAGGCAAATTGAAGGAGAAACCATACTTTTATGAAACTTCAGCGTTTGTTAAGCCTGACTCGTCAGGCCATTGATGATTACGGTCTCATTCGCTCCGGCGACCATATTGCCGTCGGAATTTCCGGAGGAAAGGATAGCCTCACACTTTTATATGCGTTACATGGCCTGCGTCGTTTTTATCCCCAGGCTTTTGAATTATCTGCTGTTACTGTAGATTTGGGGTTTGACTCCTTTGACCTTTCCCCCATCCGGAATCTGTGCAGAGATTTAGATGTCCCCTATCGGATTGTCTCCACAGAAATTGGAAAAATTATCTTTGAAACCCGTCAGGAAACCAATCCCTGTGCGCTCTGCGCAAAGCTGCGTAAAGGTGCGCTCAATAAAGCTGCCATGGAACTTGGCTGCAATAAAATCGCCTATGCTCACCACAGGGATGACCTCATCGAAACTATGCTGCTATCCCTGCTCTATGAAGGTCGGTTTTACACGTTTTCTCCGGAAACCTATCTGGACCGAACTCAGCTGACGGTCATCCGGCCTATGATCTATGTGTCAGAGGCGGATGTAATCGGATTCAGAAATCGCTATGCGCTTCCCGTCTGTAAAAACCCCTGTCCGGCAGATGGGAAAACTAAACGCGAGTATGTTAAGGAATTAACAAAAAAATTGAATGCTGATTCTCCTGGCGCAAAGGATCGCCTGTTTCATGCGATTCTCGATGGAAATATCGAAGGATGGCCGCAGAAAAAGATATAATAAAATGTTTTTATGATAGAAAAGGAGTTATTATTATGGCAAAGCCTCTCTCCTACCATGAACAGGAAACCATTGATAATACAAAACGTCTTCGTCAGATGATGCGGCAGCTCCCCCCATTCTGTGCCGATTTCTTTCGCGGTATAGAACCCCGCACATCTTCCAGAACGCGAATTGCCTATGCCTATGACCTGCACACGTTTTTTGAATTCCTGAAACAGCAAAATCCGCTTCTGGCCAACCGTGAAATGAAAGATTTCCCCCTTTCTATTTTGGATGAGATACAGCTGATGGATTTGGAAGAATATATGGAATTCCTGAAATGCTATTCAACCAGTAAACGGGAGGACCTTATTAACACAGAACGTGGAATCATGCGCAAGGTTTCCTCTTTGAAAAGTTTCTATAATTATTTTTACCGAAGTGAACGAATTCAAAACAACCCAGCAGCGCTTCTTGAGCTCCCCAAAGTGCACGAAAAAGAAATTATACGGCTTGAGGTCGATGAGGTAGCCAGATTTCTTGACGAAGTGGAAGCTGGTGACTGCCTGACGGAAAAACAGAAAGCCTATCATGCAAAAACGAAGCTTCGCGACCTGGCTATGATGACGCTTCTTCTAGGCACAGGACTTCGTGTGTCAGAATGTGTGGGACTGAATCTCACGGATATCGACTTCGGAACCGGCGGCCTGCGGGTACATCGCAAAGGCGGAAAGGAAGTCATCATTTATTTCGGTGCTGAGGTGGAGGATGCTCTTCTGGATTATCTGGATGAGAGAGACAGGGTTATTCCGGAACCCGGTCACGAAGAGGCTCTTTTCCTCTCTCTCCAGCGAAAACGAATCTCCGTACGAAGTGTGGAAAAAATGGTAAAAAAATACGCCCAACTTGTAACACCTCTGAAAAAGATCACACCACATAAGCTTCGCAGTACCTATGGAACCAGCCTTTACCGGGAAACTGGAGACATCTACCTTGTGGCTGATGTACTGGGCCACAGTGATGTAAATACAACCAAAAAGCACTACGCGGCTCTGGAGGATGAACGGAGACGGAGCGCAAGAAATAAGGTGCAGTTGAGAGAAAAGGGAGACATACACGAGTGATGTATGTCTTCCTTCGTAAAAGCTGTTACTTTATGTTTGTGCTCCCAGGTAAAATAGGCCATTAAAAATCAGAAGAAAATTTAAGCTGTCCTTTCTGGCGCCATACCCCACATTTCCCATCTCAGGGTGAGGCGATATCATTAAGATTTTATGATTATAATAATCTCCCTCCGCAAAACAGGTTCTATTTTTCATCAAATCGTCAAACCCCTTTTGCGTAACCGGATTATAATACTCAAATACAGCTTCCTTTGCCATCTCATTATCATACAAATCCCAATATGGCTTTTGCTCCCATCCGTTGGCTAATAAAGATTCAAAATGTCCCAACTGACGAATATTATCACCAAAAATATGAATACATGGACCTTCCCAGTATACGAGATTCATACTGGTTGTCTTTCCAGCAGCAATTCCTGCGAATAAAGGGTGTTCCGGCATATCAATACGACATCTGACAAAGCCGCTTCCCGTATGCCAGTAATCCAGATCTTCATCTTCCGTTGCATCTACAATATTCAACCAGCACGGGTTATCCGGAGAATCAGAACTTAAAGGAAGATAAGCACCGCCGCAGATTCCCATGTATTGCCCCTTTTTCTTTAAAAACATCCGGATTTCTTCTAAGCCCTTTTCACCCAATCCCCGGTAATAACATTCACCGGCATCCGGACTTCCAGGAACTAAAAAAATATCAAAATCCATCAACATACCGGCACGAATCATTTCGTCAGAAACGTATTGATATGAAAATCCTCCCAGTTCCAGAACTTCTACCAGCGGAGCAGAAAATTCATTTCCCGCTCCACTTCCATCATAAAGCGCGATTTTGAATGGTTTTAAAATAAGTTCCTCGGAAGGCAATTCATCAACCACTTCAAATATAATTCCGTGCTCTTCCAGATATGTTTGTATTTCCGGATGATCCTCTGTACTAAATCCACATTGATATTGATGCCCTTCCATCCATTGCGGTGTCTTTTTAAAGCGGTATGGTTTCCAATGCCATTTTACTGAATGGTTGCGTTTTACAAGCGCATTGATGACCATTGCTGTGTTGGAAATACTTTTCTGAATTGAAAACAACCCTACTCGGTCTGTCGGAATATAAATATAGTTCATTAAGTATTTTTCTCCTTTCTGCTTCTCAGGGCAGCTTTATATGCAAGAAATTCTTCCACTGCTTTTTGATTTGGACCTCCTGTCAGTTTTGTTACCAAAAGCAGCGCAGCACTGCTTGCCAGAAAACCAGGAATTGCTTCATATAAGTAAGATGATAATCCGCTGTAATACCATACTATAACCACAACCAACCCTGTAATAATACTCGCAATTGCGCCTGCCTTATTGATATATTTTGTATAAAGACTAAAAAGCACTAACGGGCCAAATGATGCCCCGAGGCCAGCAGATGCCAGGAGGGCGACTGCAAATACAATATCCGATTTCAACGACATTAAAAAAGCAAGTAATGCAATTACAACAACCGCTCCGCGCTCAATGCGCACAATGGCCTTATCATCCAAAGATTTTGCATAATGTTTCAGTACATTAGAGCCAATTGCTGCAGATGCCACAATGATATAAGCGCTTACAGAAGAAAGAATTGCCGCCATTACTGCAGCTGCAAAAAGTCCCAGTAAATATGGCGGAAAATATGTACTTCCCATAAAGAAAAATACCTGTTCTGCATCCGCAATATCCGGGAAAAGATAGCGTCCAATCATGCCGATGATTACTGCACAATATGCAGAAATCCCAACCCAAATTGTAGCGATCAGCGTAGAATCTTTAATCTCACTGCTTTCTTTAATGGACATAAAACATGTCAAAACATGAACCATTCCAAAATAACAGACACCAACACCCAGACCGCCTGCAATAATTGACACCGCATTCCAACCGGTTTCTCCGTTACAGAATTGAAAGAAGGATGGAAGGCTGTTATAAATCGATTCTACTGCTGGCTGCCATCCACCGATTTTGATAATCACTGCAACAGGAACAAATAAAAGTGCAAAAAACATTAACGTTCCCTGAAACAGGTTGCTCCAGCTTACTGCCATGTACCCACCAAGAAAAGTATAAATAATGACAACCAATAAAGCAATTATAATTCCTGTCTGATATTCCAGGCCAAAGGTTGCATTTAAAAGTTTTCCACTCCCTATAATTTCTGCAGAAGCATTGATGATCATAAAAATGACAACAGCAATACCTGATACAAGACCTACATGACCTTTTGTATCATTTACTCGCTTTTCAAAGTACTCCGTAATAGAGAAAACCTGATATGATTCACTGGCAATGCGAATCCTGTTTCCGATAATCATCCAATTTAAAAGTGTTCCGAAAATCAATCCGATTAAAATCCATATGGAAGACAATCCTGCGGCATATGCAGATCCGGGAAGTCCCATTAAAAGCCATCCACTCATATCAGATGACTCTGCTGAGATTGCTGCCACCCACTTATTATTGCTTCGCCCCGCTAATGTATAATCAGAATGAGATTTGGTCTTCAGATAAGTTCGTAATCCGATTCCAATTAAAACTGCAATATAACCAATAAAAACAATAACACTAATGACCATACCCTATCCCCCTACATTTTCGAATTTTTATAAAACAAGTATGCAATCAAAATACTGCTCCACAAGGGAATTAAAAAAACAAACCATGTTCCAAATGAAACCATACCGTTCCTCCTTCCTTAAAAATACAAGCGAACATTTATCTATGAATTTAGTATATCACTTCTATTATACTAGACTTCAAGTATTAAAATCCTGTTTTTTGTAATAAATTCTTGACATTTAGAAAAACAGTGTAATAATTATTTAAAAAGCCTAAAATCTATAGTATACTATAGAAATGTTTTTGTAGCGATTATCCATAAGGAGGGGAAAATTGAAAATCGGTTCTTTTAGTAAAAAATATTCTATGACGCCAGAAGCGATACGTTATTACGTTAATGAAGGATTATTGGTTCCTCGCAGCAGAAATGGGCGTTATGATTTTGGGGAAGAAGATTTAAGGGATATGGATTTTCTTCTAAAGTTAAAATCCTATCACTTTTCGATTCATGATATTCACCGTATTTTATCGCTGAGAAGACTAAGCAATTTCGATAGTGCCGACGATATGAATGATTATTTAAAAATTCTGTCTGCACAAAAGCGGAAAATGGAGCAGGAAAAAATTGAATTAGATACAGTTCTTCACGAGATTGAAATCGAGATTGCAAATGTTGAAAAAAGAAGAGAAAATATTTCTGGTAAGAAACATGGCATTTCATTTCCTTTTTTATCGATGCTGGCCTGCCCTTATTGTCAGTCAAAACTTAACCTGGAAAATTGCAGAATTGATGATCAGGAAATCATGTCCGGCAAACTGTTTTGCAGCTGCGGCTATCATGCCGAAATTCGAAACGGTATTATCTGCGGTGATACAGGACCTATTAGTCCTTATGATGGCGAAGATACAAAAAGAAACTGCTATCGCATGATGAGTCCGGAGCTTTTAAGCCTCGTACAAAAAGCATATCTCTGGCTGGATGATAAATTAAGCGTATGTGACACCAATCATCAGGTTATTCTGGAAGATTGTATTAATAACTATTGTTTTTGCTATGCAAACCTGGCAGAAATGAATCCAAATGCTCTGTATATCATTAGTGACAAATTTGAAGAGATTGTTACGATGTATAAAGACCTGATTGAAAAACTGAATCTGCAGAGAAATATACTATATATTGCCGCCGGCAGTCATCTTCTTCCTCTTAGCAGAGGGTGTGTGGATTACTATATTGATTTCGATTCATCCAATGAATATGCCATATTAAATCAGGATTTTGCATTTCATGAGGCAAAAGAATACCTGGCTCCTACAGCAAAATATCTTGGTGCTTTTTTCCATTTTAAAAGCGGATGTGCTTCTATGCAAGAATTGTACAGACAATATCCAGATGCTGGAAAGCACTGCTTTGATCTCGCATATTTTCAACAGCTCCTCCGCCAGGAATGGGAACATGTGAATTTGGAAACCAATTTCGGCGTTGTAACAGACTCCGGATATGGTGAATCCTTTACATACCACGTAAACAATGAACCTTTGTGGCTGAGTATGTATTTTTGCCGCAATCAGAAATAATGCTCTCACTGCCCCTTTACAGGCTCATAATAAGAAACGGTCAAATAATTGCCTGTATGAATCGTATCATCTATCAAACTGTTCATAAAGCGAAGTTCTCTTACATACTCCTCTCTGGATTTGCCGGAATTGGCTCTGTAGCGATCTGCAATGTTCCAAAGCGTATCGCCCTCTTCCAGACGGATGCTGGTATAATACTTTTGATATTGACTGCTGCTCTCCTCTGCCATAGCCTGCTTCAAATCATTTCCCAGGCAACCGGAAATTACCAGAACAGACAGAAGCGCCAAAAATATAAAATTTTTTTTCATACGTATCCCCCCAAGAAAATCACCAGCTAAACAAACATATGTTCTGACTGTATTATAATACCAGAACATATGTTTGTCAACAACTTTTCTCAAAAAACCGAACAAAGGTTTGCATTTTTTTCGAACGTATGTTACTATATATACAGCAGAAATCTACCGGTTTACTAAAAAACTGGATGGAAAAGGGAGGCTGATTTATGGCACAGGGACATATTACAGATAAACAGAGAGAAATCCTTGAATATATAAAAGAATGTATTTTAAAAAAAGGCTATCCGCCGACGGTTCGTGAAATTTGCGAGACCGTATCGCTCAAATCCACCTCTTCAGTCCATTCTCATCTGGAGCAGCTGGAGAAAAACGGATATATCCGCCGGGATCCTACAAAACCGCGTACCATTGAAATCGTCGATGATACCTTTAACCTGACACGACGCGAAATGGTAAATGTTCCATTGGTAGGCACAGTGGCTGCAGGGGTTCCAATCCTTGCGGAAGAAAACATTGAAAATTATTTTCCGATCCCGGCAGAGATGCTTCCGAATCAACAGACTTTTATGCTGACAGTTCGAGGCGACAGTATGATCGACGCCGGCATTTTAAACGGGGATCGTGTTATCGTTGCTCAGGGAAATACCGCGGAAAATGGAGAGATCGTTGTGGCCTTGCTGGAGGATTCCGCCACAGTTAAGCGTTTTTATAAAGAAGACGGCTATTACCGGTTGCAGCCGGAGAATTCGGCCATGGAGCCGATTATTACACAAGATGTGCAAATTCTTGGAAAAGTCATTGGTCTGTTCCGCCTTATGAGATAATGCCATTCTTGGCTTGACTGCTAACTTCTAAAACTTTGAAAGAGCCTGCAATGTTTAAATTTCTGAAATGAAACATTCTTTAAACATTGCAGGCTTTTTTCTACGATCTTTCCTGATTTGCCATGTTTAAGAAAACCAGGGGAAAAACGCTGCTGAAACGGCGAACGCCAGTCCGGGAAGCAAATTGGCAACCCGGATTTTCTGCTGAAACATCAAATTAATTCCCACACAGAAAATCATCATGGATCCGACCATGGACAGATTGGAAACAGCGTTTTCCTGAAGAACCGGTTCAATAAAACGGGCCAAAAGTGAGATACTTCCCTGAAAAACAGCCACTGGAAAGACAGAGAATATGCATCCCCTGCCCAAGGAGGAAGTCATCACAAACACAATAACAAAATCAAGGATTGCCTTTGTCGTCAGCGTTGAGCAGTCTCCAAATCCATCCTGAATAGCGCCGACCACAGCCATGGCTCCGATACAGATTGTCATGGAGGTGTTGAGAAATCCATCCATAAATCGAACATCTCTACTGCTTCCGGATCGGATTTTCAGCCACTGACCAAACTCTTCTATTCTTTTTTCTATGTTCAGTCCCTCTCCTGCCAGTGCACCTGCGATCAGGGAGAAAATCATCATCATAGTTCCGCGGGACTTTAAAGCGCCGTGTTCCAGAACCAGCATCTTCTCCAATGTTCCTCCAATTCCCATAAACAAAACACAAAGGCCGCAGACCTGCATCAAAATAGACTGAAAACGACCCGGTAGGCCTTTTTTCAAAAAAAGCCCCAGTACTCCTCCTGATAAAATAGCAGCACAGTTGATTAAAGTTCCTGTTCCAGGCATGTCGGTCTCCTTTATTTACAATAATCGTTTCAATTATCACATGTATGAAAATAATTGTCAATAAAAAACAAACGATGAACGCCGCCACTCGAGAAGACTATTATTTTTAAATTAGTTTACATAATGTTTTTATGTAAACTAACCAATCGCAGCGTTCTTTATTGCATAGGAAGTAATTTCCTATGCGATAAAAAAACTGCAGCCAAAGTCCAGAACGTATGCTCTGGTCTTCGCTGCAGTTATATTTTTCAGTATATGTTTGTTTTTCTCGAGTTTACAGATCTTCAATATGCTCAATCTTTTTCCCGTCTCTCCAGATTCGTTCCAAATCATAGAACAGGCGGTCTTCTCTGGAAAATACGTGAACAATCAAATCGCCATAATCCATCAAAATCCAGCCGGCAGTCTGGTAGCCTTCAATCTGTCTGCAGGGACAGCCGGCTTTTCCAAGCTCCTCCTCCACACTGTCCGCCATAGCCTGAACCTGGCTGGTGTTCTGTCCATTGGCAATAATAAAATAATCGGCCAGAACAGAAACCTCATGGATATCAATGATTTGGATATCCTCTCCTTTTTTTTCTTCCAGTGCCCTGACGGCGATTTTGGTTAGTTCCTTTGCATTCAGCATGGTTCGATGTGTCCTCCTTTTTTGTTTGCTGATTCAGCACAGAATGGTAATACTCCCACGCCAGTTCCGTCATTTCGTCGGCTTTTACCCCCTGGAGTTTCAGATATTCCAGCGTCCCGCTCATGATCTCATATAAAGCCTGATCCAGGTTCTCAAATGCCAGTCGGCGAAGAGCCAAAAGATTGGGGGCCCGATCCCGTCTTGGTTCAATATAATCTGCCACGTAAAGAATCTTCTCAAGAAGAGACATTTCCGGTTTTCCCGTGGTATGGCAGGAAATGGCAGAAAGTACATCCGGATCGGTAATCCCATATTTATGCTCCGCCAGAAATGCTCCCAGCTTGGCATGCACCACCGGCGGTGTCTCCCGCTCGCTGGCAGTTAATAGAACGCCTTTCTCATCACATTTCGCCACAATGCACCCGTCGCTGTAGCGTTTTGCACAGTCATGAAGCAAACCCGCCAGCTCTGCCTGGTCCAGATCACCGCCGTAACGCATCGCCAGCGCCATACAGGTATAAGAAACTCCCAGCGTGTGTTCATAGCGGGACGGACTTAGCTTTTTTTTCAGATGCTTTCGTATTTCAGGAATTTTGCTGTCCATATTCCCCTCGTTTTCTTTTATAAAATCTCCGTGCTCTCTTCATAGAGGGCGTGAGATCTGATATACTCTGTTACTTCGGCCGGAAGAAACTCTGCCACAGAATCGCCCTGTTTCAGGCGTCTTCGAATTTCAACAGAAGAAACATCCATTTCCCTGCAATGCAGCCGCAGAATACGGGCTCCGTACGTTTCCTCCAAATACCGGATCTGTTCTTCCAGAGACCGGTTCCGAGTTCCGCTTTCCCGTCTGGCTGCCATAAAGGGAACTGCTTTCAGTACATACTCGGGATGGTACCATTTCTCGATATCGAAAACAGAATCCGCGCCTACAATAAAAGAGAAGGATATACCAGGATAAGCCTCCTTCAAAAGACGCAGCGTATCTGCTGTATAAGTGTTCCCTCCATTCCGGCAAAGTTCAAATTCAGAAAGAGAAAAATAGGGAAATGGGCGGATCGCCGCCCGGATCATGGCACATCGGTCTTCCTCCGGTGTAATGGTGTGATCCTTCTTATGGGGAGGTGTTTTAGAGGGCATATACCAGACGCAGTCCAACCCGTATTCCTCATAGGCCTGTTTCCCAAGCATCAGGTGTCCTCTGTGAATCGGATCAAAGGTTCCTCCCATAATTCCGATCTTTTTCATATCTATGAAACTCCTCTCCCTGCCTTTCCGATAAAATTCGCCACTGTAACGAAACAATTTTCCTTCGGCAAAGTAATCTTATTTTTCCATAACACGTTTATTTTGGCAAAACGATTTTTCGCTTTTTCTCGTCCTTTGCCTCCCGGTAGAGGACAATTTTTTTTCCGATTACCTGTACAACCTCTGCATGGGTTCGCTCCGCCAGCATTGCTGCCAGCTGGTTTCCATCATCTATACAGTTTTTCAGGATATTTATCTTAATCAGCTCCCGCGCTTCCAGGGCCTCTGCCACTGCAGCCGTCAACTCCGGAGTCAGGCTGGATTTTCCAATCTGGAAAATCGGTTCCATGGTCATGGCGAGACTTTTTAAATATGCTCTCTGTTTACTTGTCATCATTTCTCTCCGATTTTTATCTTCAAGGCCATTCAGGCTGGCATCCCTTCCCGAATGGCTTTATTTTATTTGTAATTTATTTGTAATAGTCAAACTCCAGGCCATACATCCGAACGGTATCGCCCTCTTCGATTCCGGCCTCTTCCAGGTCCGCAAGAATGCCGCTGTCTTTCAGGAACTTCTGGAAAAACTGGAATCCTTTTTCAGAATCCAGATTGGTATATCCAAGCATCTTTTCAATCTTCGGACCTTCTACCACAAAGATTCCGTCTGGTGTGTGTTCTACCGTATAGGGCAGATTTTCCGCCTGGTATTCGTATTCAAATTCCCTCTCAAATACGACAGGACTTCGATCTACTGTTTTCAGCAGATCATTGACATAATAGAGAAGCTCCCTGACTCCCTGGCCAGTTACGGCAGAAATCGGAATTACCCGGATTCCCTCCGGCTCAAAAGCAGCCTTCAGCCGTTCCAGGGGATTTTCCTCCTCCCCGTCATAGATTGCATCCACCTTGTTGGCCGCAATGACCTGTGGACGGTCCAGCAGGGCAGGATTATAGGCCGCCAGCTCTGCGTTGATTGTACGGATATCCTCCACCGGGTCACGCCCCTCCGTGGATGCCGCATCCACCATGTGAATCAGTACTTTTGTGCGTTCGATATGGCGCAAAAAATCGTGACCAAGTCCTACACCCTGAGCCGCACCCTCAATCAGACCGGGGATATCCGCCATGACAAACCCCTGGCTGCCGTCCAGATCCACAACGCCCAGATGCGGGTTTAAAGTCGTAAAATGGTAATTGGCAATCTTAGGGCGTGCATTGGATACTCGGGAAAGCAGCGTGGACTTTCCTACATTGGGAAACCCAACCAGTCCCACATCGGCAATAACCTTTAATTCCAGCTGAACCCAGAGTTCCTGTGCCGGCTGACCGGGCTGGGCATACTTGGGTACCTGCATGGTGGACGTAGCAAAATGCATGTTGCCGAGTCCGCCTTTTCCGCCCCGCAGAATAACCTCCCGGCGGTTTTCGCCGGACATATCAGCAATTACCTTGCCGGATTCAAACTCTTTAATGACCGTCCCCTCTGGAACGCGAATCACAAGATCCTCGCCGTCTGCACCGTGGCAGCGGCGCTTTCCGCCGGACTGACCGTCTCCGGCCGCATATTTTCGCACATGACGAAAATCAGTCAGCGTATTCAGGCCATCATCCACCTCAAAAATGATATCTCCGCCCTTTCCACCGTCTCCGCCGTCAGGACCTCCAGCCGCAACGTAGAGCTCGCGGCGGAAACTGACATGGCCGTCTCCGCCCTTTCCGGAACGGATAAAAACTTTTGCGTTATCGGCAAACATAAATCCTCCTTAATACAAATGGGGCCCCATACCATGTATGGAGCCCTGAAATAATTATTCGTTAATTGCTCTCGGGTAAACAGAAACCTGCTTTCTGTCTCTGCCCTTTCTCTCAAACTTTACGACACCGTCAACCTTAGCGAATAATGTATCATCTCCACCGCGGCCTACGTTCACACCAGGATGAATCTTGGTCCCGCGCTGTCTGTAAAGAATGTTGCCAGCTAATACGAACTGTCCGTCTGCACGTTTTGCGCCAAGTCTCTTGGACTCGGAATCACGGCCGTTCTTCGTAGAACCAACACCCTTTTTATGAGCGAATAACTGAAGGTTCATTTTAAACATGAGTTACACCTCCCTAAATCGAATTTGCATGTATTCTTCCCCATAGCTCTCTGCAATGCCGGATAAACCAAGCAAAAGAGAATCCATCAGGAGTTTTGATTCCGGACTGATCTCCCCGGTAAACCGAAAGGAAAAGGCACCCGTTTTCTCATCTGCACTGCCATCAAAACCGTCTTCCGTAAAAGCTTCCACAGAATTGGCCATATTGATCGTCAGCGCCGATACGGCGGCACAGACAATGTCTTTGCCATACTCGTCATATTCGGCATGTCCCTTTATCTCGATTTCCGTGGTATTCCCCTCAGAATCGGAGTATACGTCTACTTGAATCATAGCTGATTAAGCGTTGATCTTGTCGATCTTAACTTCCGTAAAGAGCTGTCTGTGGCCGTTCTTTTTGTGATAGCCTGTTTTGCTCTTGTACTTGTAAACGATAACTTTTTTGCCTTTGCCTTCTTTTACGACAGTAGCAGAAACGCTTGCGCCTTCTACGGTCGGGCATCCGATCTTCATCTCGCCGTTATTTACAGCTAAAACCTGATCGAAGGTAACGGCTTCACCTGCAGCTGCGCCGAGTCTCTCAACTTTGATTACATCGCCCTCGGCAACCTTGTACTGCTTACCACCCGTTGCAATAATCGCGTACATCGATGGCACCTCCTATTATCATTACTCGCCAGCTTCGGCGGCATTGCGCACTTATAGCCTCGCTGTGCGGCATACTTCATTATACTAACACCATTAAACCGGCTTGTCAACTATTTTTTTATGGATTTTCCCCTGTCCGGCCATTACAGAAAAATATATTTTAAGACAAAAAGTACGGCCAAAACGTACATCAAAGGCGCAACTTTTTTTCCTTTTCCGGATGCTGCATTCAGAATCACATAGGAAATGATTCCAATGGAAATTCCCTCTGAAATACTGTAAAACAGCGGCATGGCAATGATCGCCAGGTAAGCCGGAATTGCCTCCGTCAAATGTTCGTCATCAAACCGGATTTCCGTAACCGTTCCCACCATCAGAAATCCTACCATGATAAGAGCCGGAGCCGTAGCAAAGGAAGGGATTGCTGTAAAAATAGGAGCAAACAGAGTGGAAAGCAAAAACAAAACACCCGTTACGAGAGCCGTCAAACCGGTACGTCCGCCCACTGCCACGCCAGATGCTGACTCCACAAAAGTTGTTGTGGTGGAAGTACCAAGGACTGCACCGGCTGAAGTGGCGATGGCATCTGACAGAAGCGCCGGACGGATACGCGGCAGGCGGCCGTCTTTATCCAGCATATCTGCCTTCGTCGCGACGCCGATCAGCGTTCCCAGTGTATCAAAAATATCCACAAACAGAAAAGAAAATACAACAACCACAAAATTCAGGATTCCGATTTCCTGTAAATTTACCTGAAAGCATTTGCCAAAGGTTTCGCCAAGCCGACTGAAATCGGTCATCTCCATGGCCGGAAACAGACTGTAAAAACCATTTGCCGCATCCGGCGTATAAATTCCCGTTACCTGGCAGAGCATGCCAATCATCCAAGTAGCAAGAATACCAAATAAAATGGCGCCTTTAACCCGGTAAATATACAGAATCGCCGTAATAAACAGACCGATCAGGGCCAGAAGGGCACAGATTCCGGAGGTGTGGAAATTCTCCGTAAAGCTTGTAATTGTAACAAGCGTAGAAGCATCCACAGCCAACCCCGCATTCTGAAGACCGATAAAGGCAATAAACAGGCCAATTCCAACGGAAACGCCTTTTTTCAGTGTCAGGGGAATCGCATTGAAAATTGCCTCCCGTACATTCGTCAAAGACAAAACAATAAAAACAAGTCCCTCTACAAACACAGCCAGAAGTGCCACATGCCAGCTGTATCCGTATCCGGCTACCACGGTATATGCCATATAGGCGTTAAGTCCCATTCCGGCCGACAGAGCAAACGGAAGGTTCGCCATGAATGCCATACACAGAGTTCCCAGGAAAGACGCCAGCGCTGTAGCCAGAAGGACCGCTGTGGGGTCCATACCAGTGGAGCCAAGAATACTCGGGTTTACGGCCAGAATATAGGCCATGGTCATAAAGGTTGTAATTCCCGCCATGACTTCCGTCCGGACGGTTGTTTTATTTTCTGATAAATGAAATAGATTTTCCAGCATCGTATATCTCCTTATCTGTCATTTTTATCTGCACCAGTTCCATGCAGACTATGGTTCAGGCTCTCATAAAGCGGTCGTCTCACCTTTTTCCTGGTGATTTCCACCAGTCCCAGCCTTGTCATATCCACCAGAACGGTTTTTACCGGATCTTTTTTCAGCTCTTCTCCAAGGAAGTCCATCAGCTGCTCCTGATCTTCTTTTTCTTCCATATCAATAAAATCCACAATGATAATACCGGAAAGATTTCGAAGCGAAAGCTGACGGACTATCTCCGCTGCTGCCTCCAGATTGATAGCGCGAATTGTCTCTGACGCCGTCTTTTTTCCAGTATATTTTCCTGTGTTCACATCCACCACGGTTAAAGCTTCTGTAGGGTCAATGACCAGATAGCCTCCGGATTTCAGCCATACCCTCCGCTCAGACGCACTTTTCAGTGCCGCCTCCAGGCGAGTCAGCTTTATGAGTGGCAGAGAGGGATCATCGTAGAAAGTCAGCTTTGTGGTCGTATCTCCCTGAACGGCAAAAAAATCCTCCATCGCCTGCCGGTATTCTGGAATATCTGTCACCACTTCTCCCAGAGAACCAACCCGGGCATCTCTAAGCGCCTGAATAAAAGGAGGAGTTCCCGCCTGCAAAAGGCTGTAGCAGGTCCGGCAGGCTGCCTGTGACAAAAGGCGCTCTGCCTTTTTAGTAAGCTCCCGAATCTCTGCCTCCAGTTCCCCATCTCCAGCTTCCGGAGCATTCGTTCGGACAATCAGGCCAAATCGGCCATCCAAAAAAAGCTGCAGGCGCTCTCGGATCTTCTTTTTCCACTCCTCATCCCGAAGCTTTGCCGAAAAACCGAGTCCCGGACGGCCCACGGTCAGGACGCTTAAACGCCCCGGAAAATTCAGACAGCTGGTAACAACCGGATCCTTCGTTTTTATGGCCTCTTTTTCCACCTGAATCAGGATCTCATCCCCCTGCCGGATGCGGTGCAGCGGCCCTGCCAGGGCAAAGGCCTGTGATGAAGCATACCTGGAAAGGGTATCCGTAAAAAGAGGTGGCGCCGGATCAGAGAGGCTCAAGTAGCCGGTAGCGCCATTGCCAAGATCCACAAAGGCGGCATTGATATTTTTTACTACGTTTTTTACCTTTCCGATTCGGATATCCCCCAGAGAAACTCCGGCGGATCCCTCGTCCGCTTCGAGAATCAGAGAGCGAAAGACCCCATCCGTCTGAATGGCTGTCAGGGACTGATTTCTCCATCTGGTCACAATTACCCGATTCACAGAACTGCCTCCCCGGATGGTTCCACGTCTGTTCCGAAATTCATCAACGGTACAAAATGCTGTGTACCGTCTTTTTCCTCTGCCGCATAGAGTTCCTCCCGTTCTACCTGGAAAGCAAATGGGCGCCACTCCAACCCTTCCTCCAGACAGAATGCCTCCAAAAGCTGCTCTGGTTTTCCATTGGCCGCGCTTCCGGATAAAAGGCGCAAAAACAGGCAGGGAGTTTTTTTCTCATCCAAATTGGCAGAGGATGATACAAGGCCGCGCTGCTCTGCTCTGATTTCGCAGATCAGGGGTTTTAAATCCACTGCCCGCTCGCCCTTTTTCGTCTGTTTCGTATAGGGAATGGACTCCTTCCTTCCAAAATCGGCAACGCGTTTCCAGAAAGCCCTTTCCTTCTCGCCGGACTCCGGCTTATATTCATCCTTAAACCAAACGGCATAATCCGCTGCGGCCACCTGGGACATGGCGTTTTTCGCCTCATCCGGGAGCAGACGATAACTTAAAATCTCCAGTCCCTCTGCGCTCACTTCATTGATTCTGCGGATCATTTCCTGAGAATCTTCCGTGGCGTGCACCTCAATATCCATATATTCACCGCAGCTTGTGAGCCCCACACTAAGAGGCGATGCAAAAGACATGATCTGATGGGGACTAAAGCCTTCGCTGTATCGGATTGCCACTTCCGCCCGCCGCATTACCTTCTGAAAATACCGCATTACATCCAGATGGCCGATAAACCGGAGCGGTCCCTGTTTTCTGAATTTAATTCGTATCTTCATGGCCACTCCTTTCTTCAAAACAGACTCCGCAGCCGAACTGGCGTACTCCACAGCCGGAGCAGCCGGCCCGGCAGTTGGGGGTTACCTTCTCCTGTTTTGCATGCTCCCACTCCCGTTTCAGAAATTCCTTTGAAACGCCCGCATCAATGAAATCCCATGGGAATACCTCTTCCAGACTTCGTTCCCGGACTGTGTAAAAATCCATATCCACACCGCAGGCCTCAAAGGAATCCATCCATATTTCATTTTTAAAATGCTCGGACCAGGAATCGTAAAGCGCTCCACGCCGATAGGCCTCTTCGATGACTGCAGCCACCCGACGGTCTCCGCGGGCCAGAATTCCCTCCAGCACGGTTACATCCGCTTCATGCCAGTTATAGCGCAGGCTCTTTCGGTTTAACATTTCCTTCATTTTCCGGTTGACAATGCCGGCACGCTCCAAAAATTCTTCTTTGGTGCACATTCTCGCCCACTGGAAAGGAGTAAATGGCTTTGGCACAAAAAATGACGTACTGGCAGTAACCTGAACCTTTCCATGGCGCTGTTCCTTTGGAACGGTATCATAATATACCTCCGCCACCTTTTCCGACAGCTGTGCAATCCCTTCCATGTCCTCCACCGTTTCTGTGGGAAGACCCAGCATGAAATAAAGCTTTACCCGGTTCCATCCACCTTTAAAGGCCTCGGTAGATCCATTGATGATATCTTCCTCCGTCAAGCCTTTATTGATGACATTGCGCAGACGCTGAGAACCCGCTTCCGGTGCAAAGGTCAGACTGCTCTTTTTCACGTCCTGTACGCGGCTCATCACATCCAGCGAAAATGCGTCGATTCGCAGGGATGGCAGGGAGACATTGACGCCTTTCCCATCAAACTCATCCATCAGGAAATTTACCAGTTCCTGAAGCTTTGTATAGTCACTGGAGCTCAGGGAGCTCAGGGATATTTCCTCATGCCCCGTATTTTTAAGCATGGCCTTTGCAAGGCGTTTCAGCTCCTCAAGACTTCTCTCCCGAACCGGCCGATACACCATACCAGCCTGACAGAACCGGCATCCACGGATGCAGCCCCGCATGATCTCCAGCACTACGCGATCCTGAGTCGCCCGAAGAAAGGGAACGACCGGCTTTTCTGGATAATACGTATCGCTCATTTCGGTCACCAGCTGTTTTTTCACCGTTGCCGGGGCGCAGGGACGATTGGGTGTCATGGCAGCAATTGTTCCATCTTCCCGGTATGTGACATCGTAAAAAGCCGGCACATAGATTCCAGGGATTTTTGCTGCTTCCTCCAGAAATTCCAGGCGGCTTCCGCCTTTCTTTTTTATCTCCTTATAGCGATCCAGGAGTTCAAAATATACAACCTCGCCCTCTCCCATATAAAACAGGTCAAAAAACGGCGCAATGGGTTCCGGATTATAGGTACAGGGCCCCCCGCCAATGACAATGGGATCATCCCAGGTTCTTTCCTCTGCATGAAGAGGGATCCCGGACAGATCCAGAATCTGCAGTATATTGGTATAACACATCTCATACTGCAGGGTAATTCCAAGAAAGTCAAAATCCCGGATCGGATCCTGGCTTTCCACAGCAAACAGCGGAATTTTCTTTTCCCGCATAATCTGATCCAAATCCGTCCACGGCGAATATACCCGTTCGCAGTAAACATCTTCCCGCCGGTTGAACATATCGTAGAGAATCTGAATACCAAGATGGGACATCCCAATCTCATACACATCCGGGAAACACATGGCAAACCGGATATCCACCTTTGACGGGTCTTTCATAACCGAATTTATTTCTCCCCCGATATAGCGGGCCGGCTGCTGGATGGTCAGAAGTACTTCATCACTTAATGCTAATTTTCTCATAAATACTTATTTTACCTGCTTTTCTTTGATATATGGGCGATAAAAACCACCCGTTTTTAACCTATTTTGTTACTGAATTTTCTTGTTTTTCTGAGAACACACGCAATTTCATCATTACTTGTCATCAGACGTTAAAGCATATCATTTTATGCAGATCAGACCGCATTATTATACGGTATTTCATGCGATTCCGCAACATAATCTTTCCTGAAGAATAAGGGAAACTTACATTATGCAGGCAGTAAATTATCAACTCTGCTATGCGCTTCTTTTGTGATAAGATCCTGCAGTGTAAGGTAGCTTTCTTTATCGGGGATAGCCAATACAAGTCCCTTTGTATCCTCAATCTGTGTATATGCATTTCCGACAAGCAGTACATGCACTTCCTGAGCTTCTTCTGCGGTTTTCTTTGTTTTTCCACACTCAAGGAAAACGTAATCAAAAAGTGCTTCCATAAACTGCGGTTCTGCAAAAGACTCTATTATCTCCAAATGAGTGGAATAAATCATTTCAGGGAATCTGTTCATCATATAATAAGATTCAACTATATATTTATTCAAAATTTCTGCATATATCGGCAGAAGATACATCACAATCTTATATGCTTTTTCATAGCTTATGCTCCCCTGGCTTATATAATCTTTCATTTTTCGGAGATAGTCGCGGTATTGCCCCAGGAGATCCTCATAATCTGAAATTCTACAATCTCCATCCTGAATATGCTGCAGAAGTTCTTTGGTTTTAGAAATCAATTCAATGCCTGTATTGAAAATTTCTGCTTCCTGAATATTCTTCACATCCAATATTGCACGGTGGATTTCTTCAATCTCATTCTGTAACCTATCAAGCTTCTTATTTACGGTAATAAATCCAGAAATACTTACGCCAATATTTACCACGGATATAGCTGCATTCAGAATAGACAGTGACTGAACCACATTCATTCCCTGTGCGATTTTATCAATATTTACCGACATATCCTTTGTAATTTCCAGGACTTTTTTTACATCCTTGCCAACCTTTTTTATTTCACGTCGTACCATTTCAGTCTGAACATTGTTTGTCAAGGAAGAAATCGTGCCAACCATGCCCATTGCCGGAACTTTTGTGAGGATACTTGAAACCATTTTTTGACCATTACTGCTATCCAAAGCGCATTTTACAATTCCGGATATCTTACCGTCAGCCTGGCGCACCACGATCTCGACAAATTTTTCATCCAGCTTTCCATTTTTTAAAGCTTTAACTGGAATATCTTTGACCAGTTCTTTCACTGTGAGTTCAATTTTAGGCGTAATCATGATACAATTCGTACCTCCCTGTCCACTGTATAGCCATAAATCAAGCTTGTGAGTGCATGGATCATGTGTTTTTTCTTTGTTTCTTTATCTGAATTTTTTTTATCTGCATATAATGCGACAAAGAACTTTGCCGGATATTCCGAATCAATATTAAAATTAAAATCGCAAACCTGTTCTCTGCGAGTGTCATCGTAGATCCGATTATAGAATCCCAGGAACATTGCTACAAAGTCAGCCAGCTCTTCAAAATCAACCGTGCCCTTTTCGACCTGTGCTGACTTAAAACGTTCATAATATTTACCTGCGCGGGAGTTTTCTTTGATACATGCTTCTGATTTTTTAATCATTCCTTTTAAATATATGATATAATCGGGCAGAAGATTTTCTATACTTGTACGGAATTCAAATGTATACTGCGCAATGGTATTAAAAAAAACTTCGGATACCTTTTCTTTATCTTCACCAAGCTCTTGCTTGGACAGAAAATTCATGTCTTTCGCAAATCGCCGGAATTCCTCGTTTGATAGATCATTCATTTTATCCTGGAATATCTGCACCGCTTCACTCATATTGGATTTGAGGCTGGCATTTTTATTGGTTGAATAATCTCGTACAAATTTCCAGCCAATCGCTTCCGTAAGAGAAAATCCTGTGGCTGCGTTTACTGCATTACCAAATACCGGAAGCCAACCGATCGTAACTGCAGACAGGTTCCTTCCTGCGTAAGAGCCTGCGCAGCTGTACAAAATTGATCTGGCGGCAGCTTTTGTCATTTTCACGTTAAAAACATTTCCAAGTTTGATAAGCATTACTATCTGAATCGGAGTAATAACTATGGTATCACTTAATGGAATATGAGGCGTTGAACCTATCGCGCCGCAGGCCATGGATGCTGTGTGTATTATTTTTTTACACTCGTCATACTCCTTCTTGGTAATAAGATCCTTAATATCCTTGACTGGGCCTGATTTATTACCCGTATAAAGATTAAAACCTTTGCTGTAATTTTCCAGATCAATAAATAGGCTCAAAAGGCCACTCGCTGTTAACGAATTAAAGGAACCTGAGGCAATAGTAACGCCATTAAAAAGAACCAGGTTAAGGTTTTTGCCATCCAATTCATGCGTTCTAATTTCATCGTATTCAACATAATACGTACTATCCATTATCCGCGATATATAACAACCATTTTCTGCAAATAAGATACCTGCTTTGCAGTTGGATAAGATTGAACTGTCCCAAAATCCAATGAGTTCATCATAAACCACAGGCAGTTTCAAACCCTTAAAAATATTGTTCATCATCTTATCCGTCATGTCTGCTTTTAAATAGAGTCTATTTTCAGTGTCATCTTTCAGATGTTTTCTGATTATATTCGTCAAATACAAGCCTTTATCCATCTTGCTTCATCTCCGCAAATTACTTGTGCGATGCCTATACGCAATCTCAAAAAGTATTATATCAATAGTATAGTTCAGGTATTTATAACCGTCAACTATCCGTTTAATGTATTCAAAAAAGCCAGCAGCAGGTCTTACCCCGCCACCGGCAATTTTAATTTTATCGTAACTATTCAGGACGCGAAAAGATGTGTCAAATTTCATCTTATATTTAACAATTACAGAGAAGGTTCCGTTTCTCTTTCATATACATATAAAGAAAAACGTCCTCCATTGATCAGCTGAATCCCGTAATACAACGGCTGATCATTCTGATCATAAACGGTACTTCGGACAAACAGAAGGCAGGATCCCTTTCGTACTCCCAGCTGTGCGGCCTCCGCGGATGTTGCCCGGCAAAGCTCGATTACTTTCTCAGAACTTGCCACCCGGGCACCGCTCTGCTCCCTCAGGTAATCAAAAAGAGAATTATCATCAAACCTGGCGTCCAAAAGAAAGGAATATTTCAGAGGGAAATAACTTCTTTCAATCTGAACCGGATCCTGATCGGCATATCGAAGCCTGGAAACCAGTACTACGCTGCTGCCCGGCTCTACTCCAAGTCCGGCGGCTACGTTTCCATCTGCTTCCACCAGACGGTTCTCCAGCATTTTCGCTCCCGGTTTCACCCCGATCTGTTCGCACATTTCACTGAAACTCTGAAGCTTTTTCATATTTCTGGAAAGCTTTGGTTTCGTAATAAATGTGCCTTTCCCCTGTTTTTTCTCCACCAGCCTCTGTTCCACCAGTTCATTGACTGCCCGCCTCACTGTAATGCGGCTTACCTCATACATATCCGCCAGATCTGTCTCTACAGGCAGGCGTCCGGTCTCACTGTATACTCCCGTTTCAATATCGTGTTTCAGTTGCTGGAATACCTGCTCATAAAGCGGTACAATACTGTCATTGTTTAATTTATTTCCCACTGTTCTCCTTTATCAATCATCAAACATCAATAATCAAACTTCCACATATAACGGCGGTAGCTCATGGGATGCATGCGTACGTCGGCCATAGCGGTGATGAACTGCTTCGTCAGCGGGTGCAGAAGCGCTGCGTTAAAATATTCTGCGACACTCTCATCAATGGCATCCAGTCCAAGCTCCTTTGCATCCAGAACCCAATGATGGCCGCCGAACTTATCGAGAAATCTCTCAGCTCTGTCATCCACCGGTCTGGTGCGTCCTACGCTCTTTACAAGCAGGATAGCCAGATCTTTATCGCAGGTTTCAAATGCTCCGTGGAAATATTCTCCTGAATGGATCGGCACGCAATGTACAGTCTGCATCTCCTGGAAGAAGCAGAATGCATCGGAATACGCAACTTCCCAGGCGGCACCGCTGGCCATCACATTCCACACGGTATCATCTTTATACGTCATGGCAAACTTGGCTGCATCTGCCTTCACACTGTTATAAGCATTCCCATAAATCTCCGGCAGCTTTTCAAAACCCTCCAGCGCTTTTTCATATCCATCATACTGATCATACTCTTTTAACAGCCAGAATGCAATTTTTAAAGCCGTTCCCTGGCTGTTGCAGTGTACCAGGGTCGGATCCTGATACCACTCATCTGCATGATAATAGGTAATATAGTAATCGGCTGTCTGGGCAGTCAGAGAATCTGCATAGCCGGTCAGGCCCACTGTCACAGCACCTTTTTCTTTCGCTACGCGAAGTGCTTCCACCGTCTCAGCCGTCGCTTTGGTGGAGGTGGCAATCACCAGAGACTGCTTATCGATATTCTTTGGCGTCGCATTGACAAATTCACCGCTGTTATACCCCTGAATCCGCAGGCTGCTCTCCTGATTTAAAAGAAAGCGGGCGGGATAGGAGGATGCAAAAGATCCTCCGCAGGCTACAAATACAACCTGTTTTAATCCACCGTTTTTATCAAGATCCGCTTTGACCTTCTGCATTACTTCATTGACTTCATTCAATCCTTTAATCATGGTTTACCTTACCTTTCTGCGCGCAGGGAATCCGTGGCCTGCTCGTCAATTTTATAATTCACACCATCTTGTACAATTGCAACACCGTAAAGTTCTCTTGCTGCCTCTACAGAAACTTTTTTCTCCATAACATCCTGTAATACTTTTTCTGCCGGACGCTTCTTCGGATCTCCATATCCGCCGGCACCCGGCGTAATCACGCGGATAATATCGCCCTTTTTAAGCGGAAAGCTTGTGGTCTTATGTCCCATTCTTGTTACGCTTCCGTCTTCCGCGGCTACCCGGTAAAATGCGCCGGTTCCGCCTTCCTTTCCGCCCTCCAGGCCCCATGGATGGAATTTGTGGCGATCGCCAAGTCCTGTGTAAAGCACATCATCCTGCAGCATTTCCAGTTCCCGCTCAATGCCAAGACCGCCTCTCTTTTCGCCGGCTCCGCCCGTATCCTCTTTCAACTCATATTTGCGGGCAAGAATTTTTGTAAATTCCATTTCTGTAGCTTCAATCGGCATATTGGAGGTATTTGTCATATTGACCTGTACGCCAGAAAGACCATCTGCAAAACGGTTTGCTCCGCCGCCTCCCGCAATTACCTCATGGAAAATAAACACACTGTCCGTACCAATTGCTCCGTCACCCGCCAGAATGGTCGTCGTACAGGCACCATTTCCTGCTGTGGTTACCTGATCCGGAAGTGCCGGCGCCAGTGCTCCGAAAATTGTATCCGGAATACGCTGACTGCAGTCGATCTGCGCACCGATGGGACTTGGTTCTGTCGGGTTTACGATACAACCCTTTGGTGCGATAATCTTAATCGCCCGTTTAATTCCTTCATTGGCCGGAATATCATCGCCCATCAGCGCCTTGATGGAGAAAAAGACAGCTGCCTGCGTACAGGGGAATGGCACATTGATCGGCGCTTTAATCTGATCTGCCGTTCCGGTAAAATCTACCGTCATATCATCGCCGTCAACCGTAATCTTTACATTGATAGGAAGCGGATCTGGATACTTATCTCCACAGCCATCCACGTAATCTGTGTAGCAGTACTCTCCATCCGGAAGGCCAGCCACCACATTTCTGACACGACGCTCGGTGTATTTAATCATTTCATCCATACAATCAATCAAAAGATCGCCGTATTTTGCGTAAGCCTCCTGAATTCTCTGCACACCAATCAGGTTGGCAGACATCTGAGCGGTCAGGTCGCCTTCCCGCTCCTGGGGAACCCGTGTATTATCCAGCAGTAAATCCATGACGCTGGGAATCAGTTCATTATTTTCACGGATGCGGATAACCGGAATGCGAATTCCCTCCTGGAACAGGCTGTCAGCATCGCCAGAGGTGGAACCAGGAACCTTTCCTCCAATATCCGAATGGTGGGCAATATTGGCAGACCAGCCTACTAATTTATCCCCCACAAAAGCAGGAGCCGCAATTACAATATCCGGTAAATGGTTGCCGCCGCCGTGGTAAGGGTCATTGGCAATATACATATCGCCCGGCTTTACGTTTTCACGTCCGAATTTCTCATAAATATTGGGAACTACGCTGAGCAGAGAACCCAGCAGCGCAGCCAGGCTTTCTACCTGTGCCACACTGTTTCCTTCCGGATCAATCACAGCGCTGCAGACATCCCGCCGTTCCTTCATGTTGGTCGAATAGGCGCTGCGTACGATGATTCCATAGGTTTCTTCTGCAACTGACATCAGAAGGTTACGGACAACTTCTACTGTAACTGTATCAATTTTTCTTGCCATATTACTTTACCTCGCTATCTACGATTTTCAGATTGTGATAACCATCCACATGCATCATCCATCCGCCCGGAACCACCAGCGTAGTATCCATCTGCTCGCAGATACACGGTCCCGGAATCTCCTGCCCTGGGACGAGATCTTCCCGATTGTAAACCGGAGTTTCCACATAGGTTTCCGCTCCCTGGAACAGGACGTTTCGAATCTCCATAGGTGCAGGGATCGGAGCCTCCGGATGCAATTCATCTGGCTGAAGATCCGGCTTATCGATGATACCAATGGCAGAAACACGATAGTTGACAAACTGTACCACTGCCTCTTCCTTGCAGTAGCCATAGCTTCTCTTGTGCTCTTTATGGAAATCGGCAAGGCCTTTTTTCAGTGCTTCTTCTGTCATAATACCGGATTCCACCGGAATACAAATCTCGAAATTCTGGCGCTGGTAGCGCATATCAATAAAGAACTCAAACACGCGGCGGTCTGCCGGAACGCCTTCTTTATCCAAAAGCTCTGTTCCCTGTTCAATCATATTCTGGAACTGGACATTCACTTCGTCTAAATTCTCCGGAACACCATTTAATACCCTTGTTCTGGATAAGTCGAACTGCGTATCTGCCAGCAGCAGCCCCAGACTGCAGAGGGTACCTGGATGCGGAGGAATAATGACTTCTTTCATCCCCAGTTCTCTTGCCACCTCGCAGGCATGCAATGGGCCAGCTCCGCCGAAGGCCATGAGGCTGAACTCACGGACATCATATCCCTTTTCCACAGATACGCTTCTCACGGCACGAACCATGTTGGAATTGACAACTGTAATAATGCCATTGGCAGCCCGTTCCATAGTGAGGTCAGACTTGGCGCAAATCTTATCTTCCACTGCTTTTTTAGCCAGGTTTATATCAATATCCATACGTCCGCCCAGAATCTTTTTCTGGTTCAGTTTACCAAGAAGAATATTGGCATCCGTCACACAGGGATTCTCTCCTCCCCGCATGTAGCAGGCCGGTCCCGGTGTAGCTCCCGCACTCTCCGGTCCTACCTTCAGCGCGCCGCCCTCGTCAATCCGGGCAATCGATCCGCCGCCTGCACCGATGGTAATAATATTGATCATCGGAATTCTGGACGGATACCCTTCCACAAAACGCTCGTTGGAAACCTGCGGCGTATAATTTTCAATCAGAGAAATATCTGCACTGGTTCCTCCCATATCAAACGTAATAACCTTGTCCGCATTGCACTGCCGTCCAATATAGGCAGCAGCAATTACACCTGCAGACGGGCCTGATAAAGCCGTTTTAATAGGACAGTCAATCGTTTCTTTAATGGAAATGATAGAACCGTTGGACTGTGTTACATAGGGTTCCACCGTCACTCCGATTCCCTCTATGGAATCACGGAAATTATTGACGTACTTTTTCATAACCGGTCCCAGATAGCTGTTCATCACGGTAGTGCTCATTCGGCTGAACTCGCGGAACTCCGGTACCAGACGGCTGGACAGGGTCACGTATGCTTCTGGGAATTCTTCCTCAATCAGCTGACCGATCCTTTCTTCATGAACCGGATTTACGAAGGAGAATAAGGTACATACTGCAATGGCAGCCACGCCCTGCTCTTTCATGTAACGAATTACCTGTCTCGTTTCTTTCTCATCCAGCGGTGTTTCTACGGTTCCGTCATATCGAATCCGCTCCGTCACGCCCATATTCAGTCCGGACGGAATCAGCGGATAGGGTTTCTGAGCATGCAGATTATAAAGAGAAGGTCTCCTCTGCGTTCCGATCTCCATGAGATCTTTAAACCCTTTCGTCGTAATGAGTCCCAGGCGGCAGCCTTTTTTCTCAATCAGCGCATTCGTTCCAACGGTTGTACCATGGGCCAGGTAAGATACCTCCGATGCCTTCGCCCCTTTGATTTCCAGAACATCTTTCACACCTTTTACAATCGCTCTTGACGGATCCGACGGTGTGGAACTGTCTTTATAGTTGAACAGTTCTCCCGTTTCCTGGTTAAATATGGAAAAATCCGTAAATGTGCCGCCTACATCAACACCAATCATGTAACTCATGCAAATTCACCTCACTAATTTATTTTGCCTGTTATTATTATGTAGTATTATATTGTATATTGTTATATAACATTATAGCAACGGTTAAAAAAATTGTCAACACTTAATCAAAGAGAATTCCATGATTTTTAAGCCATTTTATACTCTGCCTGTCTGCCCGCTGTGGATCCTGTCGGTATCTGGCATCATTGAATTCAAAGCTGTACACTCCCCGGTAGCCGGCTGTCTCCAGCTGCTCCAGGTATTTTTCCAGAGGAAGTTTTCCATCTCCCAGAGCCATATGAATGGCTGTCCCGGAGTCCTGCAGATGCACATAGCTTAAAAGGGTTCCGTGTTCCAGATAGGAGGTAAGCTCCTGTCCCATATAGGCCATCTGCCCCAGATCCAGCATAGCACTCATACTGCCGACTGGCATGGAGGCTATCATCTTCCTCTGATCCTGCGGTGTATTGACCAAATTGGAGGAAAGGGGAGTCAACGTTTCCAGAACCAGCTCCAGGTTATACTTACGGGCATAAGCGGCAAGCTGATACAGGCTGTTTTCTGCTCTTTTCCACCCCTCTTCTCTGGGTTCGTCATAGTATCCCGATCCTGCCGTCACCAAAACCCGGCCGCATTCCAGCTCCAGCGCCATATCAATTGAAGTCATAAAATAGCGAAGGCTGGCTTCGCTAAGCTCCTCTTCTCTGGCAGCCAGGTTGATGGGATAACTGCATTGTTCCGGGGTCAGACAGCAAACCGAAAGTCCCCGCTCATGAAGCATTTCTCTGACCTTCTTTATCCTTTCAGCACTGACAAGTCCGGGACAAAGATGGGGAGCTGCCGCCCACAGCTCTACCTGAGTAATCCCGAGATCAAAAGCTGTATCAAGAAAACAGACCAGGGGATATTTTCCATATTGAAAACTGCCCATGGAAAAACGATTTTTATCTATTTTCACATTCATGAAAAATTCCAGATCCTCTCTCGTACCGATTCCGGCACCCGAACACCATATCCAAATCCACCATTCACAAGACACGTTCCTGCAGCACGTTCAGAAGCTGCCGAAAGGGCTTTTTCTATCGTTTCCTTCCGGAAGGACGAATCGCTCCAGAATTCTCTTTTTTCTCCTTTTATGGTATCAAGGATTGTGATTAACATAGCTGTGGCAAAACTGTCCCCGGCTCCCATTGTATCAATTGCTTTTACCAGATTGGGACGCTGTCTGTAAAAACGTTCCCCATCGTAAACGGTAGCTCCCTCACCGCCGCGGGTAGCCGTTATGACCCTGCATCCCTTTTCATAGAGATGCATACATAATTGCTGTGTTTCCTTTTCATCTAAATCACTGCAGGAAAGAAATGCAAAATCCACATACGGACAAACTCTGTCTACCCGATCTTCCTCATTCCATCGATACGAAAAATCATAACTTACCGTGGCGGGAAGCTGATGAAGCGCAGGAAGAAGACCATCCGTAAAGCCGTTGTTGGAGGTATGGATATGGTCAAACCCAGCTGCATATTGGAGGTCCTCTTCATCCAGATAAATGGGATGGTTCTGGATTACGCCCCCTTTATTGCTGCCTTTAAATACACGATCTCCATCCACCAGCGTGACGCGGGCAAAGCCATTTTCTCCTTCATAATCCCTGCAGTGACTGAAGCCGATTCCAAGCTCTTTCAATACAGATTTAATATGATCTGCCACTGCATCCCGGCCAAACACTCCCATAAAATCAGATTCTGCCCCCATCATTTTTGCATTGGCAGAAAAATTCAGAGCCTGACCGCCAGGATACATCGTCTCTGTGTGCAGATACACATCACACACATTATCTCCCAGTCCCAAAACCTTTACCATTTTCCAAATCACTCCTTAAAAATACCGCCGGCCGCGGCAAATTCATTGCTCAGCACGGCCGGCGGTGCAAACCCTTTACTCTGTTTTATTTTCCGTTAAACTGTCTCGTCTGGTCATACAGATCCGGCGTATCAAAGAAGCCTTCCTCCTGCAGTTCTTTTCCAAGAGGTGCTGCTGCATCAATGAAAGCCTGACGGTCGATGTCACAGAAGGTAACGCCGCCCTCTTCCTCAAGCCACTTCTTGTCCTCTTCCCAGAGAGCTGCACTTCTCTCACTGTGTCTGTCTGCCGCCTTCTGTGCACAGTCTTCGATGATCTTTTGATCTTCCGGTGTCAGGCTGTTCCAGAACTGGGTCGAAAATGCAAGCTGCTCTACCGGATATGCATAGTCTACATCTGCCACAAATTTAGCTGCCTCGTAGAGGCCCAGGGAACGATAGCTGTCCTTGGAGCACTCGCCGCCGTCTACAACACCCTGCATGAGAGCGAAGGGATACTCAGACCAGGCCACTACAACCGGAGTTGCGCCCATGGCTTTGGCGTTCTTCTCGAAAATCGGCAGGTTCGGGATTCTGTACTTCATTCCCTTCATATCAGCCGGAGTCTTGATCTCTTTTTTACCGAAGAAGATTCTCGGATTCTTTAAGTAACGGTAGTTTACTACGTGAATTCCCTGTGCCTCCAGTTTGTCAAAGATCGTCTGTCCCAGTTCGGAGTCCAGGTAAGCAAATGTAGCTTCCGCAGAATCAAAAGCAAAGGCCATACTTAAAATATTCAGGTCCGGAGCGTAGGAAGCCAGTGTATCCAGAGAGGTCATAACACCGTCCTGAAGACCAATCTGTACGTTCTCCAGCATGGTAGTCTCATTTCCCAGCTGCTCTGCCGGATAGAATTCAAAATAGTACCGTCCACCCAGAGCCTCATTGGCAAGGTCACAAAAATACTGGCATGTCTCAGGTGCAGGCTCGCCCACAGCGCCGGAGTTACCAAATTTAACGGTAACAGCGTTTGCCGGCTTTTCTGCCTTCTGGCTTTCTTCTGCCCCGGATTCGCCCTCAGCTGCTTTCGTTTCCTCGGCTGCCTTTGTCTCTTCCACAGCCGCTGTCTCCGCTGGTTTTCCCGCACATCCGGTCATAGCCGTAAGTCCTAAGGCAGCTGCCAGAACGAGAGATAATTGTTTCTTCATAGTACATATCCTCCTTTTTATGTATATCATTATACTTTTTCGTTACAAAAACCTTCTTACACAGCTCCCATGAGCTTGGGCAGCCACATGGTAAATGGCTCCCAGAATGTGGTAAGCATCAGAACAATAAACATGGGAATCAGGAACTGAACCGTGTATTTCAGAGCTCCCTCAAAGCTGTTTCCTGTTGCCTTGGCAGTAACAAATAAGGCCGGAGCCATGGGCGGGGTAATCAGACTTAAAGTACAGTTTAATACAGCCATAACGCCCATATGAACGTAACTCATTCCAAGTCCATCCGCCAGGCTCATTAAAAGTGGCGCCACCATAATCAGAATCTGCATGGATCCGATAAAGCAGCCAAGGAATAACAGCATGGCATTCAGTACCAGTAAAATCAGAACTTTGCTTCCCAGACTCATCAGCAGATCCGTCATCCAGCCAATCAGTCCGCTGGTTACGATAACCCAGTTGAACAGAAGGCCTGTAGCTGCCAGCATCATGGCCATGGCAGAACTGCGAACTGTATTTTTCAGGGAACGGGTCAGCATTTCCAGATTAAAACGTTTTAAGCAGATGGCCATGATCACACAGTACATGGCTGCTACTACCGAACATTCCGTAGGTGTGAAAATACCGGTCATGATCCCTAATACGAGGATGGCCGGTCCGCCCAGTCCGGGAAGAGCCACCCAGGTAGCATGCATTCTTTCCTTCCAGGATGCCTTCTGGACGATCGGGGCTTTAATGCCCTGAGTTTTGATCGCTATGATACACCAGATCATCATGGACACACCCATAACGACTCCTGGAATCACGCCGGCCTGGAACATGGCCAGAGTGGAAGTCTGGCTT
Organism: uncultured Clostridium sp.; assembly: GCA_937885015.1. Lineage (GTDB taxonomy): Bacteria > Bacillota > Clostridia > Lachnospirales > Lachnospiraceae > Otoolea. The sequence continues at coordinate 156,527 of CALAAS010000038.1, forward strand.
AAGAAAGCCCAGATTACAAAGTTGATGGAAGGCGGGATAATCGGTCCAATCATGGCGGATACAGATGTAACCGCTACGGAAAAGTTTTTGTCATAGCCGGATTCTTCCATGGCTTTTACCTCAATGGTACCCAGGCCGCCGGCATCTGCCAGAGCCGAGCCGCTCATTCCTGCAAAAATCATGGAAGCTGCAATATTCGCATGGGCAAGACCGCCGGTCAGGTGGCCAATCCATTTTTCTGCCAGATAGAAGATTCGATCCGTCAGTCCCACTTCATTCATAAAGCAGCCTACAAACAGGAAAGCCGGAAGAGCCAGCATGTTGAAATCAGCAAGCGAATTGGCCGTTCTCTGAGCGAACATGACAAAGGACTGATGATTAAACAGGATAAATTCAAAAGCCGAAGCACACATGGCATATCCGACGGGAACCTGCAAAAGAATCATTACCACAAATGTGATAAAATATATTGCCAGATATGGATCAATGTTAGTCATATACGTTTCCTCCTTCCTGTTCCGGTGCTGTCACAATATCTTCTTCCCCCGTCACAAAAAATGCTATGGTTTTATAAGCACAAAGCACCAGCATAATCAAACTCATCACCAGCACCGGCAGCGCGTAATAATAACCGCGGCTGAAGGGAAGGCCTCCTACAGGCGGCATACTCTTCTGCATGTTAAACAATGTGTAGCTGGCCGGGATATAGGCAATGGTAATAACCATAACAATAATATTGATCAGGTTGAACATAACCCGGCGGAATGCGGCCGATCTTTTTTTCATAATAAACTCCAACACCGCATGTCCATTCTGCCAGTAAACGGTACACCAACCCATGCTCATGGTCCAGATCATTAAAGCTGTTACTGCCTCGTCAATTCCGTAAATCGGTTTTTTAAACACAAAGCGCATGGTTACCTGCAGAAACAAAAGAACCATGAAGGCAAACACGGTGTAACCAGTAATGGTTTCCAAAATGTCAACCGCCCTGTCAAGCGCTTTTCCGACTGCTAAAATCTTCTTTTTCATACGCAATCCGTATAATTTGCAACCGCAAATTCATACTCTCCTTTCCCTTAATTTTATGTTGTCTCTTTACTTCTTAAATTGTTATATAACATTATATTAAGATTCTATAAGAACTATACCATTAAAGCCGTATTTTAGCAAGATATTTTTATATTTTTCTTATGTTTCATAAAATCTGACAAATTATTTTGGTAAAACTATACAAATTTCCGTTTTCCCAAAAGAAAAATAATACAGTTGCAAACCGCAATGACAAAACTAAGAAGAATCAGGCTTTCTACGCCAAGAATATCGCAGAGCCGTCCGCCCGCCAGGTTGGCTGTAATCGTTCCGACCACACTGGAACAGGTCAGGCCCACGGAGACGCAGAAACTGTGGATTCTTTTATCTGCCGCTTCTGAAAAACACGCTACACTTCCTGTATAAAACAGGGCAAAGCTTAAGGACTGCACAATCTGCCCGGTATAGAGTGACAATACGCCATGAAAGCACATCATACAGAAAGGCCGTATCAGGTTCAGGCATACTGCCGCCCCCAGGTATTTCCAAGGCATCGACCGATTTTTTTTGTGAAAAACCGCCAGTATAAAAAGGGCGGCAGTCTCTGCCACAGCGCCAACGCCGCAAATCATTCCGTAAGCCGCTGCCCCTTCTCCTCTGGCGTCCACAATCAGAGACAGGAAACTCCCCACCGGCCTGTGGCTGAGCCAGTAAACCGTACACACCAGCAGGCAGAACAGATATCTCTGGTTTTTCAGAAGAATTCCAAAGGAAGCCTGGAAAGAAAGCCAGCCATCACTTTCTTTGCGGTCTTTCCTGTTCCCCAGTGGTTTATCCGGGAGAAAAAGAAGGAATGGGATCATCAGTAAAAACAGAATCGCCTGAAAATAAAAATAATGGCCCCATCCGTACAGATCAAAATAATACCCGGCTCCGAACGATACAAGGGCAAATCCAATGGAACCGCCCGCCCTGATTCTGCTGTATACAAGGCAGGAGTCTTTCGTTTTCCCGTAATCTACCCAGGCATCCATCAGCTGACTGAAGGGGTACGCCACTCCGGCCAGTACGATCAGAAAAACAAGCGACAGAACCGTCCCGGCGAGTTCTGTACACAGAACGCATATTCCGCTTATTGCTGCAATGCAGAGCAGGAGATACCGCTTAACTGAAAAAAATGTATCCGCTATATAGCCTCCCACAGGCTCCATAAAAAGGCTTGCAAGAAGAGAGAGACTGGTAATTGCTCCGCACATCGATGCGCTGATCCCTCTCCGAGTCAGGTACAGTACAATAAAACTTGAAAAAACACAGTACCCGGCATAATAAAAAAAATATGCCATAAAATACGGGATCGTATAATGCCTCTCTCTCATAGGGAAATCCTTGCCAACGCCAGACTTTGGTTATAAATGCAGTTTCCGCCTGTCCAGCCTCTCTCATAAAAGCATAGAATCGCGCCGTCATCCCTGTACTGAGCCAGATCAGAAGCCCCACTTTCTTTCTCCAGAAAAAGATCTCCCGACCAGGTGCGTCCACTGTCATCACTGAAACGAAGGGTCAGGTTTTTGCGGGCATCCAGACTCCATCGAACGTCTTCTCCCTGAGCCTGCCTGCGAAGGGCTTCCTCATCCCCATTGGCGCAGTTTACAAAAGCCAGACGGTTATCGAAAAGTTGCAGCAGCGCCCCAGAGCAGACTGGATCCGGGATTTTTTCTTCTAACCAGGGAGTTTCCCATTTTTTTTCATTTCCGCGGCAGAAGGCACGCTTTCGGATCCCTCGCTTTTCGTGACGCATGGTAGCCAGAAGGCTTCCGTCTTCGCACTGGACGATAGACGCTTCCGTTGGGTCTCCCATATCTCCTCCAGCGGGAACCACATTGCTGCACTCCCAGTCTGCACCTCCATTCCTGCTGTACAGACAGCCAAAACAGGCTGGAAGGTGGGCATTTTCTCCCCGGCTGAGCCAGATGGGAATCACAATGGTGCCTTCTTTCGTCTGGATTCCATGTCCCGGAGAAATACTCCACAGAGTAACCGGCCAGTTTTTCCGAAAGCCATTTACCCAGGAAGTCAGATCTTCTGTCTCTCCGAAGTTTTTACCCTGATCAAGGCTCTTTTTCATATATAAATGCCCGTAGTCCTGGCACCAGAACAGCCAGACTTCTCCCTGGCAGCCAGCGATCAGAAGAGGATTATGCAGCAGTTCTTTGCCTTTTGGTTCTGCAATGATTTCCCTTGGCAAAAAAGAATGGCCTCCGTCTGTACTTCTTCGCATGAAAAGTACTCTTCGGTCCCCCTCTCCTCTCCCTTCATACGTTAAAAGTACATCCCCGGATGAAGTTGTCACGATTCCGGGAACACGATACCAGTCAAACCCGTTCTTTCCATTTTCTTCGATCAATACTTTTTCCATCGTCCGCTTCTCCTCCTGATACTGCCTCGCTTATACGAAAGAACAGGCAAACCGTTCCACATACTTGTCCATTCCCGATGCGGAATATAAAACCATGGTACAACAGCTTCCAAAATCTCCGGTTCGCACCACAGCTTTTGCCTGAAGCATCAATGCATTGAGATCCCCCTGCCCAATGGTTCCTCCTGGAAGATTCGGTATCAGTTTTTGAATCTCCTGAAATTTTTCCGGATTGTATACGGGCATCAGCTCAAAAACATCGTAGCGCTCTGCCACCAGATCATTCAGGATTGCCTCCATTGTCTGAATCAGGGTCGGTACTCCACGAACCAGTGACACATCAATCACATGACTTCCATCTGGTATCGGCATGTTGGCATCACAGATTACAATAGCATCTTTATGTCTGGCCCTTGCCAGAGCATACGAAAGTTCCGCATTTATAATGGTCTGTTTAATCATCCTTCTCCTCCTAGCATACTGATATTATATATTGTATTATATCATTATACTATGTTTAAATCAAGATACTTGCGAAAAAAGTGCAAAAAGCCTTGATTTTCAAGGAAATTCAGGACAATTTAGGATGTTTTTGCTTGCCTTTTATCCTTTTACGTATTAGAATGTATTAAGAAGTACTAATTGGTTATTATGTAACCGCATAAGGAGGATGGTTGATGTTAAATCAGGACGCAATGACCCCACTGTACGTTCAGTTAATGGACGAAGTCGAACAGGCGATCAATAATGGAATCTATAAGCCTGGAGATCGGATTATGACCGAGGCGGAAATGGCCAAAAAATACGGCGTCAGCCTGATTACCGTCAGAAAAGCCATAGGATCCCTTATGGAAAAAGGTCTGGTTATAAGGAAACAGGGCAAAGGAACCTTTGTCACAAAACCTAAGTTTTCCAAAAATATGAAAAAATTACAGGGATTCAGTGATATGTGTGAGCAGATGGGCGTAAAACCGGGAGCAAAAGTTCTGGAAAGCCGCCTGATAAATGCTGATGAAAAAACCGCAGCACGACTGGGAATCGCACCGGGAAGTAAAGTGGTTTATATTTCACGGCTTCGTACTGCAGACAACGAGCCAGTTCAAATTGAGCGCAGCTGTTTTCCGCTGAAATATGCATTTTTGCTGGAAACAGACTTAAACGACAGTTCTCTGTTCCAGGTTCTGGAAGAAAAAAGCGGGAATCGTGTAGCCAGTTCAGAAAAAACCATTGAGTTATGCAGAGCTACTGCGGAAGAAGCCGCTCTTTTAGACGTAGGGAAGACGGATTATCTGCTTTTTGTACGCAGTACTGCCTATGACCAAAATGAAGCCCCTCTCTATACCGGGGTTCAGCTAATCAATGGGGATCGTTTTTCGTTATATGTCTATGAAAGCGATCGGGAGTAATCCATCACTTCTGAATTTGTAAAATTCAATTTAAAATGGGTGTAGCAAAACCGTTCTGCTACACCCTTCTTTTATTGCATAGGAAATTACTTCCTATGCAATAAAAAACGCTCCGCGAGGATTATCACTTGTTTTTATCAAAATGCTGGTAATCCTTGGGGTTATTCCAGTCCCCGCCCCACTGGAAACCATGCTCCGTAAACAGCTGATACGCCAAATCCTCATGGGTAATCATATGGGGAAGACCTGCGCTTCGGTCAATGTAAGCGTTGGCGTTTTCGTGAGACCATCGCGGGGAACCGGTGGAGTAAGAAACGTAGGGATTCTGCTGCGGATTCAGATCAATGGCCTTTCCGTAAGCATGATTCGAAAGCTTGGATCCTCCTGTCACGGTTCGATAGCAAAACGCAGATGTATTGTTGACATCAATGGAAGCCGAATCAGTGGTATCCGGATCTCCTGTCCAGTAGTTGTCAATCAGATACATGGAATCTATCTCATACCTGGCTTCAAACAATTCCTTGAAAATACTCTTTACGTCCTCTTCGATCTCTCTGCTGACGATCATCTCCCCTACCTGAATCCGGCCATCGAAATTATAATGGGGCATCTTCAGATAGCACAGGGAACTTAAGGGCACATAATCATTGGCCCGGTATGATTTTCCGTTAATGCGCTCATAAAGGTTATCCCCTTCTTCTATGGCCCAGCTCATAAAATAGGCATCCAAATTGGAAAAGTCAATCTGTTCCTCTGCAAGGATCGTGCCAGCAGGGATTCCGCTTAAGCTTTCAAGCCTGGGATCTGCCTTTGTCTCCTCTTCTGTCTCTTCTTCCTGGGTTTCTGCCATTTCTTCTGTTACTTTTTCTGTGCCCTCTGAAGGACCCTCTTCCGTCTCTTTGATATCCCCGGACTCCTCCGATGGTTCAGACAGCGCCGTCTCAAATTCATGGTTTCCCGTTCCATCGCCGGATCCCTGCATGGCCCGGCGCACTGCCAGAAAGCCAGCCAGGAGAACCAACGCTGCTAATATAAGCGCCAGAAGGCGAACGGGAAACCTCTCCCGCCCTCCATGGCTTTTTCTGCTTCGATTATTCATCCAATCTGTACACTCCTATCTCTGCAATAACCATATCCTGATATTCTGTGCCAGGGTAAACATCCTCCACTGTCACAACGATCCGGTCTGCCTGTACTTCCCGGGACAAGGGACACGTAAATTCCGTCATTTCATCTGGAAAATCAATGGTAAACTCTTCTTCTCCCAGATTGACGCGCAGGCGTTTCGGCCGATTATTGCGAACATACCAGTCAGCGGAGCGATGGTTTCCGAGCCGGAACGTAAGCACACTGACAGGGTTCGTTGATAAAAAATCCGCAGAGACAGACTGATTGATTCCGCCGTTGACGTTCGTCTGCCAGCTGGTTTCTGGAATTCCATCAAAAGCGCTGGCAGCCGTATATACATGCTCTGCATCTGTGGGAGGAAGGTGGGAGGAGTCTGTTGTATTGATAAGTCCCACCGTATGCCCACCGTATATAACATACGATGCGTCTGGCTGGCACGTTACGGGAGGCAGAGACGCATCGCCCGCGGTTTCCTGCAAAGGAACCGTTTCTGCCAGAACTCGTTCTTCCCCGCTCTCGCTCTCTTGTTTTATCTCATCCTCTCCAGCCGTTTCTTCCTCTGCACGATCGGTCTCTTCTTCCCCCCAGTCTTCCCAGGCGGATGCATGGCTTTCGTTTGGTTCCTCTTTCTTTTTTAACCCGCCGCTGGCAAAAAAGAACGCAATGGCAGCCACTGCCGCCACCACAATCACAGACAGCACAATCGCCGGCACCGGGGATTTTTTCTTTCTGGGCGGCTGCTCGTGTAAGGAAGCGTTTCCTCCTGGCTGGACTGGCCTCTGGACTGGTTTCTCAGCCGGTTTCTCCACTGGTTTTTGTGCCGGCTTTTGAGCCACCTTCTCCGCCGGTTTTTCCACTGGTCTTTCCACCGGCCTCTGGACTGGTTTCTCAGCTGGTTTTTCAGCCGGATGAGAAGCTGTTTTTACAGGGGCCCCACATTTTCCGCAGAATTTTGCATGTTCTTTTAATGGACTTCCACATTTTGGACAAAACATAACGGTACCTCCCTTGCTAGTTCATGCGGGTTCCGCATTTGCGGCAGAACTTAAAGGCGCGGTCGTAAACCTGTCCGCAGTTTGGACATACCAGCACCGGATCCCCGGCTGGTTCCGAAGCTGCCGCCGGGGCAGCCGGTCTATCTGTCTCTCCCAGAATCTGTTTTTCCATTTCAGCCAGGCGCTCTGCTTCCGCCTCCTGTGCCACAATTAACTCTTCTTTCTCTTGAATGAGACGAAGTTTTTCTTCCATTTCCACCGTGGTAGGCGCTTCGCCTGCCTTCCAGTTTTCATAAAGGGCTGCACCCAGTTCCAATTTGAGCGTCTCAATATCGGATTTCAACGTAGAAATATACGTTTTGATTTTATTGATTTCCAGAAAATTTGCTGTCTTTACATTTAAAGTTGTAAGACCTTTTGAAAACATATTTTTAATATCAGCCATGACTGACTCCTCCTTTTGTATTTTCTATTTCCATTTTTCGTCTGATTGATACAATTTTACCGGTCTCCCTTCAAGGCATTACCGATACTCCAGGAAACTTACATCTTCTTCCACAAGGGAGCTTTCTCCTTTTTTCCAAAGATAAAGATCGCCCTCTAATCGCTCATAATCATAGTCTGCCAGGTACATCACGCTTCCGTCCGGCAAAACCAGAGCATGATATACATCCTCCCCCAATTCAGTGACAATCCCCTCCTTCTGAAGCATACCAAGGCTGCTGCAATAGGAAGACGTATTGTAGTCATACTCCACAAACAGAATTCCATTCTCTTCGTAAAAGAAATCAACATCATCCATAATCTCCTGACCATCGCAGCGAAGAGATCCCTCCACCCGGTTCCAGTCATAATCAACGATATAATAAAGCTTCTTCTCCTTTACCAGCATATAGGAGGAATACAGGCTTTCGCCTTCCTCCATCAAAAGTCCCTCTGCATCATTATCCAGCATTACCGATTCGCCGGCTCCTTTTTCCGAATATGGAATTTTCAAAAGTTCGCATACTTTCCAGACATCATATCCATCTTCCAATGCTTTTTCATAAACTGCCTGGTAAATAACGCGATTGACCGTATCCACAAAGAAATAATCCCTATCATTTTCTGTCTCCAGCACAGCAATGCATCCATCCGATACAATGGAAATCTGTCTTTTTACGTTTCCCTCACTTTTTTTCTTATAAAACAGGCTGGAAAGTGTTGCAGACGAATCCATTTCAGAAATACGGATTCTTGGCAGATCCTCTTCTGCATAATTCTCCACGTAAATGGCTGGCTCGTAATTATCAGAAGAATTTTCGCCTATGGTCTGGCAGACCGTGGTTTCATAGCAGTTCCAGGCATTTTCCACCAGAAGCCTGGACTCTGCCCCGTCATAAACGTATAGATTACTGCGGCTAATCTCCTGATTTTCGCTGATAATCCGGTTACGGATTTCATCCCGCTCCAATTTTTCCTCGTAGGCATTCCAGGCATCATTGTATCCTACCGAATCAAAGGCAAAAAATGAACCGTTCCATTTACGGTTATAGTCTTCCCGTCTCGGCTCCGAACGCTGCGCATCCTGCAGGGCCATATCGTCATCAAAGAGCCGGGTCAGGGAAAAAGCATCCCCCTTGGTCTCATAGTAAACAAACTGCTTGTTTCCATAAGGCACCGCATAGATAACGTCAGAGGCAATTTTTTCTTTCACGCCTTCCCGGACAACATACAGGTTATCCTTATCATCCCAATAATACGCCACCTTTAAATCATCGGTACAGGAAAGAATATACGTGCAGTCGGAAGTTACTTTTTCCTCCGCCCCCTCCTCTAAAACCGGCATATAGTAGAGCCTCTGCTGGGAATCCGTATATAAAAGGCGCGTTCCGTCTTTGCTTACATGCCAATCCATGAAATCCTTTGCCAGTTTCTTTGTTTCGCCGTTTTCGTAAACATAGAGATTGCTGTTTTTTACATAAAAGAGCCTGTCGCCGGCCATTTCGATAAACGTTACGCCGCTGGCTATTTTCTCCTCTGTGTCGTTCTTCTCGCTCTCTTTTTTTAAATCCTTCCGGTAAAGTGTTCCCGTGCCGGAGCTGTCATTTTTCGCCGTATAATAAATGTATCGCCCATCTTTCGAATATTCCACGGAGCTGTGGATATAAGTATTCGCCGTGTCTGCTGCAACCGAATCCGTAATCTCCAGCGTCTTTTTGCCATCCGTATAATACAGCGTATTATCTTTTTCATAGATGCACCCCTGTACTCCGGCCTCTTCGGATCCGCCAAGCCGCGGCAGGGCAAAGGCGGCTCCGCCGACCACAGCGACTGCAGCTACCCCGGCAGCCAGAAAGAAAACAGGGCGTTTTCCTCCGTTTTTTTTCCTGTTTTCCTGAATCGGTCTCCTGACTTCCATAGCCGCCGTCTGGCTGGCCTTTATTGCCTCCGCTTCTTTTGTCAGCGGCGCCCCGCAGGCTTCGCAGAACGCGCCTCCCTCTGCATTTTTACAGCCGCATTCCGGGCAGAATACGAATGCATCCGTCAGATCGCCGGCTTCTTGTGTCTCCCTTTTTTCATGGTCGTTACTCTCTGTTCCGTCCATGTCTTCCATCTCTGCACCGCAGACAGGGCAGATTTTTGCATTGTCGCCAATCTCTGAGCCACAATTATCACAATATGCCATGGTCTCTCCCCTTTTCCTCCGAATTTTTATTTTCCAGATCCACTTCTTTTCCCTGTGCCTTCCTCCTTTTTACAGCGCTGTCTGGAATTCCCGGATCTGCTCCATCAGCTCCTCGCCAAGGCTTTCCCAGTCCGCCATTCCGGCCTCCAGCACATTGAATTCTGTTCCGTCAGGAATGGAAAGTCCACCTGAAAGTGGCTCCATGTAAAGGGAAAGCGCCAGGTCTGTATCAAAATTTATATACGGTGATTTGATCTCCAGCGTATCCAGCTCCAAATCCACAGATTTCCCTTTCTTATGATCCAGCACTATGCCGCCAAGTTCCGCCGTTGCAACCGTTCCGTTTTCTTCCAGCTCTCCTTCCACGCTGAAGTCCCCGCTCTTTTTGTCGTGCTGCGCTGTCAGCAGAACAGCCATCCGCTCGGAACCGCTGCCAAATTCAAGCTCCAGTTCCGACATCCATCTGGAATCCTCCTGCTTCTCCCGCTTTGTGACCTCCATTTCCATCTTCATACTTCCCTGCTCCAGGGAAACAGAGCCGTTCATATCACGGGTCGGGATCTCTCCGCCCTCGAAATGAAATTCCGCATAAACCTCCGTGGAACGAAATACTTCTGAATCAAATTCCAGGTACGCGGCATTTCCTTTTTTGTCCACATAGAGGGTAAATTCCAAATCCTCCATATTATCATCCAGGAAATCTTCAATCTGTCTGCTGCCGGATTTAATTCCATCCAAAATCCAATCTACCTGACGCTCTGCATAGTCCCTGGCTGCGTCATAGGAACTGAAAGTACTTGCCTCATAGGCCAGCGTAAAGATATCGGTAAGAAGCTCCAGCTCATTGTCGCGAATCTGCTGATCCGAGGTAATATACTTTCCAGCTTCCTTGACGAGATCGGCCAGCGCTTCATTGGGAATTACCACTTCATATCCTTTACACTTCTGTTCTTTCCCCTTGATTTTGAATTTCTTTGCATCAATGGACTCCACTTCCATGGCATCTTTCAGCGTCTCCACCGCCTTGGTTGTCTCTTTATAGCGCTCATATATGTCAAACAGATTGAAATACTCTTCTTTTCCCGTGAGAGTTCCATTCACGTGGCCGAGAAGGCGGCTGACATTTTCTGAGTCCTCTTTTTCTGCGCGAAATTCTCTGCCAAACACAGAATCTTCCATCTTATTTATGAAATCATCCTGATAATTCAGAGTCAGGACGAAATCCATCAGCTTTGGAGCGGCCGCTGCAATGGTACTGTCGTCCATATAAAGTACAAAATCCCCAAAATCCATGCCGCCAACGCCGACCGCTGCATCCATCTGCACGGCATTTTTTCCCGGATCTCTGGAAAAAGCAAGACTTCCATTGATTTCCGGAATCGTAATCCAACCAGGAATTTCATCCATCGTCAGCGCGCCGCCCATTTTGACAGAACCGTTTTTCGCCAATTCACGAAGTTCTTTAATCCCGAAGGTTTCCTCCAGGTATCCCTCATCCAGCGTTTCCACAATCCCTGCCAGAGCGTCTACGACAATATCCTTTTTATCTTTGAAAAGACCTCCTCCGGCTGTCGCTGTCACACCAATTACTGCTGCTCCGGCTACCACTGCTGCTCCAACGCCCAAAAGAACCTTCCCCTTGCCTGCCAGGACGGCAGCATGGCCTCCGGCCGCTGCCATTCTGGAAATGGGACGTCCCGTTTCCGGATCAAACCGATCCAGCGGCTCACCCGTCTCCGGGTCAAATCGGTCTGCTGTTTCACCGGTCAGCGGCTCGCCCGTCTCCGGGTCAAATCGGTCTGCTGTTTCACCGGTCAGCGGCTCGCCCGTCTCCGGGTCAAATCGGTCTGCTGCTTCACCGGTCAGCGGCTCGCCCGTCTCCGGGTCAAATCGGTCTGCTGCTTCGCCGGTCAGCGGTTCCCCCGTCTCCGGGTCAAATAAATCTTTTTCTTCCATACTCATTTTTCTTCCTCCTCTTTTTTCACAATCGCTTTAGCAAGAAAAAAGCAAATTTACTTGTTTCCAGGTAAATTTCTTCAAAGTCAGCGTATCACCCTTTCGAAACCGTCCGACAAGTTTTTCCAAGCTTTCTTTCCATATTCCTATCCCCATCCACGAAATTTCACTGTTTTTTTATGAATCTAAAATTTTCGTAAAATTTCAATATATATTTTATCATGTTACACTTTTTCAGGCAATGCTTAATTCTCCTTCTTTCGATATTTTTCGCGCTTCTACTTATAAGTACCAAAACCATTGCTCCAGGTTTTATAAAATCAAAAAAAATAAAAATGGTAATGTAAACTATGCAGGCACAAAAAAGGACTGTGCAGAACGAATGCCGATTCATCGATTCTGCAGCAGTCCTTTGACCGTTACTTAAAATATTTATAAAATTCCTGAACCATGGAAATCAAAATGTCTGTGGTCTTTTCCATAGAAGCCACCGGAATACACTCATATTTTCCGTGATAATTGTAGCCGCCAGTACAAAGGTTCGGACAGGGCAGTCCCATAAAGGAAAGTCTGGCTCCGTCCGTTCCGCCCCGGATTGGAACAATAATGGGAGTTACACCCTGCCGTTCCATGGCAGTTCTGGCCAGCTCAATCAGGTAAAAAAACGGCATGATTTTTTCCTTCATATTGTAGTAACTATCCCGGATTTCAATTTCTACAGTTCCCTCTCCGTATTTTTTATTGAGAAAATCGGCAGCGCTCTGAAAAAATTCTTTTTTCTGTTCGAACTTCCCTCTGTCATGATCCCGGATAATATAATCCATCTTTGCCTCTTCCACACCGCCGGAAAAACCGTCCAAATGGTAAAATCCCTCATATCCCTCGGTATACATGGGATTTTCAAAAGCAGGCAGCAGACTCTGAAATTCCATGCCAATTAAAAGGGCATTTATCATCTGGTTCTTCCCGGAGCCTGGATGAATGCTTTTTCCATGAATCCGAAGAATCCCGGAGGCGGCATTGAAATTTTCATATTCCAGCTCTCCCAAAGGCCCACCGTCCACCGTATAGGCCACATCCGCCCCAAAAGCCTTTACATCAAAATGATCCGGCCCCCGTCCGATTTCTTCGTCCGGCGTAAAACCGATACAGAGTTTTCCCCTGGGAATTTCCGGGTGAGCCAGAAAATATTCTGCCATAGTCATGATTTCCGCAATTCCTGCCTTGTCGTCCGCCCCCAGAAGCGTTGTTCCATCCGTCACGACAAGATCCTCGCCGGTGCAGTCTGAAAGAAAGGGAAATTCTTTCTCACGAAGCCAGATATCCCGCGTCTCATTTAAGCAGATATCACCGCCCAGATATTTTTTTACAATTCGTGGCTTTACATTTTTCCCAGACAGAGCCGGGGACGTATCCATATGGGCAATCCATCCAAGGGAAGGTATCTTCTCTTCACAGGTCGCCGGAAGGACGGCTGTCACGTATCCCGTCTCCGTTACAGTGACCTCCGAGGCGCCCATAGCCTCCAGCTCCTCTGCCAGAACCTGTGCCAGCAAACGCTGTTTTCCTGTGCTGGGCACCGTCTCACTGTTTTCGTCAGACTGGGTATCAAAAGAAACGTATTCCAAAAAACGATCCAATACAGATTTTACAGATTTCATAACTCCTCCTTCTCACGCATTGCCAGATCCCGGCTCAATGGTTCCAGGTAGTGTGCCAGAATATCCCGGTGACTTCGGATGCGCCAGGATTTATCCAGTTCTTCATAGGTAAAGCTTTTTCTCCCTCCCTCCTTCATCCGCTTCCAGAAACGGTTCAGATGAGAAAATGGAAGGTAGTAAATCTCATCTTTTTCTGTGAAATACAGAATGAGAAAGGCGATCCCGGACTGCTCTTCGAATTCCCGCATGAACTCCACCTGATGGGAATGGACATTCTGAAGGGGAAAGGTCGAAGAAGCACATTCCTTGGCATCAAAACAGACCGGAATCCCCTGTACCACGCCAATGTAATCAACCGTACTCTTCTGGTCAAAATAGGCCAGGGTAATATGACGGCTTTCCTTTTCAATGGACACCGGCGTAATGGGAGTCGGGATTTTCTGAATCAGTCCCAGCTTTTTTTCCCGGTAGGCCTCGTTGGAGCGGTTAATCAGATCCTCCAGGGTAGAACCGCGAAGGCCGCGGCTGTTCCAGGTACCCATTATCCGATTCCTCCTTTTTTTCTCATCATGAAATCCTTTACCTCCGGCTTTTTTTCCGCCCCGGGGCAGACTTCCCGAACCATTCTTTCCATTCCAGACGGCATGGGTGCAGTAAAAATTTTTCCGGAGAGTCCGGAAAGCGTTCCGGAAAGTTCTTCCGGCATGACTAACTTCCAGGCATGAAGAAGCTGGGTGTTAACCTTAAATTGCTCTCTGGCTGCCTGGTTGACTGCAGGCTTTCCGTATTTCGGATCTCCGACAATGGGATAACCAAGGGAAGCCAGGTGCGCGCGGATTTGATGGGAACGGCCTGTAATCAGCTTTACTTCTAACAGTGTATGGCGTTCTCCCACAGAAACGGGGCGGTACATGGTCCGGATTGGAACAGCCCCCTCTTCCTGTCTGCTTAGAACCCGCACCTGATTGGAATGTTCATCCTTTTTAAGCCATCCGGAGATCTCCCTGGATTCCCTGAGGCATCCTGCCACCACACAGAGATAATATTTCCCGAGGGTCCGCTCCCGGATTGCCTCCGACATCTGCTGAAGTCCCGGCAGGGACGTCCCCGCCACCACAATCCCGCTGGTATTCCGGTCCAGACGATTGCAGACAGAGGGCCTGAATGCCTTCAGATCCTCCGGACTCAGCCGCTTCTTATCAAGAAGATAGTCGATCAGATATTCCACCAGAGATTCATCCGTATCCTTTGCCTTCTGGGACAGCATACCGGCCGGTTTGTTAATCAGAATAATATCCTGATCCTCATAAATAATATCAAGTTTTCGCCTGCGCACCGCCTGGAGCTGTACCTGGGAAAACTTTTCGATGGTTTCGTCCGCCAGAAAAAGTGTTACCACATCCCCTGCCAGAATCCGTTCTGACCCATCACATTTTTTCCCGTTCAGGGTAATATTTTTCTTTCGCAGCATTTTGTAGATAAAACTGCTGCCCGCCAAATTCAGATACTTTCGGAGAAACTTATCCAACCGCTGATCAGCCTCATTTTTTGTTACCGTAATCGCCCGCATGGTATCTTTCTTCCTCCTACATGGACAGACTCTTCATAATCCGGATTCCATACTCTACGGATCCATCATCTTCATACTGAGAAGATGGCTTCAGGCTTTTGACACGTTTATCAAAAGCATGCTTCGTATTTACCACCTTCAGATTCGGATCCAGTTTCTGTGCCTTCAGAATCTCATTCAGATCCTTTTCTGCTCTTCGCACATTGGCCTTTGGATTAGTACAGTATACATAGATTCCGGTGGGATGGACCACGGTCACATCCGCTGGCACCACATCGTCCTTCGTCGTCAGTACCAGATCATAAAGCACACAAAAATTTTCTTCATAGGCAGCATATTCCTGATGGAATGCCTCATCCGGCGTCCGAAACCGGATCGCCGCAAGAAGCGGCGCCGCAAGATTTGCTGCTGGAAGGACACTGACAATTGCCATCACTGTCAAAATATTTTTCATGGATTGGCTGTCTGTATAGCTTCTGGCCGCCAGCTGTGCAATAATAAAGATGGCCAGAAGGCCAATTAAAAACAGGCGCCTTCTTTTAAAATAATTCCTGTATCCATATTCTCCCTTTTTTACTGATTTCAATTTTCCTCATCCCTTCCACACTCGTTCTGTGTCTTCGTACCATCCATTCCGCTTCTTCCCTGCGTCGATTTTACCTGCTCTGGAGAAAGAACAGACATTACCCGAAAAATCAAACTGTGGGGAACCGTTGCAGCCATCCCACGAAACAGCTTCATAAGCGGTCCGTATACAGACACCGGTTTTCCCATCATCATATCCCGGATTGCAAGACGCACTACCTTTTTTGGATCCGCCATGGTCAGACGTTTGTAAAGCGGAATCCGGCCACCGGTTTCTGCGATGGAAAAAAATTCTGTCCTGACTGGGCCCGGGCATACCGCGGTCACAAAAATACGCCGGGAGCGCAGTTCCTCCCCCAGGGCACGGCTGTAGCTTAAGACAAATGCCTTGGTAGCCGCATAAACGCCAAACCCGGGCTGCGGAAGAAAAGCTGCTGCAGATGCATACTGAAGAATCCGCCCTCCCGCATGCATATAGGGCAATACCAGATGCGTTACCGCACACAATGCCTCGCAGTTCAGGCGGATCATCCCGGTTTGTTCCCAAAGGGGAATCTGTTCTACCCGGCCGATTTTCCCAAATCCGGAAGCATTGACCAGAATTTTCACATCCGGTTTGACAGCTGCAAGCTCTTTCGAAAGTTCATCTCTGGCACGTTCATCCGTCAAATCCAGGGGAAGAATCCGGCAGGGAACCGGCAAGATCCGTTCCAGGTCTAAAAGGCGTTCTCTTCTTCTGGCAATCAGCCATATCTCGGAAAGTCCGGCAAACCGATCCGCCAGCTGGATAGCAGTCTCACGGCCCATGCCGGAAGAAGCGCCAGTCACAATCGCTATTTTATTTCTGTGTGCCATCATGTTTCCCTTCCTTTCCCTGCTTTTTTGTGCACATTTCGGATGGTTTTTTTCTTTCCAGATCCATGAGTCCCTGCGCCCTTTCCCATAATTCTTCCATTTCGGCTCTCTTCCCGTTTTCCTCCAAATCCCACTCCTGCCTGTCGGGACATCCGAGGCCGAATCAGACACTTTTTGTCAAATCCGATGAGATCCGTCCGGCCTGCCGCCTTCAGAGCTTCCATGACAAGTCCGTAATTGTTCGGGTTCCGATACTGAATCAGCGCTCTCTGCATGGCCTTTTCATGGGGATTCGTCGGCACATACACCCGTTCCATGGTGCGCGGGTCATAACCGGTATAATACATGCAGGTAGACAGCGTAGAAGGGGTAGGATAGAAATCCTGCACCTGCTCCGGCATGTATCCCAGATCCCTGAGATACTCTGCCAGTTCCACTGCCTCCCGGAGTGTTGAGCCGGGGTGGGACGACATCAGGTATGGAACCAGATACTGCTTTAATCCAAGGGATTCATTCATCGCCGCATATTCTTTCATAAACTGGCGGTACACCCGATTTTCCGGTTTTCCCATCCGCTTTAAGACGGCGTCAGAAATATGTTCCGGCGCCACCTTCAGCTGGCCGCTGACATGGTACTGGCACAATTCCCGCAAAAACGCCCTGTTTTTCTCTGCCAAAAGATAATCAAACCGGATTCCGGAGCGGATGAAGACCTTTTTTACCCTTGGAATGGCCCGCAGCTTTTTCAACAGCGCAATATAGTCGCTGTGATCAGCGTTCAGATTCCGGCAGGGAGAGGGAAACAGGCACTGCTTTTCCGGGCAGGCTCCATATAACATCTGCTTTTCACAGGCCGGATGGCGGAAATTGGCAGTTGGCCCCCCCACGTCATGAATATAACCTTTAAAATCAGGATCCTCCGTCAGAAGCTGCGCTTCCTGGAGAATGGATTCATGGCTTCTTGTCTGCACAATCCTTCCCTGATGAAACGTCAACGCGCAAAAACTGCACCCGCCGAAACAGCCCCGGTTGCTGATCAGACTGAACTTGACCTCCCGGATCGCCGGAATTCCGCCAGCCTCTTCGTAGGACGGATGGTAATTGCGCATATAGGGAAGGGCATACACATCATCCATTTCCGTCTGGGAAAGAGGCTTTGCCGCCGGATTCTGCACCACAAAAAGCCGATCTCCATATGGCTCTACCAGTCTTTTTCCGGAAAATGGATCCGTGTTGGTATACTGGGCGTAAAAGCTTTCCGCATACGTTTTTTTATCGAGCACCAACTCCCTGTAAGAGGGAAGCCGTATTTCATCGTACACCGAATCCAGTGTATCCGCCCGGTAAACGGTGCCGTCCACAAAGGTAATATCCCTGACGTCAATACCGCTCTGAAGTGCATCTGCGATTTCCACAATGGAACGTTCCCCCATCCCATAGGAAATCAGATCTGCCTGGGAATCCAGAAGAATGGAACGCTTCATTTTTCCAGACCAATAATCATAGTGGGCCAGACGGCGGAGGCTGGCTTCAATTCCGCCAATAATAACCGGTTTTTTTGACCAGGTCCGGATCAGATTTCCGTATACTATGGTGGCATAATCCGGCCGTTTCCCCATTACGCCCCCCGGCGTATAGGAGTCTTTCTCTCTCCGTTTTTTTGAAACCGAGTAATGATTAACCATAGAATCCATATTTCCGGCACTGATCAGCCAACCGAGCCTCGGTTCTCCCAAAATCCGAATACTGTCTGGATCTTTCCAATCCGGCTGAGCAATGATCCCCACCCGGTAGCCGTGGGATTCCAGAACACGGCTGATGATCGCATGGCCAAATGACGGGTGATCCACGTAAGCGTCGCCAATCACATAGACAAAATCGCAGGTATCCCAGCCGCGTTTTTTCATATCTGCCCGGGAAACCGGCAAAAAATCACGTATGAATTCCATAATCATTCTCTCCTCTGTTCTCTTTCTGGTTCATCCATTCCCGGTAATCGCTGATATAGTAATCCGCCAGCGCCTGTTTTTCCTCTTTCATATTCTGCGAAAAAGCATCCTCCACCGCGCACACCCGCATACCGGCCCGTTTTCCCGCCAGGATTCCTGCCGGCACATCCTCAAACACCAGGCAGCGCTCCGGCGCCGCCTGAAGCTCGGAGGCTACTTTCCGGTAAATATCCGGCGCCGGCTTTCCGGCTGCCACCTCGCAGGCTGTCGTAACATTGGAAAAGTAGCTGTGGATTCCCAGAGATGTGAGCACCGCCTCCACCATATCGCGCCCATTGCTGGTGGCGATTCCCATGGCAATTCCCCGATTTTTCAGGTATTCCAAAAATTGCCCGGCTCCAGGCTTTAAAGGAACCTCCTGGCGGTATTTATCAATGGACATCCGGATCCAGATGGCTTTAATCTCCTCCAGAGAAATCGGGAGGGAAAAGCGCTCTTTAAAATAGCCAGCCGTCTCGGAAAAACTCATGCCTTCAATGGCCCGCTGCAGATCGTCAGGACATTCATACCCGTACTGCCCCAAAAATTCAATATCAATGGCCTTCCACATCCACATGGAATCCACCAGTGTACCGTCCAGATCAAAAAGCACAGCGTCTGTCTCCGACAGAATATCCGAAAAAGAGGCCTGTCCCCGCAGCTCGGCCACCTCCAGTTCCGTCAGAGGCCGGTACTCGCCGGACGCCAGAGAAGGATCCAGGCGGAGGCTTCCCATGGAAAGGCGTTTCAAAAATACTACCTGACAGTCTTCTGCCTCAAACATCCGTTTTACCTGATGAAACTTCCCCTCGTGAATGGTCAGGCGTACCTGGGCCATGTCTTCCCCGTATTCCCGCCAACGCCGCTCTATATAAAGATCTGCTGGTCTGGCTGTATCGCCGTCCTCCAGCACAATTCCACGCCGGAACCGCGCTTCGATCCCCTCACGTAAAACGCCTCGTACCCGTGCCAGATAAACCTTATCCACGTGTTTTTTTGGCGCAAGAAGCCGGTGGGCCAAATCCCCATCGTTGGTGAGAAGCAGAAGGCCCTCGGTGTCAATATCCAAACGGCCCACCGGAAAAAGATCCTTTCGGCGCGTTTCCAGAAGATCCAGAACGGTCCTGTGGCGGCCGTCCTCGGTGGCAGAAATAACGCCCTGCGGTTTGTTGAGCATATAATATTCCACTGAAACAAACCCCACCGGCTCGCCATCCAGGCGCACATCGCTCATTTCCGGATCCACTTTCCGATCTGCCTCCCGACACAGGCTTCCATCCACCATTACACGCCCTTTTCGGATCATTTCCTTTACCTGACTCCTGGTTCCCCGTTTCATTTCTGCCAGAAACCGATCCAGACGCATCGTTTTTCCCATCACTGCCACCTCCATCCGGGATTGTATTTGTTCTTTAGTATATCCCCCTGTCTGCGTCCCCACCCAAGGGGAAAGCCATCCACGCAGACTAAAACTGGCCCGTCATTTCCGTGTTCCCCACTGAATAAGATGGTTTCTCCTTTCAGGTATCGGATTACCCGGTCATCCGCTGAGGAAAGAGGCAAAACGGATGTAAACATCTCCGGAGACAGAGTCATCGCCAGCGCCTGAGATGGCTCAAAACGCTCCCGCTTTACCTCACCCAGGAAAAGGCCGGTACGAAGGCAGCGAAGAACTTTAAAAATAGGAACCCCATTTTGCAAAAGTTCCTCCGGAAGATAGTATGCCCTGCCGCTGTCCATATAAATCCGTGTCTCATCCCAGTCTGCTCCGGTCTTTTTCAAAAAATCGAGAATCCGGTCTTTTCCATCCTGACTGTTCCGGTTTCCACTCCCGCTCATTTCGTTACCACGCCTCTGTTTTCCCTTCCCCCGGCTTTTTTTTTCACTCCAGACTGTCTTCCCCGCCAAAAGCTCCGGAATCTCCTGCAGCACCGTTTCTTTTCCTTCCTTTCTCAGCAGCGCAATAAAATGACCTTCTCCAAAAATCCGATGGGGAAACAGTCTCAGACAGCCGGAACAGTCCCGACTGTTCTCAAACCCATGTTCCGGGTGCAGCGACACCAGATGCATGTCTGGAAATTCTTCCAGCACAAAACGGACGGCCCCCTCGTCCTCTTCCCGGTCGAAGGTACAGGTAGAGTATAAAAGCATCCCTCCCGGTGCCAACAGACGAACGGCCTCACGTAAAATCTGACGCTGGATAGGAATATAGTATTCCGGCCCACGTTCCCGGTAGCTCTTTACCATATCCGGATCCCGGCGGAACATCCCTTCTCCGGAGCATGGCGCATCCACCAGAATTTTATTAAAAAAACCTGGAAGCACACTGGCCAGCTTCTCTGGCGTTTCACTGGTTACGCAGATATTTCCGGCTCCGAAAAGCTCCAGGTTTTTTAAAAGTGCTTTTGCCCTGGAATTGCTGATATCATTGGAAAAAAGCAGGCCCGTCCCCTGCAGTCTGGCCGCCAGTTCCGTGCTCTTTCCTCCTGGTGCGGCACAAAGATCCAGCACCCGGTCTCCCGGTTCAATCGGAAGAACTGCAGCCGGTGTCATGGCGCTGGGTTCCTGGAGATAATAGAGTCCCGCATAGTACCAAGGATGCCTGGACGGTCGGATCTCGGAAGGATAGTAAAAACCATTTTTCGTCCAGGGAATCGGTATCAAGTTCCATCCTGCCTTTTCCGCCAGAGCACAGAATTCCTCCGGCTTTATCTTCAGACGATTGACCCGAAGTCCATAGGCCACCTCCTGCTGGCAGGACGCAATATAATCGGAATAGGCATCCCCCAGAAGTTCTTTCATTTTTTCAAGAAATTCTCTCGGCAGTTCTCTGTAATCCACGTTGATTCCTCCATCAATAAACAAATACTGGCCTTCGGTGCTCCAGTCTTTTCAAAATCCAGTAGGGATTTACGCTGATCTCCCCGTCTTTTCCTGCAGGCAGATAGATCCCCAGATGCAGGTGTACTGGGAACTTTCCCACTGTATTTTCTTCTTTTCCATATCCGGAATCTCCCATAAAGCCAAGAAGCTGTCCGGCCTTTACAGAATCTCCTTCTTTCAGTCCAGGAGCATAGGAATAAAGATGGGCATAATACACATAAATACCCGACGGGGTTCGGATTCCAACCCTCCATCCCCCCTGTTCCAGCCACCCCTTCTTTTCTACCACACCGCTGCTAATGCTTAAAATCGGATAAAATCCCCGTTCTCGATCAGCTCCCATGATATCACAGCCCTCATGTCCTCTCTGGCCTCCATAGGTACGTGTCTGCTGCCAGCTGTCCTCCCAAGCCACATCCGGAGTCTCCGTCTTTTGACTCCCCGGAACGGGAAAACAGGTCAGATCAGAATTCAGCATCTCATAGTATTCCGACAACTGCCTAAGCGCCGCTCGCACCCGAAAAGGAACAACCCTCCCGCCTGGCACTGGTTCTTTCAGCGTTTTTTCTTCCAGAGCGTTCCGGTCTGAAAATCCCGTCAAATCAAATCCATTCTCCGCCATCTGAAGGGCCAGTTTCTGACAGTCTACAGGGCCTTCCTCTGCCCAGGCTGGCCCCAGCTTCATAGACCGGAAATCCTCTGATTCACAGATGCTGTCATCCAGATACAGATACGCCGGATTTCCCTGCATCCAAAAAATCATGGTAACATTGAAAAAGGTAAGGAGTACGAAAAAAAGGATTCTCATAGACACAGCACTTCCAAACATATATTGTATGGATTATTGTATGGCAAAACCGTCCACTCCATGACCGATCCGACACTGCCACGAAAGGAGACCGCATGAAACGATGCCTTCGTTCCCTTATTCCTGCCTGCATTCTGATTCTTCTTTTAGTCCGTCCCTCCCTGTCTTTTGAAGGGGCCAGAAACGGGCTCCTGCTGTGGTTTAATGTGGTGCTTCCCACCCTTTTCCCCTTTATGGTATTTTCCAGTCTTCTGGTGGCCCGGGGCGGCATTCCGCTTCTTCTTGCTCCCCTCTCTTCCGTCCTGAAATGGCTCCATCTGTCTCAGAACGGCGGATATTCCCTTTTAACAGGACTACTCTGCGGTTATCCCATGGGGGCAAAAAATACTGCAGATTTCATGGCGAAAGGGCAAATTTCCCCGGCGGAAGGAAAGGCGCTGATGGCCATCGTCTCAAACCCCAGTCCCATGTTTCTAGCCGGCTATGTGTACGCCCGAATGCCCCGGGAAACCATCCCCTTTTACAAGATCCTGCTTTCCGTTTACCTGCCGCTTCTGCCCCTCTTTTTTCTGGCTCGCCGCCTGTACCGACATCCCGAGACATCCTTCCGTCAGACCAAAGAACATGTCAGGTTTCCCAATCTGCCGGAAAAAGGACTGGATTGTCTCATCCTGGATAACCTTGAAATTCTGGTACGTATCGGCGGCTACATCATGCTCTACTCCATTCTTGCTGCCTGGATCCGCCATCTTCTCCCTGATCCCCTGGCCCCACTTTTCATGGGACTTTCTGAAATGACTACCGGCATTCAGGCCATCTCTGAAACGATTCCAGGGAAAGCCGGAGCAATTGCCATCCTGATCTGCGCTGTCTTCGGTGGTCTGTCCGGCATTTCCCAGACAAAAACCGTTCTGGACTGTGCTTTTCGACAACGAGAAAAAAATGCCGGACTCTCCATCCGGCATTATATATTCTGGAAACTGATCCACGCCAGTCTCGCGTCTGCAATCTTTATTCTGCTGTCGCTTCTGTAGCAGCCGCTTCCTCCTCCGGTTCTGTCACAACACTTCCTGACAGCTCATTGCGGTTGGAAGAAACCACATCGTAGCTAGACTGCATGGAACTCATATAGGCGTCAAAACGCCCCTGTGCCCCGTCCATGGCATGTTTAATAATCGTCTGAAGACTGCGCAGCATATCATCTGTATACTGCACCGATCCCTGGCGGATGCTGTTAGCCTCATCTACGGCACTGTCCACAATCTGCTGTGCCTGCGCATTGGCCTGCTCGATGATACTGTTGGCCTCCGCATAGGCCCGCTGCATAATCTCATGCTCATTGACCAGCTCATTGGTCTGAGCCGTCGCCTCTGCAACCATGGCATCAGCCTGCGATCTTGCTTCCTGCAGGATCGCATCCTGATTGCTGATAATCTTCTGATATTTTTTGATCTCCTCCGGAATCCGCAGGCGCAGCTCTACGAGCAGTTCTTCAATCTCTTCCTTATTTACAAGAATTTTTGAATTCGACAGCGGCTGGAATTTACAGCTGTCGATATAATCTTCGATTTCCGTGATAATCTGTTCAATTCTGCTCATTTCTCTTCTCCTTACTTATTTCTCCTCCTGCTCCAGAAGTGCAAACTTCTCGCGGACCCGCTCCGCCACCATAGGATCCAGAAATGCTTTCGTGTCTCCGCCGTACATGGCAACTTCCTTTGCCGTACTGGAACTTAAATAGGCGTATTTCAGATTTGTGGTCAAAAACAGGGTATCAATCTCCGGTGCAATAACCCGGTTCATCTGAGCCAGCTGGAGCTCATACTCGAAATCCGTGATAGCCCGAAGTCCTCTCACGATCACGCTGGCATGGTTATTGCGGACAAAATCAATCAAAAGTCCATCAAAGGACTGTACTTCTACATTGGGAAGGTCTGCCGTCACATCTTCTAACATCTTAACACGTTCTTCGACAGAAAACAACGGAGATTTTGCGCGGTTGCGCAGAACCCCGACAATTACCTTATCAAAAATCTCAGAGGAACGCTTAATAATATCATAATGACCTAGCGTTACCGGGTCAAAGCTGCCCGGATAAATAGCTGCCTTCATTTTCCTTTTCTCCTTTGGTAATAAATAAGTGCTTGTTTGTCTTGTACACCTTCTCTTTCTGGAGGGTCATTCCAAACTGCGAAATCCAGGAGCACTCTGTCTCCCGGGAGGCCTCGACGATCATCATCGTCTCCGGTCCCGCCAGTGACGAACCGGAAAGGTACTGAAGAACCGCCTGCTCCCACTGCTGATCATAGGGGGGATCCATAAAAATATAGTCAAAGGCCGGGCAGGTTCCTTCTAACCTGGATAGTGCAGACAGCACATCACAAGTCAATACCTCTGCCTTTTCTTCCAAATGCGTGGTTCTCAAGTTGTCTCGGATACAGGCCACTGCCTTTGGATTTTTTTCTACAAATACAGCCTTTCCCGCACCGCGGCTCAGAGCTTCAATTCCAATGGCGCCGCTTCCGCTGAAAAGATCCAGAAACCTGCAGCCGTATAAATCATGCTGCAGCATGTTGAACAGCGTTTCTTTAATCCGGTCCGTTGTCGGCCGGGTATCCATTCCTTCAATTGTCTTTAATTGCAGCCGTCTGGCGCTTCCTGCTATTACACGCATGGATTTCATTCCCCATCTGATTTGTTTTTCCGTACTATTATAGTATGTAATCCACACAGATACAAGCGAAATCACAATAAAACATAAATAAATTTCCAGAGAATTGACAGCCATGAAATGACATTTCACGCAAAAGCTTCTAGTGTATTCTTTCCGCAGACAGCCATACTAGGAATGTAGCATAAAGAACAGTCCATGAGAGAAACAAAAAAACCATGGGCAGAACAATGAAAAGGAGGCGTTTGACTATGTCTACAACAAACAATAACAAAACGAATGTACCGGAAGCAAAAGAAGCCATGAACCGATTCAAGATGGAGGTTGCCGGTGAACTGGGTGTTCCGTTAACCAATGGATACAACGGAAACCTGACCTCTGCCCAGAACGGATCTGTGGGTGGATATATGGTTAAGAAGATGATCGAGGCTCAGGAAAAACAGATGGCTGGCAAATAAATCCTTTACCAGATCAGACAGACAAAAAAGATGGGGGTGCTGCAGTTCCTGCAACATCCTCATCTTTTTTCTTATCCTTCTGTTTCCTGCAGCGCAAGAAATGCACAGAGATTCCCTCTTTTTTCGCCCATGGCACGGTGGGAGAAAAAAAGAGACGGATTACAATGGGTGCAGAGATTTGTTACTGCCAGATGCTCCGGCCGGATTCCGGCCTCCAGAAGAATCTGCCGATTGGCAGACCATAGATCCAGCTGGTATTTTCCGTTTTCCTTCTGTCTTAACAGCGGACCAAATCCTGGCGCCTGTCCTTCCCATTCCCCAGGCTCTCTGTTTTCGGTAAAAGACAGTCCCCGCGATTCCATACCGTTTTTGCCAAATTCTCTTTTAAATTCCTCCGCTACTTCCGGTCCGATTTCATAACAGTCCCGACAGATGCTGGGACCCACACAGGCAATTACCTCCTCCGGCCGGGATCCAAATTCCGTCTCCATAGCCTTCAGTGTCACACAGCCCATCCGGTTTACAGTCCCACGCCATCCGGAATGGGAGAGTCCAATTGCCCGATGCACCGGGTCCAAAAAATAAAGTGGAACACAGTCCGCATAAAAAGTAGTGAGAACCACCCCCGGAACATCCGTGATCAGACCGTCCACATCCCTGTAATCCCGTTCCCTCGTAATTCCCTTTCCTGCATCCTCCGCCGTCACGCGCCTCACGTTTGTTGTGTGGGTTTGAAAGCTGAGCACCATATTTTCTTTTTGAACTCCCAGTGCCCGGGCCATCCTTTCGTAATTCTCCTGCACCGCAGCCGGATCATCCCCGCGGGTAAAGGAAAGGTTCATGGTGGAAAACGCTCCCCCACTGACGCCCCCAAGACGTGTGGAAAATCCATGACGAACCATCCCGGTGTTTTCAAGGATCGGAAACACAAAAAAAGGAACGCCGCTTTTCTCCCGCAGCTCCATCACCTTTTCTCCGGTCTTTTTCACAACTTCCATTCTTGTCTCACTTTCTTCTTAGAATCTGCCATTTTTCTTATCCCGTCTTTTTCCTTCCCCTGCTCTCATTCCCAGAAAGCATCCCGGATCAGGCGGATCGTCCCATCCAGAACAGAAACCACATCCAGGCGGCACGGCGTTTCCTCCGGAATCCCCCGGACTGCCATGTAGTACCGGGCTGTCTTCAAAATTTTGGATCGTTTTTTCCTGTCTACTGCCTCTGCCGGATCGCCTCCCGCCAGGCTCTTCCTATATTTGACCTCCACAAATACCAGATAGCGTCCATCTCTGGCAATCAGGTCAATCTCCCCCTGGCGGCTGTGAAAATTTTTTTCCAGAATCTCATAACCCTGACAGAGCAGGAATGCCGCCGCCAGCTGTTCATAGCGGCTGCCCCGCTGTCGGCTGGTTTCTCCTTTTTCTGTCATGCTTTCCACTCCATCTTTTTCAAAAAACTGCGGCGATGGATGGGACAGGGCCCAAACTCAAGAAGTGCAGTCCGATGTGCCGCAGTTCCGTATCCCTTATGCTTTGCAAACCCATATTCCGGATACAGCCTGTCATATTCCATCATCATATGATCCCTGGTTACCTTGGCCAGGATACTGGCAGCAGCAATGGAGACACTTTTCGCATCTCCCTTTATGATCTTTACCTGCTGTTCCTCCCGAATTCCGGGAATGATTACCGCATCATTCAGGTACACATCCGGACAGACCGAAAGCTTCGACACAGCCTGACGCATGGCCTCATAGGTGGCCTGCAGAATATTGATTTCATCAATCACTCCAGGACTTACAATACCAATGCCAAAGGAAACGGCTTTTTCCTTAATTTCTAAAAACAGCTCCTCCCGGCATGACTCAGAAAGCTTTTTGGAATCATTCAATCTCAAAATCCGACAGTCCCGGGGCAATATGACGGCCGCCGCTGCCACAGGACCGGCCAGCGGCCCGCGGCCGGCCTCATCAATCCCGCATATACGCACATCTGCCCCCAGACGCCCTTCATATTCCCGCTCGTACGCCCGCATATCCTCCAGGCGCTCCAGCTCCTTTTCCAAACGCTCCTCTGACCACTTCCGCATGGTGTTCCTCCTTATTTTCCCGGCCATTCCAGGCTGATGCGGCCCAGCTTTCCGCTTCGGAAATCCTCCAGAAGCAGCGCTGCCGCCTTGGAAGTATCCAGCTCCTGTCCCCGAAGAAGGCAGGACCGCACCCGGGCAATTTCCCGCAGTACCTGAAAATCCGGATTGGCAGTACTATCCTCCATCTCCTGCAATCCGTATCGCTCCTGCAGGCAGGCCTTATAATGATCTCCCAGTGCACGGATCAACTCCACTGCCAGCTCCTCCCGATCAATGATGGCATCGTTGATGGATCCGATAAAGGCCAGATTCAGTCCTACCTTTTGGTCCTCAAACTTCGGCCACAAAATACCCGGCGTGTCCAGAAGCTCCAGCGTCCTGCTTAAACGGATCCACTGATTTCCCTTGGTAACTCCAGGCTTATTTCCCGTTTTTGTACAGGCTTTTCCGGCAAATGAATTGATAAACGTAGATTTTCCCACATTTGGAATTCCAACAACCATCGTCCGCACCGGACGGTTCAGAATCCCACGCTTTCTATCCCGCTCCAGTTTCTCCCTGCAGGCCTCCTGAACCAAGGGTTTAATCTGTTTGAGTCCCATCCCCGTGCGGGCATTGATTTTCAACACATGAATCCCCTGGGCACGAAAATAATCCACCCACATGTCATTAACCCGCTCATCCGCCAGATCCGCCTTATTCAGAAGAAGAATTCTTCCCTTTCCTCTGGCTAATTCGTCGATATCCGGATTCCGGCTTCCCAAAGGAGCCCGGGCATCTACCAGCTCTATGACAAGATCAATAAGCTTTATATCTTCCTTCATGGCGCGCTTGGCCTTGGTCATATGTCCTGGATACCACTGTATCTGCATACTCTATGCCTCCTATGATCGTATCAGCCCGAACCGCTTCAGAGGCTGAATCCGCAGCCAGACTTTTCCCTTAATCTGGCGTTTTTTTACATTTCCCACATTTGCAAACCGGCTGTCATCACTGTTTTCCCGATTATCACCCAGAAGAAAGTATTCATCCTCTCCCAGCACCACCGGATGCTCGGCCAACCCGGCCAGTGCAGCCGTTTTAAGGTTTTCTGGCCCCTCTGCCGGCTTTCCATTGATATAGAGAAGATTATCCCGAATCTGAATGGTTTCTCCCGGGAGGCCTACCACCCGCTTGATGTTGAATTCACCTTTTTTCTTTTCAAACACCACAATTTCATAGCGCTGAGGCTTCTTAATCCGGTAAACCAGACGGTTCATCAGCACCGTATCATTCTGGGCAATTACCGGCTCCATGGACTGACCGGAAGCGGTAATCTGCGTTCCCAGCGAAAACACGGCAAACCAGGCAATCGAAATCACCACTGCCACATCCACAATCCATCCTATAATCAGCCGAAGACGGCTGGTATCTTCATTCAGTTCCATTTCGCCCTCTTTGCTTTCTACATTTCCTATGATATGAAAAAACTGCTGCACAACGGGATCCTGAGCTGTTTTCAGAAAAGCTTTCGCCTCTCCGGAAACAGACACAAAATCACGTTGAGCAGCAGCTCCCTCTGTTTCAAGAATTATTTCACTAACTCTTTTACTTTTGCCGCTTTTCCGACTCTCGTTCTCAGGTAGTTCAGTTTTGCTCTTCTTACTTTACCTCTTCTTACGACTTCAATATTCTCAACGGAGGGAGAATGTAACGGCCAGGTCTTCTCAACGCCAACGCCGTTGGAATTCTTTCTAACCGTGAAGGTCTCTCTTAAACCGCCGTTCTGTCTCTTGATAACCGTTCCCTCGAAAACCTGAATTCTCTCGCGGTTTCCCTCTTTGATCTTGGCAGATACGCGAACCGTATCCCCTACATTGAAACTCGGAACCGTCTCTTTTAACTGAGCTGCTTCGATATTCTTGATAATCTCGTTCATCTTCGTGAACCTCCTTTAAAATCTTTGATGTTCTTAATACCTTTTGTAACAGAGGAACATCTCTTTATTTCACAGTTTCTCATTTTACCATAAACAGAAAGCAGATGCAAGCACTTTTCCACTGTTTTCTTCCTATTTTTCTTCCCGTTTTTTCAGAAGTTCTTCCAGATATTTTTTTTCTTTTTTATCCAGAATCGCATCAGACAAAAGATCCGGCCGCCGCTCCAACGTCCGTTCAATGGACTTCTGTCGTCTCCAGGTTTCGATATTTTTGTGATGTCCCGTCAGAAGCACTTCCGGAACTGATTTGCCCATAAAATTCTCTGGCCGCGTATACTGCGGATATTCCAAAAGATTGTCATGAAAGGTTTCAAACTCTGCCGACACATCGTTGTTCAGGACACCGGGAACCAGTCGGGAAATACAGTCAATCATAACCATGGCCGGCAGCTCTCCGCCGGTCAGCACATAGTCTCCAATGGAAATATAATCCGTCACGATCATTTCCAAAACCCGCTCATCAATCCCCTCATAATGGCCGCATAAAAACACGAGATCCTCTTCCTGTGCCAGCTCTTCTGCAATTGCCTGATTAAACACCCGGCCCTGGGGCGTCATATAAATGACTCTCGGCCGTTTACCTGTACGCGCCGCCAAATCCTCATACGCGTCATACACAGGACCCGGCTGCATTACCATCCCGGCTCCGCCGCCATAGGGAGCGTCATCCACATGATGATGCTTATCCCTGGAATAATCCCGGATATTAACTGCCTCCACAGAAATCAGCCCCTTTTCCATGGCACGACCGGTAATGCTGGTATTTAACCCCCCTGCAACCATATCCGGAAACAGGGTCAGAATATGAAAATTCATTGCCTTTCTCCTTACAGATCCAAAAGTCCGTCCATAATGTGCACCGTCACAGTTCCATTTTCCAGGTTCACTTCCCGGATACATTCTTTGATGGAGGGAAAGAGATATTCTTTTCCATCTGTGCCGGTGATCACATACACATCATTCGCCCCGGTCTTCATAATATCCTTTACCTCTCCAAAGGCCTCCCCATCCTCCGTAATCACACAAAGGCCGATGAGATCTGCAATAAAATTCTCATCGGGAGCCAGGGCAACGGCCTGATCTCTGGCTACCAGCAGATCTTTATTGCGGTAAGGCTCACAGTCCTCTATTTTCTCAAATTCCTTTATTTTCAAAATTACCATATTTTTAAAAAAACGAGCCTGGGAAACCGTAACGGGCAAACGTTCCCGGCCTGTATCAATAAACGCTTTTTTAAGCTTTTTAAAGCGGTTCACATCGTCCGTCGTAGGAAATACCTTTACTTCCCCCCGGATACCGTGAGGGGACGTAATCACACCAACTCTCAGATAATCTACCATATCTCTCTCCTGTCTGGATTTGAATGCAAAAAAGAGGGAAATATCCCAAAAGCCGCCTTCCCTCACAGGAAGACGGCTCTCATCTTACTGAATCTCTACAATTACTTTTTTGTCTTCCCGGGAAGCGGCTGCTTTTACAACGGAACGAATCGCCTTGGCAATCCGTCCCTGCTTTCCGATTACCTTTCCCATATCAGAGGGGGCAACCCGAAGCTCAATCACAACCTCATCTTCCTTCGTCGATTCCGTAACAGCAACCTCGTCTGGGTTCTCAACCAGTGCTTTTGCGATAACTTCTACTAATTCCTTCATACCATACACCTCACAGGCTAAGCTGTTTACTGGATACCGGCGATTTTTAAAAGTTTACCGACAGTCTCAGTCGGCTGAGCACCTGTTGCTAACCATTTTTTAGCAGCCTCCTCATCGATCTTGATGGTGCTCGGCTCCGTGTTCGGATCGTAGTAACCAATCTCTTCGATGAATCTTCCATCTCTCGGGGATCTGGAATCTGCAACAACAATTCTATAGAAAGGAGCCTTTTTCTGACCCATTCTTTTCAGTCTCATCTTTACCATTTCACATTCACCTCCTTGGATTTATGAATACTTATATAGATAATGCATATGCATCATACTAACACAAATACTGTACTAAAACGGCAGTTTCATTTTACCGAACATGCCTCCGAAGCCACCCTTTCGCCTGCCGCCCATTCCAGGCAGCTGCTTCATAAGCTTCTTCATCTCCCCGAACTGCTTAACCAGCCGGTTTACCTCTGCAATGTCCACCCCTGCACCGCGGGCAATTCTCTTTTTCCTGGATGGATTCATCAAATCCGGGTTCCGCCGTTCTTCCTCTGTCATGGAAAGGATAATTGCCTCCACCCGGCCCATGGCCTTCTCATTTTCATCCAGATCCAAACCCTTTAACTGGCCCATTCCGGGAAGCATACCCATGATGCTGGCCATACCGCCCATCTTTTTAATCTGGCCCATCTGCTCCAGAAAATCGTTATAGTCAAACTCCGCTTTTTTGATCTTCCTGCCAAGTTCCCGGGCCTTGTCCTCGTCAATTACCGCAGCAGCCTTATCAATGATAGAGAGGACATCTCCCATACCCAGTATACGGGAAGCCATCCGATCCGGATAAAACTGCTCCAGATCCGAAAGTTTTTCTCCCATACCCACGTATAAAATCGGTTTCCCGGTTACCGCCTTAATAGAAAGAGCCGCACCGCCACGGGTATCGCCATCCATCTTGGTCAGAATCACACCGTCGATTCCAATCTTATCATTAAACATCCCAGCCACATTGACGGCATCCTGACCCGTCATGGCATCGACTACCAGAAGCGTCTGATATACATCGACCTGCTCCTTGATTTCCACCAGCTCTTCCATCATCGCTTCATCGATGTGAAGTCGGCCGGCGGTATCAATGATTACCACATTGTTGCCGTTTTTTGCCGCATGCTCAATGGCCGCTTTGGCAATATTAACCGGCTTGTGGTTTGTTCCCATGGAAAAAACGGGAACTCCCTGTTTTTCACCATTTTTCTGCAGCTGCTCAATGGCAGCAGGCCGGTAAACATCACAGGCTGCCAGCAGAGGTTTTCTTCCCTTTGCCTTGAGTTTTCCGGCAATCTTTGCCGTGGTTGTCGTCTTACCGGCGCCCTGAAGTCCGGCCATCATAATGACGGTAATCTCGTTTCCAGGCTTCAGCGCAATCTCTGTCATCTCCGAACCCATCAGTTTCACAAGCTCGTCGTTGACAATTTTTATTACCATCTGTCCTGGATTCAGTCCGTTCAGCACATCTGAACCGACGGCCCGCTCCTGCACAGATCCAATAAACTGTTTTACTACCTTGAAGCTTACATCCGCTTCCAGAAGCGCCATCTTCACTTCCCGGAGGCCGGTTTTTACATCGCCCTCTGTCAGACGGCCTTTTCCCGTCAGGTTTTTAAATACATTCTGCAGTTTGTCTGCCAAGCTCTCAAAAGCCATTCAAAGCCTCCTGCATCACAAATCCAGTATTTCGTTTGACAGCCGTCCAATCCCTGCGATCAGCTCTTTGTCCTGCGTCCTGTCAAATTCCTCCGTCAGACGGTGGATCTCCTCCACCTTCTGCTTTGTCTTCTGAAATTTTGCCACCAGTCCGAGTTTTTCTTCATATCCCCTCAAAAGCCGGTCACACCGCTTGATCAGGTCATGCACTCCCTGCCGGCTGATGCCCTGTTCATCCGCGATTTCACTCAGTGACAGATCATTGAACACCACATCCTCGTAAATTGACCGCTGGTGCTCTGTCAGCAGTTCCCCATAAAAATCATACAGAAGACCTTGCTCTACAATTTTTTCCATTTCCATCACCTGTGTTATCATACACGAAAGGTTCGCAGGTGTCAAGTGTTTTTTCTTGTCGAACTGTTGTTCGTGTGTTTTCGTCTTTAGTTATCTCTTGTAAAATCAAATGATTTCCGTTTTTCCTGTTTTCGTCTTGTACCGTCTTATTCCATCTTAAATTTTTATTTTGTCACAGAAATTGTCACAGATTACTATGATATTTTCACAGTCCTTGCAACGTTCTCCTGCTCTTTTTGTTTATCCTCTGTAAGATGTGTATATGTGTCCAATGTGACCGATGTAGAAGCATGTCCTAATATCTGACTGACTATTTTTACATCTGCACCGGCTGAATAAGCAAGACTTGTATATGTATGACGTGCCATATGAGGACAAAAATTTTCAATCTGCATTGTACCGTTCCTTTCCGCATCTCTGTTTATTCTCTTTACAATTCTTTTTATCAACTCACGGAAACTAGGTTCATTCCATACATGACCAATACTATTATAAAACACAAATCCAGAGACTTCCCCCCTCTTATGACCAGAATCATCCACATACGGCAACTTTTCGCCTTGCACTGCTGCACTTGACATTTTCAGCTTTAACAGAGTTGTCTTTACTACACTGTTCATATAAATAGTTCGATTGGAAGTTTTGCTTTTAGGCGAAGCAATCCCTATCGTAAAACCATAATCCACTTTCCTGTATCTGTTCAGTGTTTTATTGATTGTAATCGTATTCTGCCTAAAATCAATATCATTCCAGGTAAGAGCTGCCATTTCTCCTATTCTAAGTCCCAGATTGAAAAGTACCACAAATGCCGGATAAGCATAAGCATATTCTTTTTTATTTTTCACATACTCCATGAATATATCAATCTGTTCCTGTTCGATAGCTTTTCTTTTTTTACTCTCAATCTGAGGTATTTGGAGATTTTTCGCCGGATTCTTCAAAATTACATCATCATCCACCGCACATTCAAATAGTAAATTCAAACAGCTTTTCAGATTTGACATGGTAGAATGTTTTTTTCCAGATGCAATCATATCATTTATAATTTTCTGGCAGTTCACCTTTGTCACTTTGCCGATTGGCTTTTTCCCTATGGTATTTTTAATGTATGTGTTATAATACGACTTATAATTTGTGCACGTAGTGGCTTTTCTTCCACTTCTGGCAAAAGTCTTCATCCAGAAATCAAAATAGGAATTTAAGGGCATTTTTGCATCTCTGGTATTTAATTTATTTCCTTTATCAATCCGGCACAGTAATTCATTTTCCTGCGCCCTTAATTCTGCCAAATCTGTAGCAGTAATTGATATTCTCTCCCCATCAACCATTTTCCGGAACATGTACCGTTTATTCTTAGAATCATAATACTCTCCCGTTCTCAAATTCCGGCCTTTATTATCTTTTCGCTTTCCAGTCATAAACACCGCCTCCTTCTTATCAGGCAATTTACTCACGCTCTAATGAGCGATAGGCGTAAAGCTGAATCGAACAGCTTCAAGCACCATGTACGCCTACTATATTGACCCTTATCTTTCGGCATTTCAGCCGATAACCGGGAAACGGAATTGAACCGCTTAAAATACACCATGCCCCGGCTGCCCTGTGTTTTCTTTGCTACCCCTCCCTTATATACAAATATTCCAGTAGCTTATAAACTCGCTTTAGTGTATATTCGCTTTGCACCTTATCCAGCAAATCAAAAATCATTTTCTTATAATCCATTTTCTTTCTCCCGTTCATACTTTGACTGTACATAATGATAAATCTTGAAAAGATAGTCCTCACTATCCATGTTCTGAATCATTTCAACCGCCATCTTTTTATAATCTTTATCATTTTCCCCCTGCCCTCGAATTTCCTTGTCTTTTTTTCTTTCTCGAACAACCATGTCATAGATAGCAGTCTGAATATGTTTGATATAGTCAAAAACAACGCTTAAATATACAAGCGAACTTTTTATATTGGAATACTGCACCAGTCCATCATCTAAAGTTTTCGGCTCTTG
The DNA here is from genome assembly GCA_937885015.1 of uncultured Clostridium sp. Taxonomy (GTDB): domain Bacteria; phylum Bacillota; class Clostridia; order Lachnospirales; family Lachnospiraceae; genus Otoolea. The sequence continues at coordinate 191,381 of CALAAS010000038.1, forward strand.
CATAGATTCCATAGTTTCCTGAACCCCAGTAAGCAAAAACGCCGCTTTGTCAAAATCAACATCTAAACATTCCAGTTCCATCAAAATTGTACTTTTTTCATTCAACATATCCTTGATAATTTCGCTTGCTAAAGTTTCATTGTGCATTTTCTTAAATCCTCCTTGATTTTCTGCCGGATAAACCGTATAATCAAGACATATCCGGTTTTACATGTGCGTGTCCGGGTTACTCTGCCTTTGGAGAAGTTGCTGCTTCTTCAAGGGCCTTTTTCATTTTTTCCAATTCCTTCATGGCGTTATCATAGGTTTCCAGCATTTTGTAATATCGCCATTCTGGAATCATAATCATCTTTTGTGTGTTCATACTTCATCTGCCTTTCTCATATATTTCTCATATAAATCCATAACTGAATCAGAAACGCCGCTGCTATATATCTTCCGAATATCATCTATTACATTCGGATGCAGCATCTTCAGCCATTTCAATAAATCAGAACGGCTATTCACAGCTAAACTTTTTCGATCTCCGACAAAATCAATTCTGTATCTCATGCCGCCACCTCCTGCACCTGTGACCGCCCAAAGAACCAGGCTTTATATATGGCTCCGTCTCCTTTACTGCCCCATATGAGATCAGCACCAAATAAAGCCTTGCTGCCATGTATAACCTCATATCCCAGCTTTTTCCACTCGCTCCATGTATTTGTTTCCTCTGTGACCTCTGTTGCCGCTTTGGCTCTCTCAATGCGGTTCTGGTTGATTTCAGCTGCCTTTGCAGACAGCCACGCCCTGTGAAGTGCTTCAGCGAATGTAATTTCTGCTTTTTTGAAAATCTCCCATGCCTTTTTCATTATCTGGCTTAAATTGTACTTCATCTTATGACCTCCTTTGTATTGGAACAAGCCCCGGCAGGCTTTAAACATCTAGCGGTTTTTGCGGCTTCTCAATCTCTCTTATCCTGTTTCCCGGTGTTATGTTGTACTCTTGCTTTCCCTTTCGGTACTCCCGTCCACCTACGCTTGTTCCGTTTCCTTTATCTTGATTACATTATACTACGAATAGCGTAAACTGTCAACCGTTTTTTGAAATATTTTTACGCTGTTTGTATTTTTATTTTCACATATTGACATTTTACTACTAATAGCGTATTATTATAGTAAGTCATAGTATAATTAAAAAGGAGGGGGCAAAATGCTAAAATCACGCTTAAAAGTTTTACTTGCCGAAAACGATATGACACAATCAAAGCTATCAGAAATAACAAACATACGCCCCGGTACAATTACAAATATTGTCAATAATACAATCAAACAAATTCCGGTTGAAGCTGTATGTAAAATATGTGAAGTTCTAAATTGTGACATAGGGGATATATTTCATTATGTGCCAGATAAAGAAGAATAGGCTCTTGCGTTCTGCTGCCAGATATGCTATATTGATAATAGAAAAGGGAAAGCCAAAGACACACGGCCTACCCATACAATAACATTAGCGTGTTACAATGTAACAGCCGTCACTATTGCGAGTAGTGGCGGCTATTTTCTTCCCTTGAAGATTGTATAACACAATCCAACAAGAGCGACAATGAATATACCTGTCTGTATCAGATCAGAATATGTAATCATTGGCATCGCCCCCCTTTCCTCTTTGGTCTGGAGGGTTTGCCCCTCCGAAAATGGAGGGTAGGCCGCCTTTTATGTGCTCTGACTTTCCGTGAAATCAGTATAGCACACTTTCCCTTTATCAGGCAATCTTATTTCCAGTTATTTTCAATTTTTGTCGCAGGAATTATTTTTTCAACGCAGGCCATCAGTTCAGATCCATATACGCTCTTGCGGACACCGAAACCAATTTGCACATAGTCTCCAATTTCGGCCGACTCATCAAAACATTTAATTCTTACTTTTTCCCCAGAAAAATCAACTTCTAAGCTTTTCAGAACATAAGGTTTTCCGTTTCGACTTATTCCGTTATAAACCGAAACCCCAACTATTTTCAAAACCATACAGCAATTATTATTCATCACTAATTCCTTTCTGTGCTTATTATTTTGGCTCAATTTCGGCTTGTAGGAGGGCAAGCGGCAATTCCTACCCTAAAAACCTTTCAAGCCTTTTTTGCTTTTTACTTATTATTCTGTTTTTTCTCTGAAATTTCCTGTATCTACATACCGCAAAATGCTTTCTGAAAAATCATCAAATGTTTTTATTTTATTTATTATGTCCGGGTCTGCGTCTGCTAATTGCCGGATTCTTTCTCTTTTTTCTTCCTCGCTGGCCGGATTCCCAATCATCTTAGAAATTCTCTCTTTTTCTTTTTTAGTCACTTTAAATTCCAATGGAATTTTTGAAGCGTTCCAAGCTTCTTCTGCTTCTTTTGCTGATGAATCTTTTTCCAGATAATCGGCTGCACCAAGCCGCCGCCAAACTGGATACTCCCCTTGAGATATGCCGCTGACTGTCCATTCTCCTAACAAATCCTTTCCCGGAAACTCTGGAGCTGAACCGCTATAACATTCTACTGCGTCCTTTGCATTGCTTACCGCTGTATGTAACTTCCTTGTAAAATCTCCCATCTTGGGGACATCGAAGAAATATCCGCTGTTTTTTGCAACTTCTCCCAAAATCCGCAGGCCGAAAAAGCTATCTTGAACGCTATCTTTCAATACCTCCAATTCATCTATAGACATTTTTAATTCAAAATTTCGGATGCAGTTCATTGTTTGAAGTAAATTATTGTCCAGTGGCTTAATCATCCACCGTCTAAAATCTTCTTGAATATCTTTTTCAATTTCAGATATTTTATCTATTGCAATTTCTCTTTCAGCCTGCATTTTCCCGGAAGCATCCCCCCAGATAGTAGCCGACTGAAGCATAAACTCTTTTTCAGAGTATCGCTCTCTTGCCCTGTTCATTTTTGCGTTATAATCTATAAAACATTTATCTGCTTTTTTTTGAAAACTTGATACTGTCTTTCTAATTTCTTCAAATCCTGTCATCTCTTATTACCTCCTATAGCCATTCTTTTAAGTCTTCTCTAAGTGGATCAACTTTTTCCTCTGCCAGAATTTCCGGCACTTTGGGCCCTTCAATATACGGCGCTAATTCTTCTCGTAGTTGCTGTGGCGATTTATTTTTTTTCGCTAATCGCATAGCAATTTCAACCGCCGGAGATTTCGCCTGTTCCTGCTTTTTCTTCTCTGATCTAAGTCGCTGCAATTCAAAATCACTCAACATAATTATTTTGCCCTCTCTTTCATTACCTTAATTTTTTTATCCAATTCTTTAACAACTTTTTCTTTGCACATTTCAAGAAAAGCCGCTGCACAAGCCATATCTGCCTTGCAACCACAATCTTCACTTGCAAAAGCCATATAAGTATTAAATTTCAAAAATGTATCAATAGCTTCATTTACTGCTTTGTCTGATAATAAATCTTCATCACGGCCATAACTCCAACCCATATTCTTCCATCCTTTCTATCAAATCGCAGTACCTACTTTGTACCATTTGTTTGTTTTACCATGAAAAATCTTTCTTTCTCCCGTATCAATTAGAAATGCTGTACTTCCTGGATGAACATAATGCGGAAGTTTAGATACATCTTCGCTGAACCCTTGATAATTCCTTATCATTCCTATTACATTTGCCGCTTCGAAACTTCCTGAATCCCATATATCATCGCCTTGACGGTAAAACACACCATCTACAACCATATTTTTATCTGCTCTCATTCATCTCCTCTTCTCTAATACGCCCAATAAAGCACCAGTAAACATCTGGAAACTTTTGCTTTACTTGATGTTTTTCTGGCCACGATAATTTTTCAAATTCTTCCAATGTCCGGGGCGGTTCCCGTATCTCTGCCATGTTATCAACTCCTTTTTTGCAAATTTTGAATTTTTTTGAGGTGGCAGCAGGAGGGACTTTTTATTGGTTTCGAGTAGAAAAGCACCCTACCCGGTCTATCCATCTGATTATTTAAGACCCCTACCTAGCCTCTTTTCTAGCTGAAAAACCGTATATCAAAAGATCTCACTTGACATATCATGCGTTGTTTTCCTTGTAAATACGTCATTTACAAACCTTATATCATTTCTCTGTGACAATCATTGTGACAAACGATTATAATTCCGGCTTTTCTGGCTCTGGTGCATCTATGTAACTAGCGTGCCTAGCTGCGATCTCTTCCCGTGATGATGTAGGAACCTGACTTTGAGTATCTGTTATTATTTCAATTCCCGAATCATCACGATATTTGAAATGATTTTTCATCAAAAAGCAAAATGCAGCTACATTAATTTTTCCTGTAGTTCCCCAGTTTTCCAAAAGTGCCGCTAAAACCTGTTTAGCACGCGTGATTATTTCCCCTCGCTCTGAACCCTCTTTCTGCCAATCTAGCAATGTCTGCCTTGTAACTCCAAGTGATAAAGCCATCATTTCAACCCCCGGCTTCACATCTTCTTCAATGCAGCGTTGGAACATATACTCTATGCGTTTTCTAACTTCATTTGCTTCTGTAACTCTAGGCAACTTTTGAAGTTCAGTCATTCGCTCTATCATAGCTGCCATTTCCCCAGGTTTTACATCAATAGGCTGATTATTTGGAAAATTACTCCTTCTATTGCTCATTTTTACCCTCCTTTTCTTGCTCTTTTTTAGATGTCAAGCTATTCGCAAAAGCTAGCTTATCCCCTTTATCTAGCTTGTCCTTCCTTTCTTTTTTGTTTATCTATTCGGTCTAACTCATCAATCACACACAATACCAAGCTTTTCAAAAACTCTGATTCTCTCATAAGCGTTCCAGCCTCCTTAATAATCTGATCCCAAGTTTTATCCTTTCCATCATTGTCATACCACTTTTGATGAAAGACCCAGGCGGATCTCCACTGGTTAAAATATTTCTCCTTAAAATCCACGCTTTCACATCCTTTCGTTTATCAGGCCTGATAAGGAAAAATCTCTTTGCGTCACTTTCGTCACTTTTTTCTCGCAACTCTTTTTATATATGTATTTATCTTTATTTTTTCTGTTTTACTAAGTTATAAGTAAAAAACTGACGGTATTGACGGTAATGTCTGGAAACCCTTGAATTTCAAAGTTTTTTCAGCCGTCACTTTTTTTCAAATACTGACGATATGCTGACGGTTTTCCATAAAAAACTGACTCTGTTTTTTATGGAAATGGTAAAGTTGCAAGCTCTTCTTCAGATACAGTCATAAAGTCGTCACTTTTTGAATCATTTGCCGTCACTTTTCCGACAGAAAAACCCGTGAAATAGCGTTCCGTTTTTCCTCGTGCCTCTGCAAAATTCTTTGTACGCAGTGCCTTAAAAAAGCCGTTTCTAGTTAATGCTACTCTTTCTTCATTTTCACAGTAACTTTTAAAGTCATTAAAAGCTAATGTTCTTTCAGCCTTAAGGTCCGTGCCTACAGTACAATTATCATTCAACCAAGATTCGACAACATCTGAATCTTTTCTCATTTGCAACACTGCCTGCCTACTATTGGTTGATTCAGTAATAGTTCCTCTTTGGTACATTTCATGTAATGCTTTTATTGCTAATTGGATAAAATAAGGCAATTCTTTTTCTAGCTTCTCTGCTAGCTCAGGATCAGGGTTTTCTGGTTGCTTGTCCATCTTTAAAATGAGCAATCTCCTATAAAATCCGTTTGTCCTTTCTGATGTTATGAGTGGCAGTGTATTTGTTGAAAATAACATTTTAGAATAATTTTTAAACATGAATCCGTCCTGTCCTTTTCGTTCCGAAAAAACGAAATCCTCGCCCAGAAGTTTTTTCATTGTTGCTGTATCTTCTAATAATCCCTCTGATAGATCTGCGCATGAATTTAAGGTTTTACCAACTAATAAAGATGTTGAAAATCTCCTGCTTAACTCTTGAAGTGCGACATTACTTACATTTGAAATTCCAACTGCTTTTTCGATCAATAAAATCAAAACGCTTTTTCCAGTTCCACCCAAACCACACAAAATCAAAAACTTTTGTTGGGAGGTATCTTTTGTAAAACACAATCCAGCATATTCAAGCATCATTTGCCGATCATCTGGGCAACTAAAAATGAAATTAAAAAATCGTTCAATTTCTTTTCCCTTTACTGCATTTTGAATATCTGACCATTTCCACGGTAACTGGTTAATACTAAGAAATTTAGGATCATGCGCTATTACCTTCATACATTTTGCATCTAACATGCAATCTTGAAGATTAATCCAACTTTTAGGGTATCGATTTACTTCTGAAATATCTTTTTGAAGTTCATCAGCATCTAGTATTAAGTTGTAAATTTGATTGATTGTGCGACTTTTTTTGAATTTGTCAAAGAGCAAGTCGCGTATAATTTTTTTAAGCTTAGTTCCTTGACGATCTGGATCAAATACGCCATGTTCATAAATATATGGACAACCACATATAAATATCGAATAATTGTTTTTTATGTATTCAAAGACCCTGAAATCAAAAACCCCTGTTGGTTTTCCATTAGAATCAATCAAATGAAATTGAATCTTATCAACATCCAAAGCCTAACCACCCCCTTATCTATCTAACACTACATAAAAAATCTAAGCGATATTCTTCCATCTGTTTCTGATTCACGGCCATACACCAGGCATCAGAAAACGGCTCTGAATGCCGCTGAATAATGTACAAGGCGTTAATTCGTCTTTTGCATGTGTCGACTTGCCTTCGCCAGGCTTCTGCGTGCCTCTTTTGGTCTTTTCTAGCCACTTCATTAGCCTGCTCCTGCTGTCGAATTCTCTGCCGGATATTTTCCTTATCAGGCGAATCAGAAATACCATATGCGGATTTAATTTCACTTAAAGCTATCCATGAATCGACTTGACGAACATGGCTCCACAATCGAATAGCATCGCCGCCAATTCCTCTCCCAAAGTCAAAAAATGATTTTGTTTTTGGGTAGATTTTTATTGATGGCGTTTTTTCGCCTGGATAACGATACATTCCCTTCACTGGTTCGCCTAGTAAATGATTAGCAACACCTTCAATATGAATCACTGCTTTTACTTCTTCAAAATTTTCTCTCATTTTTATTCTCTTTTACTATTCTGAAATACATTCAAGATATTTTTTAACCTTTTCTACGTTCCAAAGCACACGCCGTCCAATCTGAATACGTGCTTCTGCCTGTATTCCAATTTCAACAGCTGTCTTTCGCCCAGATTGCAGTATTTCCTGAAGTCCAGACGTGTCCACACATAAACTTTGATTATTGGTTTTATATTTAGTTTTGGGATTCATATTTTCTCTTCCTTTCGTCTTGTTTCAATGTTGTACAACTGATACTTCTATGGTATCATTTGAATTAAAGAATGTTTACTTCTTTTATTTTCTAATAAGGAGGTTTTTTATGGCTAAAAAAGAAAAAATCTTTCCATTAAATACAATTGGAGGAAGAATTCAAAGAAAACGACATGAATTAAATCTTAGCAGAAGCGAATTTTATGACCTCATTTTTGAAAATAGCATAGAAGACGGTAGCGCTGGGAGCGATTCTAGTAAAGAAAAAACCGTTTATAACTGGGAATCAGAAAAGACCGAGTTAGATTACAGTACTATTCTCTCTGTATGTAGGATATTAAAATGTAGTTCCGACTATTTACTTGGTTTAGATGAGTGTACTACAAAAAACCAACAATTCATTAGCGAGGAAACCGGACTCAGTGAAGGTTCTATTATACAATTACAAAAATTTGACACAACCGAAAAATATATTATAAATCTAATGTTTGAAGAACATTATTTCCCCGAAATAATTAAGGAAATCAAAGAAAATACTGCTCTAGTTGGACATCATTCTGATATTTCACTTAATATAGAAAGCGATAATTCAGAACGTTCTAAGGAATTTGCTTCAAAGGTATCATTAAGAATTGGAATGTATAAAACCAAAGAAATATTTAAATATGACATACAAAAACATTTGATGGCTATGATTGACAGCATTTTTGAAGATACATATTTGAAGAAATTATCCCAAAAAGCCTTTTTTGATTATGCAGAAAAATGTTATAACATTCAACAAGACCATATAGATTATTTGAAACAAAATCCCCCTGATATCCCTATCCCGCCAGAACTTTAAAAAAATCCCCCTCCCAGCACACCGCCGGAAAAGGGGGATTTCTCATATTTGTCACAAAACTGTCACAAAATCCTGTTTTTTATTGCTAGACACCATATAAACACGGTATTTTCCAAAAACACTTGTCAAAAGTTTTTTCTTTACAGGAAAAATATTTTTTCTGCACTCAGGCCGCGCACATTCCATCTTTTTTCGGAAACTTTCGACTGGCTCTCCAGTAACATACAATATGAGCCAGAGCCGTAACCGCCCAGGAAATCGGATAGGACAGATACAGAACTGCCAGACTCCTCTCCATGGCAAACACGGTAAAAATCCATACAACCCGCAGGCCGCAGGCGCCAGTCAGAGAAACAATCGTCGGCAGCATGGAGTAGCCGATTCCACGGATACTTCCAACCATGGTATCCATAATTCCACAGATGAAATAGGAAGTACAGATAATGGACATCCGGAGCAGTCCATAGGAAATCACCTCCGGATCCGAAGAATATACCTGTAAAAGCCAGCCGCCGCTCAGATACGCCAGCGTTCCCAGCACCAGTCCCACTGCAATTACAACTCCCTGGCAGGTAAAAAGGATCCGATTGATTCGTGTATATTTCTCTGCGCCGATATTCTGACTCGTAAAACTTAAGTTCGTCTGATACAGCGCATTCATGGCCGTATAAACAAAACCTTCGATATTCTGGGAGGCCGTATTCCCCGCCATGGCGATGGATCCAAAGGAATTGACGGAAGACTGGATCAATACGTTGGAAACGGCAAAAATAGCTCCCTGCACGCCGGCCGGAAGACCGACTTTTAAAATCATAATCAGCTTCCTGCGGTTGATTCTAAGCTTTTTCAGGTGCAGCTTCAGCGCCCCCTCTGATCGGGTCAGGCATCGAAGTACAAGAAACGCTGAAATACATTGGGAAATAACTGTCGCCAGAGCTACTCCAGCCACATCCATATGAAACTGGGTCACGAAAACCAGATTCAAACACACATTCACAACGCCGGCCACCGTCAGAAAATAGAGAGGCCGCTTGGTATCACCGATGGCCCGCAAAATGGCACTGCCAAAGTTGTAAGCCATGGAGGCTGGCATCCCGATGAAAAAGATCGTCATATAGAGAACCGACTTCTCGATGACATCCTCCGGCGTGCCCATCAGCTCCAGCCAAAAGCGGGACGTAAAAAGTCCCAGAAATACCAGAAACGTGCCGCTTACCAGACTAATGGTAATAGCGGTATGGATGGTCTCACTCATATCCCGCTCATTTTTGGCGCCGTAATACCTGGCCACCAGCACGTTGGCACCGATGGAAAGGCCGATAAACACATTAATCAGGAGGTTAATCAGCGATGTGGTGGATCCAACGGCTGCCAGGGACTGGCTTCCGGCAAAACGTCCTACTACAATCACATCTGCTGCATTAAATAAAAGCTGCAGTACGCCGGAAAGCATCAAAGGAAGCGAATACGACAAAACCTTCCCGAGAATCGGCCCATTGCACATATCCATCTCGTAGGATTTTTTCATATGATTTATAATTCCTTTCCTTTTTTAGTCATAGCTGAATACCGGCTACTCTGACAGAGCCGCCAGCATCTGAGCCGGATTATCCGCTGCTCTGACTTTGGCAAATACCTTTTCAATCCGTCCCTCTTCATCGATTAGATAAGTACTGCGCACTACGCCCATTACTTTTTTTCCATACATGTTTTTTTCCTGCCAGACATCATATGCTTCAATCACTTCTCGTTCCGGATCTGCCAGAAGCGTGAACGGGAGCTGATATTTTTCCGCGAATTTTTTATGGGATGCCACACTGTCTTTGCTGACCCCCAGAATCACCGCCCCTCGCTCTGTGAAATCCGGATACAGCTCTCCGAATCCGCAGGCCTGTTTCGTACAACCGGAGGTGTTGTCTTTGCTGTAAAAATATAAAATCACCTTTTTTCCGGCAAAATCCATCAGAGATACGTTATTTCCATCCTGATCCTGCAGCGTAAAATCCGGCGCCTTCATTCCTGCCTCCAACATACTTCTGTCTCCTTTCCCTCTTTTCATTTTGTTTTCCAGCCTGTTCAGACCTCTTTGCTGTCCTCCCGGCCTGTTTTTTACATGACGTTCCGTTCTTGTCCTTTTTCCCGTTTTATACTATAATAACATAACTATTCTGACCTGTTTTTTCAACACGAACCGCGTATATCGCAGAGAGGAGCTGTCCATGTCATCCAGTACCCGGCCATCCATCAGCCTAGCCTTTGACCAGAACACCTGCCCGGAAAAACCGATTTTTGTGATCGGTTCCACCTGTGTAGATATCATCCTTTATCTTCACCACCTGCCGCGCACAGAGGAGGATCTGCATCCTGCCAGACAGACGTCCTCTCTGGGAGGCTGTGCCTTCAATGCTGCCTCCATGATCCGGCATTTTCAGGCGCCAGTGACACTGATTTCTCCCGTTGGTTCTGGAATCTACGGGGATTATGTGGCCAGCGAGCTGCCAAAATACGGGTTTACACCTGCTGTACGTGTTCCAGAAGCCAATGGTTGCTGCTACTGCCTGGTGGAGGAGGGAGGCGAACGCACCTTTCTCTCCTGCCACGGGGCCGAATATACCTTTCAGAAGGAATGGATGCAGCCATTTGATACACTTCCATGCAGTCTGGTCTATGTGTGCGGCCTTGAAATTGAAGAACCCACCGGAATTCAGTTGATTGAATATCTGGAATCGCATCCGGATCGACAGCTGTTTTATGCTCCCGGCCCCCGCGGCATTCAAATTGAACCGGAAAAAACAGAGCGGATATTCGCACTGCATCCAATTCTTCATCTCAATGAAGCTGAGGCGCTGATGTTAGGGGCCTCTCCGACCCATGACACGGAAAAACACAAACCTATAGATCCGGACTCCTCCCTCTGTCAGGCAGCTGCCCGTCTCCGGCAAAAAACTGGTAATACCGTAATCGTTACCCTGGGAGGGAGAGGCGTCTACTGTCTGGAAGCCGACGGTCAGTCCATCTGCCTTCCTGCAGCATCAACCGGGCCCATTGTAAATACCATCGGAGCAGGCGATGCCCATGCGGGAGCATTCCTGGCCTGCCTAAGTCTCGGATGCAGTACAAAAGAGGCCCTTCGCCGTGCCAACCTGGCAGCTGCAGCGGTCCTGGGAGCAGAAGGCGCCACACTCACAGAGCAGGAATTTTACCAGAAGGTGTTCCCATACCTGTACCTGTAACTTCCCTTACCCCCAGCATTTTCAGCATGGCCTTTGCATGCCTCTGTTCTTCCATTGCCTTTGCCACTTCATAGAGGCGGTTTTCGATAAACAAAAGTGTCTGCCCATACCAGAGCAGCTCTTCCTCAAATTCTGCCTCTTCCCTGTAACTAAAATTTCTGTTTTCTATTCCTGCCAGATCGGCTGCTGAAACCAGTGCGTCCCTCGCCTCCACAGCCAACGATTTGCTGAATCTGTGACATGCTGCCAGCTTCTTCGAAATATCCTCCCGCACTTTGTAATAAAACCGGTCTTCCATCCAGCTTTCACGCCTGCGGCTCCTGTCCTGAACAAAGAGAAGGAACAGATCCTCCCAGGCATCCAGAGCAAATTGCGCTTGTTCCAGTTCACAGAGAGCTTCTTTCTTTTTCTCCAGACGCAAGGCAGAAATTTTCAGCTGATCCAGCGTTTCTTCCAACATATCATCTTCCAGATTTTTCAAAGCAATGGCGGAGCTCCATAATTTTGCCTGCAGAGAGTGTTCCGCCGTTCGTACAGCGCGTATATTTTTCTCCAAACAGAGATGTCCTTCCGGAAGATTCCAGGTTTTCAGAAGAAATGTTTCCTGCACAAGAGCAGTCTTATTAAGTCGATCCAGGCACCGGTTTGCCTCATTCTGTGCCCTCATCTCCCGCTGAAGCCTCTGCTTCTCTTCCCGGATCATATCTTCAATTACCATCTCCTGAAGAGGTGTTGGCCCGCTCGGTTTCTCCCTGCACATCTTCTTCTCTGCTCCTCCAAATGCTATCCTGTTTCCCCATGCAAATATTATAGCATGCTTTCCCGGATATGGAAAGGCTGCACCGTGTCACATAACCATATCAAAAAGCGACAGCTGATTATTCTCCGGAAGTCCGGAAAGAATCCCCAATTCCGCCATCAAGTCACAGACCGTTTTCGTTACATGGGTGCGGTTAATAAAGTCTTCTTTAGAGAGGAAAGGGCCGTCCTCTGCCGCAAAGACAATGGCATCTGCTGCCTTTTCTCCCAGTCCATCGATGCTGCTTAAAGATGGCATCAGTTTTCCATCCATAATCTGAAAGTTTCTGGCGCTGGCCTTATAGATATCAATCGGCACAAATTCAAATCCCCTGGCATACATTTCCTGGACAATCCGCATGTCCCGCAGCGTATCCTGCTCCTTTTTGGAAAGACTGTCCGTGCGGCTCTTATAATCCGACAGATGGTATTCCAGCCGATCCCGTCCCTGGCACATCAGCTTATAGGAAAAACCGCTGGCACGGATACTGAAATAGGCAGCGTAATACGCGAGCGGATAGAACACTTTGCAGTACGCCACCCGCCACGCCATCATAACGTATGCTGCTGCGTGAGCCTTGGGGAACATGTATTTGATCTTCAGGCAGGAATCAATATACCACTGGGGTACATCGTGGGCCTTCATCTCTTCAATCCACTCCGGCTTCAACCCTTTTCCCTTTCGAACCGACTCCATGATGGTAAAGGAGAGTCCTTCTTCCATCCCTTTTTGAATCAGATAAATCATAATATCGTCCCGGCAGCAGATGGCAGTCTGAATGGTTGCCTGACCGCTTAAAATCAGATCCTTGGCATTTCCCAGCCACACATCCGTTCCGTGAGACAAGCCGGAAATCCGCACAAGGTCCGAAAAATATTTCGGCTTTGCATCAATAAGCATCTGCATGGCGAAGTCCGTTCCAAACTCCGGAATTCCCAGAGCTCCCAGCTTACAGCCCCCCAGATCCTCCGGCGTTACCCCCAGAGCCTCCGTATTCTGGAACAGGCTCATAACCTCCTTGGAATCCAAAGGAATATCCTTAACCGGATCAAGTCCTGTCAGATCCTGAAGCATACGGATCATGGTCGGATCATCGTGTCCGAGAATATCCAGTTTCAGAAGATTATGATCTATGGAGTGGTAATCAAAATGAGTCGTTACCGTTCGGGTGGTCATATCATCCGCCGGATGCTGTACCGGTGTGAAGGAGTCAATTTCCTCCCCCAGAGGAAGAACAATAATTCCGCCCGGGTGCTGTCCCGTAGTTCTGCGGACTCCCACACAACCCGACACAATCCGGTCAATCTCGCATCTTCTCTTTCGAACTCCCTTATCCTCATAATAGTGGGCCACAAATCCATATGCCGTTTTATCCGCCAGGGTACCGATGGTTCCCGCTCGAAAAGTCTGTCCCTTTCCGAAAATAACCTCCGTATAGCTGTGAGCCCGGCTCTGATATTCTCCGGAAAAATTCAGGTCAATATCCGGCTCCTTGTCTCCCTTAAATCCCAGGAAGGTCTCAAAAGGGATATCAAATCCATCTTTTTTGAGAGGTTTCCCGCAGACTGGACAATTTCGATCCGGCATATCACAGCCGGCCATACCGGAAAATTTTTTTACCTCCTCCGAATCAAAATCATAATAATGGCAGGAGGGACAGTAATAATGGGGACTCAGAGGGTTTACCTCCGTAATTCCCGCCATGGTTGCAGCCAGGGAAGAGCCAACCGAACCACGGGAACCAACCAGATATCCGTCTTCATTTGATTTCCATACCAGCTTCTGGGCAATGATATACATAACGGCAAAGCCATTGGAAATGATGGAATGAAGTTCCCGCTCCAGGCGATCCACTACCACCTTTGGAAGCTCTTCTCCATACATATCATGGGCCCGGTTATAACAGATGGTCCGCAGCGTCTCATCGGAATTGGGAATGACCGGCGGACACTTGTCCGGCCTTACCGGAGAAATCCGCTCACACATGGCCGCTATCTTCCTGGTATTCGTCACCACAATTTCATACGCCTTATCGCTCCCCAGATATTCAAATTCAGAAAGCATCTCCTCTGTGGTCCGCAGATAGAGCGGCGCCTGGTCATCCGCGTCCTTAAACCCCTTGCTGGCCATGATAATCCGCCTGTATACCTCATCCTCCGGATCCAGAAAATGGACGTCACAGGTCGCACAGACCAGCTTATTAAACTGCTCTCCCAAAGAAATAACCTTCCGGTTCAGATCCATCAGATCCTCCCAGGTATTGGCTGGACTTTTCTCATCCCTCAGCATAAAAGCGTTATTTCCCAGCGGCTGAACCTCCAGATAATCATAAAAATCCACAATTTTCCCAAGCTCTGTATCCGGCACTCCCCGAACAATTGCCTGAAAAAGCTCCCCCGCTTCACAGGCAGAGCCAATGATCAATCCCTCCCGGTGGGAAGCCAAAAGACTTTTTGGAATTCTGGGACGCTTGGCAAAATACGTCAGATTTGACTCCGAAATCAGACGATAGAGATTGATCCGCCCCACATCGTTTTTTGCCAGAATAATAATGTGATACGTGGGCATTTTCCGGATCATCTCCGGCGTCATCCGGCTCAGCTCATTGAGCTGTGTCAGATCATAAACCCCCCGTTCCTTCAACATCTCAATAAATTTCACAAAAATCTCCGCTGTAGCTCCTGCATCATCCACGGCCCGATGGTGATTTTCCAACGAAATCCGAAGCTCCTTTGCCACCGTATCCAGCTTAAACCGGTTCAGATTGGGAAGCAGAAGACGAGCCAGGGACACCGTATCAAGAACGGTGGGTGAAAAATCCAGTTGCTGGCGGCGCGCATTTTCCTTGATGAAACTGATATCAAAGGAAGCGTTATGCGCTACCATAACGGCATCCTGACAAAATTCCAGAAATTCCGGCAGTATCTTTTCAATGGCAGGCGCATCCAATACCATATTGTCATTGATTCCAGTCAGATGTTCAATTTCGTAGGGAATCGGCACTTCTGGATTGACAAAAGTGCTGAACCGATCCACAATCGCCCCTTTCTCCACCCGGACAGCTCCAATCTCAATAATCCGGTTTTTAATGGGACTGAAACCGGTTGTTTCGATATCAAACACCACGCAGGCATGATCCAGAGACTGCCCCTTTGCATCCTCCGCCAGCTGTTTCAGATCATCCACCAGATACCCTTCCACTCCATAAAGTACTTTGAAGGAATCTCCCTTGTCCACCGCGTGATTGGCGTCCGGAAAGGCCTGCACACAGCCGTGATCCGTCACGGCAATGGCATCCATTCCCCACTGTTTCGCCCGTTTTATGATATCTTTAACTTCTGAGACCCCGTCCATATCACTCATTTTCGTATGGCAATGAAGCTCCACTCGCTTGACTGGACTGTGATCCACCCGTTTGCTGGTAAAATCCTCACACTTCTTAATGCCGGAAACCGAGCCGATCGTCAGTTCTCCATCGAACCGGTCAATATTGGCAACGCCTTTGATTTTTACAAACTGACCGGCTTTTGTGGCAGTTTTCAAATCCTCCAGCGTATCCTCTCTGGCAAATATTTTCACACTGATGGTGTCTGTAAAATCGGACACGTTAAAGAGGAACAGCGTATTGCCGCTGCGAAGCTCTCTGGCCTCAGAAGAGAGAATTTTTCCCCGGATAACCACCTGGCCGATCTCTCCCTCCAGCCTGGCCAGCTCCATCGGCTCCTCCTCGAAATCTCTTCCAAACAGGACATCCGGATTATCCGACTTTTTCATATAGCCGGAACGGCGATATTCGCCGCGGTTTCCCTCTTTCCGTTCCCCGCCTCTGCGGCCCTCTCGGTCGCCTTTTCCGGCAGCTGGTTTTCCTGAGCTTCCCGTTTTTCCCTCCGTGCTCTTTTGTTCCTCCAGGGTTTCTGTATTTTTAAGGCCACGTTTTCCCTCTTTTTCTATCCTGCCCTCTGCCATTTGGAAAGAACCTTCGCCTTTTACCGGCTTTGGCGCCGTATTTCCCTCTTCAAAGGGCAAATTTGAAACCGGCCGGTAGGAAAGAGAAACCTCCAGAGGAACATTGCATCGCTCTGTAAAAATTTTCTCCAGAATTCGTTTTAATTCCGAAGCTTTTTCCCGGGCGACCATGGTATCCCCCAGTTCCATGGAAAGGAGTCCCTCTTCCGGAAACGACAGTGTTGCCTTTCGAAACATATTATACAGCAAAATGCTGTGACTTTTCAGCTCCATCAAAATACTGTCCCGATATACATCCATCAGCTTTTCCGGCGTATACTGACCGGAAAGATGGTATTTTTCCAGGATTTTAACCGTAATTTTTTTTCCCGGAAACAGCTGTTCCCGAATTCCTTCTTCCAGGCTGTAAATATTCTGTTTATGCATCAGCCGCGGACTGTCAATATAAACACGGATGGAGCTTCGGTCCCGGTTGGTAGAAACCTTTTCCACCTGCACCAGTTCCAGAAGCCCCCTCACGTTATCTGTGATATGTAAGTCCGGAAATACCTCTAAAAATGACTTCATACGCGCTTTACCTTATTTCTTTTCGTCTGCAATGGCAGAAAGTTCTTCCCGCAGAGCCTCAAGAAGCTCTGCCTCCGGCACCTTCCGTATAACCACTCCTTTTCGAAACAGAAGTCCCTCACCAATACCCCCTGCCACGCCAAGATCCGCCTCTCTGGCCTCACCAGGGCCATTTACCACACATCCCATAACGGCCACCTTAAGATCCAGAGGAAATTCCTGAACCATGGTCTCTACCTGCCCGGCCAGACCGATCAGATCAATCCTGGTACGCCCGCAGGTGGGACAGGACACCACTTCAATCCCACCCTTTCGAAGACCCAGCGTCCGTAAAATCAACTTGGCAGATTTGATCTCCTCCAGAGGACTCCCCGTCAGGGAAACGCGGATGGTATCGCCAATCCCCTGACTCAAAATCAGTCCCAGTCCCACCGATGACTTAATATTTCCGGAAATCAGTGTTCCCGCCTCTGTGATACCCACATGCAGCGGATAGCGGGTCTTTTTGGCAATCAGTTCATGAGCCTTCACACACATCATCACATCAGAAGATTTTATGCTGATAACCAGATTATCGTATCCCATCCTCTCAATGACGGCTACCTGCTCCAGGGCACTTTCCACCAGTCCCTCTGCCGTTACTCCGCCATATTTTTCCACCAGTGCTTTTTCCAGAGATCCACTGTTTACGCCAACCCGAATGGGAATTCCGTACTCTTTTGCCTTATCTACCACAGCCTGCACCCGCTCCCTGGCTCCGATATTTCCCGGATTGATCCGGATCTTATCAGCTCCGCATTCAATGGCCGCAATTGCCAGGCGGTAGTCGAAGTGAATGTCCGCCACCAACGGAATATGGATCTGGCGCTTGATTTCCGTCAGTGCCATGGCCGCTTCCATGGTGGGAACCGCTACACGGATTATCTCGCAGCCGGCCCGTTCCAGGGCCAGAATTTGATCCACCGTTGCCTTCACATCCTCCGTTTTGGTATTGCACATGGACTGGATGCGGATTGGATTTCCTCCTCCAATCTCCACATTGCCGATGCGGATCCGCTTTGTTTCATCCCGGTATCCCATGCTTTATCTCCTCCTTCCTGTATCTGAATCCATAAAGATCAGAACAGATTCCGCAAATCATTGAACAGAACAAATATCATAAATGTCATCAGAAGTGCCATGCCGGCCATATGGATCATGCCTTCCTTTTCCCGGTCAATGGGACGGCCGCGGAGCATTTCCAGCACAATGAAAACGAGACGTCCTCCGTCTAAAGCCGGAATGGGCAGTAAATTCATAATTCCCAGGTTTGCGCTCAAAAGAACGCAGAGGTTGGCCAGATTAACCAGCACCACCATAACTCCATACTGACGGCTCTCTTCCACCGTGGAGTCAATCATCGACACGATCCGCACCGGTCCCGCAATGTCATCCGGCCCTACCTGCCGTTTTACAATCATCCCAAGGCTCTGAAATGTCAGGCGCACCCAGTAGCGGAATTCATAGAAACTGTAGCGGGCTGTCTCCAGAAGTCCGGCCGATTTTTCATAGCCGCCTCCGCTGATTCCCATCAGATAGGTTCCCGTCTCCTCCGAATATTTCGGCGTGATGACTGTCTCCCGCGTCTGGCCGTTTCGCTCATAGCGAACTGTGATTTTTTCCCTGCCAGGATGAAAAGTCAGGTAAGCCTGCACATCCCGGTAAAGATCCATGGAAGTTCCGTTAATTTCCGTAATTACGTCGCCCGCCATGATCCCGGCTTTCTCAGCCGGAAATCCCGGCTCCACCTGGTACACCCGCGCCGGGTCAACCCCCACACTGCTGATCACAAAAAATGCTCCAAGCAACGCCAGGATAAAGTTGAACACAGGCCCAGCTGCAATCACAGAAAACCGAGTCCAAACCGATGTGTCATTAAAATAGGCGCCGGAAGCGCCAGCCGGCATGGAAATGCCGGCATAGGAATCAGGAAGTTCTGCCTCCCGTCCTGCTTCTCCCGCCCCTTCTTCTTCCTCTCCCAGCATCAGACAGGAACCGCCAAAAGGAAACAGCTTCAGGGAATAGCGGGTTCCGCCCTTTACGAAACTGAAAAGCCGCGGCCCCATGCCCAGTGAAAATTCTACAACGCAGATTCCCCCGCGTTTTGCCAGAAGAAAATGACCAAACTCGTGAAACAGAATAATCAGGCTGAATACGAGTAATGCTGCCAGTAAGCTTACCAATCTACCACCTGCCCTCTATAAATTCATAGGTTTCCTGCTCTGCGGCCAGGATCTCATCCACGCCCGGATTCACCAGAATCCGGTGATGAGCCATGGCTTCCCCAATCATATCCGTAATGGTCAGATACCCGATCTTTCGGTCAAGGAATTTCTGCACGGCACGCTCATTGGCCGCATTAAACACCGTCGGCATGGTGCCGCCAAGACGTCCGGCCTGATAAGCCAGAGATAGACCCTGGAAATTCTCAAAATCCGGTGCCTCAAAGGTAATCTGCCCCAATTTTGCGAAATCTAACCGTTCTCCCGGAAGAAATCTCCGTTCTGGGTAATAGAGCGCATACTGAATGGGCAGCTTCATATCCGGTGTACCCAGCTGGGCTATAACCGCTCCATCCTCATATTCCACCATGGAGTGAATCACACTCTGAGGCTGCACCACTACCTGAATCTGGTCAAAATCCACGTCAAAAAGCCAGCGGGCCTCCATTACCTCCAGTCCCTTGTTTACCATGGTAGAGCTATCAATGGTAATCTTGCGCCCCATGGTCCAGTTGGGATGTTTCAGAGCATCCTCCACCTGGATATCCTTCATCTCTTCCCTGGTTTTTCCCCGGAAGGGGCCGCCGGAGGCTGTTAAAAGGATTTTGTGAATCCGATTTTTTTGTTCCCCGGAAAGACTCTGAAAAATAGCACTGTGCTCACTGTCCACCGGTAAAATCCGTACTCCTTTTTCCCGGGCCAGCGGCATAATCAGGTGGCCGGCCGTCACAAGGGTCTCCTTATTGGCCAGCGCAATATCCTTCCCGGCCTCCATCGCCGCAATGGTAGGGCGAATTCCAATCATTCCCACCACAGCTGTAACAAGGATCTCTGACTGTCCTTCTGTCGCCGCATCAATCAGACCGTCCATCCCGCTCTCCACAGGAATTCCCAGATCCCGCGTTCTTTCCCGGAGTTCTCTTGCCCGATCCGGATCCCATACGGAAACCAGGCGCGGTCTGAACTCCCGCATCTGTTTTTCCAGAAGTCCGATATTGCTTCCAGCCGCCAGAGCCGTTACTTCTATATCTTTATTCGTCCGAACCACGTCTAATGTCTGTGTTCCGATTGATCCGGTGGATCCCAGTATACCAATCCGCTTCATATCCCGTCTTCTCCCTCCTGTTTCCGGAACCTACCGCAAGAATGTCACTGCAAAAAAGATGGCAGGGGCCGTAAAAATCATACTGTCAAACCGGTCCAGAACACCTCCGTGGCCCGGTATCAGATGTCCATAATCCTTTACATCGTGATTGCGCTTAATGGCAGAGGCTGCCAGGTCTCCGATCTGGGAAATCACAGCCGCAATGGCACAGGCTGCCGCGCAGGCCACCTGGGGATTGGCTACCTCTGACATCCTGTCTCCTACCAGAAGGGCGTACAGAAAGCCAAGAAAAGCCGCGCCGGCCACACCTCCCACCGCACCCTCAATGGACTTTTTCGGACTCAGAACCGGTGCCAGCTTATGGCGTCCAAAGAGCATCCCCACACAGTATGCGCAGGTATCGCACCCCCAGGAACTCAGAAAAATCAGCCATACCAGATATCTTCCGTCAGCCATGGCACGAACCTGATACAGGTAGGACAGCATAATCCCAAGGTAAAAAATCCCAAAAAACGCCACTGTAATCTGTTCCGTACCGTATTTGGGAAAGGTTATAACATAAATTGTCATGAGAACCATCAGGACTGCAATGGCAAGAAGCGTCACGTAATGCTGACCTTCAAACCAGACAATCCCGTAATAGGCCAGGCATGCCAGATACCCGGCAATCCCGGGAGCATGCTTTTCAATTCCCATGACACGGTACAGCTCAAACATTCCGATCAGGGAAATCGCCGCCGTAGTGCAGTACAGGTACACACCGCCCCGAGTAACCAGTAAAATGGCCAGCAGCACCAGTACGATCCCACTTATCAGCCTTGTTCTGAACATCGCGCATCCTCCTTAAGGTTTAACGCCCCCAAAGCGTCTTTCTCTCCGATTGTACTGCTCAATCGCCTTTAAAAGTTCATCCCGATTAAAATCCGGCCAGAGACAGTCCGTAATGTAAATCTCGCTGTAAGCCAGCTGCCACAGAAGATAGTTGGACAAACGTATCTCACCGCTGGTACGGATCAGAAGATCCGGATCCGGAATTCCTGCCGTGTCCAGATACGATGTCACGGTTTCCTCCGTCACATTCTCCGGGCACAGCGTACCTCGTTTTCCATCCTCCATCATACGTCGGATCGCTCTGGTAATTTCATCCCGACCACCGTAATTGACCGCGATCACAAAAGTCATACCGCTGTTCTTGGCCGTTTCTGCTTCCAAACGATCAATTCCCTCAATAATATCCGCATCAAATCGGGTCCGATCCCCGATCATCTTCACCCGCACATTATTGGCTCTGGCAATTTTCAGCAGACGCTTCAGATAATAACGGAACAGCTGCATCAGAGCGCCCACCTCCTCCGCAGATCGCTTCCAGTTTTCCGTCGAAAAGCCATACACCGTCAGGTAACGGATTCCCAGGCGCGCAGCATCCTCCACCGTCTGTTCCACTGTCACACAGCCGGCCTTATGACCAGCCGTTCTGGGAAGTCCTCTCTTTTTAGCCCAGCGTCCGTTTCCATCCAAAATCAGGGCCACATGCTGCGGAATAACCAGGTTTTCCTTCCTATTTTCCATCGTCTTTCCTTCCTGGAAGCGACTCTAAAGAGGGCCGGCCGGCCGTCTCCTTTTTAAGCAGCGCCGGCCAGCCCTCATATGGAGGCAGCCTCCCGTTTTGTTTTATACAGTCATGATCTCCTGGGTCTTGGTTTCCACAGCCTTATCAATCTTCACAATCATTTTGTCCGTCATCTTCTGAATCTTGTCTTCACCCTCAGCCAGCTGATCTTCGGAAATCTCGCCAGCCTTCTCCATCTTCTTGATGGTGTCATTGGCATCGCGGCGGATATTGCGGACCGCCACCTTGGCACCCTCGCCCTTTTTCTTTACATCCTTTGCCAGTTCTTTTCTTCGATCCTCCGTCAGCTCCGGGAAAACCAGGCGGATGGATGAACCGTCGTTATTGGGATTGATCCCCAGATCTGAAGTCAGGATCGCCTTTTCAATATCTCGGATCAGCTTCTTTTCCCAGGGCTGAATCAGAATCATCCTGGGCTCCGGTACGGAAATATTGGCCACCTGCTGAAGAGGGGTGGGCGTTCCGTAATAATCCACTCGCAGCTTATCCAACACATGAGGGTTCGCCCGGCCCGCGCGGATGGATGAATATTCATTCAGCAGCGCATCATAGGATTTGTTCATCTTTTCCTCGTAAACTTTTAACTTCTCCTGCATATAAACCTCCTGTTATGCGGTCACTACCGTACCGTTTATTTTTCCGCGCATAGCGTTCACAATGCCGTCTTTCTCATTGAGGCTGAATACCGCCATGGGGACATGATTCTCCATACACATGATCGACGCTGTCAGGTCTACCACTGCCAGCTTCTTGTCAATAACCTCCTGAATGGAGATGGTGTCATACTTTTTCGCCTCCGGATTTACCTTCGGATCACTGTCGTACACACCATCAATGGCTTTGGCCAGAAGGATGCAGTCTGCCTCCATCTCAATGGCCCGAAGTGCCACGCCTGTATCGGTAGAAAAATATGGATGGCCTGTGCCGCCAGCAAAAAATACAACCATTCCCCTTGCAAAATATTTATTGGCCCGATCCTTGGAAAACAGCTTTGTCATCGAGCCGCACTCAAAAGGCGTGAGAATCTGGGTCTCCATCCCCTCGCTTCTAAAAATCTCTGATACATAGATACAGTTCATAACCGTTGCAAGCATCCCGATCTGATCTGCCTTCGTCCGGTCAATGGCATTGCTCTCGCGGCCTCTCCAGAAATTCCCGCCTCCAATCACAACTCCTACCTGTATTCCGTCCTCCACTGCCGTCTTTACCTGTCTGGCAACCTCTTTTACCGTTGCCTCATCAAAGCCGGTCTTTTTCTCGCCCGCCAGCGCTTCCCCGCTCAGCTTCAGCAGTACGCGTTTTAATTCCATAATCGGTTTTCTCCCTGTCTGTTTTACCCTGGAACAGCAAAAAAATACCATTCCAAGTGTTCATAGTATATCACAATTTTTCGAATTATGCGATACTATTTTCTTAATTTGTCTTCCAGGAGCTGATGAAGGCGAAACGGCTGACGAATGAATTTACAGGATATCGATGTATTCGCCGTTCAGCGCCTTATTCATACTCCTGACAGCACAGAACTTTCCGCACATGGAACAGCTGTCCTCCTGCTCCGGCGCCCGGCTGCTTCGAATTCGCTTTGCCGTTTCCGGATCCAGAGAACATTCCCATTGTTTTTCCCAGTCAAATGTCCGTCTGGCATCTGCCATGGCATCATCCATATCTCTGGCATGGGGGATTTTCTTTGCGATATCTGCCGCGTGCGCTGCAATACGCGAGGCAATGATCCCCTGTTTGACATCCTCCACATCCGGAAGAGCCAGATGCTCTGCCGGCGTGACATAACAGAGAAAGGACGCTCCTGCTGCCGCTGCCACCGCTCCGCCAATGGCTGCTGTGATATGGTCATAGCCAGGTGCGATATCCGTCACAATCGGCCCCAGAACATAAAAGGGCGCTCCCATGCAAATGGTCTGCTGCAGTTTCATATTGGCAGCAATCTGATCAAGAGGCATATGGCCGGGACCTTCCACCATTACCTGAACATCCCGTTCCCAGGCGCGTCTTGTCAGCTCTCCCAAACGTACCAGTTCATCGATCTGGCAGATATCGCTGCCATCGGCCAGACAGCCTGGACGGCAGGCATCCCCCAGAGAAATCGTCACATCATATTCCCGGCATATATCCAAAATTTCATCAAAATACTCATAAAAGGGATTCTCTTCTCCCGTCATACACATCCATGCAAATACCAGAGAGCCGCCTCTGGAAACCAGATTCATTTTTCTGTGACCGTCCCGGATAGAGTCTATGGTTTTTCTTGTGATACCGCAGTGCAGCGTGACAAAATCCACCCCGTCTTCTGCATGCATCCGGATCACATCAATAAAATCCTTTGCAGTCAGTGTGGCCAGATCTCTCTGGTAATGAATTACACTGTCATACACCGGCACTGTTCCAATCATGGCCGGACATTCCCGGGTAAGCTTTCTCCGGAACGGCTGCGTATTTCCGTGAGAAGAAAGATCCATAATCGCCTCCGCCCCCATATGAACCGCTTCCAGAACCTTTTTCATCTCCACCTCGTAATCTTTACAGTCTCTCGAAACCCCAAGATTCACATTGATCTTTGTCCGCAGCATGGAACCGACACCGTTGGGTTCCAGACAGGCGTGCCGCTTATTGGCACAGATCACCACCTGCCCGCTGGCTACCCAGCCGCGGATTTCTTCTGTTGTACGATATTCTTTTTTCGCCACTGCTTCCATCTCCGGAGTAATGATTCCTTTTCTTGCAGCTTCCATCTGTGTCTTATAATTTTCTCTCATTTTTTTACTCCTCTCCATAACCCTTTTTCCTTTCCATCTGCACTCCCTAGGGCAGACTCAACTCTTTTGAAAAGTTCTTCTTATGAAACAAAAAAGAAGCTGCCTGATTCCGGCAACTTCTCCACTGCTTCTGTCCCAGGTTTCCCTACGTTGGCATTATCCAAATCAGGTTATCGGTCGAAGGTCATACCTTCCTCTCAGCCTGTCATACAAGCTCCCGTCTGTTCAATTGTCATAGTCTGGGATCAAAACCCCAGACAGTTATAATAACTTATATTATACCGGGTTTCCCTCTGAATGACAAGCTGTTTCCTGATAAAGAAACATCATCCCTCAGTTTGTCTTCCGGTTAATATACTCGGTCCTGGTTTTCGAATATACAAATTTCTGACTGGCATAAAGGCTGTAATACCCCGACAGCGTAAAGCTGACTCCGATTACCAGCGCAAAATACGGCATTGCCTCATAACCAAACAGTTCAAATCCCAGCAGCAATGTGGAAATAGGACAATTGGTTACCCCTACAAAAAGTCCCAGCATGCCGCAGGATGTCATAAGGCCCAGAGGCTGCCCCAGCACAGAGGCAAACAGGCTTCCAAAGGCTGCGCCGATGGCCAGTGTCGGAACGATCTCTCCACCCTTAAAACCAGCCTCCAGAGTAATGGCCGTAAACACGATTTTCAGTAAAAAATCGGAAGGCGCTCCCTCCCCCGCGAAGCTGGCATCAATTAGTCCAAGACCGCTTCCGTTATAACGGAAATTACCGAGAAGAAGCGTAAGCGCCACGACAAACACTGCGCCAGACAAAATTCTCCAGATCGGGGATGGAAGATACGTCTTATAGAGTTTTTCCGCCCCGTGCAATGCAATACAAAAAAGCTCCGACACCAGTGCACAGCCGGCCCCCAAAAGAATGACCGTCAGGGCACCGCGAAGGGCAAACTCCGGCACCGCCCCGATGGCGAATGACTCCGGAGAAAGTCCCAGCGCTCTGGAAAGATATGCACCCACAAAGGCTGAAAACAGGCAGGGCACCAGAGCAGCGTAATACATAACACCGATGCTGATTACCTCCATGGAAAAGACGGCTGCTGCCATGGGTGTTCCGAACAGGGCCGCAAATGCCCCGCTCATCCCACACATGACCGCTATTTTTTTGTCTTTTTCATCCAGATGAAGAAGTCTGGCTACCTGATTTCCAATGCTGCCCCCCATCTGAAGCGCCGCACCCTCACGGCCAGCGGAGCCTCCCGTCACATGAGTTAAAATCGTGCCCACAAAAATGGCCGGAGCCGTGGCAAGGCTAATCTCCGTATCGGAGTAAATCGCCTCAATAACCATGTTAGTACCCCGATTTTTCTCTTCTCCCAGCAAGCGATACACCAAAAGGATCAAGATGCCAGCCACCGGAAGCAGAAAAATCAGCCTGGGTTCCTTTTGAAATATTGCCGAAGCCCATAGCACACCATGACCAAAGGCTGTGCCCACACAGCCTGTCAGAAGGCCGATCAGGACAGAGCCAATTCCCCATTTTATGAAATAGACAAGGTTTTTGACGATGGGGACGTCTCTATCAATTTTCCACATAACTCATGCCTTATATATCGTAAATGCTTTTAGATTTTACCAGTTTGGGACGATATCCAGCTTCCTTCAGCGCATCTACAATCCGCTCCTTATGCTCCGTTCCAAATGCCTCCACGGTAATGCGCAATTCCACAGCCGCATTCCGGTTGATGCTGACAAACTGGTTGTGTTCCAGCTTGATTACATTGCCCTGCTCCTGGGCCATCAGCGTTGCCACCTTGGCCAGCTCGCCCGGCTTATCCGGAAGGAGAACCGATACGGTAAAAATACGGTCTCTCTGGATTAAACCGTGCTGTACCACAGATGCCATGGTAATCACGTCCATATTTCCGCCGCTCAGAATGGAGACAATTTTCTTTTTCTTCACATTCAGATGTTTCAGAGCCGCCACGGTCAGAAGTCCGGAATTCTCCACTACCATCTTATGATTCTCCACCATATCCAGGAACGCCACGATCAGCTCAGAATCTTCAATCGTGATGATGTCATCCACATTTTTCTGGATATAAGGGAACAGAAGATCCCCCGGTCTCTGCACTGCCGTGCCATCGGCAATGGTGCTGACTCCCGGAAGCGCCACTACCTTTCCTGCTTTCAGAGACTCCTGCATGCAATTGGCCCCTGCCGGCTCCACACCGATTACCCGAATCTTCGGATTCAGAAGCTTAGCCAGCGTTGCCACGCCTGTACACAGGCCGCCTCCGCCAATGGGTACTAAAATATAATCCACCGTTGGAAGCTCTTTGATAATCTCCATGGCAATGGTTCCCTGTCCCGTCGCCACATCCAGGTCATTGAACGGATGAATGAAGGTATAGCCATGCTCTGCCGCCAGCTGATTGGCACAGGCCAGAGCCTCATCAAACACATCACCGTGGAGAACCACCTCTGCTCCATAGCTGCGAGTGCGGTTTACCTTCATAAGCGGTGTAGTTGTTGGCATTACGATCGTCGCCCGGCATCCTGCCAGTTTAGCTGCATAGGCCACACCTTGGGCATGGTTTCCCGCAGATGCCGTAATCAATCCTCTCTCCTTTTCCTCCTGGCTCAGGGTACTGATCTTATAGTATGCCCCCCGCACCTTATATGCGCCCGTATACTGCATATTCTCCGGTTTAAAATATACCTTGTTTCCCGTCATATTGGAGAAATGCTCACTGTAAACCAGCTTTGTCTCAGAAATCACCTGGGCAACCGCTTCCGTTGCCTCCTCAAATTTTTCCAGAGAAAGGCCGCTTACCAGCTCTTCCTTTTCCATGTCCTGCTCTGCCTGATTTTTACTCTGTCCTTCCTTACTCATCGTAATCCTCCCATGCTTTCTATCTTCCTGCTACCGTTTATTCTGCACCCTGGCGCTCAAAAAGCGCATTGACAAAATCTCCGGCATTAAACTTCTGCAGATCATCAATTTTCTCGCCAATTCCCACGTATTTAACCGGAATTCCAAGTTCCGACTGAATTGCCACCGCAATGCCGCCCTTGGCAGTTCCATCCAGTTTTGTCAGAATAATGCCGGTAATATCGGCTACCTCCATAAACTGTCTGGCTTGGGAAAGAGCATTCTGCCCTGTGGTTCCATCCAGTACTACCAGCGTTTCCCGGTAAGCATCCGGATACTCTCTGTCAATAATTCGATTGATCTTTTTAAGCTCCTCCATCAGGTTCTTTTTATTGTGAAGGCGACCCGCCGTATCACAGATCAGGACGTCTGCATTCCTTGATTTTGCAGCTGCAATGGCATCAAAAATTACGGCCGCCGGATCCGAGCCTTCTTGCTGGGCAATCAGCTCCACACCAGCCCGTCCGGCCCACTCGGTAAGCTGTTCGATGGCGGCCGCCCGGAATGTATCCGCCGCTGCCAGAAGAACGCGTTTTCCCTGGTCCTTCAGCTGGCCTGCCAGCTTTCCGGCTGAAGTGGTCTTTCCAACTCCGTTGACTCCGATTACAAGAACCACAGATCTGCGGTTCTCAAATTCATAGGCATTTTCTCCCAGATCCATCTGCTCCTTGATGCTGTTGATCAGAAGCTCCTTACACTCGGATGGCTCTTTGATGTGATTTTCCTTTACCTTTTTCCGGAGATCCTCCATGATTGCCATGGTGGTCTGAATTCCCAGATCCCCCATGATCAGGGTTTCTTCTATTTCTTCATAAAAATCGTCGTCAATGGCAGAAAAGCCGCTGAATACCGAATCAATTCCCGCCACAATGGAATTTCTTGTTTTGGTCAACCCCTCCACGAGGCGGCCAAAAAATCCTTTTTTCCCTTCACTCATCCTGTTTTTTCCTCCTTTTCCGCCTTTTCCAGTTCCTCTTCAATCAGACTGACAGATACCAGCGTGGATACCCCTTTCTCCTGCATGGTAATTCCATACAGACGATCGGAAGCCACCATGGTTCCCCGTCGATGGGTAATCACGATAAACTGCGTATCCCGGGTCAGTTTATGCAGATATCCGGCAAACCGATCCACATTGGAATCATCAAGCGCCGCCTCAATCTCATCCAGCAGGCAGAAGGGGGACGGTTTCAGATTCTGAATGGCAAATAGAAGCGCAATGGCCGTCAATGCCTTTTCCCCTCCGGACAACTGCATCATATTCTGCAGCTTTTTCCCAGGCGGCTGGGAAATGATCTGGATTCCCGCCTCCAGAATATCATCATCCTCTGAAAGTTCCAGAGTTCCGGTTCCACCCCCAAACAGTTCCTTGAATACCTTATCAAATTCCCGCCGGATTTCTCCAAACTTTTCCTGAAACTGACGGCGCATTCCTGTATCCAGCTCTCCAATAATCTGAAGAAGCGCCGTCTCCGCCGCTGCCAGATCATCGTGCTGTGCTTTCATAAACTCATAGCGCTCTGAAATTTCCCGAAAATCCTCAATGGCATTGACATTGACATTTCCCAGGCCCCGAATCGCCTGTTTTCTTCCTTCAATGATTTTCTTAAGCTCCGAAATCCCCGGAAGCGATGTATCTCTCAATTCCTCTGCCGTAGCAAAGGTCAATTCATATTCACTCCACATATAGCTGGTCTGGCTGTCCAGCCGCTCTTCCAGCCGCTCCTTCTGATTCTGCAGGCGAAAACTGTCCCGCTCCAGATGGGTAAGGCGATCCGTCAGTTCCTCCTTCTGATCAAAAAAACGCTTCTGCTGCCCGGCCTTTTCCTCTTTCTCCGCCGTCAGCATTTTTAACTTTTCGGCCAGTCCGTTTCGCTTTTCTTCCTCCCCGGAGATCTGCGTTCTGATTCGACAAATTTCCTCTTCCCGGTTTTCAATGGCCTGACTGCTGTCATGGTGTCCCTGCCCAAGCTCCCGTTTTTCTTCCTCCAGCCGCTGCGCCTCCCCGGCCACACGCCGCAGATTTTCCCCGGCAAAGCTATCCTTTTGGCGAATCTGGGAAGCCTCCAGCTGAACGCCGGCCAACTCCCTGGAAGCCAGATCCCGCTGGCCCTTCAGAGCCTCCAGCTTAGCACTCAGTGATTCCACCTCGCCATTTCCTCTCCGGCCGGCTTCCTCCAGCTTTTCTGTCTCCAGAATAAGCTCCTCTTTCTTTTCCCGCAGATCCCCCACCTGTGTCTCCAAATCTCTGTTTTCCAGAACCAGATCCTCTGAAGATTCCCGGATCTCCTGCTGTTTCTTCTCCAGCTGACGAATTTCCACTTCAATGGTATTCTGCTCCAGGCGAAGGGCCTGTCTGCTACCGCTGATTTCCTCCAGTTTTTTTCGGGCCTCTGCCAGCTCCTTCTCATTCTTCAAAAGTTCCGCCTGGATGGATTCCACTTGCAGAATCGCCTTTTTACAGGCCTCCTCCAGCTCTTCAATCTCCCTTCGGCGTCCCAACAGATTGCTGCTGTTTTTAAAAGCGCCTCCAGTCATGGAACCACCGGCACTTAGCAGCTCTCCGTCCAAGGTTACAATCCGAAGACTGTACCGGTATTTTTTTGCCAGAGCAATGGCATGATCAATCTGATCCACCACGACCACCCGCCCAAGCAGATTGGATACCAAACCACGGTAGATCTCCCCGGCGCTTACCAAATCACTGGCCAGTCCCAGCACCCCCGGTTCCCGAAGGGCCCCTGGCTGACTGAAGGCATTTTTTCGATCCATACTGGTCAGCGGCAAAAAGGTAGCCCGTCCATACCGGTTTTTCTTTAAATACTCAATCAGCTGCTTGGCCGTCTGCTCAGAATCCGTCACAATATTCTGAATACTGCCGCCCAGCGCCGTTTCAATAGCTGTTTCGTATTCCCGAGTCGTGGAAATAAGATCTGCCACCACCCCATGCACGCCGGCAATCCGAT
This sequence comes from uncultured Clostridium sp., assembly GCA_937885015.1. Classification (GTDB taxonomy): domain Bacteria; phylum Bacillota; class Clostridia; order Lachnospirales; family Lachnospiraceae; genus Otoolea. Next base: position 221,727 of record CALAAS010000038.1, read on the forward strand.
CTCTGGCCTCCATGACCCGGCGGATGCTGCCTCCATACCCTTCGTAGCGCTCGGCCAGGTTCCGCAGGGACTCCAGTCTGGTATGGCTGGTATGGTAAGTCTGCTGCGTATCTGACAGACGGCGGTTCAGGCGTTTTACCTCTGCCTCCGCCTGTTCCCGGCGCTGAACCTCGTGGTGTTCCTGCCTGAGAAGTTCCTCCATTTTCTCAGAAATATGCAAAAGCTTCTCCTTCTCTGCCTTTTTCTGTTCTTCCTGAACCGACTCATCACTTTTAAATTTCAGGAGTTTCTGGCTGACCTCCGCCCGACGCACATCCACCTGCTCCAGCATGGTCTCATAGCGCTGCCGCTTTACCGCCAGTTCCGCCTTATCATTGAGCGCTGCAATAATCGCAGCTTTAGAAGTCTCCATGGCCTGCTCTGTTTCTGTCAGATTTCTATCAATAGACAGCAGGCCTTCCTCCGCCGTCTCCAGCTTCTCCCGGATCCGGCCGATTTCTCCGCTTAAGTCTTCCCTCTCTTTTCGGTACTCCTCCTCCTGGCGCCGTTTTTCCTCAATTTCTCCGTCAATGGAGGCAATCCGGCTTTGGATGTGTTCTTCATTCATCCGCTCCGTATTGATCTGCTCCCGCAAAACGTCAATACGGCCTTCCAGCGTCTGTTTTTCCACGTCGGACCGGCCCAGCTCTTCCCGGCTCTCTGCCATCTGCTGTTCCAGCGTCTCCAGCGCCTGGCCCAGGTTCTCATAGGCCACCTTCAGCTTTCTTGTCTCTTCCTCCACCGATTCCCGGTCTCCGGCCAGCACCGCTTCCTTCTCCTCCACGGATCGGAGCTGTCCCCGCACTTCCTCGGATTCTGTCAGAAACAGGTTGACCTCGTAATTCTTAAGCTCTTCTCTGAGCCGCAAATATTCCTTCGCTGTTTCCGCCTGCTTTTCCAGCGGCCCCACTTGCTTTTCCAGCTCTGCAAGAATATCACAGACCCGAAGAAGGTTCTGTTTTTCATCCTCCAGCTTTTTTTGAGCAATCAATTTGCGCCGCTTAAATTTCACAATTCCCGCCGCTTCATCAAACAGTTCCCGCCGTTCCTCCGGCTTTCCACTCAAAATCCGATCAATCTGACCCTGTCCAATGATGGAATAGCCTTCCTTTCCGATACCTGTATCATAAAACAACTCGTTGATATCCTTTAAACGACAGGCGCTCCCGTTGATCCGGTATTCGCTCTCACCAGAGCGGTAAAGCCGTCTGGAAATCGTTACCTCCTCAAAATCAATGGGAAGTTTATGATCCCGGTTGTCCAGGGTAATGGCCACATAGGCAAACCCCTGAGGTTTTCGCAGCTCCGTCCCTGCAAAAATAACATCCTGCATGGTCCCGCCGCGCAGCTGCTTGCTGCGCTGTTCTCCCAGCACCCAGCGGACTGCATCCGCCACATTGCTTTTTCCGCTTCCGTTTGGCCCAACTATCCCTGTAATCCCATTGTGAAATTCAAACAGAATCTTATTGGCAAAGGATTTAAATCCTTGAATTTCAATACTCTTTAAATACATGCTTTGTCCTGCCCGCCCTTGATTTTAAGAAGACCCCGATAGGCGGCCATCTGTTCCGCCGCCTTTTTGCTTCTTCCAGTTCCGCGTCCCAGCTCCTGATCTCCGATGCGCACGGACACTTCAAATTTTTTATTGTGATCCGGCCCGTCTTCCTTTAAAAGCACGTAAGTAAGCGGAGTTTCGTATCTGCTCTGCACCAGCTCCTGTAAGATCGTCTTGCTATCGTAAAAGAGTTTTTTATGTTCCACATCATTGAGAACAAACCGGTAAATAAAGTCTTTTGCGCTAGCAAAACCACCGTCCAGATAAATGGCTCCAATCAGTGCCTCCAGAGCATCCGAAACCACGGAATCACGCATACGGCCTCCTGTTGCATCTTCCCCTTTTCCCAAAAGCAGATACGAACCCAGGCCGAAATCCTGAGCGCACAGAGCCAGCGTCGGCTCACAGACCATGCTGGCTCTCGTCTTCGTCATGTCGCCCTCCGGCATGGTCGGGTATTCGTGAAACAAGAAATCACTGGATACCAACTCCAGCACAGCATCCCCCAGAAATTCCAGGCGCTCATTACAGCCAAGTTTCCCCATCCGCCTCTCATTGGCATAGGAGCTGTGAATCAGCGCCTGCTCGAAAAGGCTTTCATTCTGAAACTGGTATCCAATTTTCTCCTCCAGTTCCCTTCTTTTTTTATCCATACTCTTCCTCTTTTCCCACTGTCCTCCGCCTCGTAAAGAAGGCTGAGCCGCCATCTGACGATCTTCTCAGAATTGACGCTCAGCCCTAATACGCGACAGCGCGCAGATTTTAATTTAAAGCACTCTTAATCTGCTCAACCGCATCGCCCACAGTTGCAATTTTTTCTGCCGCTTCGGTCGGAATCTCGATATCGAATTCTTCTTCAATCCCCATGATGATCTGGAAAATGTCCAGAGAATCCGCTCCCAGGTCATCTACAAAGGTTGTGTTCATCGTAATCTCGTCCGCATCGACATTCAACACCTCTGAAATAATGTTCTGCAATTTTTCGAATTCCATATTCCTCTTCCTCTCTTACCTTTCTTTGTTTTTATGATTTATTCCTGGTCTGCCCCGCCTTCTTCCCCCGAAAACAGGCTCTCCTTAATTTTTTCATTGATCTGCTGCTCTTTAAAGGTCACACACTGCAAAATAGCGTTGCACACCTCGGTGCGCTTGGAATTTCCATGGGTCTTTACAACCAGACCTTTGAGTCCCAGAAGCGGCGCCCCGCCATACTGGCTGGCATCGAAACTTTTGAGTGTCTCCTTTAAGGCCGGCTTTACAAGAAGAGCACCAATCTTGGAGCGCAGATTCCGCATCATACCGCCCTTTACCTTGCTGATCAGGGTAGCTCCCACCCCTTCATACAGCTTCAGAATGACATTTCCCACAAAAGCCTCTGAGACAATGACATCCGCTCCGCCATGGGGAATTTCTCTGGCCTCAATACTGCCGATAAAGTGAATATCCTGACAGGCTTTCAACAGAGGGAATGTCTCCTTTACCAGCGCATTTCCCTTTTCTTCCTCTGCTCCGATATTGACAATGGCCACACGCGGTTTTTTGATTCCCATCACATGTTCCATATAGATGGAACCCATCTTGGCAAACTGAACGAGGTGAGATGGTCTTGCATCCACATTGGCCCCGCAGTCAATCAACAGCGACACTCCCTTTTCTGTTGGAATCAGAGGTGCCAGAGGCGGCCTCTCCACGCCCTTAATACGGCCTACAATAACCTGGCCGCCCACCAGAATGGCCCCAGAGCTTCCTGCGGAACAAAAAGCGTCTGCCTCGCCGCAGCGCACCATATTCATCCCCACCACGATTGAAGAATCCTTCTTTTTGCGAATGGCGTTGACCGGCGGTTCCTCCGTCTCAATGACTTCCGTTGCATTTACAATCTCAATCCGTTCTTTATTATATGTATGCTTATTCAGTTCTTCTGATACAATCTCTTCTTTTCCCACCAGGGTAATTTTAATATCTTTTCCTGACTCAGCCGCCATGACTGCTCCGGCTACAATTTCGCCTGGGGCATGATCGCCCCCCATGGCATCCACTGCTATTCTTACCATATGCCTTCTGTCTCCTTTACTATAAAGATTAGGGTGTCAAAAGGGTAATTTTAGTAAAAACACGCTTTCCCACAATAAAGTGCATGGGCATGTAGGGTGAAAATAGATATTTTTTTGCTGTATTTCTCCCACTTGCTATTCTAATAAGCACAGTTTTTTGGGATTCATATTTTTCTCATGCGTCATTCCTTCTTAAAATGACCTTTTGACACCCGAATCCTATAAAATAATATACTAAAGATTATTTGATAAATCAATCACATTTTTTAACAAGCCATCTCTCCAGCGCAGAAAGGCTGGCAGAAGCATCCTGGCGTCCAATCTCATACACTGTCTGAAGTTTTTCCGGACTATGTTCCATCCGCCCGATGGTTAGTTCCCGACTGGGACGAACCACAAAAATTTTTCCCTCCTTTTCCATCTTCCGAATGTCTTCGACGGTCTGATTATAAACCAGATACCGGTTTTGAAGTGCCTCTGCAAAAGCCGGATATTTTCGAAAAAACAGCTGCGGAAGCCATTTATGCTCCGGTTTCTTTACATACCCGTCATGGCGGGTCAGAACAGCCACACACCGGGTATACCCCATATTCATAAATGCCTGGACAGGGATACTGTCGGTACAGCCGCCATCTAAAAGCTTCCTTCCCTCTGTATTCACAATCCTGGAAACATAGGGAAGAGAGGCCGTAGCGCGAAACAGCTCCACTTGATTTTTCATATCCGTAACAGGCAGATATTCGGCTTTTCCCGTCTCCACGTTACTGCAGGTAACATAAAACTCCGTTTCCGATTGTTCGAACGCTTCATAATCATAGGGATCCAGGCGGTTCGGAAGATCCTCATAGCAGAATTTCCGTCCCACAATATCTCCCGTTTTTAACAGATTTCTCCAGCTCATAAATCTGGGATCCTGACAATATTTTTTATAATACCGAATACTCCTTCCCTTCTGGCCGGACACAAATGAAGCGCCGTGAATTGCCCCGGCCGAAACACCGATCACACCGTCAAAACAAATCCCCCGCTCCATCCAGACATCCAAAACGCCTGCAGTATAAATTCCGCGCATCCCGCCGCCCTCCAGCACCAGGCCCCGTCGATCTATGTCTTTTATCTGTTTTTTATATATTCTGTTCTTCTCTTCCGCCAATCCATTCTCTCCCTTTCATTTATAATATCAGGTTAAACCCTCTCAATGCCTCTAAAAAAGCGGGAGCCGCATCTGCAACATCCCACTTTTCTTCTCTAATGCCATTTGTATTACAGCCGTTCTATCCTTGCCCGGATATACTGTTCCAGGATATCCGCTGTTCCCTCGATCCCCAGCCGACTGCTGTTGACACAGATATCGTAATTTCTCGAATCGCCCCATCGTCCCTTGCAGTAAGAATTATGATAGGATTTTCGTCTCCAGTCCTTGCGCGTCATCATAGATTGGGCATCCGGCTCTGACAGGTGATACAGATCCATAATCCGGCGACGCTTTGGTTCCTCATCGCCCACAATATAAATCGTAATCAGTCCATCGTAATCTTTCAGAACCATTTCCGAACACCGTCCCACTACTACAAACGATTCTCCTGCGTCCGCCCGGCGCTTCAAAAAATCAAACTGCATCTGTGCCAGATGATCTGCCAGGGAGCTGGAATGACCGCTCACGGTTCTGGAAAACAATTTACTCGCCGGCTTTTCATCGTATTTAGCCAGCGTTTTCTGATCCACCTCTTTTTCTCTGGCAATTTCCTCCAGCATTCGGTGATCATAAATAGGAAGTTCAAACCGTTTGGAAAGAATCTCCGCAATCATATGTCCTCCGCTTCCAAACTGGCGCCCTACCGAAATAATAACCCTCTGTTTTCTCCCATCTTCTCTTTTCTCTTCCATATCCCCGCCTCCTTCTGATCCGGAATTTTAAAAATACCGCACATAGATGCAAATCATGGAAATAAATACCACCAGCACTGTGGCCGGAGCCGCATACCGGCAATACTTTCCCCAGCCTATAAAATGGCCGTTTTGGGCAGCTACAGAAATTCCCACTACATTGGCCGACGCGCCAATGGGTGTTCCACAACCCCCGATATCCGTACCCATGGAAAGGGCCCACGCCAACACAGAAAGATCCACCCCCTGAGCCGCTGAGAGACTGCGGATAACCGGAATCATTGTGGCTGCAAAAGGAATGTTGTCCACAAAGGCACTGGCGATGGCCGACAGCCACAGCACAATCGCAATCATAACCTTTGCGTTATCTCCACTGACTGCAGAAATGACTCCCGCCATGGCTTCCAGAACCCCGGTCTGCTCCAGTCCTCCTACCACGATAAACAGGCCAATGAAAAATAAAAGTGTTTTATAATCCACTTTTTTCAAAAGCATCAAAGCATCACTCCCGGCCGCCAACAACGTAAATGCCCCAATAAAAACACCGATAGTGGCCACTGTAAGTCCTGTCTGAGCATGAGTAATCAAAAGCACAATGGCAGTCAGGAAAATCACTACACTGACACCGAAATCCTTTTTATTGGCAATCGCTTCCTTCGGATCCGGATAACGGATTTCCCCTTCACCCACCGTTTTTTGACTCAGCTCTTTGCGAAAGCAAAAATAAAAAAACAGAATCACAAACACCAGCGAAATACCAGCCATCACGCCCGTATTCATCATAAAATCTCCAAATGAATATCCCAGCGATGTTCCAATGATAATATTCGGCGGATCTCCGCACATGGTTGCCGAACCTCCCAGGTTTGCACAGAAGATCTCTGACAGAATCAGCGGAACAGGATCAAATCGCAAAAGCTTTCCCAGTTCCACCGTCACAGCTGCCAGAAACAAAATCACAGTGATACTGTCAATAAACATAGCCAGCAGCGCCGACATTACCATAAATGTAACAAAAATCGGAATCGTGCGGTAGTGAACCGCCTTTGCAATGGCCAGACACAGCCACTGAAAGAATCCGGCCCGTCCCATTCCCTCTACCATCAACATCATCCCTGCAATAAAAAGAATCGTTGCCCAGTTAATTCCTGTGGACGTCTCTGCTGCTTCCCCGGCCTGAAACCAGAAATTCGGAATAAAAAAGCTTTGCAGGCTCAGTGTTTCTGCCGCTGCCGCTTCGCTGTGCATGCAAACGCCAAACACAAATACCACCATCAAAAGCCCGCATCCCAGCGACACAATGTGGCGCTCAATTTTCTCCGATACAATCAGAGCAAACATAACCAAAAAAATAACAACAGCCAAAATTTGAGCTGTCATAATTTTCCCCTCCCTGTCCTCATTTTATCTATTTTCAACAATTTTTATTGAAAACGCATGGCATTATTGTAGCATATGTTCTACAGTTTGCCTGTATATTTTCCGTTAAAAAATTGTTAATACTTCTTTTACAGAGAGCGGGGGAACTTATGAAACGCTCCCATCTTCGCCTGCCCACTTGCCATCCGGTGCCTGACTGTTCATGAGCATCACGCCATTTTCATCCAGAAAATAAAGTTTGTCATTCCAGGATAGCCAACCGGTTTTTCGATATCCATTCTCGTCAAAAAAGTACCAGAGTCCCTGAATCCGCTGCCAGTCGCTTCTCGTATACGTACCATCTCCATTACAGTATCGGAACCCAGACGCATCCTGCTCCCACATACCGGAATTTGGCCCTCCCCCGGTCAGCCGGTAAGAAGACGCAAGCTTGATCTCCGCTGCCTGCTCAGCCGTCACACCAAGTGTTTCAGAAGTTTGCCATTCGCCCTTTCTGGAAGCGCCATAAATGGCCCGTACCTCAAACCAGTATTCCCCAGCTGCGTCGAAATACTTGCCCAGATTGCAGGAGGTTTCCCGGACTGAGTGTGCTGTTGTCAGAAACTTTCCATCCCGGTACACCCGCAGTTCATAATACCGGGCATCTTCCGCATCCGCCCAGAAAGCCTCGCCGTCCGTGGCTCCCCACTGGGCCTCGTCCACATCCAGCTCATAATCGCTGTCTGTTCCCTTCAGAGCCTTCAAGGTCACAATCACTCGCAGCTCTTCGTCGCCATTTCTCCTGACCGATGAAACCGTTCCCGTACTGCCCGACAGAGAGATCATCTTCTTTTTATAACCAGACTTAAAGTAATAATCCTGATCTGCAGACAGCGTAATCTCCAGTTTGGGCCTGTTCTTATGTTTCCACTCATCGGTTGGCTCATTGACCACATCCACGGTATCGATTTCACAATCCCCGGACAAAAGACTTACGTCTACCTCGGATCCCACATCTCCCACATCAATGGATGAATCAATCTCCAGTTCAATCGTTCCCACAGGCGTTCGGTCCTCTTCCTCTTTTGCAAATGCCGCAAACGGCGATATAACAGATGCTGTCAGTGCAGCAGCCATCAAGATCCCTGTCCTCTGTCTTCTGTCTGTCATCCTGTTTTCCTCCCAACCCTATTTATCTGGTAACCCATTTCAACACCGTGACCAGCATTATTTACAGTCATTATATCACAAATTCCGCTTTTTCGGTTTTTTTAATTTCTTTCCGCTGCATGGTTATCTTTACGGCGCGTTTTTTATTGCATAGAAAGTAATTTCCTATGCAAATCGAGTAGGAGGGAAATTTAAATAAATTTCCCGACCTCTCACACCACCGTGCA
>CALAAS010000039.1 GCA_937885015.1 uncultured Clostridium sp.
TCCTGTAATCGCTGATTTATTCCACCGTATGAAGTTCATGGAACGCCGTGGAAGTTTGCCATAGTAATGTTACGCAGTAGGGGGGTAAAAAAGCCTCGATTTATGCACCTTGCAGACACGAAAATATTAATAGTAAGGGTTTTATACCTTTTTCCTCAAAAATGGCGTTCTACTGCGTAACAGGGCATAAAAACAGCGTGTACCGTTTCTTGCAGTACACGCCGCTTTGGTTGCAATCCTGTCTGTCAGCCGTTAAGCTAGTTTTCTTGTGAATACTTCCTTATCAGCGTAAAACTAAGGAATCTTCTTCCTTTTTGATGTAAAATTAAGCTACCAACTAAAAACCTTACTAAACAAAAAGAAGGAGGATTCCTTATGATCCATTTTACATCAAAAACCTATCAAATGAAACGGGAAATTTTAAATTTTTCCAATAAAATTTCCAGAAAGCTTCCCAAACCGGATAGAAAATTTATAGCTGACATGAATTATGGCATTCTTGCTTCCAACAGTTGTCTGCTTACAGACATTGTTGACCAGTTACATGAGCCATCTAAAAAGATCAATGGTGTCGACCGCCTTTCCAGACATTTAGCAAAAGGTATACCAAAAAACGCTTTGAACGTTTACCTGGCCCATATAAAAAAATGGTGTCCGGCTCACCCTGTCATCCATATTGATGACAGCGATATTGTAAAACCCGATGGTTATAAATTTGAATCTCTTGGCTGGATCCGCGATGGTTCAAAGAGCACCACTACAAAAAATGTCTATCAGAAAGGATACCATGTAACGGAAGCCACGGTTCTTACCAGCAATAATCATCCGGTCAGTCTTTTTTCAGAAATTCATTCGTCCGCTGAAAAAAGCTTCACTTCCATCAATGACATTACTTTTTCAGCTATGGAGCGTGCAGCTGCACTGTTTGGAAAAGCAACCTTTGTCATGGATCGTGGATATGATGATAACAAGATGTTTCTGAAACTGGATTCCATGAACCAGGATTATGTCATCCGCCTGACTGCAAAACGGAAGCTCCTGTACCATAATAAGTGGGTATTTGCCACCGAACTGCGTAACAGACGCAAAGGCAAAGTAAAACTTCCTCTGTTCTACAAGGGAAAAAAGCACGAGGCTTATCTTTCCCATGTGAAAGTACAGATCACCGCATCCAGAAAAGATATTTACTTAGTCCTTGTTTACGGTATTACCGAACACCCAATGATGCTTGCAACAAACAAAGAAATCAAATCCAAAGAAGATGTGATAAAAATTGCAAAGCTTTATTGTTCCAGGTGGCGTATTGAGGAATATTTCCGCTGTAAGAAACAGACGTTTCAATTTGAAAACTTCCGGGTACGGAAGATGAAAGCAATCAATGCCTTAAATTTTTATATCACTTTATGCATGGCGTTCCTGGCCCATCTTTCCATGAAGCCGGAAACAAATGCCCTTAAGGCTGCTATTATAAAGACAGCAAATCCAATAAAAGCAAACATATCTTTCTGCTATTACCGGCTGGCTAAAGGCATCTCCGGCATACTCTCCTATGCAAAAGAAGGCGTCAGGCTATGGTTCAGGACAAAATGTCCTGCATACCGTCAACTCTGCCTAAAGCTGGCTGCTTAAATAGATAAAAGAATAACTCTCCCAAAGTCCGGTTCCGGCGGGGCTTATTAAAGTACCTCTAATCACAGAACTGCCATTCTAAACTTCTCAAAAAATCGGCAGATTGGCACTTTGGGCAGCCGCATTCATTTTTAAATTACATTTTGCGGAAACTCAAGTTAATCGAAAAGAAACATGCCGGGAAACCGGGAAAAACTGCGCCCGGGAACCGGGAAAGGCGCAGGCGGGAGCTGAAAAAAGCCGCAGGCGGATACGTCTTTTTGCAAATCCGTATCCGCCTGCAGTCCTATCTCCATACTGCGCTCTTTAGCGGGTCTGAACGATCCCATTTACCGTCCAGGCGCCCGTCCCATCCACCGTATATCCGTCCGGTGTCACGGTATTCCGAAGCAGCGCTCCCTCTTTGATACCGTTTTCCATGGCTTTCTCACTGAAATAATAGCACTTTCCGTTGACCCAGTTCCAGCCTTCATACATGAAACCAAATCAGCTATCATGGAGGAAGTAGATCCGGCCGCCCGTGACGAGAAAACGATAGCGGTACGCGGGATCTGTATTTCCCGCTGATAATGTGTCTATTCGGATGGTTCCTTATTTTGACCGCCAACCGCGATCTGACAGCGTTCTATCCGGCAGTTTCCGATTGTGATAACATCCAATTTCTATTTTATCTTTCTTTTCTTCGCTGCGCAAGCCATTTTAACAGTTTTTCAATCTGTCATAAGCAAAAAGCGTCAGTCTGATTACCAGTCCAAATCCCCGGATCCTGTTCCGTTCTCAGACTGATAAAACAAAGCTGACGCTTTCTCTTTCTTCTTTAAACAGACAGTTCAATGCCGCCTGTCATCTCTTATTCATGGTGGCCACACTCATCCGCATGCTCATGTTTGTGGCAGATGGAACCGGTAGACACCAGTTCCCCGCGCAGGTACGTCTCAACGGCTGTTCTGGCTTCTCCTTCTACTCCCACAATCACTTCGACGCCGCGCTCGTTAAAAATATCAACGGCTCCGCCGCCCATGCCGCCAGCAATAATTACCTGTGCTCCATGATCTGCCAGAAAGTTTGGCAGAAAGCCGGGACGGTGGCCCGGATTGGGAACGGAATTTTCCGCTGTGATCCGTCCATCCTCTGTATCAAAGAAAATAAAATTTTCACAATGGCCAAAATGGCCTGCAACGGTATTTCCCATAGCTGCTACTGCAATTTTCATCATCATTCATTACTCCTTTTCTTTTTCATTTATTGCAAGCAATATGCTTGTATTTTCAAAAATACGCCACAGTGCATCCCGGGCCGGGCAGTCTATGTCCGCAATGGTCAACCCCTCATTGACGGCCCTGGCTGCATTTTTATCATAAGGAATCTTCCCAACAAAGGGGATTCCCGTTTCTCTGCAGAATGCCTCCAGCTCTCTGGTATGCTCCGGACTCACATCCCACTTATTCACGCAGACTGCCAGCCTGGTCTGAAAAGTCTCCGCGGTTTTTACAAGGCGTTTCAGATCGCTGATTCCGGAAAGGCTGGGTTCCGCTACCACCAGCACCAGATCCATGCCGCTGACAGAAGCCATAACCGGACATCCAATCCCAGGAGAACCATCTGTGATGGCAATCTCCGTCTCCGGTGCATGTTTCAGCATGGCCATCTTAACCTCTGTTACCAGCTTACCTGAATTTCCCCGCCCCATTTTTAAGGTGGCGGTGGAAAATACGCCCTCATCCCGGTAGAATTTCCGCTCTCCTGCCACATCCGTGTGCAGAGAAATCGCCTTTTCCGGACAGACATATTCACAGACACCGCAGCCCTCACAGGCATACTCATTGATCCGAAACCGCCTGTCCTCCATCTGAATTGCATGAAAGCGGCAGTACTCCATGCAGGTTCCGCAACCGCTGCACCGCATCTCGTCTATAACAGCCTTATGACCTCCCAGAAATTCCGTAACTTCAGGCTCTGTTTTCTGCTCCATAACCAGATGCAGATTCGGCGCATCCACGTCACAGTCCGCCACTGCCCGGGCCCCTGAAAACCGGATGAATGCAGCTGCTGTAGTCGTTTTTCCCGTGCCGCCTTTGCCGCTTAAAATCAAAAGCCGTTTCATCTGGCACCTCCGATCTGGCTCAGAAGGCCTTCAAACCTTCCCCGCCACACTGCACTCTCCCGGCATGCCAGCCGCCCGGCGGCTGCCAGAGCGGCCAACTCCGGATCATAGGGAATCCGATCCAGCACCGGAAGGTAATGCTCCATACAAAACGTCTCCAACGGTTCGTAAACCGCCTCCTGCTTATTGATCACGACGCCGCAGGGTTTCCCCATCAAATATGCCAGTTCACATACCATCTGAAAATTATGAAAACCAAAAGCCGTCGGCTCCGCCACCAAAATACAGAAATCAGCGGCCGTCACACTCTCCATTACGCTGCAGGCACTTCCTGGCGGACAGTCTATAATGGTAAGTTCTCCTTCTCTCGAACCCGCCTGGGTAAGTGCCTCCCGGATCACCGGCACGCCGGAGGCCTCCCCCGGATTTAAAATGCCGGTCACAACATGGACTCCACCGCTTACGCCTGTTTCCAGAACGCCCACCTGCTTCGGTTTTTCCGAGACAGCGCCTTCCCCGCAAACCAGTTTACAGCCTCCGCAGCTATGGCAGACATCGGCAAATACCATCGGCTTTTCCCGGACATACATCAGCGCGTGAAACCGGCAAAAATCAACACAGGCCCGACAGCCGATGCAGGCCTGGCTGTCAAATTCCGGAAGCAGCACCGTTACAGGAATCTCCTGACAGTCTTCCGGTTTCAGAAAAATACGGCCGTTTGGTTCCTCCACGTCACAATCCACATAGGTGGCCGTTCCGGCTGCCGCCGCCAGATTGACCGCCACCATGGTTTTCCCCGCGCCGCCTTTGCCGCTCAATACTGCAATTTTCATTGCACACCATGAAATCCGCCATGGAACTGAGTCAGCGCTTCCAGCTTCCCGTCTTCCAAAGCCTTCAGATCATCCGCTGCGGCTTTATTTGCGGATTTATAAATTTTCATACTGGCTGCCTGAAATACATCCGCCGCATTTTGACCACAGCGGACGGTAATCAGCGCGTGAACCCCACTGTCCACCAGGAACTGGGCCGCCTGCACGCCAGCCCCGCCCTCCGCCTGGGCCGCCGGGTTTTCCACGATCGAATCTTTTCCCTCTTCACGGAACAGAAAATATGGCGCTCTGGCCAAGACGATACACACATCCTCTCTGTTTTCATCCAACGGAACTGCAATTTTCATTGTATTACCCTCCTGAACTGTATTTCTTCCAAAGCTGCAGCGATGTTTCCGGCATCCGCCGCAGCCGCAGTACTCCTCGTTCCCATCACAAAGCCGGTAATCTCCCCCCTCAATCCGAAGAGGAAGTCCTTCTACCAGCGCATCTGCCAGCTTTTTCCGCGCTGCATTGTAAATCAGCTGCACGGTGGTTCTGGCAACCTGCATGTAGCTGCTGCACTCCTCCTGGGAAAATCCCTGCCTGTCAATCAGGCGAATGGCCTCGTACTCATCCACTGTCAATACCACAGCATCCTCGCAGGAAGTCTCTCCCACTGGCCGGAATTCCCGGATTCCCGGCATCTGACAAACTTTTCTGCATTTTCTGGGTCTCGGCACCTTCTTACCTCCCTGGCAACTTCTTATTTTGTATTATCTTTTTTACTATCTTTTTTCTTTACTTTTAGTATAAAACATTTATGGCATATGTCAAGAACTTTTTTTGACATATGCCATAAATAAAATTACACAAATTTACATTCGGTCCATTCTCCAGGAACACAAACGCATTGGCAATATCCTCCGGCTGCCCCGGGCAATCATGCACTCGCAGGCCGCCCGGATGGAAACAATCTCCTAGGGCGTAAAAAGTGGAATCTTATCCATATGGCCATCTTTCTCCCGCCAGATTCCGTACCAGAGATCTTCCAGGTTTTCCCCGTCTGCCGCCAGAAATCCGCAGACGATGCTGTCGTATTCCGGAATGCAGACCGGGCCATAGACTAAGTCACTTCCGGGATTGTTTGAAACCGCCTCGGATACCGGTCCCCGATATTTTTCCTCCAGGACAGCATCCCGGTACCCGTCTGGGCCCAATGCCTCTAAAATCGCATCTTTCGCCTCCTGGGGCATGGTATACACCATACCGCCACGGATTTTTTCCTCATACCAGTACAAATCCTTCTCCGCGCCATCCTCATAGGCATTGGTTATGGCCAGAACGAAATCTTCGCCTCCCAGAAGCTCCGTATACCCCGCCCCTTGCGTTATGAACGTTCCAACTTCTTCCAGGGAAAAAGCCGCTGCAGGCTCTGCCTTCCATGCCCCATTTTCTTCCTCCAGGGAAAAAGAAAGATATCCGAAATTTCCATGCATGGAAATCTTATCTGCGCGGACCCAGTCCAGCTCCGCCACGCCCCACGGCTCTTTTTTCCTCGCCTCCAGATCCAGGGGAGCCGCCGGTTTTGACTCAGAAGTTTCCTCATCGCCGATTTTTCCGGCGATAAAAATCGATGTCGGGCCATCTGCGCCCCCGATTATCGCAACACTGGCCGAATCCGTTTCCTCTGATCCGTTTCCCGGCTCATCTCCTGTTACCGTCTCACCAGTCCAGTCTTTAATGCCGCCAAACTCCACCACATTGGAGTATCCCAGCCTTACCAGCTTTTCTGACGCCTGTTTGCTACGATTGCCGCTGCGGCAATAGACGAGGATCAGCTGTTCCTTATCCGGAAGCTGCGAAACCGCATCTTCTCCAATCGTCTCGTTTGGCACACAGATTGCTCCCGGAATATGTTTTTCCCGATACTCTTCCCATGTTCTCACATCCAAAATGATGTAATCCGTTTCCTGCTCCATCACAGCAGCGGCTTCCTCTCCCGTTATCTGCCGGTATCCGCTCTCCTTTGTTTCTCCTGCGCAGCCGGACGCGCCCGCCAGCAGCAGGCACAGAGCCAGACAGATGGCTGACCGGCATTTTTTCCTTCCGTCTCCCATCATCCTCCTTTTCTCACCCATATATTCCCTTCCTTCCGTCCTCTGCCTTTCTTGAAAAAGATAATCTATCAGATATTCGGCATTTTAGCAGTCGGCATCATCAGCACCTTTCCGCTGCCCCGATAAACATTTACCAACCCCTCTCCCGATGCAGCAGAACCAATCAGGCTCTTCCCGGAACGCTCCACCGTAAAATCCAGTGTCCGACTCCAGGCAATGGCGTAATTTCCATCTACCTTCAGCACATCGTTCTGAAGTGTAATCTCAATCAACTCCTCTTTTGGACAGTCTGACTCGATACAGAATACGCCGTTTCCATTGAGGCTCAAGTTAAAAAGGCCCTCTCCGCCTGCCACAGCGGAAGAAAAATTGGCCCGCATCACTGCCTTGTGCTGCAAAGAAGACTCACAGGCTAAAAACAGACCGTCATCCAGCACCACACCACCGCCCCAGGAAGCTGCATCCATCAATATAAGGTACTTATAGGTCGGCTCCAGCACCAGGATTCCATCTCCCGTATACTCCGGCTTAATAGCGGATTCTCCGCTGGCCTTCGCCCGCACTGCCTTCCCGAAAAAATCCCCCACTCCCTTCAAACCGGTGGTTGCATTGACATTTCCCAGCATCCACTGCATGGCGCCAGCCTGAATCGTCACATTTGCACGGTCCAAATGGCACACCAGCTGCCGCTTTTTCACATTCATCTGCGCACTGAAATAGGCGGTAACCGCGGATTCCGGCGATACACTCAAATCCCTCTGAT
This sequence comes from uncultured Clostridium sp., assembly GCA_937885015.1. GTDB lineage: Bacteria > Bacillota > Clostridia > Lachnospirales > Lachnospiraceae > Otoolea. The sequence goes on from CALAAS010000039.1 coordinate 7,429, forward strand.
ATTCGATCACCTGAAATGCTCCCAACTCTGACAAAACCTTCACATCATCGTTATCCGTAAAATTCGAAATCTGATACATAAATTTCCTCCTCCCTGCCACTGCAGTTTCGTTTTTTATTCTCTCTTTTAAAATTTCTGAAAATTCTTAATTTTTAAAATTGTACCATAAGATCAAAGACGATACAACCATCTTATGGCAAATGTAAGAAAATCAAAACATTTTCCTGAGCACAAAAACACAGGCTTCGCGAATATTTACTCCGCTAACCTGTGTCTCTGTCCTTATAAAACGTTTTTAATGTCTTTCTAACTTTATATATTCTATCTTGCAAACTCACGGTTTCCTATCAGCTCTATCGTCAGCCAGGAAACAATCATCCCCGGGACAAGTTCCATGCAGTATACGCTCAATCCCATCATATACCAGGCAGTCGAAACTGAAAGTCCCACAATCATACCGGCAATCGCAGAAACCTTGGAAACTTTGTGGGAACGATATATAAGCATGACACATAGAGGTCCAAACGCCGATGCCAGACCAGACCAGGCAAATACGACCAGGCTAAATACCGAATCAATATTCATCAATGCCAGCGCAGTAGAAAGCACACACATAACAACCATTGTGATTTTTCCAATTTTAACTAATTGCTCATCGGTATAATCTTTCTTCGAAATCGGTTTAATAATATTACTTGCTATGGCCTGAACTGCGACCAGAAGCTGAGATGAAAAAGTAGACTGAACTGCCGCAAAAATAGCGCCTATAACAATACCGGATATATCCTGTCCCTTATCTCTTCCAGCTTCTTTTAGCGGATGCCATATTTCTCTATAATATAATCCATATCTTTATCTCCCCTTCCGGAAAGGTTGATCAGCACAGAGCCTTTTCCCATGGCCTTTGCCAACTTTATGCCGTAGGCCACAGCGTGAGAACTCTCAATCGCCGGGATAATGCCCTCCATCCTGGAAAGTTCAAAAAATGCGTCAATGGTTTCATCATCCGTGATCACGTCATATTTTACGCGGCCAACATCATGGAGAAATGCATGCTCCGGACCGCTTGAAGGGTAATCCAGGCCGCTTGCAACGGAATATACCGGAGCCGGATCGCCATTTTCGTCCTTTAACATGATGCTGTTAAATCCGTGCATAATGCCCTCTTCTCCATAAGCAAGGCTTGCGGCATGATCTCCAAGCTTATGTCCGCGACCCAAAGGCTCAATCCCATATATCTCCACCGGGTCATTCAGAAAACCGGAAAATATCCCCATCGCATTGGAACCGCCGCCAACACAGGCCACAATTGCATCAGGAAGCTCTCCTGTCATTTCCAGAAACTGCTCTCTGGCCTCAACGCCCACAATATTCTGAAAATCGCGAACCATCATTGGGAATGGATGGGGGCCAACCACCGAACCGATACAGTAAATAGCATCTTTATACTCTCTGCAATATGCCGCAAATGCTGCGTCAACCGCTTCCTTTAAAGACTGCAAGCCTTCGGTCACTTCTACAACCTTCGCGCCAAGAATCTTCATTCTCGCCACATTGGGGGCCTGTTTTTTAATGTCTACAGCTCCCATGTAAATATCACATTCCAAACCGAAATATGCAGCAGCCGTCGCCATAGCTACGCCATGCTGGCCTGCTCCCGTTTCGGCAATAACTTTTTTCTTCCCCATGTATTTGGCCAAAAGCACCTCGCCCATACAATGATTCAGCTTATGCGCACCGGTATGGTTTAAGTCCTCCCGTTTGGCATACAGCTGAACTCCCGTACCGATTTTGTCTGAGAGGCGGGCCAGATGTGTGATCGGAGTTGGTCTTCCCTGAAATTCTTTTCGTATCCTGCGAAGTTCACTGATAAACTTCCTGGATTTGCAGATAGTCTGGTATGCGTCGCTGATCTCATTCATAGCCTCCTGCAATTCAGGCTGAATATAAGAACCGCCATATTTTCCAAAATATCCGTTCTCATCCGGATATTGTTTTAAATACGTATCAAATTCAATGTTATTAAATTTCATAACCAATTCCTCCATCCATTCAATTTTTTCCATTTTTCTTTCTAAGAAAAACAAAACGTCCCCAACAGAATCATACACCCTGTCAAGGACGAATAAAGCCTTATCCGCGGTGCCACCTTGATTCACAGAAAAACCTGTGCACTTAGCAGGATACTGACATATCCCCGACAAATAACGTCTGACCGCTTCAACGGTTTGAAATGCCAAATTTTCTGTATTGTAACGCAAATATTCATATTTGTCAATACATTTTGCCATAGCATCTCCTTCTCCCTTTTGTTATTTTTTATTTTCTCTGCAACCTTTTTCTCCCCAACATCGTCTTATAAGAGAACTACGAAAGGAGAAGTCAGACATAATGGTATTCAGCAGCCTTCAATTTGTTTTTATTTTTATTCCCGTATTTTTCTGGTGCTATTATTTATTACCCGGACAGATAAATTTGTAGCAGAGGAACTGGAAAAATTCATTCCTTCTCTTCCGGCTTTCACAGAGCCTGTTCTGCCCATAGGGATTTCCTTCTACACTTTTCAGGGTATTTCCTATATGGCAGATGTTTACAGAGGAAAAATCCGCGCAGAAAAGAAACTTCTGCGGTATACTGTTTACATATCCATGTTTGAACAGCTGATCGCAGGACCCATCGTAACGTACAGCGAAGTGCGCAGAGAACTGTACCACAGAAACATAAATGTCTCCCTGCTGGCAGGAGGATTCCGTATTTTTGTTTTTGGCCTTGGAATGAAGGTATTGCTTGCAAATCCCATCAGCAAACTCTGGTCACAGACCTGCGCCATTGGATTTGAAAGCATCTCAACTCCTCTGGCATGGATGGCCATCGGTGCATTTTCATTCCACATCTATTTTGACTTTTTTGGATACTCGCTGATGGCAATCGGACTTGGAAAAATGCTCGGCTTTAAGCTTCCTCAAAACTTCAGCCACCCTTATGTAAGTCTGTCCATGACGGAATTCTGGCGGCGATGGCATATGACCCTAGGGTCCTGGTTCCGAGAATATGTCTATATTCCTCTAGGCGGAAACAGGAAGGGTACCTCCATCACCATTCGGAACCTGTTTATCGTCTGGGTTCTGACTGGGGTCTGGCACGGAGCCGGTTACAATTTTCTCCTCTGGGGACTCGTGCTGTTTTTTATTCTTGTAACAGAAAAATACTTCACCGGAGCATTTTTAAACCGGAACCCGCTGATCGGGCATTCATATATGATTTTGCTCATCCCGCTTACATGGACTATTTTTGCGATTGAAGATATGGGGCAAATGGGAATCTTTTTTACAAAGCTGTTTCCGTTTCTGGGGAATGGAACCGCGCCGCCTTTTCCTCGGGATTATATAAAGTATTTCCTTCTGTATTACCCATTTTTCATTGCCGGCATTCTGTTTTCCACCAGACTGCCCTATCGGCTTTTACGATATCTGAAGCGAAAAACAATGGTTATCAACCTTATAACTCTTATCCTGCTTGCCGCAAGTACCTACTGCATGTACCGTGGATTTGACGATCCATTTTTATATTTTCGATTTTAAGGAGGCACTAATGATGAAACGATCCAATTTCTTTACCTTTTTACTATTAGGTTTATCCGCATTCCTGGTTATGAGCGTTCCCAGAGACAGCCACGATGTCCTCTCCTGGCGCAGAAATGTCTCTCCTGCACTCCCGCGTGTTGCTGAGGCCTCTGATATAAACACCCCCCAGTCAGCACCTGTACCGGATCCTTCTGTTCCAGCCACATACCCAGGATCTTCCGCATCGGCTGCAACACCAGAAATGGCCACGCAATCCACAGATACAGCCAGACCAGCTGCAGCACCAGGATCGTCCACACAGCCTTCAGGTGCAGCCATCAGCGACACGCCTACGGCCGCTTCCTCGCCCATTTCCATGGAAATACTTTATTTATCGGGGATTCCAGAACCGTGGGACTGCTGGATTACGGGCAGATAAAGGAACCTGATTATTTCTGCAGCATCGGAATGAGCGTATTTACCGTACAGACGGAAACACTTTCCGTTCCAGGCGCCGGAAAAGTAACCTTATATGATTTGCTGGAAAATAAACCCTATGACCGAGTTTATATCATGCTGGGGATCAACGAACTGGGGTATCCCTTTGAAGACATTATTTCCGCATACAGCGAACTGATCGAACTGATAAAAGAAAAAGCGCCCAATGCCTCCATTTTCCTACAGGCAAATCTTCACGTAACAAAAAGACGTTCTGACCGGGACAGTATTTACAATAATGCCCGGATCAATGAACTGAATCGTACGCTGGAAGGATTTTCCGATCAGGAAACCATTTTCTATATTGACGCAAATGAACTGTTCGATGACCCGGACGGAGCGCTGGCAGCCGATAAATCCGCCGATGGCACACATCCCTATGGCAAATACTATGTGGAATGGACTGAGTGGATCGTAGAAAAAACAACGGATATCCTGAAGGAGGAATAGCAGTGGGGGCAGCAATGGAGACCAGAGAAGAATTCTGTGAAAATATACGATCATGCGAAAAGTCCATGTACCACCTGGCATTTTCTCTTCTGAAAAATGAATCCGATGCCGGAGATGCTGTCAGCGAATCCATTTACCGGGCATATAAAAGTCTGGATACTTTAAAAAACAAAAAGGCCTTTAAAGCCTGGATCCTTCGGATCGTCCACAATACAGCCGTTGAACCCATCCGAACAAATTCCAGACTCGTTCTGACGGATCAGGCAGCCCTTTCCGATGAAAAACATTATGACCCGGACCTGGCTGAAAAAATCACAGTACGCCAGGCCGTCGCCCAGCTGAAACAACCTTATCAGACGGTTGTCATCCTGTTTTATTACGAAAACCTTTCTGTGATAGAAATTTCCCGTATTACCGGCAGCAGTATCATCGCAGTAAAAACGCAGCTGTCCCGTGCAAGAAAAATGCTTTTAGAATTGTTAAAGGAGGATTTTGCAGTATGAAACCATTCGATCCGTATATAAAGCAGCGTCTGGCGGAAGAAAGTGCAGAACTGCCGGATTCTGTCAAAGAAAAAATAGAAGCTGCCCTTTCCAATCTTCCGGAAGCCGACACAAACCAACCCATCATACCGCTTCGAAAACAGGTTCACAGACTCCGCCGCCCCGTTGCCGCCGCTGCCTGTGCCGCCTTTATTTTCGTATTTCTTCTGCCAAATGTTAGCGTTGTATATGCCCAGGCTCTGGAGCAGGTCCCTGTCATTGGCTCTCTGGTAAAAGTCGTTACAATCCGAAATTACCTATATTCCGATGAAACTCACGAAATGGATGTCCGCATTCCAAGCATCGAAGATACAGAAAATCCGGCGGCAATCGATATCAATGCCGATATGGCGGAACTGACAGAACGGCTGGTTCAGCAGTTTTACACCGATGTAGACACTTTCGGCGAAGATTCCCACGGCTCTCTCTATGTAGATTATGAAATTGTTACCAATACAGATACCTGGTTTACCTTAAAACTGTGTGTTACCGAAGTGGCCGGCAGCAGCAATTCCTATTATCGGTATTATAATTTAGACAAGCTCTCTGGGAAAATCGTCACCCTGGCAGATATAGCAAAAAATGATGGTTTCTATGAGGCCGCAGAGAAAGAGATCAAACGGCAAATGACCCAGAGGATGCAGGAAGACAGCAACTCCGTCTACTGGATCGAAGATAACTCACTGGGAGAGGAATTTGTAAATCTTACTCCGGATCACAATTTTTTCTGGGATACAGACGGAAACCTGGTCATTCCATTTGATAAATATGAAGTTGCTCCCGGATATATGGGTACCTCCGAATTTACCATCAAGTATGAAAACATCCGAAATTGGATCAAAACAGAAGCAGATCCTTCCATGGAGAAAAAATCATAAAAAGGCATGGTTCATGATTCTGTTTTTCAAATAACCATAAAATGTATCGTATTCTATCTGGGAAATCGGGGCAGGACTGCTCATAATAACAAGTTCATGCCCTTTATTAGACTATAGCCGGTTCTCTGACACAGTGTGACAACTAGAAAAAGCGCCGGAAACCTGTCGGTTTCCAGCGCTTTCAATATCTTTATGAAATCTGGGATTACTGTCCCATCTGCTTTGCAACCTCTGCTGCAAAGTCCTCTTCCTTCTTCTCCAGGCCCTCGCCGGTCTCGAAACGAACGAAGCTCTTGATCGCAATCTTTGCGCCGTTTGCCTTTGCAACCTCTGCAACATACTGAGCAACGCTCTGCTTGCCATCTTCAGCCTTTACGTAAACCTGATCCATCAGACAGATTTCCTTCAGCTCTTTCTTAATACGGCCCATAACCATGCCGTTGATGATCTTGTCGTTTGCATCCGGCTTCTCGTTCTTAGCTGCTGCTGTGAGAATTTCTTTCTCTTTCTCGATGTAATCAGCATCTACTTCGCTCTCATTGGTATAAAGCGGCTTTAATGCAGCTGCCTGCATCGCCACGTTCTTTGCCATTTCCTTGACAGCGTCATTTACAACATCAGACTCAACATCTACCAGAACGCCGATCTTACCGCCTGCATGGATGTAGGAAGCTACGAAACCGTTCTCCTCTGCCATCTGTGCAAATCTGCGGATCTTCATGTTCTCGCCGATAATGGAGATCTGGGAAGATAATGCCTCTGCTACGGTCAGAGACGGATCTTTCTCCCACTTCTCAGCCATGAAAGCGTCGATGTCTGCTGCTGTGGTGTTCAGAGCCTGTGCAGCTACATCTGCCACGTAGTTCTGGAATTTCTCATTCTTTGCTACGAAGTCTGTCTCTGCGTTTACCTCTACCACAACTGCCTTTTTCTCATCAGCGGAAAGCAGCGTTGCTACGATACCCTCTGCTGCAATACGGCCGGCTTTCTTTGCAGCGCCTGCCAGTCCCTTTTCTCTCAGGAACTCAACTGCCTTATCCATATCGCCATCGGTTGCTGCAAGAGCTTTCTTGCAGTCCATCATTCCGGCGCCTGTCATCTCACGTAACTCTTTTACCATTGCGGCTGTTACTGCTGCCATCTTCAATCCCTCCGTGTATTTAAACATCAAGTTTACGGTAACTGCGAATCTTCATCAAAAATACCCTGGTTCGGATATCTTATGCCTCTGCCTGCTCCTCGGAAACATCCTCGCCCTCGAATACCGGAGCATCTGCCTCGCCCTGCTTTGCCTCGATTACAGCATCAGCCATTCTGGAAACAATCAGTTTTACAGCACGGATTGCATCATCGTTACCCGGAATTACGTAATCCAGTTCTTCCGGATCACAGTTCGTATCAATGATACCGATCAGAGTAATACCAAGGTTATGAGCCTCCTGAACGCAGATTCTCTCCTTCTTCGGGTCTACTACGAAGATTGCATCCGGAACTTTCTTCATCTCTTTGATACCGCCAAGGTTTCTCTCCAGCTTATCCCACTCTTTTTTCAGTGCGATAACTTCCTTCTTCGGCAGAACATCAAATGTTCCATCCTCTGCCATGGTCTCGATCTCTTTTAATCTTGCGATACGGCTCTGGATGGTCTTGAAGTTGGTAAGCATACCGCCCAGCCATCTCTCGTTTACATAGAACATACCGCATCTCTCAGCCTCTGTCTTGATTGCGTCCTGAGCCTGTTTTTTCGTACCTACGAACAGGATCGTACCGCCGTCTGCTGCGATATCGGAAACTGCCTTATAAGCCTCGTCCACTTTGCCAACAGACTTCTGAAGGTCAATGATGTGGATTCCGTTTCTCTCGGTGTAGATGTACGGAGCCATTTTGGGGTTCCATCTTCTCGTCTGATGTCCGAAATGTACACCAGCTTCCAGTAACTGCTTCATTGAAATAACGCTCATGTTTCTTTCCTCCATTTTTTGGTTTTTCTTCCGCCGTCATCTCCTACTTCCGCGGGGACTCCCGGAAATCCAGTGTAAAACACGCTTCTTCCCGTTATATTATAGAGCACCGTCCTGCGCAAATCCGACCGGCGTGAATTTTCAGCCTTTATACTATATCACAGGCTTCTTTTTCCTGCAAGCACTTTTGCAAAGATTTCTCGAGATTTTAAAATCATTTTAAAGTCCATCCGGAACCCGTCCCGCCGAAGGTTCCCGCATGTTTCACCAGGATCACAGACAGGTATGGAATCTCAAATTTCTTTATTTCCTCCAATCCCATAAGGCGGCATTCCTCTTTCGTTCCGATTTTACTGATCAGCACAAATTGCTTCTCTCCGGCATTTGCCTCCAGTGCCTGCAAAAGTGCCTCCCGGTCAGAGGAAGGTTTCATTAGAATCACATTATCATGGTTCCGTAACATCTCCCCCAGCTCTTTCCCGCTGTTTTTCCGCACCGGCACAATCAGAAGATCCTCATCCCAGGCCGCCAGCGGCCATTTTACTGAATCTGCTGCCGCGCAGAAAGAAGGAATTCCAGGGATAACCTCCACCGGAATTTTGTGCCTTTCCAGATATGGAAGTGTATACATAAATGTGCTGTACACGGCCGGGTCGCCCAGAGTAATGAAAACCCCCGTCCTGTCTTCCTTCAGGTATTCTGCAATTGTAACAGCATTCTCTTCCCACATTTCCCGAAGCTGCACTCCATGGTAATGCATGGGATAAACCAGAGGAACAATCTCTGCCTTCCTCCCCATTTTCTCCCTCTGCTCCAGAAAAGGCCGGATAATATCAAATGCCGTGCTGTCCGCCCCTTTCTTTTTCTGCGGGCAGAAAATCACATCGGCCTCCTGTAAAAGCCGATGTGCCTTCAACGTTAAAAGTTCCGGGTCTCCTGGTCCAACTCCAATGCCATATAATTTTCCCATTCTGTCTCCTCTTTATTTACATGTCCACTCTTTATTCACCGTGGAGTCCTGTTCTTCTCATGATAAAACGGCTGTTCCAGAAGCATGTGGATAACAATGGCTCCAGCCATATTTCCCAAAAGGATTACCCCATATTTTAGAATCGCCTCTGGAGTCAGGCCGACCAGCAAATATGGAAAATCCGCAATACTATGCTCAAAACCGCTTAGAATAAACGTCATAATACATAAAACAGTTACCAGCTGCTGTTTCGCCGTAACGGCAATACACATCAGAACGCCGCAAAAAAATCCGGCTGCTGCCATAGTCCCATAGCTTTTTGAAAATTTCACAGCAGACGCCGCCCGAAAGGCCTCTCCAGCATCGGCAGACTGCCATATATGGCCTGCAAATACAACCAGGCTGCATGCAGCCACGTTGGCGAGCAGCGTGATCAGAAGATCGCCCGGCGTATAACGCTCGATAAAACCCACCTTTCCCGTAAACAGGCTCATCTGACAGGCCACAATGGATAGCAGGGCCACAGAGAACAGAAACGCTCCGATCACCGCATGAGGCGCTCTGCAATTTGCGATAACGCCAATCCCTATCATAATCCCTGCTGCAATGGATCTACACCAAAGTTTCATATCTCCCCCCGTGGGCAGCTCTTTTCTTTGCCGCCGTATTGTTTTTTTCTATCATATAATATTTTTGCACACATGGCAAGAAGGCAGTGACCTGTCATCCGGCACTGCCTTCTTACTATTACCAAGCGTTAATACTCATACACCTTTCTGTATTTCAAAAACATGGCGGCTGACAGACAGATCGCAGCAAATTCTGCCACAGGCGTTGCCTGCCATGCACCCGTTACTCCAAATACGGCCGGAAGAACGAGCATGGCAATTACCATGAACACAAAGGATCGGGAAAATGCCAGGATGGCGGAAATCAACCCATTGGACAGCGCCGTAAACATCCCGCTTCCGAATACATTAAAACCGATAAAAATAAGAGCAACGGAGCAAATCCTGTTTCCTGTCACTGCCAGGTCATAAACCGGATTATCCGGCCGCGCAAAGACCAACACCAGCGGTTCCGTGGCCGCCAGCGACACAGTCAATGTCACGGCTCCGATCACCCCGACGATCCACAGGCTTATCCGAACCAGTTTCTTCAGCTTCTCATGATTCTGTTCCCCGTAATAATAGCTGATCATAGGGGCCACTCCATAGGAATATCCTGTGTACAGGGAGGTAGCAAACATTAAGACATACATGATAATGGTAATGGCGGCTACTCCGTTTTCCCCCACGTATTTCAGCATCGTCCAGTTGAACATCATGGTAACAATCCCAGTTACCAGAGCCGTCGCCATCTCTGAGCTTCCATTTGCAGCCGCGTGAAGCAGTGTTTTAACCCGGCATACCGGCTTTACGAAATGCAAAAGGCTGCTGCGCCTGGAAAACACAACCAAACCGACCACCGCCGTCACAGAATAGCCAAGTCCCGTGGCAATGGCAGCGCCGCCAATCCCCATGCCGCACACCTCAATCAGCACATAGTCCAGAACCATGTTCAAAACTCCACCGGCAACGGAACCTACCATGGAGCACGCCGATTTACCAGCCGCGATCATATACAGCGTGAAATTATTCATCAACAGAATCGGAACCGTAAACAGCAGATACCAGCTCAGATAAGAATGACAGTACCCCGATACTGCCTCCGATAAAGCCATTCCAGCAAAAATACGATCCATGATCAGGTAGCCGATCCCGGACATGATAAACCCAACTACCACATTTACAAGAATCAGGTACGTAAAATCCTCATTGGCCTCCTGAAGCTTCTGCTCTCCCGCTTTCCGCATGATCACGGCGCTTCCGCCTGCAGCCAGCATCGTGGAAATGGCCGTAACCAGGGCAATTACCGGAGCCGTCAGGTTTACAGCGGATAAGGCGTCTGTCCCGATCAGATTTGATACAAAGAGTCCGTCTACCATGGTATAAAAGGACATAAATACTGTCATAACAATGGTGGGAACGGCAAATTTTAAAATATTTTTCATCGTGACCGGTTTAGAATAAGCGTTTTCTTCCGACATAACTTAAAATCCTCCTTCTTTTCCTGTTCCTTTCATATGGTAAACTATTCAGCAACTGTAAAGTCAAGTGGATTTTAACTTTGTTCAGATCGGCTCAAATTTTTCAGATCCCCATGATAACCGGTACAAAAAGCGCAGAAATAGCGCAGGCCAGCATACCTGTCGTAAATGAATAGGGAAGTGTTTCAGCATTACAAGACTGCTCGACAAGCGGCAGGCATACATCCATAGCCGCGGTACCAGGGAGCGTAACAGCCTCTATGTATCCAATTTTGGATGCAACAAGCGGCAGCAGGATGATTCCGAGTATTTCTCGCAATACATTATGTAAAAATGCCACTGCTCCAGCAACAGCATGCCCAGCGCTGGAGATGCTTCTCTGTTTGCCTCCTTATATTTCACTGCAGGAACCGTCTTTCAAGGCTTTTTCCATATGTTCGGCCTCACCAAAACAAAAACGCAGAAAACGCACCTATTCCAAGCCATTTCACATCGCACAAAAAGTGAAATCTGACCAGTCATGCACTACCGGTCAGGTTTCACATTTCTTAGCTTTCTGGCATCATTTCCGTATGCTGCGTTTCTTGGAGCTCCAGCTTGGGATTCACATTAGAACGGCCCGTATCCAATGATTGTAGCAACGACGCAGAAGATAAAGCCGATAACATACTGAATGACCAGCCACTTCCATACAAATTTGACCCAACGAGTAAATGGAATCTTACCAATGGCAATGGCAGCCATCAGCATGGCGCTGCGCTTACAGCCTGTGAAGGTCGTAAACATCAGCTCGTCTGTTCTCCAAGGTAAAGATCTTGTTTCGCACCTCTTTCAAATAATCCAGGTCGATATCTGCGGTAATCACGCAGGGCCGATTGGAAGCTCTTGCGATGACATTGCCCCACGGGTCAATAATCATGGAATTTCCATAGGCGGTAAAGCGTGGTTTTACACCATACTGCCCCGGCGCAATCACATAGCAGCCATTTTCGATGGCGCGGGTGCGCAGAATCGCTTCCCAGTGATCTTTGCCCGTCGGCATGGTAAAGTCAGCCGGGGCCATGAGAATCTCTGCGCCTTCCAGTGCCATGATGCGGTACAACTCAGGGAAACGGATATCATAGCAGATAGACAAGCCAAGATGGCCCACATCGCCAGTGTCCACCGTAACGATCTCCTTTCCAGGACAGATTCTGTCAGATTCGCGAATAGGAGCCAGACCTGGAACATCCACATCAAACGGATGCATTTTGTGGTATTTGGCAACCAGTTTGCCCTCCGGATTGATGAGCATAGTGCAGTTATAGGGACGATTGGCCTCTCCGCTCTTTTCATAGATACTGCCACAGTGGAGCCAAACACCGTGCTTCTTCGCCTGCTCGGAGAATACCTGGAAGGTTTGTCCTCCCGGAACCTCCTCTGCAGACGCTGCGCCCTCTAAGCCTACATAGTTGCAGTTTTCAGGCATTGTAATGAGCTTTGCCCCTTTTTGTGCGGCTTCTTCGATAAAACTCTCACGATCTGCTTCAGGTTTTCCTCCTTATTGCTCTGTGAGTCGAGCTGAATAGCTGCCGCTGTAAATTGATTCATACTTATCCTCCTCGTCTGCAATTAACAACCAAAATCATTTTCAATCATGTACTGAACAATACGATCCACACACTTCGTTACGATCTTCTCTCCCTTTTCCCTGCTGGCCAGAGTAGCGTCACCCAACGTGCCGTTCTTGGTGTGCTCCGAAAACTCGGGATTCATTAAAATTAATCGTTGTAATACTGACGATATTTCTCGACCAGAGAGGTCTGTCCCATCATATTATGGATTCTGGTGGGCGGATTTGTCATCTTATCCCGCACAGACAGCGTAGAGCCTTTGCAAGCCAGTGTTTCCATGACTTCGATCATGCCCTGAGACGCAGCAAGCATTGAAGAAATGGGATATAAGCCGATGGAATAATTTAACTTCCGGATATGCTCAATGGGAACATTTCCACCCACAAAACCCTTTTCATTCAGGTTGACCATCAGGGGAATATTGGCCTCTGCCGAGATCCGCTCCAATTCTTCTATGGATTTGATGCCGTCCACATAAGCATAATCTGCGCCTCTTTCCTGCGCCAGGTTGATGCGCCGGATGGCTTCGTCCGTTCCGTACCCGTATAATGTGGCACTCCTTATGTTTTTTCTCATCAATTAAACAATAAGACAAATCTGTATGATTGGGAAGAGGCTTCGATCTCTTCCCTTTATTTTTGCCAATGATAATTATACTCTAAGATCTATACCCAAAATTGAATAATGATATTCATTGAATCACTTTCAAATTTGTTGATATTTTGCTATAATATTAAAAATATTTAACATAGCATGGGCGTTTATAGGAAAGGGGAAAAAAATGATAGACAAAAGAAAGTGCAAATATATAAAGACAATTGCCGAATGTCATAGCTTTTCCAAAGCCGCCCAAACGCTCTACATCTCGCAGCCCTCTCTGAGCCGACTTGTTAAAAAAGTAGAAGATGAACTGGGCGTCTCCTTATTTGACAGAGACACCATTCCTTTGGCGCTGACCGCAGCCGGAGAAAAGTATCTAAATTATATTGACCGTTTTCAGGCACTGGAAACAGAGATGCGTTCTGATTTCGCCGCTATCAGCTCGGGTATGTACAACCGCCTGGTAATTACCACGTTGCCTGTTCTCGGTACTTATGCGCTACCCAAAATCATACCTTACTTTGTGGAAAGCTATCCTTTTGTTGATCTTGAAATCAAAGAGGAAGGCAGCAATAACATCTTACAATGTCTGGAAGAGGGGAGCACAGACATCGCTCTTACGAATTTAAAACCAGAATCTGATATGCTCAGTTACCGTATGCTCTGTCCGGATCCCATCGTTTTGGCCGTACCATATAATGAAAAAATGCAGCGTCTTTTTCCCAACGGCTGCAACGATCCCGCAAACCCCATCCCCATAGATCTGTCGATCCTTGCAGATGAAACCCTGATCGTTCTGCATCCTTGGCAAAATATGCGTATCGTTGCGGACGTTGTGTGCAAACACTGTGCTTTTACTCCAAAGCGAATAATAGAAGTTCCCAGCTTAGCCTCTGCACTGGGCCTGGTAAGCGGCAACCGAGGAATGACATTTATCTCCCGTTCCTATATCAGTACCCTCAGGCCAACCTCTCCTATTATTTATTTCTCCGTAGACGATAAGCAGGACTTCACATCCATATTGGCCGTTTTCCGCAAAGATCTTCCCAATCCTCTTGCGGATAAATTCTGTTCCTGCGCTTCTTATAGTCTGCGGCGCATAGCCGAATCCACCTAACCCTTGCCTGAATAGTTACTTAAAATAAGGCATAAAAACAGCGGAAGTCCTTATAAATCAAGGCTTCCGCTATAAATAAAAAGAGCGCGAGACGGGACTCGAACCCGCGGCCCCGACCTTGGCAAGG
>CALAAS010000040.1 GCA_937885015.1 uncultured Clostridium sp.
GTGTTCGGGACTTGCACCCGTTAGAGCGCGCCCATGGCGCGCAAACCAAAAAAAGAGACCAGCACATCGCTGATCTCCCTTGAATTCCAAATTAGTCCTCAACTTTAATGATTTCTTTCTTGTTGTAAGAACCGCAAGCCTTGCAAACTCTGTGAGGCATCATCAGAGCACCGCACTTGCTGCACTTTACTAAGTTCGGAGCACTCATTTTCCAGTTAGCTCTGCGGCTGTCTCTTCTTGCTTTGGAAGATTTGTTCTTTGGACAGATAGACATGGTTACACCTCCTTAAATTCATTGAATATCTCCTGGATAACCGACATCCTTGGATCGAGCGACCTAGTGTCACAGGTACAAGTCCGAAGATTAAGATTTGTACCACATCTATTGCAAATCCCTTTGCAGTCTTCCCTGCACAGGACTTTCATAGGCAAGCTCAGTAGCAGTTCGTTGCAAACCAACTGGTCTACATCCAGATTGTAACCTTTCAAATAAGGCTCTTCGTCCAGACTCTCCTCCTGTCCGGCCGAAAGTTCAAACTCACGGTCAAATATCAGGTCACAGGGAAAAATCACAGGCTCCAGGCAACGGGCACAGGGTGTCTCCACCGTAACCGTCAAAGTACCGCGCATCACAAACTTTCGCTTGGTTTTGCTCTCAATCTCCAGCTCAAAGGGCTCTGCTTTTCGAATTTCAAATACAGCGCCGCCCAGCTCCACAGAAGAAAGCTCCGGTACCGCCTTATAGCTTTTTCTCTTACCCTCACAGGTAAAAAGTTCAGACAAATTAATCAGCATACTAATCTCCTAATACGCACTATGATATTATACAAAAGCGTTTCTGGTTTGTCAACGATTATTTTGCGGAATATTCAAAACAAATCAAATATTCCATCAAAAGCGACAGCTGCCAGCCGGAACCCCGGTTCTTTGCAGCTGCCGCTCACAGTCCTGTTTTACATATTACTACAGGCGGTTGATTTTTATTTTACCAGCGCAGCGGTCTCGCGGGCGATGGCCAGCTCCTCGTTGGTGGGTACCAGAAGTACCTTTACCTTGGAATCATCTGCAGAAATAATCCGCTCTTCGCCTCTGACATTATTCTTTTCATCATCCAGTTTTACGCCCAGATAGGTCAGGCTGTCGCAGACATTCTTGCGCAGTACCTTGTTATTCTCGCCGATTCCTGCCGTAAATGCGATGGCATCCACTCCGTTCATGACAGCGGCGTAAGCGCCGATGTACTTGATTACCCGGTAATCAAACACATCCATTGCCAGCTGTGCCCTCTTATTGCCAGCTGCTGCTGCATCTTCCAGATCACGTCCATCGCTGGACACACCGGAAATTCCAAGCATACCGGATTTCTTATTAAGAACATCGTTCATCTCATCCAGGGACAGACCCTCTTTCTTTCCTACAAAATCAAGAATCGCCGGATCCAGATCGCCGGATCTCGTGCCCATCAGAAGGCCTTCCAGCGGAGTCAGACCCATGCTGGTGTCAACGGATTTTCCGCAGTTCACTGCGGAAACGCTGGCGCCGTTTCCGAGGTGACATACAATAATCTTCATCTGATCGTAGGGTTTTCCAACGAGCTCTGCCGTCCTCTTGGATACGTAGCTGTGGGAAGTACCATGAAAACCGTATCTTCTCACCTTATATTTCTCGTAATACTCATAGGGAATTCCGTAAATGTAGGCAACCTCCGGCATGGTCTGATGGAACGCCGTATCAAACACAGCCACCATCGGTACGCCCGGCATCAGAGTCTGGCAGGCGCGGATACCGATGAGGTTTGCCGGGTTGTGCAGGGGAGCCAGATCGTTACACTCCTCGATTGCCTTAATGGACTCATCGTCGATCAGGCAGGAAGACGTAAACTTCTCACCGCCGTGAACAATACGGTGTCCCACAGCGCCAACCTCGGAAAGGCTCTTGATAACGCCCGTTTTCTCATTCATCAGGGCCTTGATAACCGCATCAATGGCCTCCGTATGGGTCGGCATCGGGATTTCACTCTTCTCCTTCTCACCGCCCTCCGGCTGATACGTCAGCATACCGTCGATTCCGATTCTCTCACAGAGTCCCTTGGCCAGAACTTCCTCAGAAGCTGAGTTGATCAGCTGATATTTCAGGGAAGAACTTCCACAGTTAATTACTAAAATATTCATGTCTGTTTCCTCTCTCCATGTACCTTTTCTTTATGCCATCTGAGCCTGTACAGCAGTCAGAGCAACTACACCTACGATGTCCTCAGCAGAACAGCCGCGGCTTAAATCATTAACCGGTCTTGCAATACCCTGCAGCATCGGACCATAGGCCTCTGCCTTGGCAAGACGCTGAACCAGCTTGTAACCGATATTTCCACAGTCCAGGTTCGGGAAAATCAGAACATTGGCATGACCTGCCACTTCACTTCCCTTGGCCTTTGACGCAGCAACCTCCGGAACAATAGCAGCATCCAGCTGCAGCTCGCCGTCCAGTTCCAGCTGCGGATATTTCTCATGGGCGATCTCCACTGCTTTCGTCACCTTGTCAACCAGCGCATGCTTTGCACTTCCCTTGGTAGAATGGGACAGCATGGCAATTACCGGCTTCTCACCCAGAAGGGCGCGGAAACTCTTGGCACTGGAATCTGCAATCGCTGCCAGCTCTTCCGAAGTCGGATCCTGATTCAGGCCGCAGTCTGCAAACAGAAACGTTCCATTGCAGCCATACTCGCAGTTAGGAACATCCATAATAAAGAAACCGGATACAAGCTCTGTACCGGGTGCTGTCTTTAAAATCTGCAGTGCCGGACGCAGCGTATCGGCTGTGGCATGGCAGGCGCCTGCCACCAGACCGTCTGCATCTTTTTCCCTAACCATCATAACGCCATAGGTAATGTAGTCATTTTTCAGAGTCTCCTGTGCCTTCTCAGGAGTCATCCCTTTATTCTTTCTCAGTTCGTACAGTGTCTCAGCATAGTGATCAAATTTCGGATCTGTTTCCGGATCCACTACCGTAACCCCTGTCAGGTCAACTTCCAACCATTTGGCACCATCCATGATCTTCTCTTCTTTTCCGATCAGGATCAGATCAGCCGTGCCCTCCTTCAGAATCTGGGCAGCTGCAGTCAGAGTTCTCTTATCCTCACTCTCAGGTAAAACAATCGTCTGCTTGTCCTGTCTTGCCTTTTCTTTCATTAAATCAATAAATGCCATGGTTAAAAACCCCTTTCATAAGTGTGTGTATATACTACTTGTACCCATTATATACCACTTGTTTATTGTATACAAGAGCGTTTTCTCATTTTTTGCTTAAATAATTTTTTAACAGGCTTGTTTGCTTTTTAACCCTTTACACCCGGAATCTTCCTCTATATAATGGTATATCATACATCAGCAAACCACAAAAAGGAATTTATTTTTATGAAAACTGTCGGTTTAATCACAGAATATAACCCTTTTCACAGCGGCCATCTATACCATATGGAGGAGGCAAAGAGACAGGCTGGTGCTGCCTTTTCCATTGCACTCATGAGCGGAAATTTTGTACAGCGCGGAGAACCGTCTGTTTTTGACAAGTACACCCGAACCATGGCAGCACTTCTGGCCGGAGCCGATCTCGTTCTGGAAATCCCAACCCCTTTTTCTACCGCCTCCGCCCGTGAATTTGCCTCCTACGGAGTTGCCCTCCTGACGGCCCTTGGAGTGGACAGCCTAGTTTTCGGCAGTGAATGCGGCGAACTGTGCCTTCTCCAGGAGACAGCAAGTCTTCT
Source organism: uncultured Clostridium sp. (assembly GCA_937885015.1). Taxonomy (GTDB): domain Bacteria; phylum Bacillota; class Clostridia; order Lachnospirales; family Lachnospiraceae; genus Otoolea. Next base: position 3,761 of record CALAAS010000040.1, read on the forward strand.
GTCCAGCGAGACAGCAGCGTTTCAGGAACGCCTTCTCCTTTATCAGAAGCAGGGTCTTACCTATCCCCAGGCCAGGGCCAGGGCGCTGGAACGCCCGGACCTTCTCCCGCTGTTGGAAAATCCCAACAATATTCTTGGAATTGAATATCTGCAGGCTGCTGTGAAACTGAAAAGTCCCATGGAGCTTCTTACCATAAAGCGGCAGGGAAAACACTACCATGACACCGCGCTTCCGGAGGAAGCGACAGACTGTCCGCCGTCCGCCACTGCCATTCGAGCCTCCCTCCGAAAAATAAATTCGATCCACTGTGGGAAAAACGGAGCAGGAGAACTTGGATCCCTTCTTTCCAGACTGCTTCCAAACGTGACACTGCCTGCTTATAAAGAGGCAGTTCCAATCTTTCCAGATGACCTGTCTGAGCTTTTAAACAGCCGGATTCTCGACCGCATGTACTCCGGCACAGAAGAACGGATTCGGATCTCTGACCTGACGCCGGATATGGAGGCCAGGCTCCTGCGCCCGCCCTATCGCCCCCTTCTCTTTGAGGCACGCGTCCAGGATCTAAAGACACGACAGATGACGTACACCAGAGTCAGCCGGGCACTCCTGCACCTGATTCTTCAGATTTCAGAGGTACAAATGGAGACATGGAAACAGATGGGATACGCCCCCTATGCCAGAGTTCTCGGTTTTCGCAGGTCGGCGGCAAAGGCCGGTCTCCTGGGCCATCTAAAACAAAAAAGCGCCATTCCCATTCTGACAAAAATGGCTGACGCACAAAAGCAGCTTTCCCCGAAAGCCTATTCTCTTCTCGAAACAGAAATCCGCGCTTCCCATCTCTATGAGACGCTGAAATCCAGAAGAGGAGGAACATTCCAAAATGAATTTACAAAAGAAATTCTGATTCTTCCATAAAGGAAAATCACAAAATCCAGCATACCAAAAGGAGAACATATTATGACAGAGTCCATTACCCCCGTTATCATCGGCATTGCAGGCGGAACCGGCTCCGGAAAATCTACGCTGACCAATCGGCTCCGCGATTCCTTTGGAGACCAGGTTGCCGTTTTATACCACGACAACTACTACCGTTCTTACAGGGAGATTCCGCTGGAAAAACGCAGGCAGCTGAATTATGATCACCCGGACGCCTTTGAAACACCGCTTCTGGTCAGCCATCTCAACACGCTGAAACACGGCAAAGCCGTTGAGTGCCCGATTTATGATTATAAATCCTATGAACGTTCCGCCAAAACGCTCCATGTGGAGCCAAAACCCGTTATCCTTCTGGAGGGAATTCTGGTATTAAGCGATGAAGCGCTTCGGGATCTATTAGATATAAAGATTTATGTGGACGCCGACGCCGACGAGCGAATCCTGCGCCGGATTCTCCGCGATACCCGGGAACGGGGACGCCAGCTGGAGCAGATCATCGACCAGTATCTGACTACTGTAAAACCCATGCACTACCGATTCGTGGAACCCACCCGGAGTTATGCAGACCTGGTTACCAACAGTGGAAAAAATGAGGTGGCCTTTTCCCTGATCCGCGGAGAAATCGCCCGCCGGCTTCAGATATCCACCTCATCGTAAATGGCCCAAAACCTCAAGCCATCGTTATGGTTCCTGCAACAGTCCCCGGAGCGTCGGGGATACATGGAGTTCCCGAAGCATCCGGTCCAGGGCGGCGCTGTCCGCCTTTTTACCCTGCCGGATCGCCCGGATCATAATATTTTTCGGCGTGTGCTCCATATCGATGAATTCCAGTATCTGGGTCCGGTATCCAGCCTGCTCCAGAAGCTGCGCCCGTATTCCATCGGTCAGGAGCGCAGCCATCCGCTCTTTCAGAAGCCCGTACTGGAGAACCGGAGCCAGCATCTCATTTTCCACCTGACGGTTCAGCTCATGCTGGCAGCAGGGGACGGAAAGAATTACCCGTGCCCCCCACTTTACCGCCTTGGCCAACGCATAGTCTGTCGCCGTATCGCAGGCGTGGAGTGTGACCACCATATCCACCTGATCAACTCCCTCATAGCCTGCAATATCTCCCTGCTGGAAAGAAAGCTCTGTAAACCCAAACTGCTTTGCCAGGCGGCTGCACAGGGCAATCACATCCTTCTTCAGGTCGAGTCCGATAATCCGGACCGGATACCCTTTCTTTTCTTTCAGATAATAGTACATGGCAAACGTCAGATACGACTTCCCACAGCCAAAATCCAGAATCGTGTTCACACGGTCCTGGCTCAGTTTCGGAAGAATGTCTTCAATAAATTCCAGGAAGCGGTTAATCTGCCGGAATTTATCGTACTTTGCCCGAACCACCTGGCCCTGAGGCGTCATAACTCCCAACTCCACCAGAAACGGAACCGGCTCTCCCTCCGGCAGGATATAGCGCTTGGAGCGATTGTGGAACACCGGCCCTGGCTGGATAGAGGAACCCGCGGCCATCATTTTCTTCTTTTCTTTTATGGTAATGGTTCCCTTCTTACTGATCAGGATATGGGCCGTCCCATTCCTGGAAATCAGTTCTCCGTTCCGGTATCCGGAAAGAAACTGCTCCAGCACATAACGGCCTACCTCTTCCTTTCCGCCATTTTTCTGAAACGCCTGTTTTTCGGTAAATTCCTCCACCTGAAATGCCAGCTTTCCCCGCAGCATCAGAGGACGCACCGTCATCCGGATGAACAAATCCCGATTTCTGGGATTGCTGAAAATCATCTTCTCCAGATCACCGTCTAAAAAACGATCCAGTAATGTGCTGAGCGCTTCTGTCTTTTCCATCTCACGTTTCGCCTTTCTTTGCTTTACTTTTAATTTTTAAAGCTGTGGACCGGAGCCGGAATCCGTCCGGTACGGCTGATAAATTCGTCACAGGAGAAACGGTTTACCGGGATAATCGGTGCGTAACCCAGAAGACCTCCAAACTCCGCCGTCTCTCCCACCGTCTTTCCGATTACCGGAATCAGGCGGACTGCCGTCGTTTTCTGATTGATCATGCCGATAGCCGCCTCATCCGCAATGATGCCGGCAATGGTGGTTGCCTTCGTATCGCCCGGAATGGCAATCATATCAAGTCCCACCGAGCAGACACACGTCATGGCCTCCAGCTTTTCAATGGTCAGAGCCCCTTCCGACACCGCATCAATCATTCCCTGATCCTCGCTGACCGGAATAAAAGCACCACTCAGGCCTCCCACATAGGAGGATGCCATAATTCCACCCTTTTTCACCTGGTCGTTGAGCATGGCAAGAGCCGCCGTCGTTCCCGGAGCACCGCTTCGCTCCAGACCGATTTCCTCCAGAATCTCTGCCACACTGTCTCCCACTGCCGGAGTCGGCGCCAGAGATAAATCAATGATTCCAAAGGGAACGCCCAGGCGTCTGGATGCCTCCTGCGCCACCAGCTGGCCAACCCGCGTAATTTTAAAGGCTGTTTTCTTGATAGTCTCACAGAGCACCTCAAAATTCTCACCGCGTACCTTTTCAAGCGCCGTCTTTACCACGCCGGGCCCGCTGACTCCCACATGGATCACTGCATCCGCCTCTGTCACTCCGTGAAACGCTCCTGCCATGAACGGATTGTCATCCGGCGCATTACAGAATACCACCAGCTTGGCACAGCCAAGAGAATCCCGTTCTTTCGTCGCCTTTGCCGTCTCCAGAACCATCTCTCCCATCAGACGGACGGCATCCATATTCAGTCCCGTCTTTGTGGAACCCACATTGATGGAGCTGCAGACACGATCCGTGACAGCCAGCGCCTGGGGAATAGAGCGAATCAGGAGTTCCTCCGCCTGGGTCATTCCCTTGGCAACCAAGGCCGAATAGCCTCCAATAAAATTAACGCCCACTTCTTTCGCCGCCCGATCCAGGGTTTTTGCCATCTCCACAAAATCCTCCGTCGTCCGGCAGGCGCTGGCCCCCACCAGAGCAATGGGGGTTACAGAAATCCGCTTATTCACGATCGGAACGCCAAATTCCCGACCGATGGCGTCTCCCGTCTCCACCAGATCTCTGGCGTAGGACGTGATTTTCTTATAAATCTTTTCATTCATCCTGCCCAGGTCGCTGTCGCTGCAGTCCAGCAGGCTGATTCCCATGGTAATGGTACGCACATCCAGCTTCTCATTGGAGATCATGTTATTGGTCTCCAAAACCTCATACATGTTAATCATCGCTCTATCGTCCTTTCCCCGCCTGGCTTAAATACGGTGCATGCTGGTAAAAATTTCCTCTTTCTGACAGCGGATCGTCACGCCGATCTCCTCTCCCAGAGCTGCCAGCTCCCGTGCCATATCATCAAACGGCTTTTTTGCCCCTGAAATATCTACGATCATCATCATGTTGAAGTATTCCTGAAGAATGGTCTGCGTAATATCAAGAATATTCATATTGTTGTCTGCCAGGTAATTGCACGTTTTTGCCACAATGCCAACCCGATCTTTTCCTACGATCGTAATAATAATCTTGCTCATATTAGCCTCCTTTATATTTCAGCCGTTTTCCAGACACCGCGCCCGGTCCGGCTATTCTTACACGGTTACAATCTGTGATACGTCATCGCGTTTTGCCACTGTAATGGGAAAGTCCCCTGCCCTGTAGGGAGTGTCGCCCCGGCTGATCTCCTGGCGTACCGTCTCATAGGCCAGTTCCTCGTAATTATTTTCTTTACTCAGATGCCCCAGAAAAATATGCTTCATGCCGTCATGGAGAATGCAGCTTAAAAGACGCCCTGCATTCTCATTGGAAAGATGGCCGTAATCACTTAAAATTCTCCGTTTCAGATAATAGGGATAAGGGCCAGCCTCCAACATCCTCACATCATGGTTCGCCTCCAGAAGGATCGCATCCAGTCCCTGAAGATGGTCGATGATATACTGGGAATAATGTCCCATATCCGTGGCGACTGCAATAGATTTTGTTTCGTTCTGAATCCGATACGCCACCGGATTGGCCGCATCGTGATCGATCCGGAATGGCTTAATTTCCAGATCTCCGATGCAAAAATCCACATCATGGCAGATTGGGCAAAACAGGTCCCTCGGAAACTCCCCCAGACTCTTTGACGCTCCAATCTCCTCCAGAGTTTCCCGGGTACTGTAAATGGGAACCCCATATTTCCGGGACAGAACCCCCAGTCCCTTGATATGGTCTGAATGTTCGTGGGTAATCAGAACCCCTGACAATTCACTCCCCTTTACCCCCAGTTCACTGAGTCCCTTTTCAATTCTCCGGTTGCTGATTCCCGCATCCACCAGAATGTGCGTCTTATCGCTTCCTATATAAATACAATTGCCACTGCTGCCGCTGGCAATACTAACCATCCGCATGTCGTTTTCCTGTCCTCTTTTTGTTTTCTCTTTACTGCGTTAAAAACCGGCTCAGCTGGCTACGAATCTCCTCCACTGGCCCATTGTTATCCAACACCCGGTCTGCAAGCTTCCTGTATTCCTCCTCCGAGGCCTGATTGGCCATGATATCCCGGCACTTTTTCTCTGTATAGCCCCGGCTGGCCATCAGGCGGCGAATCCGGTTCTCCCGGGAGGTGTACACATACCAGATTTCGTCAAACATGGCATTATGCTCCTCATCAAAAAGAGCCGCTTCCACCACCACCAGCTCTCGGCTTTCCTCCCGAATAGCATCCTGAATTTCCTGCCATACCATGGGATGGATAATCCCGTTCATTGTCTTTACCGCTTCCGGATCCCGGAAAATCAGATCTGCCAGTTTTTTTCGGTCAATCTGTCCATCCGCCCCCAGAAATGAATCTCCCAGGGCCTTTACCACCTGCCGGTAGCCTTCCGTTTCCGGTTCCATCAACTGGTGGGCAATCTGATCTGCCACCAGAATTCTGGCTCCGAATTCCTGTTCCAGAATCTTTAATACTTCGCTTTTTCCAGATCCCACGCCGCCGGTAATACTGATTACCTTCATTCTGCCATCCTCTCCTTTGTCTTCCGGATCTCTGCTTCCTTCAGCGCCTCTCCTGGCTGCCATTCATCCTATTCCCACACCTGTCCCGTCTTTCCCGGAATCTTCTCATTTTCCCACACTTTATTTCGTCTCAAACCAGGAATTTCCTGTCTTCATATCAATCTCCAGCTCCACCTGTAAAGTGGTAGCATGTTTCATTTCCTCAGCCAGAATTTCTTTGACCCGCTCCGTCTCTTCCTTCCAGGTCTCCACAAGAAGCTCGTCATGCACCTGCAGCACGATCCGGGAGCGAAGTCCCTCCCGCCGCAGCCGCTGATCCACCCGGAACATGGCAATCTTGATGATATCTGCCGCTGTTCCCTGGATCGGAGAATTCATCGCCACCCGCTCTCCAAAGGAGCGCTGCATGAAATTGGCTGATTTCAGTTCCGGAACTGGACGGCGGCGGCCAAACATGGTTTCCACATATCCCTGCTCACGCCCCAGTTCCACCTGGCTGTCCAAAAACCGTTTCACATCCGGATACGTCTCAAAATACCGGTTAATATAGGTCAGCGCCTCTTTCCTGGAAATGCTCAGATCCTCGCTCAATCCAAATGCGCTGATCCCGTAAACGATGCCAAAATTAACCGCCTTGGCATTCCGCCGCAGGAGCGGCGTAACCTCCGAAAGCGGCACATGGAACACCTCCGACGCCGTAATAGCGTGAATATCCTCCGCCTTCCGGTAAGCCTCAATCAGGTTCTGATCTCCGGACATGTGGGCCAGAACCCGCAGTTCAATCTGCGAATAATCAGCATCCACCAGAACACAACCCTCTCTGGGTACAAAAAGTTTTCGGATCTCCCGTCCCAGTTCCATTCGAACCGGAATATTCTGCAAATTCGGTTCCGTGCTGCTAATACGCCCGGTGGCCGTAATAGTCTGATTGAAGGTTCCGTGAATCCTCCCATCTTCCCGAATGAACGCAGCCAGTCCATCCGCATAGGTTGATTTCAGCTTCGTCACCTGCCGGTAATCAAGGATTTTCTGTACCACCGGATAATCCGGGGCCAGCTTTTCCAGCACATCCGCCGCTGTGGAATACCCGGTCTTCGTCTTCTTTCCACCGGGCAGTCCCATTTTTTCAAACAGCACCTCGCCCAGCTGTTTGGGTGAATTGATATTGAATGTCTCCCCTGTCTCCTTCCGGATTTCCTGTTCCAGCGCTTCGATCTGAAGCTGTAACTTTTCTCCGTAGGCTTTCAGCTCTTCCCGGCGAACTGCAATGCCCTCTTCTTCCATATGATAAAGGCTGTAAATAACCGGCATCTCAATTTCGTAAAACAGGCTGCGCATCCCGGCTTCAGAAAGTTTCTTTTCCAGAACCGGACGCGCCTTCCAGGCCACATAGGCCATATAGCAAAGACAGGTCTTTGCCTTTTCCGGCATAGTAGAAATGCCCTCTTCCACCGATGCCTTTCCAAGCAAATCCATTCTGGATGGAACCGTCATATCCAGATAATCTCTGGCAAGGTCATCATATTCATACGTATCCTTCAGCGGATTTAAGAGATATCCGGCCACACCGGCGTCAAAAATCGCCTCACCGCCGTTCTGGCTGCCCAGTCCGTCCACCACATCCCGATTCTTTCTGCCAAGCCATGGAAGCTGGCTTTTCAGATTCAGCACAGAAACAGAAGGAGATACTGTCATCAGCTCCTCCAACGCTCCTGCCAGATACTCACCGCTCAGAAATCCAGCTGCCGGGATGGCATAAATATCCTCCTCCCCAAAGCAGAGAGCCAGGGCCATTACCTTCCCCTTCTCCAGAATTAGCTGCGCTCCCACAGAAGGTACCTTTCCGGCAGCCTCAAAAACCACCTGCGCTTTTCCAAAATCAGAAATCAGCAAAAATGACGCCTCAATCCCGGCCGCAGAAAACGCCTCTTCCCCGAATTTCTGAAGAATGGATTTAAACTCCAGCTGTTTCATCAGCTGGTAAGCCTCTGGCGTATAGATGTTTTCCAGCCGCGCCTCTTCCATGGAAAAAGGAATTTCACAGTCCGTGCAGATGGTTGCCAGCGTCTTGCTAAGTCTGGCCATATCGTAATGCTCCCGCAGCGCCCTCTGGGCCCTGGGAGGCTTAATCTCATCCAGATGCTCGTAGGCATTTTCAATGGAGCCGTAGGTAACAATCAGGCTGGTGGCCGTCTTCTCTCCAATGGAAGGAACACCCGGAATATTATCCGAAGCATCTCCCATCAGGGCTTTCACATCAATGAATTCTTCCGGTGTAACCTGATACTCCCGTTTCACATCCTCCGGATAATAATCCCGGATTTCCGTCGTGCCCCGGGATGTCCGCGGCATACGGATTTTCACCCGCTCATCCGCAAGCTGCAAAAGATCCCGGTCTCCCGATACCACCGAAACCTCTGCACCCTCTGCTGCACAGCGTCTGGCAATGGTTCCCAGGATATCATCTGCCTCATATCCGGCCTTCGAAAGAATCGGAATTCCCATGGACGCCAGTACTTCCTTTATAAGCGGAACCTGCTCTCTCAGCTCCTCCGGCATGGGTTTTCGCGTCCCCTTATAGGCTTCGAACATCTCATGGCGAAATGTCGGTTCCTTTCTGTCAAACGCCACGGCCAGATACTCCGCCTTCTCATCCTCGATTACCCGAAACATAATATTCAAAAATCCATATACCGCGTTGGTATGGAGTCCTTTGGAATTGGTCAGCTCCGGGACGCCATAATAAGCCCGGTTCAAAATGCTGTGACCATCTATCAACACTAATTTCCCCATCATTCCTCCCTCTCAGAAAAACCAGATTCGGACCTGCAAAAAGATGGTAACCATCACTGCCATAATCCACAGGGTATTAACGCTGTACCGAAGCGTTCGAAACCCCCACATCCGGCGCACGCGCCCGTAGGACTCCTCAATCTTCCGTTCCAGAGCACCCATAATATCAAAGGTTCCACGCCCAGAATCCAGCTGCTTCAGGCCCACATCCACCATAAAATAAATTTCCAGTTCTTCCTGACAATTCCGGCATTCTTCCAGATGGGCCAGAAATCCTTCCAACTCATCCCCTGTCAGTTCATCCCGAATATAGGGCGTCACAAGGCGCTCCGCTTCCTGACATGTCACGTCCACCACCTCCCATGTTTAGAAAAAAGGCCCGGAATTTCTTGATACAAATTCCGAGCCCTGCCCCTGCCAAGGAGTGCCGGCTGCGGGACTTGAACCCGCACGGTGTCGCCACCAATGGATTTTGAGTCCACCTCGTCTGCCATTCCGACAAGCCGGCTGTCTATCAGCGATTACTATCTTATCAAAATTGTAGAAAAATTGCAACTATTTTTTTATCTCAATACAGAAAAAAGGCAGCCGGAAACATTCAATTCCGTTTCCGGCTGCCAAATTCTCAGCATCAGGCCCCGATTTTCTGTCCCACAATATCTTAATGATGGAACAGACGAATTCCTGTAAACGCCATAACCATGCCGTATTTATTGCAGGTTTCAATTACATTGTCATCCCGGACAGAGCCGCCCGGCTGTGCAATATACTGAACACCGCTCTTATGAGCCCGCTCAATATTGTCTCCAAAGGGGAAGAATGCATCTGAACCCAGCGTCACACCCTGCATGCCGTCCAGCCATGCCCTTTTTTCCTCCCGGGTAAATACCGGAGGTTTCTCTTTGAAAATCTTCTGCCAGGCGCCATCGGCCAAAACATCCATATATTCCTCACCAATATAAACATCAATGGCATTGTCACGATCCGCTCTCTTAATTCCGTCTACAAAGGAAAGATTCAGAACCTGCGGTGCCTGGCGAAGATACCAGTTGTCCGCCTTCTGTCCAGCCAGACGCGTGCAGTGTACCCGGGACTGCTGGCCGGCTCCGATTCCGATGGCCTGTCCGTCCTTTACATAGCACACGGAATTGGACTGGGTATATTTCAGCGTAATCAGTGAGATCATCATATCAATCTTCGCTGCGTCCGGAAGCTCCTTATTTTCTGTTACCAGATTGGACAGAAGTTCCCGGTTAATGGGCAGTTCATTTCTGCCCTGCTCAAAGGTAATACCGAATACCTGTTTCTTCTCTGTCGGCTCCGGAACATAGGACGGGTCAATCTCAATCACATTATAGTTTCCGTTTTTCTTGGATCTCAAAATCTCCAGCGCTTCCTCTGTGTAGCCGGGAGCAATAACTCCATCCGACACCTCCCGTTTGATAATCCGGGCTGTATCTGCATCGCACACGTCCGACAGAGAAATAAAATCGCCGAAAGAAGACATCCGGTCTGCTCCGCGGGCTCTGGCATAGGCACAGGCCAGAGGAGAAAGCTCTCCCATATCGTCCACCCAGTAGATCTTCCGCATCGTTTCATCCATGGGAAGTCCCACCGCCGCTCCTGCCGGAGAAACGTGTTTGAAAGAAGTTGCTGCCGGAAGGCCAGTTGCCTCCTTCAGCTCCTTTACCAGCTGCCATCCATTGAAGGCATCCAGAAAATTGATATATCCTGGACGGCCGCAAAGCACCTTAATCGGAAGTTCTCTGCCGTTTTCCATAAAAATCCGGGACGGCTTCTGGTTCGGGTTACAGCCATATTTTAATTCCAGTTCTTTCATGATCCAATTATCCTCCTACTTCTTTGTGCGAATGTTTTTCTCAGTGATTTTTGTTGACAATCCGTGTCTGTGTCTCGCCGCTGGCGATATCGATGTAGCGGACAAAGAGGGACACCTTATTATCCTCATTCAGGTTTGTCCAGAGAAGTTCCGTAAATTCCTCTATCGTGTCCGGAATCTCTACCCGCTTTGGCTCTCCTTCAAAGCTGGGAAGCGGATCTCCATCATGCATGTAGGTGTGAATAAAATGGCCTTCTCCTGCCAACGGATTCTCATAAGCAAAGGAATAGCGATGACAGGACTCCGGATTTCCATCGCTGGATTTTAAAATCGAAAGTGCGTAATTGTACTCACCGTCCTCAATGTGCATAATACCAGAAATTCTGGGGGTGTAATTGGGGCCGTCCGGCTCAAACTCCCGACTGCGCAGAGACTGCTCGAAGGTCATCTGGCGATCCATCCCCTCGTAAATCGTATCCGTCTGGTCTCCATTGGTCACGATCGTCTTATTACCCAGCACCCGGACAGGGGCATAGATAATCAGACTGGGATCCTTTAATTTGGCCGGATCAAAGGCCTGGGTGCGAATTCCGGCCCCATCCTCCACGAAAATGCGATTCCGGCTATTCTCACTTCTTCCCATAATAAAATATGCCGTTACCGCTTTGGAGCCATCCGCTGTACGGCCGATCACAATGCCGCGGCCCGGATAGGAATTATTCTTCAGTTCCTCTGCAATTGATACCATCTTCATAGGTTTTAGCCTCCTGCCACTTATTTTTTCCTGCGCCCGGATTTTCGCAGTGAATGCGAAAACCGGTGTGCGCAATGATATAATGCCTGTTTCACAGTCATTATATCATACTCTCTCACGTTTTCCAGTTAGTTTTCTTGATTTTTAATCAGAAGTATTACTTATATATATCATTTCTTATATTTCATATCCTTATAAATCTTTCACTCCTTCCTGCAATACGCATTTTTCATGTCCTTCTTCCATATTTGCTCAATATCATGTATAATGGAGAAAAAGAAAATTCCGGATTATTCCGGACTTTTCCAGTACACCAGCAAAACTGCTGCAAAGGAGGAATCCATGAAAAAACAAAAGCTTCTTATTATAACGGCTCTGTGCGCCATGGCACTGGGCGGCTGCAAAAAAAGCGATCCCATTGATATAGCTACTTTACATACGACAGCGGCAGTGGAAAAAGAAACACTTCCGCCTACCACAGAGGCGGCCTTTACACCGGAAAGTTCATCCTCTTCCGGAACTGTCTCGTCCACCTCTGTCCAGGCATCGATCCAGACAGAAAAAACCGGCAGCGCCTCCATCCAGTATCCAGTTGTATCCAATATGAAGGATTCCAGCATGCAGGAGAAAGTCAATGCCCTTTTAAAGGCAAATGCTATGGCAGCCTCTGCTGCCTGGCCCGGGGAACTGACAGTGGAAGCTTCCGTGGAATCAGTAAATCTGCGTCGCATTACCGTTACTTACCGCGGAACTCAAAAAGCATCCGACGGAACAGAGCACCGGATTTTCTTTGCCAATACCGTGGATCTGGAAACAGCAGACAATCTGGGCCTTGGTGATCTGACCGATATTTATACCATCTCCGGCTATATTGCCTCCGGCGATTATAAGCTGGCTGAATCGGTTTCCAATGAAAGTACAGTCCGCGGCGAATTAAACGGTTCCGGCCGTAATACGGATTACTACTATAAGCTCCTGCAGCATGCAGACTTTACCGGCGGTTACGGCGAAGACTCCGGAGAACCGGCAGACTGGCCCAAAGCCTTCAGCTACGAAAAATCCGGTGTTATCTATGTGAGCCTTCCGGTATCAAAAGAAGCAGGGGATTACGCCCTGATTCGCTACAGCCCGGATAATAAATAATCCCAGGTAGTTGATTCAAAAACGGCATTTAAAACCAGCGCTTCAAAAAAGGCGCTGGAGATCACTCTTGAAAAGTTTTGAAAAGGCAGGTTAAAACATATGGAACATGTAACAATTCTTGATCACCCACTGATCCAGCATAAAATTTCAATCCTTCGCAGCAAAACCACCGGAACCAATGAATTTCGCTCTCTCATCGAAGAAATTGCCATGCTCATGGGCTATGAGGCGCTGCGGGATCTTTCCCTGGAGGATCGCCAGGTGGAAACACCGCTGGAGACCTGCATGACACCCATGCTGGCAGGAAAAAAACTGGCGGTTGTACCTATTTTGCGAGCCGGACTTGGTATGGTAAACGGAATCCTTGCCCTGGTTCCCTCCGCAAAAGTCGGCCATATCGGCCTCTACCGCGACGAGGTAACCCACGAGCCTCATGAATATTACTGCAAACTTCCCCATCCCATCGAGCTGCGCACCATCGTTGTGACCGATCCCATGCTGGCCACCGGCGGCTCCGCTGTGGCTGCCATTGATTTCATCAAGCAGCACGGCGGAAAAAACATCAAATTTATGGCCATCATCGCTGCTCCGGAGGGGTTAAAACGTCTTCACGAAGCCCATCCGGACATCCAGATCTATGTGGGGCATGTGGATCGCTGCCTCAACGAAGACGCTTACATCTGCCCTGGACTGGGGGATGCAGGTGACCGTATTTTCGGCACCCGGTAGTAAATCTGACCACACGGATCGGAAACGCGAAAAACAAAAAGATGCACCCCTTTCGATTCTGCTGACTGCAGCATCAGAGCCGGTGCATCTTTTTAATTACTAACTATTTACGGCAGAAACCAGACTCTTACCGGGTAAATTTCTCTGCAATTTCGCCGCTGTAATAAGCATCCAGAAGTTTTTTCAAATCTTCCACTTTTTCCTTCAGCTCACGCCCCACATCCGTGTCTCCCACACATTTTCTTTCCCGAACCCATTTAACCATCTTACTGTCAGAATGGATGTCGCTCTCATTTTCAATGGCAGCTTCCGTGGATTCAAAAGGATCATGAGCCGCCAGAATCAAGCCATAGGAATTGTAAATCAGCGTATAACCGGCAATTCCCGTTTCCTTTTGATAGGCCTTGGAAAATCCGCCGTCGATGACCAGAAGCTTTCCGCCGCATTTAATGGGACTCTCTCCATCCTTGGATTTAACCGGAACATGACCGTTGATAATATGAGCCTCTTCCGTGTTCAGTCCGAACTCCAAAAGGATTCGGTCAAGCACTGCCTCATCCTCCAGAAGGCGGTAATAGGGGTTTTTTACCTCCCGGTGGGTCTCTTTTTCCGCCAGAAAATACCGCTCAAAGGTGGCCATCTTATCCTTACCAAACAGAGGGGAATTCTCATTGAGCCAGATATACCACATCATATCCCGGCCCCGCTCCCGCTCTGCCGGATCCATGGATACAAATCCCTTCCGGACATAATTGTCCAGCACATCATACAGCGCTTTTCCCTTATATTTCTTGCCGTAAATGGATACCTCTTTAAAGGCTCCATCTTCATTTAGCGGTACACAGCCGTGGTACAACAGGTTGTTATTGTAGACCTTATAGAGGCTTCCCTTGGCCAGAAGAAACTTCATATGCTGCTGGAGCTTTTCACAGTTTAAAAACGCCCGTTCCAGCCGCTCCATGATATCTGCCTCCTGCTCCGTAAAGGCATAGGGATCCTCCGGATTGACGGTGGGGAAATTCATATCCAGCATCGGATATTCCTTGCCATCCATCTGCAGAACGCCTCGCTCCCAGTCAATCCGGTGCAGCAGATTGCGTTTTTCCAGTCCAAACTCCGGATGCGCTTTGATAATCTGCCCCTCCGCCTTGAACTGGATGACCGAAATCGCCTTGTGCATCTTCTGATTGATCTCCATCTCTGATGCATCATAGGCAGCGGAGCCTTTTAACTGAAAGCAGGCACAGGGATCATCCGCATATGTATTCATGGCAAAGGTTGCCAGCGGAAGAAGGTTAATTCCATATCCATCCTCCAGTATATCCAGATTTCCATAGCGGGCGCAAATCCGGATCACATTGGCAATACATCCCGGCTGTCCGGCTGCCGCCCCCATCCAGAGCACATCGTGATTTCCCCACTGCACATCTACTGAATGGTACGTCATCAGCTTATCCATAATAATATGAGGGCCAGGTCCCCGGTCATAAATATCACCCACAATATGCAGGTGATCCACCGTCAGGCGCTGAATCAGCTCACTCAAGGCAATGATAAAGGAGCGAGCCCGTCCCACGCGGATGATGGTCTGCACAATGGCATCATAGTAAGACTCCTTATCCACCATATCCGCCTTTTCCGTGAGAAGTTCCTCCATCACGTATGCAAACTCCTTCGGAAGCGCCTTGCGGACTTTGGAACGCGTATACTTGCTGGAAGCCCGGCGGCACACGGCAATCAAACGGTACAGAGTAATCTTGTACCAGTCTTCCGGATTTTCCTCCGTCTGCAGAATCCGGCTCATCTTCTCCGCCGGATAATAAATCAGCGTTGCCAGAGACTGCTTATCCTGGCGGCTCAGGGTATTTCCGAATACATCATCAATTTTCCGCCTCACAGAGCCAGAGCCATTTTTTAACACATGGGAAAAGGCCTCATACTCTCCGTGTATGTCCGTCAGAAAGTGCTCCGTTCCCTTCGGAAGGTTTAAAATAGCTTCCAGATTGATCACTTCTGTTGAGGCTGCCGCAATGGTCGGATAAAGCTCCGACAAACGATCCAGATAACGCGACTCCAGAGATTTCATAGCTTTTTTATTCCCCCTCTTTCCTTTTGAGACAGCGCGCCTCCTCCGCCGCGCGGTTTCTCAGGCACTGTCACAAGTAATTCCATATAAGTAAGTAATTCCATATGTCTTCATCATAACACAGAGACAGAAAAAAGTCATGAGAATTTCCTGCCGTTATATTCGTTAAAAAATAAACACGAGTACAGGCCGATCAAGGATTCGCCCTAATTCCCGTCATTATCCAGTTATGGTTAATATGTGAATCTCTGTTTTCGTATTTTAATGGTATCAGGGAGGTGGAATTATTTTGATTACATATGATAATCTATGGAAAACCATGAAGCAAAAGCAGATCACGCAATATCGTCTGATTCGCTATTACGGCATCAGCGCAGGCCAGATCAGCCGCCTGAAACAGAATCGGTATGTCTCAACGCACACCATTGAAATGCTGTGCTCCATCCTGAACTGTCAGATTCAGGACGTAGTTGAATACATACCGGATCCCCCGGAAGACTCTGCCAGCCATGAAACGCAGAAAGAGGTTTCCGGAATTTCTGACCAGCTTTGATCCATTTCAACCCCATTCTGCTCTGTTCCGGCAGGATTCCTGCCGGAACAGAGGAAGAGCTCTACAATATGTTTTTTATTTTCCCAGTTCCGTCAAAATCTCCCGGATCAATTCCTCCGTCTCCGGAAGCTCCAACTCCAGATCCTCCGCAATCTGTTCAGCGCTTCTTCCCTTTTCCAGCTTTCGTGAAACCTGGGTTTTCAGCGTTATTACCCGACCTTTTTTCATTCCCTTTTCCATTCCCTTTTCCATTCCCTTTTCCATTCCCTTTTCCATACCAATTGATAGAATACTCATTCTCACTGCCTCCCATTCTTCTGATTCTTTTACTTCCTTCACGATGGAATCCAGCTTTTGAATCCGCTCATCGTGCACGCTTATTTCCGGATTATCCAATCTTGTTTTCTTCATATACTGCAGCATGCTGACCAGCACCGGATCTCCGTTTTTACTGGCCATATTTAAAAATATTTTGGTCGTTCCATCCTCCAGGCAAAGTCCTTTCACCTCCTGACACTGCTCCGTGAACGTATATTTTGCCTGATCCCTGCCAAAAATATCCTCCTGAGTAATAAAAGTAACCACTGTAGGTGGAAGCTGACGGTATTTCGTGCGTTTTCCAGACTTTAAATAGGGCGTGTCCAGAAGGCTCTGGTAATAGCGGGCTCGTTTTTGCATGCTGTCGTGATCCGTATCATTCTGCATCTCCGTCGCATACCGCACCTGGTTGGCATCCTGCGCTGCGGCATCCAAGCGGATCGCCCGTTTCCCAACACGGTTTAAAACCACCTCTTCCACCTGTACCTGCGTCAATACAAGTTCCGGATCCTCCATGATGATGCTGAGCACACACCGATGGGCCTCCCGGTTCTTCATAACGGACAGAAACAATGCAAAATCCGAAAGATTCACTTCTGTATGTTCCAATTCTTCCAGAACCTCCTGTTCTGTCAAATCCATCTCTGTCATTGTCCCTGGATGTTCTCTGTTTTCTGTTTTCCTCATAGGCACTCTTCCTTTCTCTTCGCAGGAAGAAGGCCCTGTATGCCAGACTCCCTGCCCGTTGTCATTTATCATACTTTTTCGATTTGGGATATAAGCAAAGAGTCTGTCAGACGGCCTTATGGCCAAGAATCATCAGAAAAATAGATTGTAAAACTTTGCTTATGAGATAATAATAACAGCTCTTCAAAAAGAACGCAAGACCTAAATCTGATATTTAGGCCTTTACCGCTTTAGTTTTTGCAGGGTATGATTATGGACGATCCGTAGTTTCACATCACAGCCGGGACAGTCCTAATTCTTCCCTCCGATTTCCGCAACAAAATCTCCAAGGCCATCCACCATTTTCATATACTCCTTAAACTCCTTGTAGCTCTCTGTGCCTCGCAATTCTCTCCGGACACTGCTCGCAATTCCAGGAATATATCCCGTATACTTTTTTAACAGATAGTCCCGTATACCCTCGGTCTCAACAACATCGATAATGTCTTCCAATGACCCTGCCTGCAGTATTTTAGGTTCATAGTTACGGACATCCGGAAGCCAGCATATCCGCCACTCCTTCTGGCTGGCGTATCTGTCATATTTATCCATACATCCACGCCAGAAAATATTTTTCATGCCATCCAGCATGGATATATGAAAAGCGCCGTCCCCCACAATTCTCCCTGCTTCATTTGTATATCTGGAGGTAACAATGGTAACGCTGTGCTCCTGCATCGTTGTTGGATCCACCCGGTCTAACATGGGATGATACCTGACATCTCCAAGAATGGCCCGCCCACCCTGGCGTTTCACGGCAGATAAAACCCGCCGTTCAAATTCCCTCTGGTCTTTTATCACGATAACCACATCTCCAAACTGGTTCATTTCCACAGATGGCAGCTGAACCATATGAACTCTGTCGGAAGATAGCATCGGATTTGGTTCCACAAGAGAAACCTCAAGTTTCTGCGCCTTTGCAGGTGCCATGGCCTTTATTTCCTCCGCCGTCATGAAAATCCCCCGCGACCTCAATATATATGCCATATTCTCCTCATCCAGTAAGCCGGCATCTGCATCCTCGGCATCAATCCTAAAAAAGCAGAGCAGATTGCAATATTGGTACGCAGAAATCCGGAACCGGACGTCATGAATGAGATGTTTCCCCATAGAATCAAAAAAATGTGCCACCTGATCCCTGGGAATCTGTGCAGCCACTCCCTCTGAAAAGTCCTGACGGCCATCGGGCACTGCATTTTTGATTTTAGCGATGTCTGCAGCCGTCAGGTTTTTGCCAAAATGAATTTTTCCTTCTGAAAAATCCCAGAATTTTGACAAAGAGGACAGGTATAACTCCCCTCTCCTGTATGAATCTGCAAATTTGCGGTCAGTAAACCGGATTAATGTACTGTGCATCCTTTCAACTTCCTTACGTTACACTTTTACTCATTTGTATAATTCGTTCATAATTAGCTTATTGCAATTTCAGCTGATTGGCAACCGTTTATTTCTCGCTTCTACAGGAAATTTGGGGAATTTTTGCATAACCTATGTATAAAGCTAGATTGATGTTTCCAAAATATCAGCAATCCGTTTACAGGCAAATCCATCTCCATAAGGGTTGCTTGCATGGCTCATTTTCTCGTATTCACTTTTGTCTTCCAAAAGCTGTTTAAACGCTGTATAGATCGTCTCTTCATCCGTTCCCACCAGTTTCAGTGTACCGGCCTGGATTCCTTCTGGACGCTCTGTGGTATCGCGCATGACAAGCACTGGTTTTCCAAGCGACGGAGCTTCCTCCTGAATTCCACCTGAATCCGTCAATATCATATAAGAATGGGCCAGGAAATTATGAAAATCCAATACATCTAATGGCTCAATAATTCTGATACGCTCATCGCCGCCCAGAATTTCATCTGCCGTTTCGCGAACTGCCGGATTCATGTGGATCGGATAAATAGCCTTCACATCCGGATGTTCATCGCACACCCGGCGGATTGCTCGAAACATATGTTTCATCGGCTCTCCCAGATTCTCCCGTCTATGGGCTGTAATCATGATTAGCCGACTTCCCTCCGCCCACCTGAGCTGTTCATGGGTATAATCCGGCCTTACCGTTGTTTTTAAAGCGTCAATAGCCGTATTTCCTGTCACGTAAATGGTATCTAGATTTTTTCCTTCTTTGACTAGATTCTGTCTTGAGAGCTCCGTGGGAGCAAAATTATATGCAGAAATGATGCTGACAGCCTGCCGGTTAAACTCCTCCGGATACGGAGAATAAATATTGTAAGTGCGAAGTCCCGCCTCCACATGGCCAACTGGAATCTGCAGATAAAAACAAGCCAGAGCGGTTACAAAGGTCGTGGAGGTGTCTCCATGAACCAAAACCACATCTGGCTTTTCCTGTTCCAGAACTTCTTTTATTCGGTTTAATATGTTGGTGGTTACGTCAAACAATGTCTGCCGTTCTTTCATAATAGATAAATCGTAATCAGGAACCACCTGAAAGGTTTCCAGCACCTGGTCTAACATCTGACGGTGCTGGCCTGTTACACAAACGACAGTCTGTACGTCCTTTCTGTCCTTTAGTTCATTGACTAAAGGACACATTTTAATTGCCTCGGGACGAGTGCCGAAGACAAGAAGGATTTTTTTCATGAATCGTAATTCTCCTTTTTATGTATAAGCACTTTTACACTTTCTAAATCTTTTTTATAAAAAATTAAATACAGTAACAGTACAAAACTTCCTGCCAAAATGGATATCCATGCCATTCTATGATTAAAAATTCTCCATAAAAGCATATACAATACAAATAGGAAAGCAACCCATTTGCAGCGGCTACTTACCTGAAATAATCTCATTTTTGTTAAAATGCAAGCACAAATCAACGTGCTTAATGAAAAGCCGACAAGAGTAGCAATTGCAGCGCCCTCTATCCCTATTCTGGGAATTAATATAGCATTTAGTCCTACATTACCGATAGCTCCTGCAAATAAAATCATAGAAGATGGCATAGTTTTTTTTATAACTAAAAACTGATTTGCTGCAACCTGAAACAACATCTGTGCCAATGGAGCCATAAACAGATACGGAACTGTAACTGCAGCCGCCTGATATTCTTCCCCAAATAAAAAAGCAAAGAAAAAATCAGAACAAAACGATACTAAAATTGTTGCGCTGAAAGCCAGGCATCCTAAATATTCGAACACTCTGGAAGTTAATTCCACCTGATCCTCATCCCTCATCGTAGAAAAAGCAAAATACTGCCACCCTCCGGCAAATGCTGAATAAATCAGCTGGCTGATATGTCCGAATTTAGATCCTACTGCATAAAGTCCCGTATGCTCCATTCCCAAAAACTGAGAAATCATAATCCTATCACATGAATTAAATACCCAGTAAATCAGAAAATTAGGAAGCAAAGGAATTCCGATGCACAGCATACTTTTTATCAGGTTCCATCGGACAAATTTTAAGGAAAACCATTTGTAGTTCAAGAAAATAAAAATTACTTCTGTAGCAATTGCGGCAATTACGCTTCCCAATGGGAGCGCATAGATGTAATTTCCCTTCCTCAAAAGATATATGGCAATCCCATAAGAAATAAGCGGGGTAATAACGTTCGTGGCCAAAAAAATCCTTCTTTTATTCTGCATTCTGGTTGGTGCTGCAACAATATTATTCGTAGCTCCTGCCAGTACACCGACCGCTGTCACAAAAACCAGCGGGATCAAAGAACTATCAGCAAAAAAACTTTCTGCAATCTGTTCTTTAAAAGTAAACAAAAAAAGAAAAACCAAAAGAGAGGAAAAACCTATAAATGCTACTGCACTGGAGCATACCTCTTTTTTATATATCTGCTCCTCCTTCTCAAAAAACATGCGGAACATGGCATCATACATACCCATTACTGCAAATGCCTGTGAAAAAGACAATAAGGTATTGGACATATCGCTTAGTCCCATATAATAAGAATTGGGTATCAAGCGTGTAATCACAGGAAGCATGAAAAAGGGAATCATCTTTCCCATGACTCCCCCCAGACCATAAATCAAAAAATTTTCAATAAATAGTTTAAATCGATTCATTATTCTACTTTACATAAGAAGGAAGCAATATTGCTCCTCCTCCGTATCCATTTTTATAATTATATAACCCTTCGTTTAAATAATCCCCCCTGTCCTCTGTACTCGCCCCAAAACTAAAATATGAATACCCTTCTTTTCTTGCCATTTGAATCAAATTATGAATTAAATATAAATGGGGATAATCCGAAGCCAAGTTATAATTCATATCCAGATATTGTGTGTGGAATACATTTTTAAAACAATATCCTAACGCAAATGCACCATATTCTCCTTCCTTGTTATATACATAGCATGGAAGAATCCGATCTGGATATA
This sequence comes from uncultured Clostridium sp., assembly GCA_937885015.1. Classification (GTDB taxonomy): domain Bacteria; phylum Bacillota; class Clostridia; order Lachnospirales; family Lachnospiraceae; genus Otoolea. The sequence goes on from CALAAS010000040.1 coordinate 24,987, forward strand.
ATTCACATAATTTTTGAATTTCCTCGTATGTATGTGTTGTAGCACTATCATATTTATTATTTAAATTTTCATTCATATTTTCCCAGGCATCTTTGTCAATAGTTTTTCTAATCTGGAAAATAAATTTCTCCTCTTTCAAAGTTTTTTTTATGTGATTTCTTCTCTTCGTTTTATACTGTGCAAATTGTTCCTCTAACGTATCGATATCTTTTATCTGTATCACATTAGCAAGAGCCATCATCTTTCTTTCATATCCTTTTGTTTCCAGATAGTAAGCAAGAAAATCCATCGGCTGCTTATCGTAAACAGACGGTCTTAATCGTAATTCTATCTTTTTATAATGGTTTTCATAATAAGATAATAGTAATTCTAATATTTCTCTCTGCTCTTTTATACTGTATTTATAATCTAAGATTGGTCCAGCAAATGTAGTTCCACCATGTGATATTGCTATAGTCTCATTTGACATAACTTTTGTGGCCATCATAACGCCACGTACTTCCTTACTTCCTTTATCAATCACTGCAATAGAATCGTCTTGAAATCTTTCTTCTGGATGATAGGATAAATATCTGGTAGTATTAATAAACTCTCCATTTGTCGTTTTCGACAGAATATACTGATCAACACGATTCAAAAAATTTTCATCTACATTTTTTAATCTAATAATCTCTAACTCCATGCATACACCTATTCCATACCAACCGCATATCCTACGCCAGTTTTTCCCTGTCCATTGCCATTATAAAACATATATGTTTTATTTTTATATTTAACCTTCACCGGATAACACGCCATTTCTGAATCCCATCCATTCTCCGATTTTTCCAATCCACATTTTACATCTTTTCTATTCCAAACTAAGCCATCTTTAGATTCTGCATACCCAGCTATGTATTCTTTTGTCACCAAATCTCTTGTATAATACATCTCATATCCTTCATTTGTTTTATACACTTTTGGCCGCCCAATGCGATACTCATTTCCTTTTGTAGTTACACATAATCGATCATCTGACACTGGAATGTGGATCCCATCTTTGGATTCCGCATACCATATGTCATAAACTGGATACGGAATATTATTGATATATTTCCAATCATTTATGATCGCATAATAGATTTTATAAATTCCTCCATCTTGTAAAACTGTATGAATACATCTTCCAAATCTTCCCACTGGAGTTCGATCCATAATTGGCACTTCTGAATATCGTTCAAAATGTTTCCCTTCATCTTCACTGATTGCAAGCCCAGAAAATGCATAGAACTTGACCTTTTCTACATGCTGAAATCCCACATAATATAAATAGAATTTTCCGTCTTTTTCTAAAATATCACCTAATATCATTCCATTATCATCAAAGCATCCTGGCCTTCCAATGTCCAATGCTGGTTCTTCTGCAATAGCTAATATATTACTTGGATCATCTGCAGATACATCAATATAACTAATTCTGCTTACTCCATTTTCATCACGGATACCACCCCATATTCGGATATAGTCTCCCATTACCTTGGCATGAGGTGTCATAAATCCATACATATCCCATCCCTTACTTCCATCCGGACAATAAATAAGTCCCTTTTTTTCCCACTTCATAATTACTCCTCCTTTATCCCAAATTGTTGATACGACGTTTTTCTCAATGCTTTAGCTGGTGAGCCAACATATACCTTCCCATCTTCTGTTAAACTTTTTATTGTTAATGCACCCGCTCCAAATACAGTGTCTTTTCCTAAAGTCACATTATCTCCTAAAGTAGCATTAACTCCAATAAAACTTCCTGAACTAATATGGCAGAAACCTGAAATCACATCATGCGAGGTCAGCCAGACATCATCCTCGATTACAGTTCTATGCCCAATATGATTTCCGCTCCAAATTACCACATTATTTCCAATTTTCACATGATACTGAATGGTATTATCTTCAAAAATAAATGTATTTTCCCCAATCTCTACATTATGCCATACAAAAGCATGGGAACTTATATAACTGGCACATCGATACCCCTTTTTTTTACATATCTGATACAATCTTTTTCTAACTCTATTTAACTGAACATATGTAATTGCAACATATGTCTCATATTCCTGTGGAGAATATCTATCTTCTAATGTTTCAAAATCAACAACTGGTAAGCCAAATAACTTATCCTGATTTCGGAATTTCGACTCGACCGCAAATGCAACCACTTCGTATTCTGAATCATATGTAAAGTATTCATAAGCAATTTCAGCAAACTCACCAGCGCCTACAATCACAAGTTTCTTGCTTTTTTCCATTTATTCCTCCGATATATCCTTTTTTATTGTGGCTAAAAATTCATCATAATTTCTAATATAATCCTCTTCTTCATAAAAATCGGATGCCAGAACTAAAAGTACTGCATCCGATGAAAAATCATACATTTCTCTCCACATTCCATGTGTTATGTAAAGTCCTTCATATGGTTTTTCTAAAGATACAACTTTCTTTTCAGCTCCATTATCCAGTAAGACTTTACAGCTCCCATGAATACAAATCAAAATTTGTTCTAATGATTTATGAGCATGAAACCCTCTTCGCACGCTTTCTTTTGTATCATACATGTAATAAACGCGTTTGATTTCGAAAGGTATATCCTTAAACTCTTCTAATGCAACCAGCATCCCACGCTCATCCCCATGCTGCTGAAACATATATTTTATGACCTGCATTTCTACCTCCTGTTAGATAGAGAAGCGATTGATTACTTCAATTACATAATCCTGTTCTTCTTTTGTTATCCCCGAATAGAGCGGAAGGCTTAACACTTCATGCGCATATTTTTCTGTAATTGGTAAAGAACCTTCTGTATATCCAAGTTTTTTATAACATTCAGCTAAATGCGGCGGAACCGGATAGTGGATCTGAGCCTGGATCTCATTTTCCAAAAGATATTTTTGCAGTCTATCTCTTTCCCCACACCTCACTACATATTGATGATATACATGATCACAGCCTATCCTTATGGCTGGTTTGGTAAGATTACTATTACAAATATTCGTATCATAATAATGCGCCGCCTGAATCCGTTCCTCAGTTAACTCTTTCATATGGGATAACTTAACTGAAAGAAGCGCTGCCTGAATTTCATCCAGCCTGGAATTAACTCCTTCCATTTCGTTATAATATTTTACCTTGCTTCCATAGTTACGAAGCATCCTAAGTTTTTCTGCTACAGCGAAATCACTTGTTACCACTGCCCCCGCATCTCCAAATGCCCCTAGATTCTTTGTCGGATAAAAACTAAAACAGCCTGTGATACCAAATGTTCCTGTCATCTGGCCTTCACAGGCTGCTCCATGGGACTGAGCACAATCTTCCAATAAATATAACTTATATTTTTCTGCAATTTTCTTTATCTGTTTCATATTTGCAGCCTGTCCATAGAGATGGACGACCATGATTGCTTTTGTTCTTTCCGTAATTGCTGATTCAATTTTGGATGCATCAAGATTATAATACTCATCTGGTTCTATAAATACTGGGACAGCTCCATTCTCCGTAATTCCCAAAACCGTGGCAATATATGTGTTAGCAGGAACAATAATTTCATCTCCTGCCCCTATCTCTAAAGCACGAATAGCTAACGTTAATGCATCTTGCCCTGAATTCAATCCGATACAATATTTTGCTCCAATATAGGAAGCAAATTCCTGTTCGAATTTTTCACATCGCTCTCCTAAAATATACCAACCTGACTCTAATGCCTGTATGGCAGCTTGTTTATACTCTTCTTCATATCTTTTGTATTGACGATCTAACACGGTAGCTTTTATTGTCACTTTTTTACCTCTTTTATATTCTTTCTTATTTTGCAAATCCTCTATTTTTTCCAAACAATTCTGTTTATAATTCCAGTATAGCTCTGAATAATCTTTACCACCTTTGTACTCACATTCTCCTCCACATAATCCGGTACTGGAATTCCGTAATCCCCATTTTGATTCATCTGTACAGCCGTTTCTACCGCCTGAAGAAGAGAGGCTGTATCAATACCGGCCAGCACAAAACAGCCTTTATCCAATGCTTCCGGTCTCTCCGTACTGGTCCGAATGCACACTGCCGGGAATGGATGGCCAATGGAGGTAAAAAAACTGCTCTCCTCTGGTAAAGTTCCAGAATCAGACACTACTGCGAAAGCATTCATCTGTAAGTGATTGTAGTCGTGAAATCCCAGCGGCTCATGGCGAATCACTCTCTTATTAAGAACAAATCCAGAGGTTTCCAAACGTTTTCTGGATCTGGGATGGCAGGAATACAAAATCGGCATATGATACCTTTCTGCCATTTGATTGACTGCTGTAAATAACGATAAGAAATTCTTTTCGGTATCAATATTTTCTTCCCGGTGAGAAGATAGCAGGATATATTTTCCTGGTTCCAAATTCAGCTTGGAAAGAATATCTGACTCTTCGATTTCCTTCAAATTCTGGTGCAGCACTTCCGCCATAGGGGAACCAGTTACATAGACTCTCTCTTTCGGGAGACCACATTCATGGAGATATTTTCTTGCATGTTCAGAATATGCTAAATTTACATCTGAAATGATGTCCACAATTCTCCGGTTGGTCTCCTCTGGAAGGCATTCGTCCTTGCACCGATTTCCTGCTTCCATATGAAAAATAGGAATATGCAGACGTTTGGCAGCAATGGCTGACAAACAGGAATTAGTATCTCCCAGTATCAGAAGAGCGTCCGGTTTAATCTGAGCCATCAGTTTGTAGGACGCATTGATAATATTTCCCACCGTTGCACCCAAATCATCACCTACCGCATCCATGTAAACTTCAGGCTCTCCCAGTTTCAGGTCATGAAAAAAGATACCGTTTAAGTTATAATCATAATTCTGCCCTGTATGCGCCAGAATACAGTCAAAATATTTCCTGCACTTCTGGATCACCGCTCCCAGGCGGATAATTTCCGGTCTTGTCCCTACGATAATTAAGAGCTTCAACTTCTCATTATCACGAAACCGAACATCCGTATAATCTGTTTTCATCTCTATGCCTCCTACCTTTTGTTCCTATCACTCTATTTCAAATTCACCGGCATAACATACGTATCAGGTTTTTGCGGATTAAAGCATTCATTACACCACATAAAAGTGACAAGATCCGTATCCCCCTCGTTGATAATGTTATGAGTGTAGCCTACTGGAATATCTACCACTTCAATCTTATCTCCAGATACATGATAGCTGATGATCGTTTCTTCCCCCGGTTTACGGAATTGTATCAGCGCCTTTCCGCTGACTACTGCAAACTTTTCATTTTTTGTGTTATGCCAATGATTTCCTTTTTCGATACCAGGCTTCGATATATTAACCGAAAACTGCCCTCGGTCTTCAGTTCTCAAGATCTCTGTAAAAGAACCTCTTTGGTCAACATGCATTTCCAACGGATACTTAAACTGGTCTTCTGGAAGATAGCTTAAGTAAGTGCTGTATAGCTTCTTGCTGAAGCTTCCCTCTGTCATATCTGGTATCATCTTTGTATTTCTGGAATCCCGAAAGCTTTCCAAAAGATCTACAATCTCGCCTAATGTCACAGAATGAACAATCGGAACCGTACAATATCCTTCCGCATTGCGTTCTTCTTTTCCATCAAGCAGGCGGATCAGGCTTTCCACCACATCATCTATATATACCAGCTGAAGTCTGGTATCTCTTCCGTTTACCTGGATCGGCAGGTCATGGGCAATGTTATAACAAAAAGTGGCCACTGCGCTGTTATAATTGGGACGGCACCATTTTCCAAATACATTAGGAAAACGGTAAATATAGACGAGAACCTGATTTTCTTTTCCATAAGCCTGCAGAAGTTCTTCACCTTCCCGCTTGCTGATACCATACGGATTATCCAGCTTCGCCTGAATGGAGGACGCAAGCATCACTGGACAGCGATTTCCATAGGATTTTAAAAGCTCCAGAAGCTGTGATGTAAAGCCAAAATTCCCCTGATGAAATTCTGCCGGATCCTGGGGGCGGTTGACGCCTGCCAGATGATAAACAAACTGACACTCCCGGCAGTATTTCTGAAGCAGCACCGGTTCTGTATCCTTGTCCACTTTCAAAATTTCACCTGCCTGCAAATTTTCCAGCTGCGCGATCAGATTTTTCCCAATAAACCCTTCTGAGCCTGTGACTAAAATTTTCATGCCTTTTCTTCCTCCCATGCAGCCAGTTCATCCCGTATATAGGAAAGACTTAAAAGCTTCTCCTTCACCTGATCCACATTCAGAAGTTCCGTGTTATTAGAATTAAACTCTGTCAGCGGATTTCTCTCTGTATCCCCAGTTTTAAAATATTTATCATAATTCAGATCCCGCTTATCACAGGGAACACGGTAAAAATCTCCCAAATCCACTGCATGAGCACACTCCTCATTAGTCAAAAGAGTCTCATACATCTTTTCTCCATGCCGAATACCAATCATTCTGATCTCATGATTCGGTTCAAACAAATCGGTCACTGCTCTTGCTAATGTCTCGATTGTACAGGCTGGAGCTTTCTGAACCAGAATATCCCCGCTGGTTCCATGCTCAAATGCAAAAAGGACAAGATCCACTGCCTCTTCCAGAGACATAATGAATCTTGTCATCCTTGGTTCTGTAATAGTAATAGGATTTCCGGCCTTGATCTGATCAATCCACAACGGAATTACCGATCCCCTGGAACACATTACATTTCCATAACGGGTACAGCAGATTTTCGTCTGCTCCGTATCTACAGTTCTTGACTTTGCCACAATCACCTTTTCCATCATGGCCTTGCTGGTTCCCATAGCATTGACAGGATACGCAGCTTTGTCAGTAGACAGACAGATCACGGACTGAACGCCTTCCTCAATAGCTGCAGTCAGGACATTCTCCGTTCCTAACACATTAGTCTTTACAGCCTCCACCGGAAAAAATTCACAGGAAGGCACTTGCTTTAATGCCGCTGCATGAAAAATATAATCTACACCGTGCATAGCATTTTTAACAGAAGCCAAATCCCGAACGTCTCCAATAAAAAACTTAATCTTCTGAGACGCCTCCGGCATCCTGGCCTGATACTCATGACGCATATCGTCCTGTTTCTTTTCATCCCGGGAAAAGATGCGGATCTCCTTAATATCCGTATCTAAAAAGCGGTTCAGGACTGCATTTCCAAATGAGCCTGTACCGCCAGTAATGAGCAGGGTTTTGTTTTTGAATACTGACATGTATCTTATTCTCCTCTTTATATAAGAATTGTGCGTATTATACAAGAGTCTGACTAAACATGCTCTTGTATAATGTTTCTTTTTTAATTAACGAACTGAATGATTGACACCGTCATATTCCATTGATGGCATCTATCCTCCTCAACTTTCCCCTCAAATTTACATACTGTTCAACCTATAATTAATAGTATCCTATCCTTCAAAGCTCGCCTTCACATTCTTTCACTTTACTCTTTTTCATTAATGAGCATTTTCAAATATCTATCATTTTCCTGTGCTCGTATTTTTATAAACCTTCCATATTTTTCTTCTATATAATTCATAACCCTTTTTCTTCTGATGTGTTGAATATAATTATCCAACAATCCGTATATTTGTAAATATCTATTGCCGATAGAAAAAACAATATATTCATTAATTTTAACTAATTTTGAATATAAATTCACTTTTTTACTTTTCAAAATATATTTTGCCATCTTTTTTCGATCTTTTCTTATTACATTATTTCTTATAAAACACACCGAATTTTCTGTTCGCCTATACAAAATCGCGATTTCTACTACAAATTTAAATTTGATATCATCAAACTCTTTTCCCATTGCATACCACATAGGGTAATCTTCCAGGAACTCAAAATTTGACATAAATTTCTCTACATTACTATTCCTCAATAATTTGCTATTAAGAAATAGACTGCATCCATGTACAAAACAACTTTCATTCATTCTATTTAAATACGTACGCTTTCCATCCAAATACTCATTAGCAATATGGGATAATGTCTTTTTCCATTCAGATCCTATAGAACTATCCATAAAATATAACGGTATTCCCATAACCATATCGTTATCATTTAATTCTTCTAAAAAAATCTCTATGGAATTCTGTGGTAACATATCATCACCTGAAATTAATTTTGTATACTCTCCTTTTATATCTTTAAAGCTTAACCTTAAGTTCTTATTTATCCCTTGATTTGTCTGGTTGCGATTATAAGTAATATCAAAAAACAAGTTTTTATTTTTGTCGATCCAATCCGTTATTAAATTCTCTGTTTGATCGCATGAAGCATCATCTGCTATAATTAATTGTATCTCATACTCATGCAAATAGTTAACTATCTGATATTTAATACTGTCCAACGTATATATTATGTATTTTTCCTGATTATATGTTATTAGTAAAAAAGTAAGGTTTTTTTTCATTTTATGCTCTCTCTCCACTTTAAACATGATTCCATAAATAAAATCATTATCAAAACCGTAAAACAATTCGGCGAGTATATCTGCCCCTTTACGTTACATACAATAAATACGGACAGCGTAAACATAAAGAAAATGTTAACCAATTTCTCGCCAAATATGTATTTTTTCCTTATAACATTCAATATATAAGCAAACAACATGTATATTCCAACACTATATATCATACCCCCCATCCATAAATCATTAATATATCCAATGTCAGAACCAACATTATATTTATCATTACCTCCCATTATGCGAACGCCCTTTCCAAAAACCATTCCTATACTATCTGGATAAATAACCATCTTATCTAATAAAATATCAACAGTATGTCTATCTTTGGCAAATGGATTAAATTCCTTTATTCCTTGTATTACCCAAGTTACCGTTGCATTATTATCATTGATTCCTTTAAAAATCATCAAAAAGGCTGGCACAATCAATAATAATATACCCATCAACTTTAAAAATTGTTCTTTTTTTAAGTTTAAAATTTTCTTATTAAATACGAGAAAAAATACACCTAACAAGATAACAGCAAAACTTGTTCTAGCATTTATTAACGCTGAAAAAAATAGTACGCAACTATATATATAATATTTTACATTTTTTGTAAATCCTAAATAAACGCTAAAAATTCCTAAGTAAGCTTGAACAATTGGCATATCAAAAAATAAAGCACTCGATAGTCCGTAAGCTCTCCAATTTTTTACCGAATCCAGAAATTCTTTTGTGTAAAATCCAGAATTAGCCATTATATTCAATAGAATCTGTTGAAAATCTCCAGAAATAAATGCAATCACAGAAAGTAATCCTTGCAAAACCCCTACTTTGATTATAACTTCCATACAATCTACCTTTAAACAGTTACAATATATAGCAGCAAATGCTGCTCCTGGTATAATATCTACTAACCAATATAAGAAGAAACTTACAACTCTGAGATTATTTCCGTTTAAACTTGCTATTACTGCAATATAAATTAGCATCAATAGCAAAGTCAATTCTACAAATATAACATTAAACGAACGAATTAATTTAGTAAAATTTTTAAAGTGCGCTATTAAGCCAACCCATGCAATTAAACCTATGATATGGCGCATATTAATAAAAAATATTGGTGGTGTATAGATTAAAAAAAACAAATATACAAGCAAAAAAAGTCTTTTCATAATTATTTTCTCAATATTTCGACTGTTTCCTTAATTTTAATGTGTTGTTCCAAATTGTTATCAATCTTTTCTAGTTCTCCATTTTTATAATTTGTTTTCATTTAATTACTATAATTTATTTTTATAATATTTCTATGCTTTTTGTTTTTGTTTAAAATTAATCATAAGATTAAACAAAACCAGGATAACAATAGCATTAACAATTGATGGCAAAATATGTAACCTAGATGACTACGGAGATTTTTACTCATTTTTAGTTCATAATAGATTGCGCCAAGCACAGTTCATGAATAATTTAGAATTCTTTTAGATTATCAATTATTCTTCTACATAACCTCTCAGCTTCAATATTCTCTAATAAATAATTTTTGGAATAATCCCACATTCTCTTCTGTTCATCTATAGAAAGATTTAGTGCATCATTTAATGCATCACGTAAAGATTCTACTGAATCACTTTTACATAAAATAATACATTTTTTCATTTCTTCTGGCATACCATCAAGTGAATAAGATACCACCGTTGTTCCACATACTAAATATTCTAAGATCTTCGATGGAAATGAATACTTTGTATATTCCCCATCATTCGTTCTTGGTGAAACCGAAACTTTTGATCTATAAAGTTCTTCTCTGACTTCGTCTTGACCAACATTACCACGGAACTCTATTCTTGGATCTTTTTTAGCTCTTTCCAAAACGATATTTTTTGCCTGTCCATCTCCATATATTACTAAGCGCACTGTTTTGTCTTCTATCCCTTCAAAAGCATTCAAGAGATTTAACACGCCAAAATCCACACGTAAATTTCCTGCAAATACGACTTGATTTTTTTTATTTTCATTAAATGGTTTAATGTAGCTTTTGTCTATTATTCCAGGTGTAACAATAATGGACTTTGGGGAAGTATATAAATAATCTTCCATTTTTTTTGTTAATAAACAAAAACCATTAATATTATTACTCAATTTGTAAAATTTTTTTATATCAAAAAATTTAGCTATTCTATAAATTGAAAATCGTTTACTACGAACATTCTGAAACTGTGGCAAATCTGGTATTATCAATGAACTCTTAATTCTTCTATCTTTTTTTTCCGCATATGCCGCAGCTTCCATTAATGGTGTGTGTGGAGCATAGATAATAATATATTTTTCTTCATCATCATAATTAACAAATTTATTTATAGCTTTTTTTAAATGATAGCTTCTTGAAAAATTTCTTATACCCCAAATATTACAAAAAGGAACATACTCAATCCTCGTTATATCATTTGCCTTCTTAACATTAAAATAAGCTTTTTTATACCTATTGGGAAAGCTACCAATATACGGGGCAGATAGAACTTCTACATCTTCATAACAATTTTTCAATCCATTGTACAGTTTTCTCTGAAATTCCAATGCAGCAATATCGTATCCTGATATAGAGTTTGTTTTAACCTTTTTTTCTATTGTTTTATCATATATTCCGCATAAAAATAAAATCTTCATATAATATCCTTTGCTTTATTTTAATCAATACCGTCATATGGCTTTTATTCTTTAATCATCGGCACAATCTTTCCTGATTTTGTTCTTTTTAACTCCTCAACATAATTAACCTTAAATTTTTCTCTATCCCCTAATCTACTTCTTATTTCATAACAAAGTTTTTTTTCGTCCATATTATTGTAATACTTATTGCGTATTACATTAAAAATTAATATATCTTCTTTTGTCTGTACAATCTGTGCAGCCACAATATTCGGAATATATTCAAAAATTAAACTAAACGCTGGTTCTCCAAGTACTCCTCCATTTTTTAAAGGTATGCAACACGCTTCCCTTCCATATATAGATTCAACAACCCTTCCTCCCTTCTCCAAATTATCCGGAATTTTTACGTTTCCGACCAAATCTCCTGTATCATATCGCAAAAAAGGCATAGCATAATTTGATAGTGTTGTGCCAACAATTTTATTGTCCCCGTTCGATGATGATATAATTTCCACTGCTGAAAAATCCTCATCTATTCTAATAATTCCATTTTTGTCCTGTGAAAAATTTGCCACCCCCTCTGAAGCACCATAATGTTGAAATGGCCAAACTCCAAAAGCATCTTTTATTTGCTTTTTCTGATAATCATACAAATTATCTCCTCCTGTTGTGACATAATTCATTAAACATACCAATCCTTTCTCATTCATCCATGAAGCTAAGCGACTTATATTGGACGCATAACCATGTATCCAGTGAATGTCATACTTTTTTATGGCATCTATATAGGACAACATTGTTTCGCGATTTAGATGGTATTCATCAAAAATGATCTGCATGCACGGATAATTTTCTCTCCAATAAGGACCCTTTGTACAATTTGATGGCACAACCAATTTTCCTCCAAAATTTCCACACATTGTGCCATATTTTATTCCCAACTCATTTCTGTATTTCCACCATAAAGCCCATTGTTCTGAAATATTTTTAGCCTCTTTATAAAACAGAAAACCGGATCCCGTTGTTCCCCCGGTATAACACTTTACTAGATGATAAATATTATATTCACTTGATATAAACATCGACGGATTTTCTTTAATAGTCGCTTTTGTCAAAATTGGTAATAGTTTGAGATCATCTAATGTTCTTATTTTCTTAGGATCGAGTCCTCTTTCGTTAAATACTTTCTTATAATAAGGAACTGTTTTATAAGCATGCTGCACCATCTTATATAATTTTTGATTTCTGTATTCGCATAATTGCTCATAATTCCAATTTGCCCTATTCCTATATTCTACCAAATACTTTTGAAAATCTTTCCCGTATCGGGTACGTTTGATTCGATTTCCTTCATAACAGCAAGCAAGATTTTGTCCCCAAACAGGTAATTTATTATATATATCCATTTTATTCACTACAAGTTTCTCCTAAATAGCTCATATCTTCTTATGTCAAAAACAACTTAATTCTTATCTTTGAACACTCTGCAATGCCTCTAGTAATCTCCTATGCCCTTCAAACACCTCCGAAATATATTCATTTTTTTGCTTTCCTACAAGTACATCCCGGATATATTGATACTCTGCTTTGAACCCTTTGTCCTGTCTTAATTTCAGATTAAGGTTTTTGGAATTGCCGTATTTTTCCATACGAATATAATTATCCAATACATACACGGCACCACAAGATAAAACTCTCAGCTGTTCTTTTGGATACTTTTTAGAACCCATGGAGCTGTAGATAATATTGGCAATTGCCCCTGATTCAAAGCTCAAAGAAATAATTGCATTATCTCCTTTTGGAAAAGCATTATTAGATCCGTAAGTTACAGATAATTTTTTAATTGGGCTGGATGCCAAGTACTGGATCGTATCAATGAAATGAATAGCTTCTCCAATTAAACGGCCCCCACCCTTTTTATCATTCTGAGTCCAGTGATCGTTTGGAATAAACCCGGCATTGGCAATATAATCGTATACTGCTGGAATACTACCTGTGTTCAATTCCTTTTTTATCATTTTTACAAGAGGTGCATGACGTCTATTTAATCCGCAGAAAAGCTCTCCATCCGATTCCCAATATATCTTTTCAATTTCATCGAGCTCACTGAGTGTAAGGCAGAGTGGTTTTTCACAGTAAACAGACTTCCCAGCTTTCAGAATTTCCTTCACAAACTTAGCATGAGAACTGTGCTGAGTAGAAATGCCAATCAGATCTATCGTTTCATCTTCCAGCATTTTTTTATAATTATTCGTTGTATACTCAAAACCAAATGAAGATTCCGCTTCTGCAGCTCCTGGCCCTCCTGTAGTAGCTAATCCGACAAAACGATAACCACCATTTTCTTTCATTATCGGAAGCAATGTGTTTTTTGCAAAATTTCCGGCACCTATCAACCCGAATCCGATAGTATCTTTCTTCGTTACTTTTCGATTTTTTTTATGGCTGATTATAGATTCAAATTTTTCCGGATATTTTTTATATTCCAACAATACTCCAATATATTTTTCATGCTTAGGATTATCCGTAATCATAGAGTATGCTTCTGATGCCTTTTCAAAAGGAATTACATGCGTAATTAAATCAGAAAAATTTACTCTTTTTCCATGTACCAGTCGAACAAACTCCTGAATATTTCTTCCTTCTGTAAAACGTACATATCCTATAGGATAATCTACACCATCTTCTTCATAAGAACTGTCATAACGCCCAGCTCCATAAGATCGTGCAATTTTAAATGTCAATTCTTTTTCATAATATGGTCTACGTTCAATATTCATATGCGTTACGCCAATCATACAAATTATTGCACGATCTCTTGTAATAGCCGCTGCCAGATCCATCGGAGCATTACTATTCGTTGCTGCTGTGATAATAACTTTATCAACTCCATAACCACTGGTAAGTGACTTTACTAGGCCAACTGCATTATCATCATCTGATTTTATAAAAGCTTTTAATCGCGTACCTGCCAAAGATTTTTCTGCAACATCAAATCCAATAACATCGCAACCATATGCGTCAAGAATCCGTGAGGTGATATGTCCCAAAAGTCCCAGGCCAATAACAGCAACTGTTTCTCCAGGTATAATCTCCGCCTGATGAATCCCTTCCAACGCAATTCCTCCTAACGCTGACAGACTATATGGACGAAGATCTTCAACATCTGCAGGAATTTTTGCGATAAGATTATGATTAACTCGATTTACCTCACTGTGATATGCCTGACCCACCATAGTCACTCTGTCTCCGGGGCGCAAGTCCTTCACATTGTTTCCGCATTCTACAACTGTTCCAACAGCTGAATACCCCATAGGCATTGGCTCTTTTAACCTGGTAAAGGTTCCTTCGACTGTAGTTAAAATACCATCCGTTGACATTTTTTCCGTGACTTTCTTAACTTGATCTGGTCGTTCTAATGCTTTCTGAATCAGATTTTTTCCGCCAAATCCTGCAAGTCCTCTCTCTGTTCCAGCGCTCACAACAGAATATTCTGTTTCAACAATTACTGTTCCATCCTTAACTGTCGGGGCTGGTGTGTCTATTAATTTTATACTTCCATCATTAACCATTAAAAATAATTGTTTCATGTCTTCTCCACCAATTCTTATAAATAGAAAATATTCTCCGCCGCATCACATACTCTCCGCGTATCAAGTACAACTTTTCCTCTCAACTTTCCCACATTCTCTTTTATCTCATCATGCCCCACCATAATTACTACCATATCCACATCATTTAAAAATTCATCTAAATCATGATACTGATTTTTCACGGCATCTTCCGTAATATATGGGTCGTACACCTTAAGTCCCGTTGCCAAATGACGTTCCTGGCTTTCCAGAAGCTGCAAGGTCGGTGATTCCCTCATATCGTCTACGTTTTCTTTGTATGTCAGGCCATAAAGTCCCACACGGGTAATATCCGTCAAACCATTTTCTTTCATAATTTCATATATACGGTTCAACACAAAATCCGGCATACCATCATTGGTTTTCATTGATTCATCAATTACCTTCGCAAGACTCGGATAATCTCCTACCAAAAACCATGGATCTACAGAAATACAATGTCCCCCTACCCCTGGGCCAGGCTGCAGGATATTTACTCTAGGATGCATATTGCAGATTCGAATAATTTCATACACGTCCATATTATCGTGACGGCAGATTTTAGCCAATTCATTAGCAAAGGCAATATTAACTGCCCGAAATGTATTTTCCACTACTTTTGTCATTTCTGCAGTTCTGATATCTGTTACTACAATTTCTCCCTGACAAAAAGAGGAGTACAGCTTCTTAACTTTTTCCCCCACTTCTTTATCGTCAGCTCCGATCGTACGATTATTATGAAGCAGCTCATATACCATATTTCCCGGAATAATTCTCTCTGGAGCATGAACAAGATTCAAATCTTGTCCTATTTTAAATCCATTTTCTTCAATTACAGGACGCACAAATCGGTCGATTGTTCCAGGAGAAACCGTGGATTCAATTACAACCGTTGCTCCTTTAGGACAAACTTTCATGACATCTTTTACTGCATTTACCACATAACAGGCATCCACCTTCTTACTGAATTTATCATATGGCGTTGGAACTGAAACAATATAGGTATCTGTTACCTGATATTTTGTTGTAAACTGGATTCCTGCTTGTAATGCCGTATCAAATAATGCATCCAACCCTTTTTCTTTAAAGGTTGTAGAACCTTCCTGCAGCGTATGTACCAGTTTCTCATTGTAATCTGTTCCTATAACCTCTACTCCATGAGATGCCATCATAAGTGCTGTCGGTAATCCGATGTATCCAAGTCCTATTACATTTACCATTTTATTTTCTTCATCTCCTACATCCTATTTTTCAAACCGTACCACAGTCTTTACTAAAACCTGCCGTTCAAATTCAACCTGAACTTCCAGTACCTCTTTTTGCTGAAATTTCCCAAATTCTTCTGCGTATTGGCAAATATTGCCCTTACGATGTACTTTTAAGTTATAAGGCGTTCCTTCCGTTTCAAATGTAATCTCCGCTTTTTTTTCTTTTAGATTATACTTTTCTTCCTTTTTTGTCGCTTCGTTTCGTTCTCTATCAAAAATTTCAACTATATTTTCTTTCTCTTCATAAATAAACCCAGGAGCCAGATGGAAAAAAATCCGAAGCCTGTGAGAACCATCCTTTGATTTCGCACAGTCTGTGATTTGAAGTACATTTCCTCTCCATGTCATTTTTCTTCTAAAAAAATCACCAGAATAAGAATAAAATTCTCCCTTTACTAAATTCTCCTCTCTTTGAGCACACCATCCCGAAATCCGTCTGGCTGCCCGATGCTCACCCCACAATTCTGACTGTTCCCTTTCGTCTATCATCATTGTATTGTGAGCTTTTGTGCTTCTAAAAAACTCTCTGGCTTCTCCCTGATACAGTCCCGTACCGGAATTAACAAAAAATGGCTTTTCATCTGCAAATAACTCAAAACTGAGTGTATCGCAATGGCTATGTCCACTCATATAAGACGGGCCAATGGATCCGCAATCAAACAAAATCGAATATTTTCCATTTTCCAACTTATAATATCCAGCATCTGGGAATTCGTCCTGATATTTTTCTTTTTTTATGAAAGCCTCGGAAGCCAGATACAGTGCTTCTTTTCTTTTAGAAACATTATCTCCAGCATCATTCATCAGCGGAGTTCGATCAAATCCCCGTTCCAAAGATGTCATGGCATTTACCATTTTTCCAATAACCGGATCCAATGCATCTGATATTTTCTCACTATCTTTTAAAGCAACACGAAGCCTCAACAAATCCTCCAGAATGAGCTTATGGTACATAAGACTTCTCTCATAATGAACTCCATCTGAAAGAATCTGTTCCCGAACCTGATTCAAGAAAACAGGATAGTACTTGTGTAGCTGTCTGGAATCAAAAAACATCCAGGCAGACAATAGAATCGCCTTTAAATTCTCAAAATAGTGATTCCCCAAAAGAGCCAGTTCCTGATTTTTAAGGAGGTATTGATATTGGACGTAAATGCTTCGCACCAACTTTGCCTGAAATTTTTTCTCCAGGCTTTCTTCAAGAAGGTTCATGCAAATCAACAAGTTGGGAATGCGCATGGAAATTGTATAGGGTTCCATACAATCAGCAGCCTTGTTTTCCAGCCACGCATCCATAATTTCATACCATTTTTCCAGATATTTGTCTTCTTTTGTCTCTCTGTATTTCACACATATAGGAATCAAAAACTCCAAGTATTGAAGATTATAATTCCACAAATGAGAAGCAGAAGAAACTTCCCATTTTTTTAAATCCAATTTGTTTGTTTCATGTAATAGTGTAACTTTCCCATCAAAAAAATCTTCTACCCAAAAGCGCTTTATATAATCCTGATCTAAATCCAGTTCTTTTATGAATACTTGGGGAATTCTATATTCCTTAGGCAATTTATCGATGTTTAATTGCTTCATCAAACGGTAATTTCCATTTTTTAAGCACTTCCTTTTCAACTGATAAAAAATCTGCACAGGTTTTAAATATTTAATTGTCCGAATATATAGTAAAACTTTTTCCAGCTGACTCATTTTTATATTCCTTCCTAATGCAAGGCTGTTCACATTATTTGGTTCCGAATAATACTTCTAACATTTTATCAGTCAGCACTTCCACGCTTCTTGTTTCCCGAATATATTTTCGCCCTCTTTCTCCAAATTTCTGTCTCTCTTCCTTAGTCATGTGATAAACAGATTCGATTTTATCTGCCAAGTCTCCAGGATTATACGGCTCAAATACCATCCCAGCTCCACTGGCAGCCACTTCATCATCTTTGTATAAAAAACCGTATAGGGTGCATGCTCCTGAATATAAATATTCATTTACTTTATTCTTCGATACACCATATTTATACACTTCTTTATGCCCTTGCACTTCCAGATGTGCCATACAAATATCGCTGTGACTAATCAATGCCGGAACAGATTCTTTAGGAATTCTATCAAACACCCTTACATTTTTAAGATCATTCTGTTTAATATACGTTTGCATCCCTTCTTTTTCCTGTCCACTTCCAACAAACACCATTTTTATGTCAGAAATATTCCGTTCCTGCAAAATTTTCAAAGCTTCCAGCATAACGTAAACGCCTTCGTAAGTCATATAGTATCCAGCAAAGGAGCAAATAAAACCATCCTTTATAAAATTCCTTACTTGTTCCGGAAGTAAATCCATTCTTTCACGATTTTCATCGAACCGCTGACAGTCCATAGGTTGTCCAATCAGATAGGTTTTCTTTTTATCAAATCCCAATTCTCCGCAAATATATTTATCCCCGTGATACATGGAATAAACAATCCGATCTGCTTTTTTGTAAGTCCATTTTTGTATCATTCCAAAAAACAAGACCATCGGATCATATGGTTTCTTCTCTCCGCTCACGACCCAGATCCTCGGCCAGAAGTCTCTGACTTCTGCGCAAAAACGAATTCTATATTTTGGGGCGATACGGTAAGCTGCAACCCAGGCCAATGGATGTACGGAACATCCCGTTATGACATCTGGAATGCCATATTTTTTTGCGATACTTTTTTCATACTTCCACACCTTGCGCATAAAATCAAACATATTTCTGGCTCGCCCCAGTCCTCCATTGGATTCATATGCACTGGTTCGCAAATAAACGTAATGTACGTTTTTGTCTATCTCGTTTACAAATATATTTTTCTCTGATATGTAGTCGTGATGAAAATGAGAAAATCCAGATGCGATTACAACAACGTTATAATTTCTCCTTCCCAATTCTTTTGCAAAATCATACTGACGGGAAATCCCCCCATATTTAGGCTCAGACGAATAGTGATCAATAATCCAGATTGTTTTTTTTCCTGTATTTCTTTCTTCTTCCATTTCCATTTTTCTTACAGAACTATCGAAATCTTCTTTTTGGTAATCTATTCCTTCATAAACGCTCATATTTTTCTCATACACCAAACTTCCAAACGCCTTATTACACAGGTTTCCGACTTTTCCCGGTACTCTTGACAAAAACCGCACGATAGGATTCCAGATACGGCTAATCCATATGTTCCGGTGATACGTATCCGCAATTTTCTTGATTACATGGCTGGTTCTTACATACTCCGCATTTTGAGGAAAAAACGTTCCCCCCCTTCCATCTTCAATGATCTGGCGCAAAAACTCCGTTAAATTTGCAATATACAGCATACTCCTCTCATTGGGGAAATCCGGAAACACCGGACAGCGCAGCGCTATTTTTCTAAGAATCTGATAATTTCCTTTGCATCCCTCTCCGTAAATCATCGGAGGACGCAAGATTGCTACATGAAAGGTTTCATCTGAGAGAGGACGCAGTTTCTTTTCTGCCTTCCACTTACTATCCCCATAAAAATTGGAGGGAGATGGTTTCGTCTCTCTCGTGATCACTCTTTTTTTCCGGTCAGAACTGCCTTCCCCATACACAATGATGGAGCTCATATAAATAAACTGCTTTACTCCCTCTTTCTTTGCTTTTTTGGCTGTTTCCGCAGCCAGATCGCAATTCACGACATAATACAGTTTCTTTTGCTCTTTTGTTACCTTTCCTATATCTGCATGTGCAATCCCTGCCACATGGAACACCGTATCATATCCGGAAAAATCCTTCTGTTTCCATCCGTCTTCCCGCATGTCAACCGTATCTACCTGATACATCCCGGCATATTCCGGCTTTTTTAACCACGCCTCAAGCGAAGTTCCGATATAGCTTCCTGCACCGGTAATCAAAATCCGTTTCATGTTCTCATCTCCTGGCAGGAAAACTATTTTCCCTGCTTCTTCATCTCTCCGGTTCCGCCTTCTACCACTCCCTCATGCTTCAGCACCGAGGTAATCGTTCTTAAAAAGCAGATGCAGTCGAACCGGAAACTCATGTGTTTCACGTAATATCCATCTAACTTCGCTTTGATGGGAATCTCCAGCTCATCCCGCCCATTGACCTGGGCCCAGCCGGTCAGGCCCGGCATCACATCATTGGCTCCGTATTTGTCCCGCTCTGCAATCAAATCTTCCTGATTCCAGAGGGCAGGACGCGGCCCGATGATGCTCATATCGCCCTTCAGGATATTGATGATCTGAGGCAGCTCATCCAGTGACGTCTTCCGAAGAAACCGGCCTGTTCTGGTTATGTACTGTTCCGGATTGCTGAGCATATGAGTCGGCATATCCTTTGGCGTATCCGTTCGCATTGTCCTGAATTTCAAAATATCAAAATACGTTTTATGAATTCCCACCCGTTTCTGCCGGAAAAACACCGGCCCAGGAGAATCCAGCTTAATCGCAATAAAAAGACACAAAAAAATCGGGGATAAAAGGATGAGGCCCACCGTTGACAGCGCCACATCTATTCCCCGTTTCCATTCTATATAATGTTTGTTTCTCATATTTCGTTCTTGTTTTTCCTCTTATTTTTTGTCTTATTTTTCCAGGCATCTATTTCCTATTATTTTTCTCTCCTCTGTTCGTACTTCTCCCTCCTGCACGGTTTTATTCGCTCCTCGCCCCCACAATCTCGATCCCCATCCGGACTTCTGTTTCCCGCCCCATAAAAGGAAGCGCCACCGTTACCTCCCGTTTGTGAAGATTGCAGGACAGAATCCGCCCCGGATGGTTTTTCAGAGGCCCGCTTAAGATGACAACTTCTTTCCCCACCAGATTATCAAAGCAGAGTCCCGCACCCGGGATTCCGTTTCTGTTTCTGCATTCGTTTCCATTTCCGCCTCCCCTTCCCATTTCCTGCGTCTCCCGGATCAGGAGGCGGGACAGGCGGGTAATATGGTAATTATCGCCGATGGAACGGATAAATTCTTCCTCTTTTTCGGAAAGCGGTATGAAAAAGCTCTCGCCGTCTTTCAGAAGTTTCGTCAATCTCGTTACCTGTTTTAACCTCAGAAACAGTTCCTCCGGCTGGGCCGTCACGGAAAACACATAACCCGGAAACAGGATTTCCTCCACCTGCTGCCAGCGCCCGTGAAATTTTTTGACCCGCTCTTTCCGCGGGATAAAGCATTCCGTCAAAATCTCATGTGGAATCTGCTTTTGGATCAGCGCCGCCGTCTCTTCCTCCTGGCCGCCCGCCACCTGTATGACATACCACATTTTTCTCTTCCTCCCACCGATCAGAACTTTCTGATATCCCGATTGTTCCTGCCGTTTTTCGCGTTTTTGTGAAAATCCAAGCAGAAAAAGCAAAAGAGGCTCTCCCCACACCCGGCCAGCAAAACAGAGGAACACTATCAAACCAAAAAAACCTGATTTTGAGTATGCTTCGCCCATTCACAGAAAGAAATCGGCAAAAAACCGATTCACAGCTTCTGTGAACCTTACTGTCTTGCTATGACCATATAAGCGTGACTCCATGTGCCAATGCTTCATCTCATCCACTTATAATATTGTGTGGGAACAGCCTCTTCCTAAGCAGTTCCGTACAAAGGTTTCATGTCAAAAACATAAAACCGCCAGCCGGAGAATATATGCCCGGTTGACGGTTTTGATTATAGCATTATTTTAAGTGAGGGTCAACCGCAGGAAAGCTTTTCCAGCTCTCTTTCCTACTCCATCTCTTCCTGCTGTTTCTGGATGATCTGGATATTGGCCCGCTCTGTTTCGTTTAATATGCTTTTTGAAAAGTCTTCCGGAGCCACCGTTCCCTCGTACCAGCTGCAGGAACTGAAATACTGCTGGAGCTCATCGTCCTGAAAGCGACGGCCATGGCGGGCATAGATTTCATTCTTTGCAATTCGCAGCTGGCTTCCGGACAGATTGATGACATCCATCCTGGTCAGACGAACCTGGCTGCTGGTGGGAAAAACAAATTCATCCCCATCGTAGCGGGCCGTGTCTGAAAGGATTCGAAATTGATTTTTCAGGCTTTCCACAGTCCCGGACAGGCGTCGGTACTCTTCGGCCGTCTCCGGATCTTCCGCGTCAAAACAGACGTCTGTAGGGCGGCTTACCACATAGGCATAGGGGCCGTCGTATCCCCACACCTCATAGTCAGGAAAGTTCACATAGGATGCGTCGTCGAAAACCTGGATCCCAAATAGAAAGCCATCTCCCATGGACTCCATGGATTTCACTTGGTAATAGGAACGGGAGCCGTTTCCCCGGCTTTCTGCCACCAGTTCCCGGAATTTCTCTGGAAAAATAAGCTGAAAGTCCGGAGCCTCTCGGCCTCCTGTTGTTACCTCTGTCTCATTGATTCCCGTCTCATCTATTTCCGCCTCGCCGGTTCCGGAGCTGTTTTCCTCTCCTTTTCTTTCTTCTTCCAAGGACTCGGCCGTTTCAGAAGTTTCCTCCTGCTCCATCCGTTCCAGCTCCTTCTGGTACCAGTCTTCTTTCCCGTACTTCTCTTCTGCCCATCCGACCACACTTTCCGCGTGAAAAGGCAAAGATGCCCTCGGTTCCTTCCGTATAAAAGGCGAAAGGCCATACAGAAACGAACCCAGCAGGCCTGCCGTTCCGTAGATGGCAATCAGTCCCCAGGCAATGAGGGAACACCTTTCGGCTTTGGAAGCTGACCGCATCCGTTTTTCTCCTTTTTTTCTCCGGAAAAATCCCGCAGCAACCGCACTCGAACCGGCCTCATAGCGACATGGCCCGTATTCCATGGATGCGCGGACATACTGGTTTTCAGGACTGTAACGCAGCAGCGTTTCTGTGATGGTATCGGCCTTTTCCCGATGGCCCAGTCTTCGTTCCAGTTCCGCTTCCATAAACAACAGCCGGTTTTTCACAGAAGTATCCCGGCAGGTTTCCAGATACAGTTCCAGAAAAAGGACGGCCCGGGCCACGTCCTCCCGGAGGAGAGCCAGCCGTACTTTCCGCTCCGTTTCTATGAGGCTGGTTCGTTCCAGGCCTTTCAGCCAGGGGGATGTTCGAAGGATTCCATCCAACCGCTCCCATTCCTCTTTTTCTTCTTTCCAGAGTCCCAGTTCACTGTCACAGAGCTGGCGCGCCCGGCTGACACAGAGGCGGCGAAAAGCGCTGCCTCCCTTTTCATTGGACAGAAGCGCCAGGGCTTCCCCTGGAAAACCGGCGCGGAGCAGAAATACACTCCCGCTATACGTCCCATACCAGATTTCTCTGCGGGAACGCCCTCTGGACTCCTGTAACATATACAGGCAGGCTGTTGCCGCTGTGAGCGGCCTCTGTGCATGTTCTGCAACTGCCATGAATTTTCTATGGGCCAGAATAAATGCCGTACGGCGAAGCAGAAAAAAGCTGACCAGGTAAATGACCTGAAATGCCAACCCGGACCGGCAGAAAAAAAGATATACCGACAGAAACAAAACTGCCAGCGATTCATGCTTTACCCGGATTTCCCGGTAACGGCCCCACCATTTTTCGCCATCCGAAAGAGCGCCGGACACCGTGTACCCCTGTTCTCCGGCTGTACACCGCGCCATCTTTTCCTGTTTTGAGATGGATTCCCGCTTTGCCTGCCTTTCCATCTGGGTCAGAAGAAAGCCGACAGTCTCGCGGATCCCTTTCCCGGGATCCACGATCCGGCGCGCCAGCGAAACACCGCCGCAAAGCAGAAATGGCGCCAGATAGCAAACGGCAGCCGGATCATCTTTCCAGCTGCCATAAAACAGCAGGATTGCCGCTGCCAGTACCAGGCTCCAGGAAAGAAAGAGAAGAAAATCCCCTTTGGAACACCTCCGTCTGTCTGTTCGCCTCGCCATTTCCGCCTCCTGTCTTTCCAAACACAAAACCAGTCCTCTTACGCTTCGTCTTCTTCCTTCTTTACGATATTTCCGGCTCCCTTATAGATGGAATTTCCATCCACACAGCCACGGACACTGGAAAGCGGATATACATTGGTGTCACGGCCGATGACCGTTCCCGGATTCAGGACGGAATTGCAGCCAACCTCCACCCGGTCGCCCAGAAGAGCGCCGATCTTTTTGCGTCCAGACTCAATCTCCCCGTCTTCTGCGTGGATCCGGATCAGCTTTTTGTCGGATTTCACATTGGAGGTAATGGAACCGGCCCCCATATGGGCCTTGTATCCCAGAATGGAATCTCCCACATAATTATAATGGGGAACCTGCACGTTATCGAACAGGATGACATTTTTAAGCTCTGTGGAGTTTCCCACCACGGCGTTTTCTCCGATCAGCGCGCTGCCGCGGATGAAGGCGCACTGGCGAACCTCCGCCCCCTTTCCCACGATAACGGGGCCGTTTAAGTAGGCGCTGTCAAAAACCTTTGCCTCCCGGTGAACCCAGATATCCTCGCCGCGCTTTTCATACTCCTCCGGATCCAGGGTATTTCCCAGATCCCGGATGAAGTCACTGATTCCGGCCAGCGCCTCCCAGGGATACGTAAACTGTGCCAGGTACTGTCCAGCCAGTGTGTGGGTAAGATCAAAAAGCTCCTGTATCTGTAACTGATTTTTTTTCATGGTATTACCCCTTTTCTTCTTTCTTTTTTTCGTTTTTCATCTTACCACAACCGGCCCCCATGCGCAATGGGGATGGACGTCTTTCCCTTTTCATGGTATGATAGGTTCAGTTTGCTGTACAATGGGAGGGTTTTATTTATTATGGCAATTTTAGTGATTATGTGCGTTGGAATGGCGGCTGGAAGCCGCCTGATTCCCCGCAGCAATAAAGTACTGAATGAACGGTTTCAGCTGATCTGCACGCTGACTCTGATTTTTTCCATGGGGGTAAATCTGGGAAGCCGGGATGATTTTTTATCCGATCTTCTTTCCCTGGGATTCCAGAGCTTCCTGTTCTGCATGATTCCCACTGTTTTTTCCGTCTGGCTGGTCTATTACCTGGCCAAATGGTTTCTGAACCGCCGGGAGACCGCAGAATCCATTTCCGTACAGGCGGCCGGAGCCTCCTCTTCTTTTTCAGACCATTCAGAGAAATCCGAAACAGCCGGGGAAAGCGGCGGGGACTACATGGTTTTCTATGCCCTCTGTGCTCTGATTCTCGGCATTTGTGCCGGCATGTTTAAACCGGATGGCCGTTTTCTGATCGCCCTGACCTCCAATACCGGACTTCTGCTCTCCCTTCTGATGTTTTCCGTGGGGATCAGTATCGGTTTTCAGAAGGGCGTCTTTTCCAAAATCCGCCAGTATCACGTGAAAATCCTGGTAATTCCGCTGGGTATCGTCGTCGCCTCCCTGATTGGCGGAATCGTCTGTGGCCTTTTGATGGGATATCCCCTCCATGAGAGCGCATCCGTAGCCAGCGGCCTTGGATGGTACAGCCTGGCCGGTGTCGCCATCGGCAATCTGGCCGGTGCAAAACTGGGAAGTATTGCATTTTTGAGCAACCTGATGCGGGAAATCATTTCTTTTTTCCTGATCCCCTATCTGGCCCGTCGGTTTGGAAAATATGCCTGTATTGCCCCCGCCGGAGCCACCAGCGAGGACACCACGCTGCCCATGCTGATCAAGTATACCGATGAGGAGACGGTAGTTCTCTCTGTCATCAATGGCATTGTCTGCTCTGCCTTTGTTCCGGTCCTGATCTCCATGTGCTACAGTTTCTGATTTCAATGCTTTTTCCTGTCTGAATTTTCGCCCGACTGAGCGGGAACGGTTGCTTTATTGTTATAACAGGCCACAACTGCGTCGAAGGCCGGGCGCAGGCCGGCCTGGCTGGCCACATGGACGGCATTGTAGGTCCGCCCGGCCACAAACCGTTCTAATTTCTGCATATATTCTTCCGGCGTGATCGTCCCTTCTGCCACGTAAGTCAGTCCCTTCTCCCAGCTGGCCGTCAGCTCCGGGTTTAAAAGCTGCTTCATGGAAAGATATACCACCTCATAAATCAGTTCTCCCAGAAGGGTTGGGGTAATAATCTGAGTTTTGGAATTCAAAGCCAGATACTGGATGGAGCAGAGCTTCTTTAAAATCTCCGCCCTTGTCGCACTGGTCCCAATCCCGCTTCCCTTAATCTGGGCCCGCAGTTCTTCATCTTCAATCAGCTGGCCTGCGTTTTCCATGGCCAGAATCATGGATCCGGAGGAGTACCGTTTCGGCGGCGAGGTTTCTCCCTCCTTGATCTGCAGCTTCTTCAGCGGGATCTTCATCCCTTTCTTCAGACTTTCCAGCATACTGATAAACTCCGGATGGGAGGAATCAATGACGTCCTCCTGCCCCTTTTTCTTCCCCGGAACCTCTGCCACCTTCAGATATCCCGGTTCCTTCAGCACCTTAAAGCTGGCAAAAAAATGCTCTCCTTTTACGCCCATTTCCAGAGAAAATTTCCGGTAAACGGCAGCCGGATAAAAAATGCTCAGAAACCGGCGGACAATGACCTGATAAATCTTCTGGTTTAGTTCCGACACGCTTCGCAGAGTCCCCAGTCCCTGACCTGTAGGAATGATGGCATAGTGATCTGTGATCTGCTTGTCATTGACATACCTGCTCTTCCCGATCCCCCGGAACGTCCCCATGGAAAGTACCTCCCCCGCAAATTCAGCCAGCGGTTCATAATGGGTCAGACCGGACAGATTCTTCTGTATCTCCCTGGCCACTGCAGTGGACAGAACTCTGGCATCCGTACGGGGGTAGGTGACCAGCTTACGCTCATAGAGCTCCTGCACCGCTTTCAGCGTCTGGTCGGGACTGATCTTAAACATCTTGGAGCAGTCATTTTGAAGCTCCGCCAGGTTATAAAGCAGAGGAGGATTTTTTGTCTCTTTCTTCTTTTCGATGGAAAGAAGCTCCGCATCCGGTTCCGGCTGCGGATCCTGCAGCCCCCCAATCAGAGCCTTTGCATCCTTTCTCTCTTTAAATCCGTTTTCCTTATACAGGCAGGGAGTTCCGTAATAGCGGCTGCCTTCCACGGCCTTCCATTCTCCGTCCAGAGAAATCCCCTGAGGAGAGAAGGTTCCAATGACCCGGTAAAAAGGCGTCTTCACAAAATCGCGGATCTCCCGCTCCCGGCGTACCACCATTCCAAGAACGCAGGTCATAACCCGTCCCACAGAGATGACTGTCCGGTTGGACCGCATATAACCGGACACAGCCGGACCGTATTTCAAGGTCAGAGCCCTGGAAAAATTGATGCCCATCAGATAATCTTCCTTGGCCCGCAGATAAGCAGAATCCGCCAGATGGTCGTACTCGGCCAGATCTTTTGCCTCCCGGATTCCCCGCTGGATCTCTTCCTCTGTCTGGGAGTCTATCCAGACCCGCTTCTGTATTTTTCCCGTTACTCCGGCCATCTGGGCCACCAGGCGGTATATATATTCTCCCTCCCGCCCGGAGTCGGTACACACATAGATGGTGTCCACGTCGCTGCGGTTCAGAAGGCCGCTTACGATGGTAAACTGCTTTTTCACACTGTCGATTACCTGGTATTTAAACTCCTTCGGCAGAAAGGGAAGCGTCTGCAGGCTCCAGCGCTTATATTTCATATCATAAGCCTCCGGATAACTCATGGTAACCAGATGGCCGACACACCAGGTCACAATTGCCGTATCCGACTCAATATAACCGTCACCGTTTCGCCCGGTTACCTGAAGCGCTGCGGCAAATTCCCTTGCCACGCTGGGTTTTTCTGCTATATATAATGCTTTTGCCATTCCACTCCTGCTTTCTTTTTCTTTCTCCCTGTCATCTCTGTAAGCCAGTCTGCCTCATAAGACAGGAAAAGGCATTCCGGGAACACATCCGCAGCGCGGAGGTCACAAAATGCCTTTTTGCCCTGTCGTCTTATCTCACAAGGAACTTATAAATCGTCACACTGTCGTAGGTTTCGCCTTTCTTTAAAACCGGAGACGGGAACTGCGGCATATTGACGGCATTGGGGTAATACTGGGTCTCAAAACAGTACCCCTCCCGACGTCCGTACAGCACCCCGTCTTTTCCCGGAATCACCGAGGAAAGGCCATTTCCCGTATAGAACTGCATTCCAGGAAGATCCGTATAAACCTCCATCATACGCCCGCTGGCCTCATCCCAGGCCTTGGCAGAAAGTCCGAACACCCCCGGTTCATGATTCAGAACCCAGTTGTGATCATAGCCGCCGGCAAAATTCAGCTGATCGTAATCTGCATCAATCTCCTGCCGGATAGGTTTCATCTGTCTGAAATCCATCGGCGTTCCGGTTACATCCCTCAGTTCCCCGGTGGGGATGGACTCAGCGTCTGCAGCCGTGATCACATCGCTGTCCAAAAATACCTTCTGATCCATGGCAGGGCCGCTTCCGTGGCCAGCCAGGTTAAAATAGGCGTGGTTGGTCAGGTTCATGACCGTGTCCTGATCACAGGAAGCTTCATAATGAATTTCCAGTTCGTTCTCATCGGTCAGCGTGTAGGTCACACAGATGGATGCATTTCCCGGGTATCCCTGGTCGCCGTCCGGACTTTCCAGGGAGAACGATACGGAATTCCCCTCTTCCGAATAGTCGGCCTTCCAGATCCGATCCCGGTAAAAATCTGTACCGCTGTGCAGGTTATTCCGGCCATTGTTGGCCTCCAGACGGTATGTTTTTCCGTTCAGTGCAAAAGACGCGCCCGCAATCCGGTTGGCGCTCCGACCCACAATCTCGCCCAGGTGGCCTCCGTTTTCCCGGTACGCCCGCACTGTATCATATCCAAGGAGGACATCCCCCATCTTTCCGCTCCGATCCGGTACAATCATAGAGGTCCAGATGGCCCCCATATCCAGAAAGGACGCGGATACACCATTATGATTTTTCAGCGTATACTGGAACACCTCTGTCTGGCTGTCCAGCATGCCAAAACTCGTTTTTATTACCATGACAAACTCTCTCCGATCTGCCGGTTATTGCCTATTTTGCTGAAATATACCCCTGAGCCGTCAAAAGCTCTGCGCAGAGTACGGCGCCGCCTGCAGCGCCCCGCAGCGTGTTGTGGGAAAGGCCCACGAACTTCCAGTCGTATACGGTGTCCTCTCTCAGACGGCCAACGGAAACGCCCATACCCTTTTCAAAATTCACATCCAGCTTTACCTGGGGGCGGTTGTCCTCCTCCAGATACTGGATGAACTGCTTCGGCGCACTGGGAAGCTCCAGCTCCTGGGGAAGTCCCTTAAAGGATCTGAGCTTTTCGATCAGCTGCTCCTTGGTGGGTTTCTTTCTGAATTTAACGAATACGGCTGCCGTATGGCCATCCAGAACGGGTACGCGGATACACTGGCAGGTAATAACCGGCTCCTCTGCCTTTACGATTACCCCGTCCTTGATCTCGCCCCAGAGGCGCAGCGGCTCCTGCTCGCTCTTCTCTTCCTCGCCGCCAATATAGGGAATGATATTTTCCACCATCTCCGGCCAGTCTTTAAAGGTCTTTCCGGCTCCGGAAATAGCCTGGTACGTGGTGGCGATTACTTCGTAGGGTTCGAACTCCTTCCAGGCCGTCAGAACCGGCGCGTAGCTCTGGATGGAGCAGTTGGGTTTTACAGCCACAAAGCCTCGTTTCGTCCCAAGACGTTTTTTCTGGAATTCAATTACTTTGAAGTGCTCGGGGTTAATCTCCGGAACCACCATGGGAACGTCCGGAGTCCAGCGGTGCGCGCTGTTGTTGGAAACCACCGGGGTTTCCGTTTTTGCGTAAGCGTCCTCAATGGCGCGGATTTCTTCCTTGGTCATATCTACGGCGCTGAATACAAAGTCAACCTCTGACGCGACCTTCTCCACCTCATTGACATTCATAACCACCAGGTTCTTTACGTTTTCCGGCATCGGCGTCTGCATCTTCCAGCGGCCGCCCACCGCCTCCTCATAAGTCTTTCCGGCAGAACGCGGACTGGCTGCCACAGCCACAATCTCAAACCAGGGGTGATCGGCCAACAGCGTCACAAAACGCTGCCCTACCATGCCAGTTGCACCCAAAACGCCTACTCGTAATTTCTTTTCCATATTCATCGTCTTTCTCCTCATTTCTTCCCGCCAGGCTGTACGTCGGCTGATTTGGCAGCGGCAGCCGCCCTCCCGGCTGCCGCGATTCCTGTCTATCCTATACCAAATCGCCTAAAAAATCAATATTTTTCCGCAAGAAAAATACATTTGTCTTTCTACTGCGTACATTCTCTGGCTAATTCTTCCAGAAGCTGAGGATGTTTCTCTTTCCATGCTGCAAAATCCAATCCGCTCTCGGCCACGGTTTTACCCAGCTTCACTAAAAATCCGGGAATCTCTGTCTCCAGGACCGGCCCAAACTCCCGGCCCATGGTCTCCTCTCCCTGGCGGTCACAGCCGCCAACATAGAGGACGAAAGCTGGCTGCGGCTTCTTGTCTATCATTTTCACACCGCCGCGGAATCCCAGCTCTCCGATCTGGTGAGTTCCGCAGGAAGACGGACAACCGGAGATATGGATCTGCGGCAGAGCGCCGTCTGGAATATTCGCCTCCCGCACTGCCTTGACACAGGCAGCCAGAAGTCCCTGGGAATCTCTGGCTCCCACCTGACAGATCGTTGCACCAATACAGCTGACCGACGTCTCAAATACCGTTTCCGCACCATCTGCCGTAAGCTCCAGCACCTTTTCTGCCTCTTTCCCTGTCAGATTGATAATATAAGCCGTTTCATCGGGAGCCAAACGCATCTCCGCATCCTCCATATCCTGAAGGGCATCGCTCAAAGCAGCCAGCTTTTCCGGGGCCGGCTGGCCGCCGATGGGATGCCAAACCACTGTATAGAGGCCTTCCTGCTTCTGAGGCAGGATGCGGCGTCCCGACACCGCCGTTTTGTCCCCCTCTTTCCGGTTGGCCTTTGCCTCCGGATGGATGGTCAGATCCTCGTTCTCTGCAAATACTTCCGCCAGTTTTTCCAGGTATGCCTCCCGATATGCCTCGGCGCTTCCCAGGCTCTCCTGCATATAACGGGTACGTGCTTTGCCCCGGTTCTCATAATTTCCATAAGCGCGGAAGGTCAGCCACATGGCCTTAATATAATAAAGAATCTTCTCCGGCTCCACACCTTCCGCCATCTTCACGCCAAACCGCGGATTATTTCCCAGGCCGCCGGCACTGTACACGTCGAATCTTCCGTCCTCTCTGGCCACAAAGCCCAGATCCCGGAAGGTCGCATGGGTTGCATTGGCAGGACTGCTGGAGAAACCTACCTTCAGCTTTCTCGGCATCTTTTCCGCCTTAATAAAATGCATCAGGTACTCGCCGGCAGCCTCAGCCCAGGGAAGAACATCCATATATTCTCCCTCTTCCACGCCGGAGAGCGGGGAACACATTACATTTCGCGGATAATCTCCGCCGCCGCCCATGGTCACAATTCCCACGTCCAGCGCCTGCTCCATCAGATCACAGACCGTCTCCTGATTTAAATTGTGAAGCTGAATGGTCTGACATGTAGTAAAGTGTACGGTGTCCACATCATACCGGCGGATGGCATCCGCCACAAAACGAAGCTTCTCCTGGGTCACACGGCCGCCTGGCATGCGAAGACGCAGCATGTTAGCCTTTCCACCCTTCTGGGCATAGCTTCCATATAACCCCGAAAATCCTTTATAGGCTCCTTTGTCAATAGTTCCCTCGTAAAACTCTTTTGTTTTTTCCCGAAATGCCGGGAGGTCTTTTTTCCATTCGCTGGGATTAATCGCTTTCATCGCTTTTCTCCTTTCCCTTCCTGTCAGATTGCTGCGGCCGTCCCGGCCGCTCTGGGTTCTGAGGCTCCCACGTATACACCGTTTTCGCCCTTTAGAATCATCTCCCCTCTTCCGAAGGTAAGACGATCTTTCGCATATTCCACTTCATGTCCCGCCGCCAGAAGTTCCCGGACCGTCTTCTGGGGAAATCCCGGCTCCACCTGAATCCGGTTCCCGCTGATCCACTGCCACCGGGGCGCATCCAGCGCCTCCTGGGGATTCAGTCCAAAGTCAATCATATTCATCAGTATCTGCACATGGCCCTGAGGCTGCATAAACGCCCCCATTACTCCAAAAGGCCCCACCGCTTCCCCGTCTTTCGTCAGAAAACCCGGGATAATCGTGTGAAAGGATTTCTTGCCGGGCCCCAGACAGTTGGGAGATGCCGGATCCAGGGAAAAATTGGCCCCCCGGTCCTGGAGGGAAATTCCAGTCCCCGGTATCACAATTCCGGATCCAAAACCTTTGTAATTGCTCTGGATGAAGGATACCATATTCCCTTCCCCATCAGCCGTACACAGATATATCGTCCCGCCGCTCCTCGGATCTCCGGCCTGAGGATACCGGGCCTGGTCCGAAATCAGAGAGGCCCGGCTCCGGCCATAGGCATCCGATAAAAGCTCCTGCACCCCCACATCCATGGCAGACGGATCTGCCACATACCGGCTGCCATCAGCAAATGCCATCTTCATGGCCTCAATCTGGCGGTGGCAGGTCTCTGCCCGTTCTCTGGACTCTGTCCCCGACTCAAATTCAAACTGCTTCAAAGTGTTCAGAGCCATCAGGGCAATGATGCCGTCACCATTGGGCGGAATTTCCCACGCCTCGAAGCCGCGGTAGGAAACAGAAATCGGCTCCACCCACTGACACCAGTAGGAAGCCAGGTCCTCTTTTCTCAAATAGCCGCCGGTTTTTCTGGAAAATTCATCCATCCGGTCTGCCAGCTCTCCCCGGTAAAAAGCTTCCGCCTCCGTTTCCGCTACCTTCCGAAGGGTGACCGCCATCTCTGGCGAACTCCATATTTCCCCGGCTCTGGGAGCGCGTCCCTGCCCCGCAAAATGATCAAACCAGGGGGAAAGCCATTCCGGACAGATTCCTGCTTCCTTTCGCAGCCGGTCAAAGGTCTCAAATCCCTCCTGCCAAAGCTGTGCAATGGTCGGCGTTACCGCATATCCTTCCTCCGCATAGCGAATAGCAGAATCAAGATTTTCCGCAAGCGCCCGTCTTCCATACCGTTTTGTCAGTTCTGCCCAGGCTGACGGCGCGCCGGGAACCATGACCGGGATCCACCCCCGATCCGGCATGGTTTCATATCCCTGTTCCCGCACCGCCCCGGCAAAAATCCCCTCTGGAGCTTTGCCGCTGGCATTGAGTCCCAGAAGTTCTTTTTTGTTTTCCAGCCAGACCAGGGCAAAGGCATCGCTGCCCAGTCCATTGGAGGTGGGTTCCAGAACCGTCATGGCTGCCGCCGTGGCCACCGCCGCATCCACGGCATTTCCTCCGGCCTGAAGCGCTGCAAGGCCGGCCTGAGCTGCCAGCGGATGGCTGGTGCAGACCATCCCTCTGCGCCCGTACACCACTTCCCGTCTGGAAGGGTAACGGTACTGCTGCATATTAAAGTCCAATCGTTTTTCCATTCTTTTCTCCCCGGCTCATCAGGCCAGCTCCAGTGCAACCTCCATCATATTGGTAAAGGTTGTCTGCCGTTCCTCTGCTGTCGTTGCTTCCCCTGTTACCAGCGAATCCGAGATCGTCAGAATACAGAGCGCATTGACACCGGCATAAGCCGCATTGCTGTAAAGGGCCGCTGCCTCCATTTCCACCGCCAGCACACCCATCTGGTCCCATCCGGTTCCGGCCGGAGAAAGAGGCGGGTTGTAGAACATATCGGAACTTAAAACATTTCCCACATGGTAGGTAAGTCCCCTCTCCTTTGCCGCCTGCACCGCTTTTTCCAGGAGCTCATAGCTGCAGACGCAGGAATAATCGCCCGGCAGCCGAAACTGTTTCACATAATTGGAGGTCGTACAGGCCCCCATGCCAAATACCATATCCCGCACCTTTACCTCCGGCCGCATCGCCCCGGCCGTTCCAATGCGGATCAGGTTTTTACACCCGTAAAAATGAATCAGCTCATGGGAATAAATCCCCATAGACGGGCAACCCATGCCGGTTCCCATGACGGAAACCTGCTTTCCTCTGTACTCTCCCGTATAGCCGAACATATTGCGGGTTGCATTGAACTGCTTTGCATTCGTCAGGAAATGTTCTGCAATGTACTGTGCCCGCAAAGGGTCTCCCGGAAGCAGAATTGTCTCCGCAATTTCACCCGCCTTTGCCGCAATGTGAGGGGTTGGTGTATTCAGTCCTGCCATGATAATTCCTCCTTTATAAGTGTAATGGTTTCGTTGTTTTTAAACCCGTGCCTTACTTCCCTTGCCATCCCGTTTTCCCAGTTTCAGACGGCTCAGGTGTACCTGTTTCTCTTTATAAAGAACGGTGGGATCTCCGTTTCCATCCAGAAGATGAACCGCCTCCAGCACTTCGTCCCGACTCAGCTTGATCCCGCGGACGCCTCTGGCATTTTTCTTCATCTCCGGGATTTCCTCCAGAGAAAAGCGCAGAAAAATACCGGCGCTGGTCTGCAGCACAGCCTCGCATTCCCCGCTCAGCCGCTGCACACTCAAAACCGTATCCCCGTCCTGAAGTCTGGTGGCAGCCACCATCCGGTTATTGGTCTCAAACTCTTCCCCAGGCACCAGTTTGACCATGGCGCCTCTTGTTGCAAAGAGGAACCGGTTCTCTGCAAGGCTGGCAGATCCGGTAACAAAGACAGGCCGCTCCTTTGTCCCGTCAAATTTACTCAGATTATCGATGGGAGTTCCCTTATCTCGCAGCTTTCCGCCCGGAATCTCAGACACTTTGACCTGATGAAGCACTCCTGTATCCGTAAACAGGCAAATGCGCTCTGTGGTCATACAGGAAACCACGAACGTGTTCTCCGTATCCGCAGCCTCCCGGTTTCGCTCATAAATGGACGGCTCCAGAAGCTTACAATAGCCAAAACGATCCATGACGAATACCATCGGCCTGGCCTTTTCTTCTTCCTCCACGTAAACAGCCTCCCGGCCATCCTCAATCCGGGTTCTCCGCGCCATGGCAAACTCTTCCCGGATAGCCTTCAGATCTTCCTTGATAACCTGATCCATGGCTGCCCGGCTGCCAAGAATCTTTTCATACTCCCGGATCTTTCTGAGACTCTCCTTATATTCCTTCTGAAGCGCCAGGATTTCCAGGCCGATCAGCTTATAGAGACGCATTTCCAAAATAGCAGATGCCTGTTTTTCTGTAAAATGCAGCTGCTTTGCATCCTCTTCAAATCCCGGCGTTCTGAACTGGATCCGGGAGATATCGCCGTGCATCAGGCAGGCCTTTGCATCTTTCAGATTTTTAGAACCCCGCAGAATGGCGATGATCAGGTCGATGCAGTCGCAGGCCGCGATCAGGCCCTCCCTAATCTCCTTTTTTTCCTTCTCCTTTTCAAGAAGAACCTGATACTTGCGGGTATTATTCTCATACTGGAAGTCCAGATAATTTTTCAGAATCCCTTTCAGATTCAGGGTTTCCGGCCGCCCTCCGGCAATGGCCAGCATATTGACGCCAAAGGTATCCTCCAGCTTCGTCTTTTTATACAGAATATTTTTAATTTTTTCAATATCCGCATCTTTTCGAAGTTCCAAAACAATGCGGATTCCTTCTTTGTTGGACTGGTTGGAAATGTCCACCACATCCGGCAGCTTTTTCGTTTCCACCAGCTCCGCAATATCCGACAGACACTTATTGATACCAGCGCCGATCATAGTATAAGGAATTTCCGTGATCACGAGCTTGTCCTTATCGGCCCGCCTTGCCCCCAGCTCCACCTCCATGCGGGCCCGCAGCTTAATCCGGCCCGTTCCCGTCTCATAGATAGCCGGAAGCTCGCTCTTGTTGGCAATGATCCCTCCGGTGGGAAAATCCGGCCCCTGCAGGATGGACAACAGTTCCTCCGTCTCCGCCTGCGGCCTGTCAATGTAAGCCATCACCGTATCAATGACCTCCCCCAGGTTGTGAGGCGGAATACTGGTGCTCATTCCCACGGCGATTCCCTCAGAGCCGTTGATCAGCAGGTTGGGAACCCGAACCGGCAGCACCTCCGGCTCTTTTTCCGTCTCATCGTAATTGGGGACGAAACGCACGGTTTTGTCCAGATCCTTTAAATAGACCTCCTCCGCAAACTTCTGAAGCCGCGCCTCTGTGTAACGCATGGCAGCCGCCCCATCTCCCTCGATGGAACCAAAATTTCCGTGACCGTCCACCAGCGGCATACCCTTTTTAAAGCTCTGAGACAGCACCACCAGCGTTTCATAGATAGAGCTGTCGCCGTGAGGGTGGTATTTACCCATGGTATCGCCCACAATTCGCGCCGATTTTCGGTGGGGCTTGTCGTGGCCCAGCCGCAGCTCTTCCATATCATAGAGAACCCGGCGCTGTACCGGTTTCAGTCCGTCTCTGGCATCGGGAATCGCGCGGGCCGTAATGACGCTCATGGAGTAATTCATGTAGCTCCGCTGCATTTCCTCCGAATATTCCGTGGTTATGATCTTCTCCGCCATTCTATCATCTATCTCCTATATTAAACATCGTTCCTTCTTTTTTACGTGCGCTATTTTCGTACGCCGCTTTGCATCATTTCTATGCGTCTATTTCCGCCTCGTCCGCATGGTCGTAAATAAATTTCCGACGCGGCGGAACATCACTTCCCATCAGCATCTCTGTGATCTCCGAAGCCATTCTGGCATCCTCGATTTCTACCCGCTTTAACACCCGGTTCTCCGGGTTTAAGGTTGTCTCCCACAGCTGATCCGCGTCCATCTCACCAAGCCCCTTAAACCGCTGAAGGGTAAATTCCCCCGTATGGCTCTTCCGGTAACGCTCCAGGGCCTTTTCATCATACAGGTACTCTTCCTCTCCCTTTTTGGGAATTACTTTAAAAAGGGGTGGCATGGCAATGTACACATGACCATTCTGAATCAGCTCCGGCATGAATCGGTACAGGAACGTCAAAAGCAGGGTGTCGATGTGGCTTCCATCCACATCCGCATCCGTCATAAGGATAATTTTATGGTACCGCAGCCTGGAAATATCGAAATCGTTTCCATACCCCTCGGAAAATCCGCAGCCAAAGGCATTGATCATGGTCTTGATCTCCGCATTGGCCAGCACCTTATCCATGGATGCCTTCTCCACATTGAGAATCTTACCCCGGATGGGAAGAATCGCCTGATAGCGCCGGTTGCGCCCCATCTTGGCAGATCCCCCGGCGGAATCTCCCTCCACGATGAAAATCTCACATTTTTCCGCATCCCGGCTCTCACAGTTGGCCAGCTTTCCGTTGCTGTCAAAGGAGAACCTGGATTTTGTCAGCATGTTGGTTTTCGCCTTTTCCTCCGCCCGGCGAATCTTCGCAGACTTTTCCGCACAGCCGATAATCGCCTTCAGCGTCTCCACATTCCGGTCAAAAAACAGCTGCAGCTCATCTCCAGTCACCGTAAACACCGCCCTGGTCGCATCGGCGCTGGCCAGCTTTGTCTTTGTCTGCCCCTCGAAAATCGGATCCGGATGTTTTACCGCCACCAGGGCCGTCATGCCGTTTCGCGTATCAGCTCCCGTAAAATTGGAATCCTTTTCCTTTAAAATCCCCAGCTCTCTGGCATAGCTGTTGATCATCTGGGTAAACCGCGTCTTAAATCCCGCCAGGTGGGTGCCCCCCTCCTGGGTAAAAATATTATTGCAGAACCCCAGCACAGTTTCCTCAAAGGCATCCACAAACTGAAAGGCCACCTCCACCTCCACCTGCTCTGAAACCCCCTTAAAATACAAAGGCTCATGAATCGGCGTCTTGGTGCTGTTCAGCTCTCTCACATATGCCAGCAGGCCGTCCGGCTCCGCATACGTCGCCGTCTCCTCCTCGCCGGGCCGTTTGTTTTCGTAATGGATTGTCAGGTTTGGATTCAGGTAAGCCGTCTCGTGAAGGCGGCTTTTCAGCCAGTCTGCCTTAAACCGGGTCTTTTCAAAAATCTCCGGATCCGGACGGAAATTGATCTTCGTTCCCGTTTCCTTCGTCCGTCCCAGCACCGGTAAAAGACCGTTCTCCAAGGCAACTGTCGGGATTCCCCGCCGGTAGGCATCGTGGTGAATCTGCCCGTTTTTATACACGGTCACATCCATATATTCAGAAAGTGCATTTACCACTGAGGATCCGACGCCATGAAGGCCGCCGCTGGTCTTATAGGCATTGTTGTCAAATTTTCCGCCCGCATGCAGCGTGGATAGAACGATACGCTCTGCCGATACGCCTTTTTTGTGCATCTCCACCGGGATCCCCCGTCCATTGTCCCGAATCGTGCAGGAACCATCTGCCTCCAGTGTTACCCAGATGGCGCTGCAGGCTCCGGCCAGATGCTCATCCACCGAATTGTCTACAATCTCATAAATCAGATGATTGAGTCCCTTGGTGCCCACGCTTCCGATATACATACCGGGGCGCTTGCGGACCGCCTCCAGTCCCTCCAGAACTGTGATGCTGTCCGCATCATACTGTGTCTTTCCCATTCCTATTCCTCCAGCCTAAAACAGGGAGGTTTAACCGAAATCCCTGTTGTTTGAACTTTAATTATCTCATAAAATAATGTTTTTGGCAATGCAGCCATTAAAAAAGTGTGCGCCTCTCACGCGAGTACGCTTAATTATGTTTTTCATTCGATGGGAACGGAACTTTCCGATTGAATGGAAAACCCGCAAAGCCTGGAACGCCTGACCGCGTCTTTAAAAGGCGCAGCCATCATCCACAGGCCTTGCGGGCCGCTTTCTACTGTATGTTTTTCCTCTTACTCGCCCTGTTTGGCATCAAGCAGATCCCGGACGTCACTGGTGCTGAGCTCTCTCTCTTCCATCAGTTCCAGAAGCTCCTCCAGCTCTACTTTCTTTATTTCAGACTGGATCTCCTTTTTTTCAGCTTTTGCTGCCTTTAAAGATTCTTCCAGCTTGGAGATTTTCTCTTCCGTTTTTCCCAATTTGTCTCTCAGGATTTCAACCTGACTGCGTTTCTGTCCTCTTGGCATATTCGCATCTCCTTTCCGTTTTTTTGAGAATAACACAAAAATACGATTCATACAAGAGCGAATTCAGTCAAAATCCAAAAATCATGCTTATTCCGCAAAAAAAAGCTCGCCCGAGAGCTTCTTACCCTGCGGCGGGTCGCTTTTGCGACAGAATTCCTTTCCGCCGCATGGCGATCTTCACAGAGCGTTTTTTATTTCATAGGACGCATTTTCCTATGAAGATTCGGGTGTCAAAAGGTCATTTTAAGAAGGAATGACGCATGAGAAAAATATGAATCCCAAAAAACTGTGCTTATTAGAATAGCAAGTGGGAGAAATACAGCAAAAAAATATCTATTTTCACCCTACATGCCCATGCACTTTATTGTGGGAAAGCGTGTTTTTACTAAAATTACCCTTTTGACACCCTAATCCTATGAAAAAATAAAAACCCCTTGAAAAATCAAGGGATTTCACCAAGCTCCCTGCCGGATTCGAACCGGCGACCTACGCATTACGAATGCGTCGCTCTACCAGCTGAGCCAAGGAAGCACTCAAAACATACTCCGATATATACAAAGCAGTTTCAAATGACCTGTCCGGGAATCGAACCCGGGTTTACGCCGTGAGAGGGCGTCGTCTTGACCGCTTGACCAACAGGCCGGAATCGAGGCGACGTGATTCGAACACGCGACCTCTGCGTCCCGAACGCAGCGCTCTACCAAACTGAGCCACGCCTCGATTACGTTACGTAGTATAATATATATTTTCTGGATTGTCAACCGTTTTTTGAAAATAATTTTTAAAAATATTTATTCAATTAAAACAATTTAACACGGTCCATTTCCGGTTTCCCCGGCTCCGCATCCATTTGATCCATCACTTCAAAAGTTTCTGAATCGTTCTGCAGAGCTCATCCACCGCCGCTTCGCCGTTCCCCGCCTCAATATCATCCACCACACAGGTCTTAATATGGTTGGACAGAAGAACCCTGGCAAAACTGTTTAACGCAGCCTGAACGGCGGAAACCTGATTCAGAATGTCCACACAGTATCGCTCATCCTCCACCATGGCCTTCACCCCCCGCACCTGCCCCTCAATTCGGTTCAGGCGTTTCAGAAGATCCCTCTCCTCCGTCAGATTTCTGTGCTTATGGCGCTCTGGCTGCCCCTCGATCTTCTCCTGTACTTCTTCCCCATGATTACAGCACCCCATGTAAAATCTCCTTTTCCATCTTCCTCTACTTACACCGGCCGGTGTTCTGTCTTGCTGCACCGGCCGGCTTTCCATTCTCCCCTTCTTCCGTTACTGGATGGACAGAACTTTATAATCCTGATCCTCAACGGCTTTCTTTAAGGTTTCCTCTGTAACAGAATCACTGGCTGTTACCACTGCCGTTCCTTTCTCATGGCTTACCTCTGCTGCCTCCACACCAGGAAGCGCTTCCAGGCATTTTTTTACTCTGGCCTCGCAGTGGCCGCACATCATTCCTTCAATACTCATGGTTTTTTTCACGACTTTTTCCTCCTTGCTGCTCTCATTGGTTTCATGTTTTTCTATGGCATCCACAGCAGCCTCGGCTGCAGCGGGATGTTTCTTCTTTTTTAAAGGTCTGTCTTTCGACGCATCATGCATTCGGAACAGATTCAGGCGCAGTGCATTACTTACCACACAGAAGCTGGAAAGACTCATGGCCGCAGCTCCAAACATCGGGTTCAGTTTCCACCCAAATACAGGATACCACAATCCAGCCGCCAGGGGAATCCCCACCACATTATAAAAGAATGCCCAGAACAGATTTTCGTGAATATTCCTAAGCGTCGCCCGACTCATACGGATAGCTGCCGGGACATCGCTCAGCCGACTTTTCATCAGTACCACATCGGCTGCGTCAATGGCAATATCTGTTCCGGCTCCGATGGCAATCCCGATATCTGCCCGGGTCAGAGCCGGCGCATCATTGATACCGTCTCCCACCATAGCCACCTTACCCTGCTCCTGCAGCGAACGGATTACACTCTCCTTGCCGTCTGGAAGAACGCCAGCGATAACTTCATCTACCCCCGCCTGCCGTCCGATGGCTTTTGCGGTTCTCTCATTATCTCCCGTCAGCATTACCACTCGAATTCCCAGGTTCTGCAGTTCTTTCACTGCCCGCGGACTGTCTTCTTTGATGACATCAGCCACGGCAATCATCCCGGCCAGCTTTCCATCCCGGGCGAAAAATAACGGTGTTTTTCCCTCTGCCGCCAGGATCTCAAACTCCTCTTTCTCCCGCTGGGAAAACGGCACATCGCGGCTGATAAATGCAAAACTTCCTCCCTTCAGGACACAGCCATCCAGCACAGCCGTGAGTCCGTTTCCAGGAAGAGCCTGAAATTCCGTAACTTCCCGGGCCTCGATTCCCCGTTCTCCAGCCCTCTCCATAATGGCTCTGGCCAGAGGATGTTCACTCCTTTTCTCCAGCGCACAGGCCAGTGAGAGAAGTTCTTCCTCCCCGATTCCCGCTGCTGGAACAAGATCCGTTACCTTCGGCTCGCCGCTTGTAATGGTTCCTGTTTTATCCAGGGCCACAATCTCGGTCTTTCCCGCCTCTTCCAGGGAAACCGCTGTTTTAAAAAGGATGCCGTGCTTCGCGCCCATTCCATTTCCCACCATAATCGCCACCGGTGTCGCCAGTCCCAGCGCGCAGGGGCAGCTGATAACCAGTACGGAAATCCCCCGGGCCAGAGCGAATCCGATAGTCTGCCCGGCCAAAAGCCACACTGCCATCGTTACCAGGGAGATCCCGATTACCGCTGGCACAAAAATACCGGAAACCCGGTCTGCCACCTTGGCAATGGGGGCCTTGGTGGCGGCCGCATCACTTACCATACGGATAATCTGAGACAGGGAGGTATCTTCTCCCACCCGGGTCGCCTCGCACCGAAGGTAACCGGACTGGTTTACCGTGGCAGCTGAGACCGCATCCCCTGCTTCCTTGTCCACGGGAATACTCTCCCCGGTCAAAGCCGATTCATTGACCGCACTGCTCCCTTCCAATACCACTCCGTCCACAGGAATATTTTCTCCGGGGCGCACGGCAAACATGTCCCCCTTTTTTACCTGCTCAATGGGAACCTCTACCTCTGTCCCATTTTTAATGAGCACCGCCGTTCTGGGCGCCAGCTTCATCAGGCTTTTCAGGGCGTCCGTTGTCTTGCCCTTAGACCGCGCCTCCAGCATTTTCCCCACTGTAATCAGAGCCAGTATCATGGCAGCCGATTCAAAGTAGAATTCATGCATATACGCCATGACGGCGGCGCCGTCCCCCTTCATCTGCGCATCTGTCATGGCAAATAGGGCGTAGGTACTGTAAACGAAAGACGCTCCGGAACCCAGGGCCACCAGCGTATCCATATTGGGAGCCCGGTGGAGCAGTCCCCGAAAACCGCTGATAAAAAATTTCTGGTTAATGACCATCACAATTCCGGCCAGCAAAAGCTGAATCAGACCCATGGCCACATGATTCCCTGCCAGAAAAGCCGGAACCGGCCATCCCCACATCATGTGGCCCATGGAGACATACATCAGCACAGCCAGAAATCCCAGCGATGCAATAAGCCTGCGCCGCAGCACCGGTGTCTCCCGATCTGCCAAAGCATCCTCTGCCTCCCGGACAGAGGATGTCCGCATCTTATCCTCTCCTTTCAGGGAAGCTCCGTATCCGGCCTCTTCCACTGCCTTTACAATCTCTCCCGGGTCTGCCTTTCCTTCCACTCCCATGGAATTGGTCAGCAGGCTGACCGAACAGGCGGTCACACCGGGAACCTTTGAAACGGCCTTTTCCACCCGGGCGCTGCAGGCCGCACAGCTCATCCCCGTTACGGTATACTGTTCCATACACTGCCTCCTGTCTGCCACAGACTTCTTCACAGCTTTCGAAAATAAATCCCTGCTCCGTTCGCGGCACATGTTTTTCCTTTATTCTATACCCCTGTATAGTATATGTCAAGGCGGATTTTATACGATTGCATAAAAAAACCGTGTACACATCATGTTTACAAAAGTGAAACATAATGCGCACACGGCTCCAATCAACCAAATAATACGCCCAGAACTCCGTAAGACAGCACAGACATGATAATCGTAGCCATCACAATTCCCGTAAGGATCGCAGCAAACGCCTTTCGAAAGCGCATCCGCAAAAGCGCAGCTACCAGGGCGCCTGTCCAGGCCCCTGTTCCGGGAAGAGGGATTCCGACAAACAATGCCAGTCCCCAGAAGCCAAATTTTTCCACCTGATCCTTCTTGCTCATGGCCTTCCGTTCCAGCCAGAGAGCCACATTTCGAAAACAGGAAACTTTTTTCATCCATTCCAGAATTCGCGTGATCAACAGCAGAATAAAGGGGATCGGAAGAATATTTCCGACAACACAGATGGGAATCGCTTTCAGAATTTCCACGTTTAAAAGTGCCGGTGACGCCGCCAGAAGACCGCCTCTCAGCTCCAGAATCGGAATCATGGAAATCACAAAGATAATCCCTTCCTTCGATATCAGTCCGCTTAGACTTTCTGTAAACCATTGTACTAATGCATCCATCCGCTGTCTTTACTCCTCATTCTCGCTGTCTTTTTCTGAAAAAGCCGGATCTTCCTCCTGCTCTCCCATCTCCTGTCCTGCAGCAGCTGCAGAGAGATCTCCCATGGACGCGCCGCAGCGGCTGCAGAACATGGCATCTTTTCCCACCTTGGCCCCGCACTCCGCACAGACTCTCGTTCCCTCCAGCTCCGTAATCTCATCCTCCAGCTCCGCAATCCGCAGAAGTCCGGTCTGGATAATGCGGAATTCCTCCGAAAATTCCTCCTCCAAACCGGCCTCATGACGGTCATAATATGCTTTACCAAGAATAATATATGCCTTATTCAGTTTATCTTTCTCTGCCGATAATCTGGACTTCAGCTGCAGCACTCCGGTAATATCCTTTACCCGGCTGGCAGCTTCTCTGCTTTTCCCGCTGATTGCCTTTCCAAGCTCATCCAAAAATGCCATACTTGTTCCTCCTTCGCAGGATCTATCACCTGGATTTTTGTTCTATTTTATCCCGTATGGCAAAGAAAGTCAATCAAAAGCGGGTTTGATCTCACGACAAACGCATGAATGTGTTTCTCAACCACACCCTGTGCTAAGTTCAAAAATTATAAAGACATAATCTTCTCTAAA
>CALAAS010000041.1 GCA_937885015.1 uncultured Clostridium sp.
GATTTTCAAGCGGATTTATGAGGACGACATCAACGGCACAATCAGCCATGAGCGGTTTTTGAAGCTGTCCGCAGAGTATGAAGCAGAACAGAAAGAACTTACAGAAAAGATAGTGGCAGAACAACAGGAAGTGGATACCTACGAACAGAATAAAAGCGACTTTGACAGCTTTGCCGCCATTATCCGCAAGTATGTGGGAATAACCGAATTAACGCCCACTATCGTTAATGAATTTATCAAAAAAATCGTTGTCCATGCGCCGGAGAAGATAGACGGCAAGCGTTTTCAGAAAGTAGATATTGTCTTTAACTTCGTGGGAGAAATTCATTTGCCGACTGACCCGCAGACAGAACAGAAAGAAGCCAATAAACAGGAAAAGACGGCATAGCCCTTGAACGGGGCTATACCGCCTAATTAAAAATATACTTCCTTGTAACCGGAAACCCTTGAAAATAAAGGCGAGCCTGTGAAACTCTTTCTGTAAAATAACCATCAGAAGGTCCTTCTATGATAAAATAAATATCATTAGGAGGGCCTTTTATTATGGCAAGACAAAAGAAACCTGTTCACAGAGTTGAAATGACAGAAGGAAAAAGAAACATCATCCGGCAGCTTCTTGAGGAATACGATATCGAAACTGCAGAAGATATCCAGGATGCCCTCAAAGATCTTCTGGGCGGTACCATCAAGG
Organism: uncultured Clostridium sp.; assembly: GCA_937885015.1. Lineage (GTDB taxonomy): Bacteria > Bacillota > Clostridia > Lachnospirales > Lachnospiraceae > Otoolea. Next base: position 692 of record CALAAS010000041.1, read on the forward strand.
AAATGATGGAGGCAGAAATGGATGGCCATCTCGGATATGAGAAATCCGAGCGTTCTGACAACGACGATTATCGAAACGGCTATAAACGCAAGCAGGTAAACAGCCGGTATGGTTCTATGGAAATCGAAGTACCACAGGATCGGAAGTCCACCTTTGAACCACAGGTTGTCAAAAAGCGTCAGAAGGATATTTCTGACATTGACCAGAAGATTATCTCCATGTATGCCAAAGGAATGACTACACGCCAAATCTCGGAAACGATTGAAGATATCTATGGCTTTGAAACATCTGAGAGTTTTATTTCTGATGTAACAGATAAGATACTTCCGCAGATTGAAGACTGGCAAAATCGACCGTTGGATGAGGTGTATCCGATTCTTTACATTGATGCTATCCACTATTCTGTGCGGGATAACGGAGTGATTCGTAAACTTGCAGCTTATGTAATTCTGGGCATTAACACAGAGGGCAAAAAGGAAGTACTGACTATCACGATTGGTGATAATGAAAGTGCGAAATACTGGCTGTCCGTCCTGAATGAACTGAAAAATCGCAGTGTTAAGGATATCCTGATTATCTGTGCAGACGGCCTTACAGGTATCAAGGAAGCGATTTCAGCGGCGTTTCCCAAAACAGAATACCAGAGATGCATTGTCCATCAGGTGAGAAATACTCTGAAATACGTTCCGGATAAAGACCGGAAAGCTTTCGCCACAGATCTAAAAACCATCTACCAGGCCGCGGATGAGCAGAAGGCCCTGGCTGCCTTAGACCGTGTAACGGAAAAATGGACGCTCAAATATCCGAATGCCATGAAACGCTGGAAGGATAACTGGGATGCTGTTTCTCCAATTTTTAAGTTTTCAACCACTGTCCGGAAGGTCATTTATACAACAAATGCGATAGAATCATTGAACTCCACATACCGGAAACTGAATCGCCAGAGAAGCGTATTTCCGAGTGATACAGCCCTGTTAAAAGCCTTATATCTGGCCACTTTCGAGGCTACTAAGAAATGGACAACTACTATCCGGGACTGGGCACAGGTCTATGGAGAACTGAGTATCATGTATGAAGGACGACTTCCAGAATAAGTAAAAGCATAGTCTAAGACAGGCGGCCAGCCGCCTGCTCTTGACATGCCTAACAGTAACTGTTATATATAAAGCAAGGGTGAAAAGCCTAATTTGTAAGCTTCTCACCCTTCATTATCATAGAAGAATCTAATTTACAGAGATTTTCTCATAGTCTCCAGTAAGACCTTTTCTATTTGCTTCAGTTGGCCTTCACCTGATAACCTCTGGCGAAAAATGAATAAATGCTTTTCAGCCAGTGTTATCATTTTGTTATCAAATGGAACCCTAATGCGTCTCAAATGCCTTGTTTATGCGGGTTCTCATATCTCTTTACTTACTCAAACTCCCTGTAACCACAACATAATTGTTAAATATCGATTACTTTTTTGGCGATTTTTATAATCATAATATCCAAATTTCACGCCTTATTCATAGTTTCCGATCAAACAGGTATCATACGGGTATCACGAATATTTCTCCTTAATCACTCTATCTACATGGTGCTAGCACCATGTAGATAGAGCGATTAAGGAGAAGCTATCGACGCTCCCTCAGCTTCTCTAATATCGCCATAACGTCCGGCTGCGTTGGTGTAAACTTAATACCTCGCTTCAACATCCCCATAACTTTTCTCGCTTTTTGCTCAATCTCTCTGGCGGTATGCTCACTCGTCAATATCAGATGATTTCCGGCGATTGTATATTCCCGTTCTATGTATTCTTCTGTTATCGGAAACATATCTTGTATCAGAAATGCACTCTCCCGGCTGTCGTCCAGTTTGACGATATGGAGAATGTCGCAAGGTTTCCCGGCTTTTTCTTTTTTCTCCATAATCTGTCTGTATTTGTCAATGCGGCTAGACAATGGTATCATCCAGTATATCCCGGTACTTGTATCTTCAAGGCAGTAATAATGCGGTCTGTTTCCTGCCTTATTTCCTTTGAGATACGGATCTGGCATGTCTTCAAAAAATTTATCTTTGATAATATAGAACCCTGTTTTCTTCATTTGCCTGTCCTCATTATGGAAAAAGTCCCTCGCCTTACGGCGAAGGACTATACTTTCAACCCAACCATTTATATACCGCATATCGGTCAGCGGTAAACTTTCAACCCGACCATTTATATACCGCATATCGGTCAGCGGTAAACTTTCAACCCGACCATTTATATACCGCATATCGGTCAGCGGTAAACTTTCTTTGTACCTACATTCTAGCAAGCGCAAAGAGGAAAGTCAATAGGACTTCCATTAAAATTTTATGCAGTAAACGTATAAATTATGCTTACTTTTAATAAAATGGCGATTCCTCATATTGCATATCTGGCAGTGATTTAAAAAACTTATTTTTATTATATGCATTAACAATATCAATGTTATTTTTAAATTGTCCTTTTCCCGTAATCTGAATAATGTATTTCAAGATTTTTTCTTTATACCCTTTTTCAATCGAATCAACATATGCAATACTTCCTTTTATCTTGTCATTCCTAGTATAATCCTTATTAACAATAGAATTAAATATCATTGCCCTAATCTTTTTCTTTAACGCCTTATCAACATGCACTTCTTCATTATTAATTGTTATACCCGTTATTGTTTTCTTCACATCATTAGATAAATATCGAGTTTTCTTTTCATTAATTTCAAAGCCTTCTTCTTTTACAATATACTTTACAATTTTTTCAATACTATTTAACTTAGTTCTATTATTAGAAGAAAAGCTTAAATCATCTGCATAACGTGTATATACAATATCTTTCCTGCTACACAAGCCATTCAATCTCACATCCAAATGATACGTAACCAGATTTGCTATATATGGAGAAGTAACTGCTCCTTGTGGCAACACATCTTCATATGTACACAGATTTGCCAATATTGCAGAAACATCTGTATTATATCCAATTTTACAAAATAATTGAAACACCTGCTTTTCCTGTATGGAGCCAAAAAAATTTTTTATGTCCATTTCCAAAATAAAGACATTCTTTTTATGATACTCCGCATTAACTCTTAATCCGTTCTTCTTCGGAACAAATGCCATCGCCTGAAATGAAACATTTATTTTTTCTAATATTTCTTTTAATATCCATCTCTGGACAACCTTTAAAGCTAAATGAGGAACATACAAAATTCTACTTGTTCCATCCTTTTTTGGTATTTCCTTTTGAGTATAACAATATTGTTTTTTATAAGTCAAAAAATAAAGCAACTCTTGTGTTAGTGAAAGTTGCTCCGCAAGATGCCCAAAATCATTGATAATAGGCACATTTAATGTATTCAAAATAACATTATTACTCATATTCATACAAATCACCCCATTCTTACTCAATATGTTTTTGGGTAAATCAACGGGGGAGTTTCACTGTCGTGGAAGTTCACCGTTGATTTAGCTAATTTCATGTGTTTATTATTCTTCCGAGGTCGAAGCAACCCCTAGTTGTTATGTAATGCATATTAACAACAATTCTAAGAATGGGATGATTTATAGAAATCACAATACATTATTTCGATTCGTATCATATCACATATTTCACGGCTTGTACAGTGTGCAATCATTCTTTCTATTGATTTATATCCTTTTTGTGTCAATTCATATACTGCATATCTTTGATCTGTCATTTTGATAATCTGTTTATCATAAAATAATAATTTCAAAGCAGCGTTAAACAGTACATTAAATTCTTTCATTTCTATATTTTCATCTTGAGCAACCGTTTGAATCATATCAACTAATTTTTTTGAATTTACCTGTTTAAAATAATACAACAAAAGTTGAATAAAATAATGCATGCCAACAATCGTATTTAATCTAATTTTTTTATCATTGCAATCTTTTGAATGTTTTTCTCTTATATTTTTTAGCAAGTCACACGCAAACTCATCTTCATCCGAAGTATATTCAACAACATTTAACTTATTTTTCTTTCTTAGGAATTTGATTGGACCAAGCATTATAAAACTTTTATCTTTAGCTCTCTTTTTATCAACTGCCGCTATCACTTTATTGACTGTATATTCATTATTGGTAAATGCTCCCAATTCGACCAAAGAACCTGCGCTTTCGCATATTATAGCTATAATATGTGAATTATTTGCCAAAAACTGCTCATAACTAAGTAAATCCGCATTTTTCGTTTTATTCAATACATCAATTAATAAATCCTCCGGATAAAATACTTTAATAGGTAATTGCCAAGAATATCTGCCCTTATCTTTTTCTAACAATACCCTCATTCTATCTCTTAACGATTTCTTTAATTTTGTGCTTGCCCCACCACAAAGAAACACAATTATATATTGTTCCTCTATACGGCAAAAAATCTTTGTATAAATTTCTTTTAAAGATTTCTTTGTATTTATGTCTATTTCATCAAACTTTTTTGTCATTTTACTTTCCTAACTATATATTTTAATAAATCAATACGAGCATTTAGGGCAGACGTTACCTGCCACTATACTTCTCTTTCCTTTTCTGCTGTTTCAGTTCAAACTGTCGCTTTTTCTCTGCTTCCCGTTGTTCCCGACTCACAATCTTACATTTAGTTTTCAACTGCTCCTGCTGTAATTTCAAAGCCTGTTGCGACTTCGTTCCTATCCCAGTGTTCTGTATCTGTTTCCGCACATCCCTCTGTACCCGTTTCGGATTGCGACTAGCTTCTTTTACATCAGTTGCCACAGCCGGACAAAATTTCAGTCGATAGTAATTTTTCAGAACAAAATCATATATCTCATAATCTTTCGGTTCCGCACCAAATGTAACCTTGCATGCAGACAATTTCTTCTCCGATATGTGTTCAAACACACCTATCCAGAATGGTTCTTCAAAAAATACTGTCAATCTACCTGATACTTTGTCCATGACAATTCCTCCTTAAATGATTGTATGAACAAAGAACGGACAACCCTAAGGAGGGAGGGTTACTTACACCAGATGGTGTGGCCGGGCTACCCACCGGCTCTGTAAGGGATTTTCTCTTACGTTGCGTTTTTATCTTTGCTCCTTGATTTTAGCATACCATTAGCAATTTTTCCACAATAAATAAAGGACACAGCCGCCGCCATGCCCCAAATCCCTACCGTTCCAATGCTCTCTCGATTTTCTGCTTCTGCCCTTTCAAATCATTCTGCTTCTCATACAGGCTCTCACGTTCTTTACAGAGTGACTTCATGTGCTCCAACTGCGTCCGCACTCCCTCCCGGCAATCCGGCTCTATCCGCTTATATTCCCCGGTTATACTTCGTATCTCGTTATTGTTTGATTTTATCTGCTCCGACACACATATCCAGTCAATTAGATTGCGTACTTCTATATCTGTATCATACAAATCTATTTCTGAAAGGATTTTCGCACACAGCCGAACCATAACTTTTTTCTCCATATCTGTCATTCTATCAATCCCCCTATCTGCTCATATCAAATACACGTTTCGGACGTTTATTTTCCTTTTCTGCCCATTCCAGAGCCTTAGACCGCTCAACTATCGACTGCACCTGTTCTCTGCCGAAATAGCGTTCCAAACGCCCCAAATCTGCCGTTTTCTCCTGCAATCGGTCAATAATGTCGCTCTGCTCCATGACCTTATCTGTCAAGCGACTGATCTGCTGCTCCTGCCGGGTAACTTTTTCTTTTAGTTTCTTTCCCTGTTCTGCAAGCTGGACGCATTTAATTGTCAGTGCTTTTATCGTTTCTTTCAATTTCTCCACAAGCGGAAAAGCTTTTTTATCCTTATAAGCCTTTGCAGACATCAACGCCGCCGGTTCAGGCAGCTGCCACTTCTCGTCCTCGTCATAAGCGTGTATGTTCCGTTCCATGACCGCCTTAGACTGAACCATTTTTTCAATATCTTGTTGCAATTTCTTCTGTTGCTTCTCCAATTTCACATTATCAGACAGCAGCTTTTTCTTGTCCTCTGCCAGCGTTGTCGCCTGCTCCTTCAGCAAATCACTTGTTTCCGAAAGTTCCGATACTTCCTGCCGGATTGCTTCGCCCTTCTGCCGTATCTGCTCTGTTTCCTGCACTGCTTTTCTATGCTGAATCTGAATATCTGATAATCGCTCTTTTCCGTCAGAAATAGATTGCTCCAATTCTGCGACTTCCTTTGCCCGCTCCTTTTTCTCAAAGTCCAAAACAGATAAATGCTTTTCATGTGTGCCTTTCTTCTCCCACTCAATCCCATGTTCCAGCATGACAGCGACAAGCTGTTCTTTCTCATAAGCTACCCACTGATTTAATTCCGTTTCCCGCCTTGTACCGCCTTTAAATCCGAGAGCAGATAACGCCTGTTTCAAAGAAACTCTTATATCAAGCCCCCGCCTGCTTCCTGTCGTATACGGTACAAAATCTATATGCAAGTGGGGCGTTGCTTCGTCCATATGAAGATAGGCACTAAATACTCTTAACGTAGGATTTCGCCGCTGGAAATCCCGCATATATTTATCCAGCATCTTTGCCGCAAGCCGTCCGTTCTCCGTCTTTGCCCCCATGTTATCCTTATCCCCAATTTGCAAGATAATCTCATGAAATGGCTTCTCCTGTTTGCCGGAACGGATTTTCTCATAATAATCGTCAATCCGGCGGTCACTTCTGGTCTGCTTCTCATTATACCGGGTGAGCGCTTCATCAAACAATTCGTGATATACGTCCTTAACATTTTCATTGCAATATTCCACGTTCAGACAGCTTCGCTCCGGGTCAGTATTCTTTGCATGGAATTTTCTGCTATTATGGTTGACAGAGCCTTTTCCTGTCATAAAGCTGATAGTTCGCTTCAATCAATATCCTTTCTCCCTTTCCGGGCAATCAGCGCCGGATACGGCGCATAAGCTTTGTTACTTTCGTCGAAAGTAACGCAAAAGCACTTTTGACAGCCGTTCCGTCCATCAAAAGCTGCCTTTGCGCCCTGCCGGGGGTTTTTCCGTCCTACGGACGGGGCGGCTGTTGCCGCCGCTTTACTTCCGCCGCTATAGCTTTTCGGATAGCCGAAAGTACATTTTCTATCGTATATTCATCCCATCCGGCAAGCCATATCAGCGTCCGCATTTCTGCCTCAGTCAATTCTATATCTCCGAATATTTCATTGAGTTCGGCAATCCTCCGGACTTCACTCTCGTAAAAATATTTGTTCACATTCCGGGTTCCCCATTCTGGCTGTCGTATCATATTCGCCCTCCTTTTCAAGACCGCAACAACGCAAGGTCTATATCTTTTGCAACCTTGCAGACACCAAGCCCGCAAATTCTATATACTCTGCATTGTTGCGCTGTTGCCTTATTCCGGCTTGATTTTATCCAGTTCCCAATACCACGAATTGTTTATCCGCTTTGCTCTGATACTCAATTCCTTTTTCGCATTTTCAAGCGTCCGTCTGGATATACCCTGTTCCTCTGCAAGATTGAAAATCTCATTGCTCTGCATGACATTGTTTGTTTCTGCCACTTCCCGGAGCAGGCGCTTCGCCTGTTCCAGCTTATTCGCTTTCGGAGCGATACCGCCCAACACTTCTTCGGCGGTAATCTCATAATCTCCGAGCCAGTGAAAACCGTCCTCCGACAACTCAAAGGCTTTCGGGTGCCCAAACGCCGCCAGATTGTTTTTTATCTGGACTACCGCCCTTATATTCTCTTCGCCCTCCACTCTGCCGACCAGCAGGACGCTCCTTGCCACCGCAAAGAAATCAATGGAACCCATGCCCCGATATGCTGCCTTATTTCCAGCCGCTTTGTTCATGTGCCCTACAAGTACAATGGCACATTGATATTTCTCCGCCAGAGTCGCCAGCTTCTTTGTCATATTCCTTGCTTCATTTGCCCGGTTCATATCCATACCGCCGCCGAGATACGCCTGTATCGGGTCTAAAATCAGTAGCTTCGCCTTTGTCCTTATGACTGCTTCTTCCATACGTTCATCTATCATGGAAAGTGATTTTATGCTCTCGTCAATGACGGAAATATTTTCACAATTTGCTCCTGCCGCTTCCAAACGGGGTTTAACCGTATCTGCAAGCCCGTCCTCCGCACTCTGATAAATCACATTCAGCGGCTTCGTCAGTTTCATTTTGCTGTCCAAACCCTCGCCTTTTGACAGCTTCGCCGCTATGTTCAGCACAAGCGTTGTCTTACCGTCCCCCGGATCGCCTTGTACAATCCTTTCCATAAGGGATAAACGGAAACCACAGCCACGCCACCTCCTGCGACTGTATCTCCGACATTTTAATCATCTGTAATTCTGTTCTCGTTCCTGCCATAATGTCCTCCTTTTTTGAAAAATTCGTTGTCACCGGAAGAAACCTCTGCTATACTTGAATTGTAATTGTTGATAACAGAGGTTTTCCAGTTATCACAGTCCTAACAGTTGCCGCTGTCAGGGCTTTTTTCTTCGCCTTGCCACAGATACCTTGCACCGTCCAACATCCAAAGAATTGCTTTCAGCATATCTTCATAGGCTCCCCGCAAATCTCTGATTTCTTCGGAAGTAATCCCCGGCTTTTTGCCATCAATTTGCTCCGCCAGTTCCACCAGCCGATTCTCCATTTCCTGCAACCTTTCCACAATCTGATAAACTGTTTCTTTCTTGCCTACCACGCACACCCGGTTATAAATGCAGGAACGGACAAAATAATCTTTTTTCTTCATGCCGCTTGTGAAAATCTTTGCTTCGATTTCTTCCCTCTCTCTGGGAGAGATACGGAAACTGATTGTCGGATATTTGTGTGTGCCGCTCATTCCTCTGCGCCCTCCTTAAATTCTTCATCCAGCAATTTTGCCATTTGTGTCTGTTCCGTCGGGAACATATGAGCATAGCGATAAGTAATATCCACGCTTTCATGCCCCACCCTGTTTCCGATTGATACCGCCGAAAATCCCATGCTGATAAGCAGTGATACATGAGAATGTCGCAAATCGTGGATTCTAATGCGTTTCACTCCCGCTTTTTCCGCCCCTCTTGTCATTTCATGGTGCAGAAAGCTTTTTGTCAGATGAAAGATACGGTCAGTGGGAAGAATCCCGTATAATCTGCCGATATAATCTTTCAGTTCTTCACATAAGAAATCCGGCATACTTACATTTCGTTTGCTTTTCGGAGTTTTCGGGTCTGTAATTACATCTTTACCCTCCAATCGCTGATAAGATTTTGTTATCCGAATGACCTTGTTATCAAAATCAATATCCTGCGACGTGAGAGCTAACAGTTCGCCCACTCGTAAACCGCACCAGTACAATATCTGAAACGCATGATAGGAATATGGCTTGTCCTTTACCGCTTCAATGAATTTCAGATATTCCTCTTTTGTCCAGAACAACATTTCCTCCGCTTTTCCCTTTCCCAGCGGCCCCGCCTTTACAACAGGATTGCTTTTCAGTTCATAGAACCGTACCGCATGATTAAACAGTGCACTCAATTCTGATTGCAGAGTTTTCAAATAAGTCGGAGCATAGGGTTTTCCTTTTTCATCACGATAGGAAATCTGTTCATTCTGCCACTGGATAATATCTTTCGGACGAATATCACACATTCTCTTATCCTTGAAATAGGGCAGTAGCTTTGTCCTCAAGATATGCTCTTTCGTCAGCCAGGTATTGTGTTTCAGTTTCGGCTTCATATCTCTTGTGTATGCCTGAACAAATTCCTCAAAAGTCATATCCAAGTCAGCCGCTTCTTTCATACGGAAATGCCGTTCCCACTCTGTTGCTTCCCGTTTGGTCTTAAATCCCCTCTTAACTTTCCGGCAATTCTTACCAGTCCAGTCATAATAGTGAAAGGACACATACCATGTTCCCCGCTGTTCGTCTTTGTACGCCGCCATAATCTCACTCCTTTCCTAATTCGCCTGTGCCATGCCATAAAATTTTTTTTCATAGTATTTTCTGCTCACTCGTCCGGCGATTGTGATAAAACCTTTTGCTTCCAGTTCTTCATTCATCTGCCGCACCAGCTTATAAGCAAATGGTTTGGAAATGCCTAAGTCCTGCGCCACTTCTCCGGCTGTTACAAATAAATCATTTTTCAAATACACGTCCTCCTTTTGGATTTTTAACTTTTTTGTTAAGTTTTGCACTTTCAATACACTTAACATTTTCGCTATTGTAAATAGCTTTTTTGTTAAGTTTATCTTTTTTATTAAATTTAGCATTTTTGATAAGTTTTTGTTGCCGTATTATTTTAGGCATGCTACAATGTAGGAAACGGGATAACTATTTTCACAGGAGGACTTTATGGAATACACGATACGAGAAATGACGGTAATGGAATATCCTCTATTGAATGAATTTCTATACAAAGCTATTTTTATTCCAGACGGTATAAAGCCGCCACCGAAAAATATTATCGCTTCTCCCGAATTACAAATTTATGTTGACCGCTTCGGGGCATCAAAAGCTGATTTCGCATTAGTCGCAGAAGTTGAACAAAAAATCGTTGGTGCTGTCTGGGTACGCATTATACACGATTACGGACATATTGATGATGAAACGCCCTCTCTTGCCACCTCTCTATACAAAGAATACCGGGGACAGGGGATAGGAACCGATATGATGAAAGAAATGCTATCTTTGTTGAAAACACATGGTTATAAACGTGTTTCACTTTCTGTTCAAAAGGCTAATTATGCGGCTGAAATGTATCGAAAAATCGGTTTTGATATTGTACGGAAAAACGAAGAAGAATGGATTATGGTGTGTAATTTGTAAAGTTTAAGGAAAGGACACAAAATTATGATACTGGGAGAGCGAATTAAGAGAATCCGCACATTTCGGGGATTAACACAACGAGAACTAGGATTGAAGCTGGGATATGATGAGCGCAACGCTGATGTTCGTGTGGCACAATATGAATCCGGCTATCGTGTTCCCAAAAAAGATACTCTCATGGAAATTGCCAGGATTTTGAATGTCAACTATATCAATTTTATTATAGAAGTCCCCGGCTGCGCTGAGGACATTATGCAGACTTTTTTCTGGCTTGACGAGGACAACCGCAATACCTTTCATCTGTTTCAGCTTGCCCGCAATCCCGGCAAGTGCAACGTTTCTGATGATAAGTCTGTTCGCTATAATGATAGTGACGAATGGCCTGCTCATGCTCCTGTCGGTATGTGGATTGATTATGGTCTGGTAAATGAATTTCTGCGTGAATGGTGTTTGCGGAAAGAACAGCTAAAAAGCGGAGAGATTTCAGAGGACGAATATTTTGAATGGAAAATCAACTGGCCAGCTTCCAGCAGTAGCGTTGATGAAAAAGGAAATGACAAGAAAAATAATAGTTATCAATGGAGAAAATCATGATTTCTCATTCAAAATCTTGCTTAAAGAGTTCAACCATGTTATTATTATATAGAACATATGTTTGTTTTTGAGGGAATGGAGGATAAAAATGCTTATAGAAAACTTAACGAATTATTGTGATATGAACTATCGACAAAAATGTCTAAATGAAAATTGTGGCTATTGTAATACATCATGTTCTCATCCTACTGTTTGCCCCCAAGACTGTGAACAATGTCTAGAACAAATTCATTTTCCTTCTAGACACCCCAATGGAAGACTTGATTATACATGTAATAATGTCTTGAATTTTTATGTATGTAAATATAATCTAAATATGCTTCTGAAATTGAATATGCTTTACATTCTATCAATAGTCTTCCATATAAAGATACATTCAATATATTATCTCTGGGATGTGGAGCATCTCCAGATTTAGCTGCTTTTGAAAACTATTTATCAAAAAATAATTTTTGCATTCCCGTGAACTACTTAGGTATAGATATAAACCCGCTTTGGAATGACAAGCATAATTTTATTAAAGATTATTTTAAATCAAACTCATATAATCCGGAGTATATTTGCACTGATGTTTTTGAAATTTTTAAAGATCATTACACCGTTGATAAAAATCTTCTTATTTTACAATACCTCATCTCACATTTTTATAACACTGGTAAGTTGACTGCTGTAAATGAATTTTATAAAAACCTAATACAAAATGTTATTAAAAGAATGCAACCTAAATCAATAATAATTATCAATGATGTAAATAGTAATCGTCGTGGAAGAGATTTATTTTTACGATTTTCAGATACTCTATCAAAATACGGGATTCGGCACACATATTCCTGTCGATATTTTGAGTATAAAATTCAAAACGAGTATCAACGTTATGGTATCAAATATCCAAGTAAAGATATATTAACTTGGCCTACACCAAATTTGGCACGTTATAATCCGTGGACGGTATGTTCAAGTGCCCAATTAATAATAGAATTGGAGTGATTTTATGATAATAAGTGCAAGTCGAAGAACTGATATCCCTGCTTTCTTTTCCGAGTGGATTATAAACCGCTTAAAAGAACAATATGCCTATGTACGAAATCCTATGAATATTCACCAAGTAAGTAAAATCAACTTATCTCCAGATGTTGTTGATTGTATTGTTTTTTGGAGCAAAAATCCTAAGCCAATAATTAATAAACTTAACGCTTTGAAAGATTATATGTACTATTTTCAATTTACACTTAACGCATATGATAAAGATTTCGAAGAAAATCTTCCTACTTTGTCTACAAGAATTGATACTTTCCAGACATTATCCAATTATATTGGAAAAGAACGTGTCATATGGCGTTATGATCCCATTATCATTAACGAAAAATACTCTATTGATTGGCACATTGAAAGATTCAAATACCTTACAGAACAACTCTGTTTTTATACAGAAAAAGTAACCATAAGTTTTATTGATTTATATACAAAAATCTCCCATAATATCAAAGGGAAAAATATTTATGAATTATCTTACGAGCAAAAAAACACTCTTGCTAGATACTTTGCAGAAATTGCTTATTCACATAACATAGAAATAGATACCTGTGCAGAAGACATTGACTTATCTTCTTATGGCATAACTCATGCTAGATGCATTGATGACAGACTTATTTCAAAGTTACTACATTGTTCCATAGACATAGAAAAAGATAAAAACCAACGATTGGAATGTGGTTGTATTGCAAGCATTGATTTAGGTCTATATAATACTTGTCAAAATGGCTGTACATATTGTTATGCTAATCATAATTATGCTATTCGTAAGCAAAATTTTGAAACTTATGATCCATTTTCTCCTTTACTCTGTAGTAATATAACAGAATTTGACAAAATAACAGAGCGTAAAGTCAAAAGTCAGAAAAATATGCAACTAAGTCTATTTGACATATAGGTATCAAACAGGTATCACACCACACACTAAGAGCCGGAAAGTCCGCTGTTTATGCGACTTCCCGGCTCCCTGTTTATTATTCAAACTCAATCGTCGCCGGCGGCTTCGGACTCATATCGAAGCACACGCGGTTTACATTCTCCACCTCTGCCAGAATCCGGTCTGTGATCGTCTGCAGCACATCCCAATCCACCCGCTCAATGCTGGCAGTCATGGCGTCAATGGTGTTGATAGCCCGGATGATAACCATGTATTCGAAGCAGCGCTCATGATTTTTCATACCAACAGACTTGAAATCCGGAACTACCGTAAAGTACTGCCATACCTTCTTATTGAGTCCTGCCTTCTCAAACTCCTCGCGCAGAATCGCATCTGACTCTCTGACAGCCTCCAGACGGTCTCTGGTAATAGCGCCCAGGCAGCGGACTCCTAACCCCGGGCCTGGGAACGGCTGGCGATATACCATAGATGCCGGAAGCCCCAGTTCCAGACCACAGGCGCGCACCTCATCCTTAAACAGCTGTTTCAACGGCTCCACCAGCTCGAACTTCAGATCCTCCGGAAGGCCGCCAACGTTGTGATGAGATTTTACCATCTTAGCCGTCTTGGTACCGCTCTCAATGATATCCGGATAAATGGTTCCCTGACCCAGGAAATCAATGCCCTCCAGCTTACGGGCCTCTTCCTCAAATACGCGGATAAACTCGCCGCCGATAATCTTTCTCTTTTCCTCCGGATCTGCCACTCCGGCCAGCTTGCCGAGGAAGCGCTCTGTTGCATCCACATAAATCAGATTTGCATGAAGCTGGTTTCTGAAAACCTCCACCACGCTCTCAGATTCGTTCTTGCGCATCAGGCCATGGTTCACGTGTACGCACACCAGCTGCTGGCCAATGGCGCGAATCAGAAGAGCCGCCACAACGGAGGAATCCACACCGCCGGACAGGGCCAGAAGTACTTTTTTATCCCCCACCTGACGACGAATCAGCTCCACCTGATCCTCAATAAAATTCTTCATATTCCAGTTGGCCTCTGCCTTACACTCCTGGAAAACAAATGCCTTTAATTCATCCTCCTCCGGAAGCTGGGAGAACTTCTTCTCACACTGGGACTGCGGATAATCCACAGAAAACATCGGATAACCCAGATCGTAAAGCTCCGGACGGATCTCCACCTCGTTTCCGTCTACCACGCGGTTCTCACCGCCATTTAAAATAATTCCCTTTACATTGTCAAGAGCCTTCAGTTCCTCCACCGTAATATCATGGGGATGAATCTCACTGTAAACTCCAAGGCTCCGGATCTGGCGCGCCAGCACCGTGTTTTCCGTGCTTCCCAGATCCAGGATTACAATCATATCCTGTTTCATGTTTTCCGTCTCCTTTGTGTCTCAATTCCATAAAATCGCGGGACTGCTGTTCTGGCTTCCCACCGTTTTCCATTCCTTCAGCCATGCACCGCATACACCATGCACCGCTGTTCACGTCTGTCTCCCGGAGCATCTCTCCTCCGCACACAGATGCTATCTGTATTCTAGCACAATATTTCCCTGAAAACCAGTAAAAATTCAGCCTGGCCTACCTATTCTTATTCTTCTCTTCCCTCTGTCGGATTACAGGCAGAATCAGGCCAAGCGCCGTCAAGACAAACGGCGTAATAACATTCAGCGCCGTAGAGGCCATATCTCCCTTCACATACATACCGAAAAGACAGCAGAACGATGTTACAAAGAAACACCAGCCGCCAGCTGTCAGAGCCAGTCCCTGGCTCTTTACAAACCGATATTCCGGATGGAACCGGTCCGCTGCCTTCCGAAGCGCAATATAAGCAGCAAACACCCAGAGATACCGCAATGGCATTGTTACAGAGTTCAGCTTATTCAGCTGAGCCAGAACTGAAGCCGCCCCCGGCACCAACGACTGGATCAAAATAATACTGCCGGACAGAACTACCACCATCCAGATTCCATTGATGTACGCCCCGTATTTATTCTGCTTCAAAAGGCGGGTCGGGATAAACTGTCTCGCATCCTCATTGTCCAGAAGCATCCGAAGCGGCGCATCAATACTCAGAACCAGCGTTGAAAACTGGCCAATGGCATTACAGGCCGCATAGATTACCATCAGCAAATTTCCCACATGATAATACTCACCAAGCTTCTGAAATGACCAATAGGCTCCATTGGAAACATAGGACTCAAAAGATTCCTTGCTGGCATTGATCTGCGCCGGGTCAAACATCATTCCCATAGCCACGGTTCCGAGAATCGCACATACCATAACCATAATCGCCAGCGCAATCATTCCCTTCGGAAATCCCCTGGACGGATCTTTTACCTTATTTACATAG
The DNA here is from genome assembly GCA_937885015.1 of uncultured Clostridium sp. Lineage (GTDB taxonomy): Bacteria > Bacillota > Clostridia > Lachnospirales > Lachnospiraceae > Otoolea. Next base: position 16,334 of record CALAAS010000041.1, read on the forward strand.
GGGGATATCTTCTCACATCCTCCCACCGCAAACACCAAAATCGACAGGGAAGTAAAATATCCCATATTAAATTGAGGAATCATGTTTTTCACGCTGAAATCCACAGAAACGTAATCGGCTCCCGGATTGATGATCGGCGCTGCAAACATCATGAGGATATACAGAATCGACATAACAAACATGCTGGTTCCCGCAATGGTTGCCAGACGTTTCAGCGGATTCAGGCCCCGACTGGCCACCCAGCAGAAAAACAGCAGAGCTGCCAGGGTAGCCAGCTGAATCCAAATAGTTGGAAATGTATCATAGGTTGTCCCATTCTGAAATACCATCCAGCTTAAAGCTTTCAGTCCGCCGCTGCCTTTACTGGCAATATAGGTCACATGGCAGGCCCAGTAAGTCCAGCCAGCATAGTAGGCAAATTTGGGACTGATCGTCTCGTGAATCCAGGAGCTGACGCCGCCGCCAGAATTTTTAAATGCCGATCCCAGCTCTCCTACCATCAGCGCATATGGTACAAAGTACAGAGCAAACATCATGATCCAGCTGAAAATAACTTCAACCCCATTAAAATAGACGAAACCATTCAGCACATTTCCGAAACTCCATACCGTCGAAAATGCCATAAAGGCCAAAGTATACCAGCTTATTTTTTTTGCATGTTCCATTCAATAACCTTCCTTTTCTTAAATTTGAAAAATAACCTGCCCATTATATCATATCCATCCGCTTTTGCCTAATACATTTTTTCACTATCGTGTTATTCTTAAACAAAAAAATACCGTTCAGATAATTGCTCCCACAAAAGCATTCTGAACGGCATTCTACAAAAGGATATCCCATATAAATTTTCTTTAATTCCACAGCCATGATCCGGCCAGCTCCGTTACCTTCTGCCCTTTCTTCTTTACCGGCAGAATGAAACATCTACGAATTCAGAACATACGGTGTTACCTGATATACGTAATAGTTCAGCCAGTTGGAATACAGCGTATTGGCCGTATTTCTCCATTTCAAAACCGGAATGGCGAATGGATCATTGTCCTCGTAATAATTCCTGGGAACCGCCGGGTTCAGGCCTCTTTTTAAATCCCGGTGGTATTCGTTATTCAGTGTCATGCGATCGTATTCCGGATGCCCCTGCATAAAAATCTGACGACCATCCCGGCTCATAACCAGAAAAATTCCGGCCTCCGGAGATTTTGCCAGAATCTGCAGCTTGGGATGCTTTAAAATATCCTCTTCCCGCACCTCTGTATAGCGGGAATGGGGGCAATAAAAATAATCATCCAGACTTCTTACCAGCGGCACCTTTCGATCCAGCACCTGATGCTCATAAATACCGGACAGCTTCTCTCCTCTCGCATATTTGGGAATTCCGTAATGATAATAGAGTCCTGCCTGTGCCCCCCAGCAGATATGAAGCGTAGATGTCACATGGCTCTTGCTCCACTCCATCATCTCTGTCAGTTCATCCCAGTATTCAACCTCTTCATATTCCATATTCTCCACCGGAGCTCCTGTAATAATCATTCCGTCAAACCGTCGTCCCCGGATTTCCTCAAAAGTCACATAAAACTTGTTCAAATGGCTGGCAGAGGTATTCTTGGACGTATGAGAAGACAGCATCAAAAACGTACAGTCCACTTGCAGCGGCGTATTGGACAGGGCGCGCAGCAGCTGTGTCTCCGTCTCTTCTTTAATAGGCATCAGATTAAGAATCAAAATTTCCAGCGGACGGATATCCTGACTTAACGCCCGGTCTTCGTCCATCACAAATATATTTTCCGACTCCAGCACCGTTCTGGCCGGCAGATCTTTCTGTATTTTAATTGGCATCTTCCACTTTTCTTCCCTTCTGAAAATTCATATTCGTCCCGATTACTGCATAAGAAGTTCCAGAAAATCCGTCTCCGACAGAATCGGAATTCCCAGTTCCTTCGCTTTTTTGTTCTTTGAAGAAGCAGAGGTTGCATCATTATTGATCAGATAACTGGTTTTCAATGTCACGCTGCCTGTTACTCTGCCTCCCCGCTTTTCAATCTCCTCCTGAAGTTCCCTGCGGGTTTTAAAATGTTCCACCGAGCCGGTCACTACAAAATTCATCCCTTCAAAAATCGGAGTAATTTCCCCCTCTTCCCCCGCCGTGTTTTCTATGGTCAGCTGCTCCAACAGATGATCCACGGTACGGTTGTTCCTTTCATCGGCAAAATAATCCACCCACGCATCCGCCAGCACTTCTCCGATCCCGTCGATCCCCATCAGCTCCTCTTTTCCAGCGCAGCGCATGGCCGCCAGATCATTCTTAAAATGACGGCAGATCATTCTGGCATTGGCCAGACCGATTCCCGCCACTCCAAGACCATAAATAACCCTGGGCAGCGTCGTCCTGGAAGCTTTTCTGGCTGCTGCAGTCAGATTATCAAAAGATTTCTGTCCAAACCCCTCCAGTGCCACGATTTCCGCCTCATGACGCTCCAGCCGGAACAAATCCGCAAATTCATGAACCAGTCCAAGTCCAATCAGCTTCTCCAGCGTTGCCTCCGAAAGTCCTCCGATATTCAGAGCATCCCGGCTGGCAAACAGTGTGTAGCTTTTGATTTTTTTTGCCTGACAATCCGGATTGGTACAGTAAAGAGACTTCACATCTCCAGTATTGCGAATTTCCGTTTTTCCTCCGCATACCGGGCAGACAGCCGGGATATCCCGGACGCCGCTGCGGGTCAGGTTATCCGCAATCTGCGGAATAATCATATTGGCCTTATAGACTGTAATCCGATCTCCAGTCCCCAACTCCAACCCCTCCAAAATACTGATATTATGAACACTGGCCCGGCTGACTGTAGTCCCCTCCAGCTCTACCGGTTCGAAAACCGCCACCGGATTGATCAGTCCTGTTCTGGAAGCGCTCCACTCAATATAGGATAACACCGTCTCCTGAATCTCGTCCGCCCATTTGAAAGCGATGGAATCCCGCGGGAACTTGGCAGTCCGGCCCAAAGACCTGCCATATGCAATATCATCATAAAGAAGCACAAGGCCATCAGAAGGGATATCCTGTCTTTCAACTGCAGACGCAAACTCCTGTACTTCACGTTCCAGAGAATTCGCCGTTACTTCCCGGTATTCCACCACGTCGAATCCCTGATTTTTCAGCCATTCAAACTGGCAGCATCTGGAATTTTCAAAATCCACACCATCGGCCTTTACCAGGCTGAAGGCAAAAAAGCGCACATTTCTCCGGGCCGTAATCTCACTGTTCAGCTGACGAACCGATCCGCTGCATAAATTTCTCGGATTTTTGTACCGGGCATCCACATCTTCAATCTGCGCATTGATCTTTTCAAAATCTGAATACCGAATCACTGCCTCACCTCGGAGTATCAGCTGGCCTTTGTAGGGAATCGAGAGGGGCACATTGATAAATTTCTTTGCATTGGCCGTAATGACCTCGCCAATTTCCCCGTTCCCCCGGGTAACCGCCTTGACAAGACTGCCATTTTCATAGGTCAGAACAATCGTCAAACCATCCATCTTCCAGGACAGCAACCCTTTCTGTTCTCCCAGCCATTGGCCCAGTTCTTCTACGCTTTTCGTTTTATTTAAAGAAAGCATCGGCTGATCATGGCGCTCCTTGGGAAGTGCACTGACTACCTCATGCCCTACATTCTGAGTCGGACTGGAGGCCAGTATGATTCCCGTTTCCTGTTCCAACCTCTCCAGCTCGTCATACAGCCGATCATACTCATAATTACTCATGATTTCCCGGCTCTCCTGATAATAGGCCCGTCCGGCCTCCCGCAATTCTTCCACCAGCTGGCGGATCCGCTCTGCCTTGTCCATCTTCGTTCTTCTCTCCGCCTCTCTTTCCATCTGTCCCTGATCCATGTCTTAATGAGAATCCGCCGAACCCATGCGCATTTCATCTGCATTTTCTGACCGGGATTCCTCCTCCCGTCCAGACTGATTCGCATTTTCATCCAGCAGCCGCTCCAGCTCCGCCCGTTCTTCCGGCGTTACCTCCCGGTACTGGCCTGTTTTCAAATTACCCATAGAAATATTCATAATTCTGACTCGTTTCAGCCGTACCACATTAAAGTGCAGCGATTCGCACATCCGGCGAATCTGCCGGTTCAGTCCCTGGGTCAGTATAATACGAAACTGTCTCTCGCCCAGCTGTTCCACCGGACAGGGGCGTGTTACTGTATCAAGTATCTTCACACCTCTTGACATCTTCTCAATAAATTCCAGTGTAACAGGCCGGTCCACTGTAACAATATATTCCTTTTCATGGCCGTAGCGCGCCCGAAGAATCTTATTGACCAATTCACCCTCATTCGTCATAAAAAGCAATCCCTCTGACTCCTTGTCCAGACGCCCTACCGGATAAATCCGGTAGGGATAATGGATAAATTCCACAATATTTTCCGCCCGATCCCGGTCAGAAGTTGTGCACACAATGCCCCTTGGTTTATTGATCATTAAAAGCACTGGACGGTCTTTTCCGGATATAACCTTTCCATCACAGGTAACCACTTGTCCTGGATACAGACGCTGTCCTTCCGTGGCCCGCACTCCATCCACCAGAACACGCCCCGCCAGAATCCGGCGATCCGCCTCCCGTCTGGAACAGACGCCGGATTCGCTGAAATACTTATTCAGCCGGATTCCGTTTTCCCTCACTTCTGTCTGTTGTCTGTCTTTATGTTCCATATTTCCTCAATAACCGGTGTATTATCCGGCAAACCCTCTTTATTTTACAGTTGTGTTCTTAAAGTTTTACGTTTACAGTCGCAGCCGTAACCGACCTGAACCATTTTCTTTATTGTATAAACATGGCATCCCCAAAACTAAAAAAACGGTAACCCTGGCGGATGGCCTCTTCATAGGCTGCCAGCACATGCTCTCTCCCAGCCAGCGCCGATACCAGCATCACCAGTGTAGATTCCGGAAGGTGAAAATTGGTAATCAGGCAGTCAAGAATCTTAAACCGGTAACCCGGATAAATAAAGATATCCGTCCAGCCGCTGCAGGGCCGGATCGTTCCGTCTTCCTCTGCTGCCGATTCCAGAGTCCGGCAGCTGGTAGTTCCCACGCAGATAATACGGCCGCCATCCTTTTTGGTCCGATTGATTACCTCGGCCGCCTCCGGCTCAATCCGGTAAAATTCCGAATGCATATGGTGCTCTTTGACCTCCTCCACCTTTACTGGCCGGAAGGTGCCCAGTCCTACATGAAGCGTCACACGGGCAATGGAAACGCCCATTTCCTGAATTTCCTCCAACAGCTCTTTCGTAAAATGAAGTCCCGCTGTCGGTGCCGCCGCAGAACCCTCGTGCTTGGCATATACCGTCTGATAACGGTTTTTATCCTGCAGCTGATGGGTAATATATGGAGGCAGCGGCATCTGCCCCAGCTGATCCAGAATTTCCTCAAAAATCCCCTCATAGGAAAACTGAATCAGACGGTTTCCTTCCTCCACAATATCCACAACCGTTCCCTTTAAAAGGCCGCCTCCGAACTGGATTACCGTTCCGATCTTTGCCTTTTTTCCCGGCTTTACCAGCGTCTCCCAGATATCATGTTCCTTCCTTTTTAAAAGAAGAATCTCAATTCTGGCATCCGTTCCCTCCCGGGTTCCGATCAGACGGGCCGGAATTACCTTCGTATCATTGATGACCAGGCAGTCTCCCGGCTTCAGATAGGAGCGGATATCCGTAAAAATGCGATGCTCCATCTCCCCGGTCTCCTTATTCAGCACAAGAAGTCTGGAGGAAGACCGATCCTCGAGAGGGTCCTGTGCAATCAGTTCCTGGGGTAAATCATAATAAAAATCTTTTACATTCATCGTATTGTGCCTCTTTATAAATTCTATTCCATATAGGCGGGTCCCTTCTTCAGGAAATCAACCCGCTCACGAAGGGCCGGATCTGCCTCCATGGCCTCTTCCATCGCTCTGTCCACCTGGTTTCCCAAAAGGCGGACATCTTCATTGACCGACAGCTGATCCAGAAATTCCTGCAGCTGGCCAGACACCTCTCCGTCATAAATACGGTACTGTCCATCCTCTCCGCGAACGGCATAAATCTGCACCAGACCGGGAGCCGGTGTTTCAACACCGGTATAACGAATTTCATAACAGACATAGGCCACTGTCTCGCCTTCCCGCAACCCCGGCGTAGTATAACAGGAAATCCCGGTGTACCCGTCAATATACCTCTTCTGCTGTTCAAATTCCCTGCGGAATTTTTCCTCTTCGCTGGTATCTCCAGACGTAAACAGCTGAAAAAATGTCGCCATGTCGCAATCCGACACAGACAGGAAATACTGCTCCATCAACTGCTGGATCTCCGGATCTCCATCCTTCGTCAGTATACTTCCGCCAAAATCCTGAAAATACTGCTTCGTATCCGGCTCAATGACCGGCATCTGCTCCGGGTCAGCCGTTCCCACCGTCTGCCGGGAAGTGTCAGGTTGCTTTTCAGACACCTTCTGCATGATTCTAGGCGTCAGCGCTGCTGCTGCCACCAGAAGAATCACACAGGGAATCATCAAAATAAACAGGTAGCGCCGAAGCTGCCTGTCTGTCATCCGGCTCTTTGCCTGCTTTTTTCTGCTTTTTCCCATCTGGACCACCTCCGGTTCCCTGTTCGCCCCCGCCGTAATTCTGCTTTATTCTAACAAAATACAGAAAAAAAAGCAATAAATCTTCTATAAAAGCCGTGAAAAGTCCTTGCAAATTAAAAAAAAGTATAGTAGAATAATGGAGATGCGTCTGTAGCTCAGTGGATAGAGCGCCGGCCTCCGGAGCCTGAGGCGTAGGTTCGATTCCTATCAGACGCACGAAACAAACGGGATGCTGTATGTCATATCGCTGCAGCACCCCGTTTTCTGTTATGTAAATTCCGATTTGTAAATATGATTCCCGACAAGGAGGTTTATGATGGATCTGTTTCCTGTTTATCAAAATACATACTGCCTGATGGGCCGAACGGCCATCGGGGTCTATAAAACTGATGAAACCCACTGTGTCCTCATTGACAACGGCTACACCAGCGAATATGACGAACTGGTACACACCTTAAAAGAGGCCGGTCTCACTCCCTCCGGCCTCATCGTAACCCATGCCCATCTGGATCATCACGGAAACAGCAAACGCCTCCGGGAAGAATTTCACATTCCCCTGGCCATGGCTCTGGGGGAAGCGGCTCTCATTTCCTCCAAAGCTGCCCTTGACCGGTATACCAACTATTTCGGTCGCTCTGAAGAGGAAAAATACTCCATCGACCACACCCAGATCTGTCCAGTGGATGAGATCATCATGCCGCAGCAGACGGAGCTTCACCTGGCCGGAGCCGTTTTTTCCATCTTTCACCTTCCAGGCCACTCTTTTGACCACCTGGCTGTCGCCACCCCTGACGGTGTCCTCCATGGCGGCGATATTCTCCTGACGGACCATGCTCTCCAGTACGTGAAACTTCCCTACTGCGACCATGTTGCCCTGGATCTTGCCAGCAAGGAGGCGATCGCCCGCCTGCCCTACCGCCGTTTCATTTTTTCCCATAAGGGATACGTGGAAGGAAGCCTGGAGGATCTGGCGAAGAGAAACTGCGACCTGGTACGCCTGCGGATCGCAGAGCTTTCTGAATTACTGGAAACTCCCATGACCCGGGAAGAATTTTATCAGACCACCCGGAGTTTCCTATCCATGCACATCGGAACCTATGACCAGCTGGTTCGTCAGGAACGCCACCTGCGCCCCTACCTGGAGGAACTGGTAACCAGGGGGGCCGCATCGATGGAAGTAAAAAACAGCACCATTTACTTTTCTAAAAAAAAGGCCCCGTCATAAGAGGCAATTTCCTATGACACAAAAAGCGATTCAAACTTCCCGTTCTGAATCGCCTTTTCTCTCTTCGCTCTATTTTTCTACAAAATCGTCACATCCCCTACAGCTCCGGTATCGGAAAATTCAGTCCATTCACAAATATTAACTGCATGATCTGCGATGCGTTCCAGATATTTCGCTACCATTAAAAGATCCACTGCCGCATCCGATTTCTCTCCCTCCTGCTTCAGGAACGCAATTACTTCCTCTTTTACCTTGTCAAAAAATGCGTCAATGATATCGTCCCGCTTCTCAAACTGCTCTGCCATCTCCGTATCCCGACTGACAAAGGCCTGGATCGCATCGTTGACCATGGCCTGCACTTGCGTAACCATGGCGGGAAGATGCCGACTGATCCCTGTTACCTCTGCACTCTCCAGGCGCAGCGACAACTCTGCAATATCCGCCGCCTGATCGCCCATCCGTTCCAAATCTGTAACAACCTTCAAAGCCATGGAAATGTGGCGCAGATCCCGGGCCACCGGCTGCTGCTTTAACATCAATTCCAGGCAGTGGGATTCGATTTTCCGCTCCATATTATCAATCAGGCGGTCTCCCTTCATAATCTCCCGGGCCAGCTCTGTATCATGGCTGCACAGGGCCCGAAAGCTGTTCCCGATTACCGTCTGAACCATCTGGCTCATTTCCTCCAACTGGCTGTTCAGCTCTGCCAGCTCCTGTATAAATAACACTCTCGTCGTCATATCTCACACCTCCCTGGGCCTTTCCGCATCCATCAGCCAAACCGGCCCGTAATATAGTCTTCCGTCTTTTTTTCCTTGGGGTGGGAAAAAAGCTCTGTGGTCGGCGCATACTCCACCACCTCCCCCACCAGGAAAAAGGCCGTATGATCCGCAATACGCGTGCCTGCTGCATATTGTGCGTCACAATCACAATGGTATACTGCTTCTTCAGCTCTGCCATCAGGTCTTCGATCTTCAGCGTGGAAATCGGATCCAGCGCCGAGGTCGGTTCATCCATCAAGAGTACCTCTGGCTCCACTGCCAGAGCCCTGGCAATACAAAGCCTCTGCTGCTGGCCGCCGGACAATCCCAGGGCCGAACGTTTCAGCCGGTCCTTTACCTCGTCCCAGAGAGCCGCCCCTCTGAGACTTTTCTCCACGATCTCATCCAGCTCCTGTTTTCCGTGGATCCCATGGATCCGCGGTCCATAGGCAATGTTATCGTAAATACTCATCGGGAATGGGTTTGGCTGCTGGAATACCATGCCTACCTTTTTTCGCAGCAGCGTCGTATCCACTTGCGGGTCATAAATATCTTCTCCGTCAATTTTTACTGTTCCGTCAATCTTTACCCCCGGCACCAGATCATTCATCCGGTTCAGTGTCTTTAAATATGTGGATTTCCCGCAGCCAGACGGGCCGATCAATGCGGTGATCTGGTTTTCGTAAAGCTCCAGATTGATCTGTTTTAATGCATGATTGGCGCCATAATATAAGTTTAAATCCACGGTAGAAATTTTCGTTTCCAACTTCTCATATCCTCCTTATTTCAGCTTCGTCACATCGAATTTCCCGGTCAGATAGCGGGTCAGGATATTGATTCCCAGAACGATGATCAGAAGAACTACGGCAATTCCAAAGGCCTGGTCATACTTTGCCTTCTGCATAGACAGATACAGCTGAATCGTCAGGGTGCCGCTGGATTCAAACAGCTTTCCAAACAGATTCTTGGGCAGAAGAAAGCCGCTGCCAGCCGTAAACAGAAGCGCCGCCGATTCTCCTACGATCCTGCCCACTGAAAGGATAATACCCGTTAAAATTCCAGGGGCAGCGCTCGGAAGAAGGATCGTACGGATCATATACCACTTTGTCGCTCCAATGCCAAGGGCACCGCTGCGATAGCTGTCCGGTACGGTCTTCAGCGCCTCCTGAGTATTCCGCGTAATCAGCGGCAGTACCATCAGGGTCAGCGTAAAAGAACCGGTCAGTACCGAGTACCCCAACCCCAGGGTTGTACCAAAAAATACCATTCCAAACAGGCCAAAAATAATAGAAGGGATTCCGGACAGGACTTCTGTAGTAAATTCAATAACCCGTACCAGACGCCCTGGTTTTGCGTACTCATTCAGGTAAATGGCAGAGCCAATTCCCACCGGAGCCGCAATGAGAAGCGTAATCACAATAATGTAAATGGTGTTTACAATGTTTCCCAGAATACCGAAAGTTCCCTTCAGGGAGCTCTGTACCGTGGATAAAAACTGCCAGGAAAGCTGCGGCAGTCCCCGCACAAACACATACCCCATGATGCCGATCAGGAGAAGAATGGAGGCCATGGCAGCCAGATAGATCAGGGTTTTTAACACATTGTCCGAAATACGGATCTTTTTATCGTAAATACTACTGGTATTACTGCTCATTTTCTTCTCCCTTCCGGAACATGCGCGTCAGCACAGTATTGATAAACATGATAAAAGCGAAAAGCACCAGACCGATTGTAAAAAGTACTTCCCGGTGCAGTCCCTCCGAATAGGACATCTCTGCCACAATGGCTGTTGTCAGGAACCGAACAGAGTTAAACGGAAGCGGCAGATTGACGGAGCTTCCTGATACCAGGGTAATCGCCATGGCCTCTCCGATGGCGCGCCCGCAGCCTAAAACGATGGCAGTAATAATGCCAGACCTGGCGGCTGGTACGATCACCTTGAAAATTGTCTGAATGTGCGTGGCCCCCAGGGCCAGGGACGCACTTTTCAGGTGCTTCGGCACTGCCCGCAGGGCAGATTCACTGATATTGATCACGGTCGGAAGGATCATTACAGCCAGCACCAAAACTGCCGAAATCAGATTGGCGCCTCCCGTAAACTGATGGGTGGCAGAACCAGCAAAAATTTTCAGTTCCAGCTTATACATCAGCGGATTCAGGATCAAAATCCCAAGAAGGCCGTAAATAACCGACGGAATCCCTGCCAGCAGTTCCACGGCAGGCCGTACCAGTGCCGCCACCCTGGGAGGCGCCACCTCCGCCAGAAAAACAGCAGTCAGTACACCGATGGGAACACCGATGAGAATGGCCATAAAGGTTCCGCAGACAGAGGTCAGAATTACGTAGAGAATCCCAAAAGATGCCGGATCTCCCGTTGGTTTCCATACAGTCCCGAACAGGATATCCAGGATCCCCACCTTGAACAGGGCCGGCGTACCGCTGAGCAGCATGTACGCAGTAATGGAAAGTACGGCCACAACAGCCAGAAGTCCACATCCGGTAAAAATAATCTCCGCGCCTTTCTCCACCGCCGATTTATTCTTCTGATTTCCAATAATGGTAAACTTTTTTTCGTGCATTCCGTTTCTCCTCCGGTCTCTTTATCCGGCTGCAGGCCGCCCCGTCAACCCCAGAGTTCATTTGTCTGCGGCTGGCAGCAGCGGCCTGCATGTTTTTTCTCCCCTAAGACTGTCTTATTTTACAGCGATCAGTCCTACGGATTTTACCAGTTCACTTCCCTCATCGGAGTAGACAAAGTCAAACAGTGCCTTTACCAGATCGCTCTGCTCGGAGATTTCTCCCTTCGTTGCCATTACAAACGGACGGCTTAAGAAATAGTCTCCGCTCTTGATATTCTCTTCCGTAGCTTCCGTTCCATCCAGGGTCAGAACTTTAACCGTGTCATCAATGACATCCAGAGAAACGTATCCGATCGCGCCGGGTGTAGACGCAACCTTTGCCATTACTGCTCCGGTGGAATCCAGTTCATTTGCATAGGCGCATGCATCTTCCACACCAAGAATCTCCTCGAAAGCACCTCTGGTTCCAGAGCCAGCCTCACGACCAACCACTACGACAGGCATATCCGAACCACCCACATCCTTCCAGTTGGTAACCTTCCCGGTATAAATCTCAGTCAGCTGGTCTTTCGTCAGATCTGCCGCTGTGTTAGACGGATCCGTTACTACCGCAATACCATCAATAGCTACAATATTCTCTGCTGCACCTTTCTCTTTCTCTTCATCCTTCAGATTTCTGGAAGAGTTTCCGATATCGCACTGGCCAGCCAGAACAGCCTCTACACCGGCAGAAGAACCTGTAAATTCTGCCTGTACCGAAACATTCGGATACTTTTCCATGAACACCTCAGCCAGGGCATTGGCATATTTCTCCATAGAAGTAGATCCTGCCATGGTAATAGATCCGCTTAAATCTGCTGTTTCTTCGCTGGCTGCCTCTGTCTCTGCCTTTGTCTCCGCCGCTGTATCTGCTGCCGTATCTGCTGCCGTTGTCGCATCTGCATTTCCAGAGCATCCCATTGCACCGAATGCCAGAACGGCCGCTCCTAATACTGCCATGGTTTTCTGAATATTTTTTTTCATAATCCGTATCCTCTTTTCCTTTTCATTTTTTCATTTTTGGTTTGTTCCGTTTCACAGTTGCCAGTATAAAGGATTCTGCCTTCCACAGAAATCATATTTTCGTATAAGCTTTGTAAAATGTCCGTAATATTTACGTGCAGAATTGTAAGGCCACCAATTGACATTTATCCTTCTTTCCATTAAAATCTCCTGTAACCGTTCAGAACGGCTGCCCATTATTCTATAAAAAGGGGGAACTATCCCATGTCACTGATCGAGCTTTTTTTCATTGCTGTCGGCCTCTCCATGGATGCCTTTGCCGTCTCCGTCTGTAAGGGTCTCTCCATGCCAAAGCTCCAGAAAACCCATGCCATTATTATCGGCCTCTATTTCGGCGGTTTTCAGGCAGGTATGCCGCTTCTCGGCTACTATCTCGGCTCCCGTTTTAAAAACACCATCGCCTCCATGGATCACTGGATTGCCTTCATTCTCCTGTCCATGATCGGTTTTAACATGATAAAAGAGGCACTTTCCAAAGATCAGGAGAACGATCTGGACCCCTCCGTGGATGCAAAAACTATGGTCGTTCTGGCCGTTGCCACCAGCATTGATGCGCTGGCCGTTGGCGTAACCTTTGCCTTCCTTCAGGTACAGATTATGGCCGCCGTAGTCCTCATTGGTCTTATTACCTTCACACTCTCAGTCATCGGAGTCGCTGCAGGCCATCTGTTTGGCGTCAGATACAAGGCAAAAGCCGAGCTGGCCGGAGGCCTCATCCTGATCCTGATGGGCTGCAAAATCCTGATCGAGCATCTGTTTTTTTAATTTCCTACATTTTTCTGACATTTCTTTTACATTGGAGATTTTTCAGAGATTTTCTGATAAAATAGATCTGGCTTTATAAAATACATTGTTTCTGAACTGTTTTAATTTCAGACCAGAATAATTTCAGAAAAGGAGAATGCTTATGCTGAATATGATGAAAACTGCCCGAATCCTTCTCGGAGCACTGGCCGTAACCGCGCTCTGCGCATTTTCTGCTGATTCCCGCGTTTATGCGGCATCTGGTACACTGCCGGAGGACTATCCCCTCTCAGAACCGCTCTGCGTGCAGGGCACTATTTCCCGGGATGGCGGACGATTCTCCCTGACACAGGTAAGCGGAGATATTTCCCAGGAGGAAATTATTCTAAATATATCGGATGAAACGAAAATTCTTGATGCTGTCAACGGATTTCCAGTAGCTGCAGAGGCCATCGAGGACGGGGAAACCGTCTATGCCTACATCAGCCAGGCGATGGCTCTAAGCCTTCCACCCCAATCCCACGCAGAAGTCATTCTCTGCCAGATTCCTGCTGATTTTGCAGTTCCCTCCTATGAAACAGTGGATCACTCGGTTTTCCTGACTCCCGGCTCCACCATAGATAAAACTGCCTTCGGGCAGGTAGCCACCAGACGCGGCAATACATGGGCTGTGGTAGAAACTACTTCTCTCCTTCCATTTCTGACAAGAAATATTATGGGAACCGACTCCCTGACATCTGGCAGAAAATGCCTGCTCTGGCCTGCCGGCTCCGTGGAGGACGTGATCGTTGCCGGAAAAGTCGTGATCTTTCCTGAAAACTGACAGTCCCACGAATGACCTCGCCTCAACAGCATATATAGGAAAGAGGATGCCCCGGATGGCGGCTTTATAAAGTTTATCAGTCGCCATTCCCGTTTTCGGCATCCTCTTTTTTTGCTTTTTTTAATCTTTTTTAAAATACATGCGTTTGTTACAGTACCACGCGCTTAAAGTTTTTCTTTCCGCGTTTTACCACCAGGCCGTCCCCGGCAAGCTGAGCCTTCGTAAAGACCGCCTTCGTATCCTTGACCTGCTGGCCATCCACAGAAACGCCTCCCTGCTCCACATTTCTTCTCGCCTCAGACCGGGACGGAGCCAGGCCGGATTTCTGAAGGATCGAGAGAATATCAATCTCATCCCCATCGAAATCATCCTCAGAAAGCTGGAAAGACGGCATATCGGCCGCATTTCCGCTGGTAAACAGGGCTCTGGAGGCTTCTTTTGACTTTTCTGCCTCTTCCTCGCCGTGTACCAGCTTGGTCAGTTCGTAAGCCAGGATTTCTTTCGCCGTATTCAGCTGGCTGCCCTCCCACTTATCCATCTCATCAATCTGCTCCAGCGGCAGGAAGGTCAGCATCCGCAGACATTTCAGCACATCTGCATCTGCAATATTTCTCCAGTACTGGTAGAATTCGAACGGGCTTGTCTTATTTGGATCCAGCCACACGGCTCCCGACTGGGTCTTGCCCATCTTCTTTCCCTCTGAATTCAGCAGCAGCGTGATGGTCATGGCATGAGCGTCCTTGCCCAGTTTCCGGCGAATCAGCTCTGTTCCGCCCAGCATGTTGCTCCACTGGTCGTCGCCGCCAAACTGCATATTACAGCCATATTTCTGGAACAACATATAGAAATCATAGCTCTGCATAATCATATAATTAAATTCCAGGAAGCTTAAACCGCGCTCCATTCTCTGTTTATAGCACTCAGCCGTCAGCATCCGGTTTACGCTGAAATGGGGGCCAACTTCCCGGAGAAGCTGCACGTAATTGAGATCCATCAGCCACTCGGCATTGTTGACCATCAGGGCCTTTCCGTCTGAAAAATCAATAAAACGGCTCATCTGCTTTTTAAAGCAGTCACAGTTGTGCTGAATGGTCTCCACTGTCATCATCTGACGCATATCCGTCCGTCCAGAGGGGTCTCCGATCATTCCGGTACCGCCGCCCAGCAGGGCGATCGGCTTATTTCCTGCCATCTGAAGGCGTTTCATCAGGCAGAGTGCCATAAAATGCCCCACATGAAGGCTGTCTGCGGTGGGATCAAAACCAATATAGAAGGTTGCTTTTCCTTCATTTACCATTTTCCGAATTTCTTCTTCATTGGTAACCTGGGCAATCAGCCCTCTGGCCACCAGTTCTTCATACATCTGCATCTTTCATTCTCCTTTTTAACTTCCTGTAACTATTCAGGGCGGCGGGAAATCTGGCGCAAAAAGATGGGGCAAGCTTGCTTGTAAACAGCTTTTTACACCAGATTTCACATCGGAGGAATCTCCGATGCTTCTTGTCCGGCAAAGCCGGACAAGAAGATGCCCCGCCCTGAACCCTTACAATTTCCTGCGGCGGGTCACTTTTGCGACAACATTCCTCTCCGCCGCATGGCGATCCTCGCGGAGCGTTTTTTATTTCATAGGACGCATTTTCCTATGCAAAAAAATCCCCGTCCTCAAAAAGGACGGGGAAAACTCCCGTGTTACCACCTTTGTTTACAGAAGGCTCACGCCCGCTGTCTCAGCAGGTACTGCGGCCCAATGGCCCTCATACCCGGACGGGATAACGTGCGTCTCTCACGTCGCAGCCTACCAGAGTCACTCCCCTTCGGTGCGCAGCTCCGGGATGTATTCACAGTCTGCGATGCGCGCGCCTCTCATCCTCCGGCTGCTTTCTGTCCGCTCTTTCAGTCCTGCTACTTGTTCCCTTCCATGCCTTTTGTTAAAGTGCAACTGCCCGGGGCGGCTCGCCGTCCCGAACGGTTACGTTCATGCTTCAGTTGTATCGTCATTATAAGCACATTTTCCGCCTTTGTCAAGGTGTTTTGGCAAGAGATGCCAACCCCTCCAGAACCTGCCTGGCCACTGTAACCATTGCTTCGCAGTCCTTATGCTTCTCCTTCCGGTCCTGGTAAAAGAAGTACGGCACATCGCCAGTGCGGAACACCAGGCGCCCCTGATACCGCTCAATCAGCGCCGGAATCCCCGACACATCCAGGCTGGCCTTCTGGTACATCTTCAGCGTAAACTCCTGACGGTTAACGGCCGCCTCTGTCACGCCCGCCCGATGTGCCACTGCCTTTAAATCCGCAATCCGAAGCAGGTTTTCCACCGGTGCCGGAATATCCCCGAACCGGTCAATCAGCTCATCCTGCATGTCCATATACTCATCCCGGCTTTCAATCCCGGAAATCCGTTTATACACGTCCAGCTTCTGATACTCATTGCGAATATAGGAGGACGGAATATAGGCGTCAATGTCACAGTCCACCACCGTCTCGAATTCCTCCGGCTCCTTTTCGCCCTTCAGAGCCAGCACCGCCTCGTTCAAAAGCTTGCAGTACAGATCATACCCCACGGCCTCCATATGACCGTGCTGTTCCGCCCCCAGAATATTGCCGGCTCCGCGCAGCTCCAGATCCCGCATGGCGATCTTGATGCCGCTGCCCAACTCTGTGAACTCCCGGATGGCCTGCAGCCGCTTTTCCGCCTCTTCTCTCAGAAGCTTATCCCGCCGGTACAAAAGGAAGGCATAGGATGTCCGACTGGACCGCCCCACCCGTCCCCGAATCTGGTAAAGCTGTGAAAGCCCCAGCCGATCCGCATCATGAATAATAATCGTATTGGCATTGGGAATATCCAATCCTGTCTCGATAATCGTCGTGGACACCAGCACATCAATATCGCCGCTGACGAAATCCAGCATAATCTTTTCCAGCTCATGTTCATGCATCTGCCCATGGGCAAACACCACATTGGCATCTGGCGCCAGCATGGCAATGTGATTCGCCACCTCTTCAATATTATTAACCCGGTTGTACACATAATACACCTGACCGCCCCGGGCCATCTCCCGATGAATTGCCTCCCGGATCATTTCATCGTTATATTCCATGACATACGTCTGAATGGGAAGACGATCCACCGGCGGCTCCTCTAAAACGCTCATATCCCGGATCCCGATCAGGCTCATATGGAGCGTCCTGGGAATCGGCGTGGCCGTCAGCGTCAGGACGTCCACATTTTCCTTCAGCTGCTTGATTTTTTCCTTATGGGTCACACCAAACCGCTGCTCCTCATCAATGATCAGAAGGCCCAGATTTTTAAAAACCACATCCTTCGACAGAACCCGGTGGGTTCCGATCAACACATCCACCTGCCCCTTTCGGAGAGAATCCAATGTTTTTTTCTGTTCCGAAGGAGTTCGGAACCGGCACAGAAGATCGACCTTTACCGGAAAATCCTTCATCCTCTGCACAAACGTATTATAATGCTGCTGCGCCAGAATCGTCGTGGGAACCAGATATACTACCTGCTTGCTCTCCTGAACCGCCTTGAAAGCCGCCCGCAGAGCAATTTCTGTCTTCCCATACCCCACGTCCCCACAGATCAACCGGTCCATGATCCGACGGCTCTCCATGTCGCGCTTCGTTGCCTCAATGGCTTCCAGCTGATCTTCCGTCTCCTCAAAGGGAAACATTTCCTCAAACTCCTTCTGCCACACCGTATCCGGGCCATACTGATACCCCTGGCTTTTCTGACGGGTCGCGTAAAGCTGTACCAGATCCTTTGCAATTTCCTGCACCGCGCCCCGAACCCGGGATTTGGTCTTTTTCCACTCCGTACCCCCTAATTTGTTCAGCTTTGGAGCCTTGGCGTCTGAACCGGCATATTTTTGAATTCCCTCCAGACGGGTGGCCGGAAGATAGAGAACGCCGTTATCCCGGTATTCCACCTTCAGATAATCCTTGATTACCCCATCCTGTTCAATTTTCTCAATCCCCCGGTATATCCCAAGTCCGTGGCTCTCATGCACCACATAGTCTCCAATGGAAAGCTCCGAAAAACTCTGGATTTTCTTTCCCTGGTATTCCGTCTTTTTCCGCCTTTTCTTCTGGCGGACGCCGCCGAACATATCCCCTTCGGTAATCACAACGAATTTAATCAGGGGATATTCAAAACCCCGATGCAGATTCCCATAAGTTACCATAATCTCTCCGGGTTTTACCGTCCCGTTTCCCTCATCGGGACAGAATGCCCGCAGGTCATAATCCCGCAGATCCCCCGCCAAACGACTGGCTCTCGTCCGGGAACCGGCCAGCAGAACCACCCGGTAATTCCCCTTCTTCCAGCGGGTCAGATCGCCGATCAGCAGGTCGAATCCATTCTGGTAAGAATTCACATTTTTCACGGAAATACTGTATTTTTTCTCCACCGTCATCCCTGGCAGCTTCTGATCCAAACCCAAAAGCAGCAGCGTCCGCTTTTCCATAACCATGGCCATCGCCTCTCTGGCGGAATACAGAAAAGACGCCTGTCCAGGCAGAAGATAGCCGCCTTCCAGGCGGTGAGACATGCTCTCCCGGAATTCTTCCTCCGTTACCTGTGCTTTTTCCCGGAGCCGCAGCGGCTCGTCCAGAAAAATCGTTACCTGATCCTTCGGGAAATACTGGAGAAAGGAAACCGTTTCCTTACAGAAGTACCGGATAAAGCTTCCCAGGCCATGCACCCGGATTCCCTCCCGCAGGCTCTCCAGGATCTCCGACACGGAAGCTTCCATTCTGTATGCTTCCTCCGTCTTCACCTGCTCCCGGAGTTTTTTTACACAGGCTTTCATTTCCTTCTCAATGGCCCTGGCCCCAACCTCCACCTGCTCCTTTTTAAGAGCCATCTCCGTAGCCGGATAAATTACCGCCTCCTCCACCTGCTCAATGGAACGCTGACTTTCCGGATCGAAGGTTCGGATGGAATCCACTTCATCTCCCCACAGCTCAATCCGGTAGGGAACCTCTTCGGTCAGGGGAAAAATATCAATGATCCCCCCCCGCATGGAAAACTGGCCGCTTCCATCCACCTGGGCCACCTTTTCATACCCCATCTCCGCCAGGGAACGGACCACCTGGCTCACATCCAGCGTTTCCTCTGCCTGGATTGCCAGGCATCTCTCCTGCAGCCAGGAAACCGGCAGAAGATGTTCCATCAGGCCGTCAATGGTCGTCACAATCACACCGCCCTTTTCCTCCGCCAGGCGGCGCATAACTGCCATCCTCTGCCTTGTCAGAAGATTGCCGTGGATATCTGAACTGTAAAACAGCAGATCCCTGGCCGGGTATACCATGACATCCGGATCAAAGCAGCGATAATCCTCACAGATCTCCCTGGCCCTCTGGTCCTCATACGTCACGATCAATTTCCAGGGCGTTGCATCCGAAAGCTCGGACATCAGGTGAGCCTTCTGCGAATCCAGGCATCCCGTCAGCAAAAGGGGGCCTTTCCCCTGTACGAGATCCTGTCTCAGATCCTGATATTCAATTAACTCCTCCAGTGGGTTCGCAAATAACCTTCCCATTCTCCTTCTTTCCCTTCTTCTCACCGCGGGCCGCCCCGTTAAAATGGTTCATAGCCGCGTCAATGCCCTCCGTCAGCATGGACACAGCCGCCGCTGCGCCATCCCGGTAAGCTGTCTCCATCATTTCCTGCTCGCCCTTTGAAAAACGGCCCAGCACATAATCCGCCAGATCCATCCTCTCCGGCTTTTCTCCGACTCCCACCCGGATCCGCGGGAATTCCTGGGTTCCCAAATGGGCAATAATATTTTTAATTCCGTTATGTCCCCCGGCGCTTCCCTTTTTCCGGATCCGCAGCGCCCCGGGTTCCAGACTGATATCGTCATAAATGACAATCAGTTCACTCGGATCTACCTTATAATAATCCAGCACCGCCCGGATACTCTCTCCGCTCAGATTCATAAAGGTCTGCGGTTTTACCAAAATGACCTTATTCCCTTCAATCACGCCTTTTCCGATCAGGGCTTTGTGGGCCCTCTCTTTTACGTCAATTCCAAAGCGGTCCGCCAACTGATCCAGCGTCATAAATCCCACATTGTGGCGGCTTCCCTCATACTGCTTCCCCGGATTTCCCAGGCCTGCTATCACATACATCTTCTATTCTCCTTCAAATCAATTTCCCTTTTTCAGACATGCCTTAAAGCGCTAGATCCCGGAATCAGGGGGTCTAACGCTTTTGTGGTTTTTATTCTAACAGGCTTTCCCGGGAAAGTAAAGGGTTAAAAAGATTGATTCCCCCTCTCAAATATGGTAAACTTGAACTGTTTATAGTAAATAAAGGGGTGTTACACATGTCAGAAATAACCAAAACTGCAGATCGCAGCACACAGCCTGACGCAACCCGTCAGGCCGATGTGATTATTATCGGAGCCGGACCATCCGGCATTTTTTGCGCCTATGAACTGATTCTGGCGCGTCCGGATTTAAAAATCTTGATGATTGAAAAAGGGCGTCCCATTGAAAAACGGGTCTGCCCCAAACGAAAAACAAAAGTATGCATGGGCTGCAAGCCCTGCGCCATTACCACTGGATTTGCCGGAGCTGGCGCTTTCTCCGATGGAAAGCTCTCCCTTTCTCCAGATGTGGGCGGAAACCTGCCGGAGATCCTTGGCTACGACAAAGCCCTGGAGCTGATTCAGGAGTCAGACCGCATCTATCTGAAATTCGGCGCCGATGAAAACGTCTACGGCATTGACAAACAGAAGGAACTTCAGGAGATCCGCCGCAAAGCCATCAATGCCAACCTGAAACTGATCGAATGCCCGATCCGCCATCTTGGTACGGAGGAGGGTTATAAGATCTATACCCGCCTGCAGCATTTCCTGGAAGAAAGAGGCGTGGAGATGATGTTCAACACCATGGTCACGGATATCCGCATCGAAAACGGCACCGCCACAGCGGTAGAAACGGATCAGGGCCAGATCATCGAAGGAAACGAAATCATCGCCGCCATCGGCCGTGAAGGCTCCGACTGGTTCAGCCACATCTGTTCCCGCCACGATATCGAAACCCAGGTGGGGACCGTGGATATCGGCGTCCGCGTAGAAGTGCGGGATGAGGTCATGGAGTTCCTCAACAAAAACCTCTATGAAGCCAAACTGGTCTACTACACACCGACCTTTGACGATAAGGTTCGTACCTTCTGCACCAATCCCTCCGGCGAGGTGGCGACAGAATACTACGAAAACGGATTGGCTGTGGTCAACGGTCATGCCTACAAATCCCAGGAATACAAAACCAACAATACAAACTTTGCACTCCTGGTATCCAAAAACTTTACAAAACCCTTCAAGACGCCCATCGAGTACGGCAAACACATTGCCCAGCTCAGCAACATGCTCTGTGACGGAAAAATCCTGGTGCAGACCTTCGGAGATTTCCAGAGGGGACGCCGCACTACCGAAGAGCGCTTATGCCGCAATAACCTGATCCCCACCCTAAAGGATGCCGTTCCCGGCGACCTGTCCCTGGTGCTTCCTCACCGGATCATGGTGGATCTCAAGGAAATGCTGTTGGCTCTCGACAAGGTAACGCCTGGCATTGCCAGCGATGAAACGCTGCTGTACGGCGTGGAGGTTAAATTCTACTCCAACAAGGTGGTTGTCAACCAGGATTTTGAGACCAATATTCGCGGCCTCCGGGCCATCGGAGACGGCGCATCCGTAACACGCGGACTCCAGCAGGCGTCTGCCAATGGAATCAGCGTTGCCAGAAGCATTCTCCGGAAACTGGAAGAAAAAGCCTGACACACAAAACATTTTATAAGTACAGACAAGGGACTGTGAAAAAAGGAAACTCCTTTTTCCACAGTCCCGTTTTATGTATATCCCATTTTTACACCGCCATTACCAGGCTCCAGGCCAGAAGCAGATGGTTGACCATCAAAAGCTACTGCAGCAGCGCAAAAGTCGGGTAGCTTTTCTCCGCCCGCGCCCTCTGCTCCGGCGTTTTCCTGCCCAGTTCCCGGATCCTCCGCCAGATTCCCACACACCATCCCAGAAGATCCAGCGCCGCCGTTCCCACAAACAGGAATCTCCAGGCAATACTTCCTGCCCCCGACGCCGGTTCCGCAAATACCTGTGTGGCCGCAATGATGGCAAAAGCGGCCAGAAGCGCCAGAAACCCGCCTGCCCCCTGCATCCACATCTTCTTTCTCAGATCTTCCGGAACCTCATAGTCTGCCACTTCGCCCTGATCCTCCAGTTCACAGACCTGAAACCATTTGTGGGAACCCAGGCATTTTACCCGTTCCCGGCATTCCGGCTGCCCCGCTAATCTTCCCTGCTCCGGCATGACCAGATAATACCGCTCCTGCGGCTCCTGTCTGGCAAAGGAATCCAGCGCCGCCGTACTCTGCTCCAGGATCCACCCCTTTGCAGCCATATTATGATAATATCTTTCCATTTCCCGGTAGTTCAGCAGAACCAGGGGGCGAAATACGTTCATCCGGTTCCTCCTCTAATGATCATTACTCTTAATGCTTCTTTCCCTGGTATTCCTGTCTCAATTCTTCTGCCAGGTATGCATCGCTCATACAATGCATATCAGAAACGCCGTCGCGCATCAGCTGATAAACTTCGGAATGATAAAAAAAATCCAATGCCGCATCCAGAGAAAGACCCTGCTGCCCCGCAAAGCACTCGATGACACGGCTGTATTTTTTCTGAAGCAAAATCGGGTTCGCTGTCATAGTATTTCACTTCCTTTAAAATGCAGCAGAGATAGCGCTTTCTCTGTGCGAAAACAAATTTGCAGATTCGGCATTTCATAGCACAAACGCTTAATAGCCTCTGTTTTATCAATCAGGCCGTCAAAGAACAGTTCCACTGTATTGAACACCTTATCATTGGCAACGCCACCCACAACAAGGTCATACTCTGTCGTATCCTTTCCACTGCGACAGTCCAAAATGAAATCCAGCCATTCTTCTGAATAGGAATCAAATTTTAGTATTTTCAGTTCCGTTTCCCGCCTTTCATCATACTCATACCGAGAAATTATACTATTTTTTCCACGGCGTTTGAACTTTCTACACCACTTCGCAGCCTGTTCATACAGCGGTGTGGCATAAAAGCCGCGCCCGAAATCTACATTGGGGCGGGAATGGATCAAGTCCGGCTTAGCAATCTCCAAAAAGGAACCATGATAAAGAATCACACTTCCACCCCTCTTTCTCTCATCACATCAAGGAGGTCATCTACAATATATTCCCGGCTCTGGGTATGCAGCATTTCATACTCCGGCAAAATATAGCCGTTCAAAATGTCGCTCTGTTCGGTAAATGCCTGGTAAACACGCTCTGCATTTACCCTCAGCTTTGCCGCCACGTTTTCAATACAAAATACGGCAAACTCCAACTCACTGGAATTTTTGATTTTTCCATCCGTCATTATTGACAAAGCCTCCTATCTTTTCCGCAGCCTCTGCAAAATGCATTCTCTTTTTTGTAACTGTTCAGGACGGGCGCCTTTTTTCTATTTTTCCCGGAGGATCTTTACTGCTTCCTGCAGCTGGTTATCCAGCTCCACCGGGATCACTACCTCCCTTGCCGCCTCCTCGCTGAGTTCCACCGTCACATCCGGCTCAATCCCCTTTTCGTGGATATCATGACCGTCCGGGGTATAATAGTGGTCCGTGGTCAGCTTGATGGCGCTGCCGTCGGACAGGGGGATCAGCGTCTGTACAATGCCCTTTCCAAAGGTCTTCGTGCCCACAACCGTGGCAACGCCGTAGTCCTTCATGGCCCCGGTAAATACCTCCGATGCGCTGGCCGAATTTCCGTTGACCAGAATGGCCATGGGGATATCCAGACTGTGACCGTCCTCTGCATCGTAGGCCTCTTCCGTTCCCTCCCGGCTGGCCACCGTTAAAATACGGCCTCCGTCCTCCAAAATATAATCTGCCATGGATACCACGGTGGTAACCTCGCCTCCCGGGTTATCCCGCAGATCGATAATCAACTTTTTCATGCCCTGACCCAACAGTTCCTCCAGCTTATCCTTAAACTGCTGATCCGTAACCCGGTCAAATTCCAGCACGGAAATATAGCCGATCCCGTCCTGGAGCATCTTTCCTGATACAGTCTGGACATCGATGGGTCTTCTCGTAACCACCAAATCCGTATATGCATTGTCCTCTTCCCGGTAAACCGTCAGCGTAACCGTCGTGCCCTCTTCGCCCTTCACATAATTATTGACCACCAGAGACAGATCCATCCCGGTTATCTCCTCGCCGTCTACCTTATAGAGCACGTCCCCAGGCCGAAGTCCCGCCTCCTCAGCCGGACTGCCTTCAAACACCCGGGCAATGGTGCTGATCCCGGTCTGAATATTCTGGGACACCATGGCGCCGATCCCGCAGTAGGAGCCGTTGGTCTCATCCAGAAAGCTGGCCAGCTCCTCCGGCGTATAGTAAGCCGCATAAGGGTCATCCAGGCCGCTCAAAAAACCCCTGTAAATCCCGGCCTCTTCCGCACCGACGTCCAGCTTTTCTTCATACAGATATTCCTTCTGGATAATATCCTGAATCTGATTCAGCTTTTCGCCCACCTGCTCCATGTTAAGGGCAGTCTCTTCCCCAGTCTCTCCCTGACTGCTCTGGGCCTGCACCTGATTTCCAATGACCTGACGGCCAAACATATAAAGTCCCGCTGACGCCCCCACCGTTACCAGGCAGACGAATGCCGTTACCAGCACTCCCACCATGACACCGCGCCAAAATTTGTTTTTATTTTCCATTTTTATCTTTGCCTCCTGCTCTACGGACTCACATAGCTGGACGGATTCACATAGCTTCCATTATAACGGATTCCAAAATGAAGATGGGGCCCCGTGGAATACCCGGTGGAACCAACCTTTGCAATTACCTGCCCCTTTTTTACAGTTTCCCCCGGCGAAACCAGAAGGCTGGAGCAGTGCATATACACCGTCGTG
The DNA here is from genome assembly GCA_937885015.1 of uncultured Clostridium sp. GTDB lineage: Bacteria > Bacillota > Clostridia > Lachnospirales > Lachnospiraceae > Otoolea. Next base: position 41,137 of record CALAAS010000041.1, read on the forward strand.
ACGCCTCCGCCATGGTTGAGCATAATATAGTTGCCGGCGGAATAGCTGTATGTAGCAATGGAAACCGTTCCGTCCGCTGCCGCCAGAATATTGCTTCCGGTAGATGCACCGATATCGATCCCCTTGTGATTGGTGGATGCCCCCTCTGTGGGAGAAGTCCGGCTGCCAAATGCCGAGGTAATCCGACTGCTGGACGGACAGGGCCATATAAAATTAATATTCCCAAGACTGACCGTATTATACGTCTTCCCGGCCGCCTCCGCCGCCTTTCTCGCCTCTTCCTCCTGGCGGCGCAGTTCCTCCTCAATGCGCCGGATGGCATCCTCCTGGGCCTTGATATCCTTTTCATAGGCCTCTGCCTCTGCCGTCTTCTCTCCGATCTGGGCGTTTACCCGCTCCAGCTCCTGACTCTTTTCGTTCAGGAGAAGCTCCACCGCATTCTGCTTGGCCTCCGTCTGACTTTTCAGATCCTCCAGCTCCTCTTTTTCCTCCTCCAGTTTCTGTTTATCCGCTGCAATTCCTTCCTTGGTCGCCACATACTGGTCCAGCATCTCCCGGTCGTATTCCGAAATCTTTGAGACATACTCCGCCCGGTTTAAAAGTTCGGAAACAGATCGGGATTCCAACAGCAGGTTCAGATAACTGCTGTCTCCGTTTTCATACATATACTTAATCCTGAGTTTCATGGATTCGTACTGCTCCTGCTCTGTGACCTCCGCCTCCTTCAATTTTTCCGTTGTTTCCCCGATGCTCTGGGTCTTTCCTGCAATATCTCCTTCCAGGCGGCTTACCTCCTGCCCCAGACTGTCCACCTGGGAATCCAGCTGACGCACATACGTCTCCGTATTGCTCTTTAAACCCTCCAGCTCCTGGATCGCTGCCTCCGCCTTCTTTTTTTCTTCCTCCAGCGAGGATATCTTTCCCTTGGCGTCATCCACATCCTTTTTTGTGGCAGCCAGGACCGTGACCGGGGAAATTCCCGGCGCAGCTACCGGCAAAATGCCCAGAGCCGCCACCAGGATAAGCACCGCTCCCCGGTTTCCTGTTTTCTGTCTTCTCATATTCATCTATCTCCCTGTTCTGGCCATTTTTACACCTTCAAATGTCTCCGGATCGTGAAGAAGCTGCCAACAAAGCCGATCCCCACTCCCAGAACCATGGCCACCGTTACCATGCTGGGAAAAATATCCATCAACGGAATAAATGCAATCAGGTTCGATAAAATATCAAACTTATCCATCAGATACACCACCGCGTTCCGGTACAGAAAATACACGATGACCAGGGGGAACAGCGCCCCCAGAAAGCCGATGACAATTCCCTCCACCACGAATGGCGCGCGGATCATAAAATTAGTGGCCCCGATCAGCCGCATGATTTTATTTTCCTCCTTGCGAAAGGCCGCCGCCGTCATAATCGTATTACTGATCAGGAAAATGGCTACCGCCAGCAGCATAGTAATAATAACCGCCGAAACCAGTCCCAGCATCCGATTAAAGCTGGAAAGTCCTGACGCCGTATCTCTGGAATAATTGATTTTTCGCACTCCCGGCACCGTTTCCAGCCACTGGACAAACGTCTCCTGCTGATCCACCTCTTTCAGGAAAATCTCATAAGAGGCTGATCCGGCCAGAGGATTGTCATCGGCAAATCCGGCAGCCAGATCCTCTGAATCCTTAAAATACTCCTTCTGGAAGTTCTCCCAGGCCTGCTCCGCCGATATATACCGGGTTTCCTTTACCTCCTGACGCGCCCGGATTTCATCGCCCACAGCCAGTATCTCCGCTTCCGACATGGTCTCCTCAAAAAACACCGTAATCCCAACCGTCGTCTCCACATGGCGAACTGTATGCTGTACGTTGGCAATCAGCGCATAAAACATGCAGAACAGAAAAATACAGGCTGAGATAATGACTGTCGATGCCAGAGAAAACCAGATATTTCTCCTGATATTTTTGATGCCCTCTTTCAGGCAATAGAAACACGTGCTAATCCTCATACCAGTCCCCGCCTTTTCCTCTGTTCTTTTCCATGCCTCCGTTTTCCCGGGCGCACTCATCCCCTGCCACAATACCCCGGGCCAGCGTAATCACGCGCCTTCCCATCTGCTCCACTATCTCCTGGCTGTGGGTTACCACAATAACTGTGGTTCCCCGCCGGTTGATCTCCTCCAAAAGTCCCATGATCTCCATGGAATTCTGAGCATCCAGATTTCCCGTCGGTTCATCTGCCAGCAGGATTTCCGGATCGTTGATCAGTGCCCTGGCAATGGCCACTCTCTGCTGCTCCCCGCCGGAAAGCTGATTGGGATAGGACTTATATTTGGAGGACAGTCCCACCAGGCGCAGCATCTCTGGAACGGATTCCCGGATTTTCCAGGTGGAAACGCCGATCACCCGTTGGGCAAAGGCCACATTTTCATAAACCGTCTTATCCTTCAAAAGCCGGAAATCCTGAAACACCACCCCCAGGCGGCGCCGGTATTTCGGCACATATCTCCGGGGCATCCGCCCCAGATCCATATCATTGACCACGATCCTGCCGGACGTGGGTTCTGTTTCTTTTAAAAGAAGCTTCATCAGCGTCGATTTTCCGGAACCGCTGCGTCCCATAATAAACACAAATTCGCCGTCCTGAATCGTAATATTCACATCCCGAAGCGCCTTATTTCCCGTTTTGTATATCTTACTGAGATTGGTAATCTCGATCATCCCTCGTCCCCCGATTTATTTTTCCTCATTGCAGAGTTTCCCTCATGAAAGCGTTTCCCTGATTTCAGAATTTCCCCGCTTACATCACGAATTGCTGCGGCACAGGCTGTTCCTCCTGCACCCCAGCAATTCTCCCCCTGCATCTTCACTTCCCCTGGCCTGATTCAGACATCAGTAATCCAGATTCTCCATGTACTTCATATATTTCACTACCATCAGCGCAATCTTAAAGGTAATAGCATCCTCAAACACCCGCAGATCCAGTCCCGTACTCTTCTGCAGCTTGTCCAGGCGGTACACCAGCGTGTTCCGGTGAATGTACAGCTGTCTCGATGTCTCCGAAACATTCAGGCTGTTTTCAAAAAACTTGTTAATCGTCGTCAGCGTCTCTTCGTCAAACTCGTCCGGTGATTTTCCATCAAAAATCTCCTTGATAAACATCCTGCACAGAGGCAGAGGCAGCTGATAGATGAGGCGGCCGATCCCCAGCTTGCTGTAGGCAACTACATTCTTCGTGCTGTAGAAAATCTTCCCCACATCCAGCGCCATCTTAGCTTCCTTGTATGATCTGGAAACGTCCTTAATCTCATTGACAATCGTACCAAAAGCCACACTGACACGGGTCATCACTTCCGTATTCAGCATATCCACAATCATGCCAGCCGTTTTCTCCAGGTCATCATACGTCTCCCCTGGCTTCACTTCCTTGACCAGAATAATATTCTTCTCATCCACAGCAGTAATGAAGTCCTTTGTTTTAGCAGAAAACAGGCTTCGCACGGTTTCCAGTGCATTCACATCCTTCTCATGCTGGGTTTCAATGATAAAGACAACACGCTTTACATTGGTCTCTATGTGCAGTTTCTTGGCACGATTGTAGATGTCCACCAGAAGCAGGTTGTCCAGCAGAAGATTCTTAATAAAATTATCCTTGTCAAACCGCTCTTTGTAGGCCACTAAGAGATTCTGAATCTGGAATGCCGCCATTTTGCCTACCATATAGACGTCATCGCTTCCGCCCTTTGCCAGCAGAATGTATTCCAGCTGATGCTCGTCAAACACCTTGAAAAACTGATGCCCCTGAATAACCTGACTGTCCGCCGGAGAGTCTACGAAAGCCAGAATCGCACTCTCATACTCCTCTGCGCCGGTAAAGGTGGATGCCAGCACTTTGCCCTCTGTATCGCAGATACAGAGATCGACACGCGTAATACCCTTAAGCCCCTCAATATTTGTCTGGAGTATCTGATTCGATATCATATCCTTCTCTCCTTCTTTCTATTCTTCTTATCTTATCTTAAAGCAAAATACGAAAAAAAAAAAGAGGAACCGAAGAAAAAAATTATTTTTTCTTTCAAAAGTTCCTCTTCTTTTTATATTCATCCATGGAATTTCCCTCTTTTTTCTATAGCGATGTGCCGTTTTCCCCGTCAAAGAGATACATTCCACTTCCATCTGCTTCTACTCCCAGGATTATCGTTTTTCCGACATAGTCCCCGGCCCACAGAGCAGCCGCTTTTTCCCTGGGCAGACGAATCTTTTCCCCATCTCTGTACAGGAAAATATCTCCGCCCTCTTCACAGATCCTGCCCTCCTCAAAGCACAGCTCCTGTTTCCGGACAAATCCGGCCACAAACTGGTTGACCGGATGGCTGCAAAGCTGTTCCAGCGTTCCAAGCTGGGAAAGCGCCCCATCCTGCATAATGCCGATCTGAATAGATGGATCCTGCACCTCCCAGGGATTTTGGACTGCCCAGATTACCGTATTTCCAATGGCTTCATAGTAACGGAGATTCTCTTTTAAAATACTGCGCTCCTTCTCCGAAGCCAGTCCTGACAGAGGATCATCCACCAAAAGAAGATCCGGCTGGCGAACAATCGCCCGCGCCATGATTGCCCGCTGACTCTCTGCAGGTAATAAGGCCTCTGGTTTTCGATCCAGAACAGCGGAAAGTCCCATCTCATCTCCAGTCCTCTGGATTCTCTTTTTGATCTCCTCCTCTGAAATTCCGCTCCGCCTCAGTCCAAATGCCATGTTGTCATACACCGTCATTCCCGGGTAAAGCACACTCTGTCGAAACACCATTGCCACATTTCGCTCCGCTGGTTCCACTCCCGTAACCTCCCGGTCACCAATCCAGATCTCTCCTTCACTCACGTCCTCCAGACCTGCTATCATGCGCAAAAGCGTTGATTTTCCGCTTCCGGATGGGCCTGCCAGAATCATAATGCCACCGTCCGGCAGGTCAAATCCTACATTTTTCACGGCTGTATGATCCCCCGGATATTTCTTTGTCAAATTTTTCAGTGATACCAAAGCCATTCTTTTTATTCCTCCTGACGGCATTCCATACTGCTGTTTCCATCCTACCATGATCCTTCCTCTCCTGCCATGTTTTAAATGCCTAAATTCATAGAATGGTTTTAGATAAATTGTATACGTGAAATAAAAGGTACCCTAAATGTCACATAAATCCAGAGATTCCAGGAGATTTTCTGTCTTAATTTGCCAGAATTCAAAAAAAGGAGAAAAAGTTTGTGACATCTCAACAAACTTTCTCCCCTGCTTCTGTGCAAACCTGTTTATGGTTCTGTTCCTTTTGTCTAATTTAACAGTCTCATTCTTTAATGGCAATGGCTTCCATTTCCATCAAAACATCCTTCGGCAAGCGTGCCACCTCCACACAGGAGCGAGCCGGGCAGGCACCCTGAAAATATCTGGCATACACTGCATTTACTGTGCCGAAGTCATCCATATTTTTAATAAATACTGTCGTTTTGATAACCTGTTCCATGGAAGTTCCTGCCGCTTCCATCAGGTTCTTCACATTTGTAAGCACCTGCTCCGCCTGTGCCTCGATCCCCTCTGGAATCTCTCCCGTAGCCGGATTGACCGGAATCTGACCGGAAGCAAACACCATGCCATTCGCCTCGATGGCTTGGGAATAGGGGCCGATGGCGGCCGGCGCACTGGTCGTAGAAATCACTTTTTTCATAGCTGTCTCTCCTTCTCTCTGTCTTTTATTTCCTTCCGGCTTTTTTATTTTTGCCGGATAGAATTTTCTTCTATTACAATCCGCCCGTCCTTCAAAAGATGTCCAATAGCCCGCTTGAAGGCATTTTTACTCAGATGAAATTCCCGCTGAATAATCTCCGGACTGACCCGGTCATTAAATGGCAATGAACCTCCCTGCTCGTCCATCCGCCGCAGAATTGTCTCCGCATCGCCGTAAATCTGCTGATATGCCTTTTCTCTGGCACTCAGATCCAGTTTGCCATCCTCTCTGACCTTGGTAACCCGAACCCGGACAATCTGACCCAGCCGATAGTTCTCATACACCTCCCGTCTGGGAATCAAGCCAAAATAGCGATCCTGCACTGCCACAAAAACACCAAGGCTGTCATTCAGTTCATAGACACGTCCCTCGGTCCACATATCCTTCTGGAGTCCCGAATCGCTGCGCAGATACGGGTATACCTTCATGGTGGCAGCCAATCGGCCGCTCTTATCCACATAAAGAGCCACCAGACACTCTTCTCCAGATATTACCGGATGATTCTGCTCCTTAAAAGGAAGCAGCAAATCCTTTTCCAGACCCATATCAAGAAAAGCACCAATCTTTGCCACATCCCGCACCTTCAAAACCGCCGTCTCACCCACTTCCAGCTTCGGTGATGCTGTGGTGGCAATGAGCCGGTCCTCCGAATCCTTGTAGATAAATACTCGGATTCTGTCTCCCGTTTTTGTTCCCTCCGGAACCTGCTTTTTCGGAAGCAGCACCGACTCTGCATCTCCCTGACGCCTGCTCAGATACACGCCAAAGGTTTTCTCTCTCACCACAATCAGTTCCTGCACTCTTCCAAGTTCAATCATGTCATTCGTCCTCTCTCTTCTCTGCCAGCCATACATTGGCATATGTATTCCCCTCTGCGTCCCGAAGCGCTACTACGTAGCCTTCCGGAACCTCAGCCAGCTCCGGGTACATCACATCCCCCAGAACCGCCGCTTTTTTATACTCTGCCCGAAGCTCCCCGATGGAAAATCTTCCCGGCAGCAGTTCTCTCGCAATCGCCACATACTGGGCGTTGTTCACATGCTGATTCGTATCCAGATGATGACGGCCTACCGTAACCGGCTCTCCCTTCCTGCATCCCGGTGGAAACACAATCTTTCTAGGCGCAGGAGGAAGCCTGAGCTCCCGGTCCGATACCCCATATACTGCCGTCTGATCCTCCGGCACCCGCAGCGGGCAGCCGTGCTCCAGATCGTAAAAAAACCAGGTGGAATCTGCCAGAACCAGCGGCTCTCCCTCACTGTCCTCGATCAGAAAATTGCGGTAGCCATAAATCCCTTTAAATCCCCTGGACCAGGTGGAAATCCTGATCTTTTCCATAAAAAGCGGCTGACGCCGAATCTCCAGCTGCCAGGCACTGAGCCACCATGCTCTCTTTTTTTCTTTGAGATACTGAATCCCCATTCCCAGCTCTTCTGACTGGAATGTAGACGTATCCTGCAGATAGTTCATAATTCCTGTTATACTGAGGCGTCCGTACTCATCCGTCTCACTGTAACGAACCCTGCTCTCAAATGTATAAGTATACACGTTTTGTCCTCTCTGGCAGATAATTCTGCCTGGCATAGCGCAGGCTATCCCTCTTTCCCGCTCCGGATCGCCCCTCATTTGGCGCGACTGATCCGAAATATATATATCACATGCATTATAGCCGATCTAATCCACCTTGTCCAGACCAGATCCATCTGAATTCTGCTACAAAACTGACAGCGAATCTTAAAAAAAACGTTCTTTTTTCCTCTTTTTCTTTATGTTATACTGCCTGTAAAGATCAAGCAATAAAAGGAGGGAACCTATGCGATACAAAATTATTGGCGACACGATGCCTGCTGTAGAAATTTCCTTTGACTCCCCCGGGGAAGAGATGTTTACCCAATCCGGCGGCATGGCCTGGATGAGTGACGGGATCGAGATGGCTACCAACGCCCGCGGCGGCCTCATGAAAAGCCTGGGACGGATGTTTGCCGGCGAATCTCTGTTTATGGCTACCTACCGTGCCAGACGCCCCGACGCAACCATCGCCTTTGCTTCTACCGTAGCCGGACAGATTCTCCCCATCAACATCGGACAGGCAGGACGCCTCCTGTGTCAGAAGGGCGCTTTTCTCTGTGGAGAGAGCAGCGTGAATCTGAACATTGCCTTTACCAAAAAATTCTCCTCCGGCCTTTTTGGCGGAGAGGGTTTTATTTTGGAAGAACTGACCGGAACCGGTATGGTATTCCTGGAAATTGACGGCGATCTGGTAGAGCGGGATCTGGCCCCTGGCGAAATCCTGAAGGTCGACACCGGAAATGTCGTCGCTTTTGAACAGAGTGTAGATTACAGCATTGAAATGGTAAAGGGACTGGGCAATATCTTTTTCGGCGGTGAAGGCCTTTTCTTAACAACCTTAAAAGGCCCGGGCCACGTATTCCTGCAGACCCAGAACCTGGCAGAGTTTGCGGGACGCATTGCCCGCTTCATCCCCACCAGCAGCAATTAACTGCAAAAAATACTTACATAATCCAAACTGCATCCCATACAGAAGTGCCGCCGCATCCATTTTCGACGATTCGGCGGCACCTCTGTTTACTGGACTCCCAACCTGGCAAAATCTATTTCTGAATCTGAATCCAGTTCAATTCTGTAGAAAGTTCAACTTCATAACTCTGGATATCAGCGCTGTATTCTTCTTCTGTAATTTCCATTCCGTTTTTCCAATAAGTAAATACCGGCTCATCTCCCTTCAAGTGCCCGGTCATCATAAAAGAATCTTCCAATTCAGGTGTGAAGCCATCTGCACCGATTCGGTAAAAATCGACGCCGGATTCCGCGGCGCTGCTGCTGTAAAATACCTCTATCACGCCATTTTCATAAATAGAAAAATTTGTTCTATATCCGAACTCCATTTCCGGAAAAATATGGACAACCTCCGTTCCGTTATATCCATATAAATCATAATTCCAGGGAACAAAGCCATCATCCGATCTGGCATTTTCTCCTCCTGCGACTATAAGCTCCCTGATTCCATTTCCATCTATATCATAAAGTGTATAATATATATCCTGCTCATGCGTACGAATTTCAAGTCCGATATCCTGTCCAAAACAGCTTTCATATGTATCAGAATCCCTCATCTCCACATAAAAATTATTCTGAACCATATCCTCATATTGAGACAGCACATCATCATACATATCCACATTTACAGTCTCCTCTTTCCCGCTTTCCGCTGCAGCAGTTCCACAACCTGTAAATAAAAATGCCGCTGATAATGCCATAACTAAAACACTGCCCGCTTTCTGCACATTTCCCTTTCTCATATCTTTTACCTCGTATCAACCATGTATCCGTCTAAATTTTAACTGCTCCATAGCTTTAGTTCCATTTTTCGATAAAATACAGAAAAATAAAAATCCAAAAACTATTGACAATCCTTCTGAAACACGGTATAATTCATATCGTTGTTTCATTGGGCCATCGCCAAATGGTAAGGCAACGGACTCTGACTCCGCCATTTTCAAGGTTCGAATCCTTGTGGCCCAGCTGAAAACCCCGAAGCAGGATTTGTTTCGGGGTTTTTGTTATTTCTATCATTTCTGTCAGAAATAAGAAAGAAGCTCGCCTGCGGCGAGTCGCTTTCACGACAAAATTCCTTTCCGCCGCATGGCAATCCTCGCAGGGCATTTTACCTCACCCTCATCTCCACAATTTGCGAATCATCGTATAGATCAGCCACACCAGCAAAAGAGGGCCTGCCAGACGCATCAAAATATGGAAAAGCCCGCCAAGAACTGTAAAAACCGTCATGGCAAGAACTACAACCACCACCATGATAATCACTTTCCAGTACCATTTGCTCAAATCCAAATAATGGAACTGCACACCTCCCTGGCTCCTCCGACTATCTCTGGAACTTCGTGCCTGCTCATAGCCGTTATAGGAAGAGCCACCGTCTGCAGAGGTATTTCCAGCTGCATCGCTGCTGTCAATAATCGTCTTTGCAATCAGCCTTGGGCCTCCAATTTCTTCAATTACCTCTTCCTCCGACCGTCCTGAAGCCGTTTCCTGGGAAATATACTGATCGTAGTACTCCATATTTTCCCGCACCTGCTCCGGCGATACTTCCCCTTGCAGCGCCGCCTTCAGTTCCTGCAAAAATTCTGCTTTTCTCATATGTTTCTCCTTATGCCCCTCCCGGCTTTAAATGGTAATATGTCATGGTCGTGGTGGCCAGAAGCCGGCCCTCATTATCCATAATTCTGCACTCACAGACTGAAAATGCATTCCCGTTCTTAATCTCATGGGCCTCTGCCACAATTCTGGATGTTTTTCTCCCTGCCCTCAGATACTGAATTGATCCGTTTACAGTGGGAACCGCGTAGTCGCGTCCCGTACAGGCTGCAGTTCCAGACACAGAATCTGCCAGAGAAAACAACACGCCGCCGTGGACAATTCCCAGTACATTCAAATGCCAGGGGCGGAGCACAATCTGTCCTTTTGCATAGCCAGGACGCTTCTCCAGAATTTCCAATTCGATCCTATCCCGAAAATCCGACGGCTTCTCAGCACCCGGCTCCCTGTTTTTCCAGACGTCTGCAAAGGTTCCTTCTTTTCTTTCCTTCTGATCCATATCCAAATCCTCTCATCTCCTTCTTCTGACCCTTTTCCGGCTGCCTAAGTCCGCGTCGGCATATTCCCGCCCCCAGGCTCATATGTTTATAGTAGCGCGATATGCGCCAGGTTGTAACAGTACGGGAGGGAATTGCCATCTTGCGATCTTTTAAAAAACAGTGTCAGGCCGGCCTGGACCGGATTTTTCTATTTTTCTATAAACGCCGGGTTCCCCTGTTTATCGGACTGGAGCTCCTTGCTATTCTGGTTCTTTTGGGGCATCTGGGAATCCGGCGCCATACCCTCAGTCCGGTCAGCCTGAAACCCGAGGCAAAAACTGAATCCTGTATTCAGTGGGTTGATTTTCAGGTTACCTCAGAAGCCATGACACAGGCATTCCGCTATGATGTAGCCACCTGCCAGCAGGAGCCGCATTTAAACTGGATCGAACTGCTGGCCTTTCTGGGCGCCTCCTATGGGGGTGACTTCTCCCTCTATCGCCCCGCTGACATGGAAAAGCTGGTACAGCAAAGGCAGGCTGGTACCTCCATGGAAGAGCTGACCAGACAGCTGGACAGCTATCCCTATTATCTGGAAGCCTACCAGGCTGTTCTCGGCGGAATGGTCGGTCTTTATGAAATTCAGATTCCCAGATCCGAAGCGCCCGCCTTTGCACTGGCCGACGCCCAGATTCAGGAAGGTGCACCGGGCGATTCCCAGGACTCCGATTCTTTCAAGAATCCCACCACTCTCCCGAATTCCGAGACCGATGTGGTTCCCTTAACCCCCTCCGGCGAAGAAAAAGTCTGGGTTACCAAGTATGGCCTGAAAGCCTTCCATCCTCTGGCAAAAAACTTTTCCTACAGCCACTATGACGATTTTGGTGTGGCCCGTTCCTATGGATATCGCAGAAAACATCTGGGACACGATATGATGGGCCAGGTAGGCACTCCTGTCATCGCTGTGGAATCCGGACGGGTGGAAGCCATTGGATGGAACCCTTACGGCGGCTGGCGGCTGGGAATCCGCAGTCTGGATGGAAAGCGGTATTATTATTATGCCCATCTGAGGAAAGATTACCCCTATCAGGCAATTCTTCAGGAAGGCAGCATCGTCTGCGCCGGAGACGTCATCGGCTATCTGGGGCGCACCGGCTACAGCCAGACGGAAAATACCAACAACATCGAGGAACCCCATCTCCACTTCGGCATTCAGCTGATCTTCGATGAATCCCAGAAAGAGAGTGACAACGAAATCTGGATTGACTGCTATGAAATCATCCGTTTTTTAAGCGTGAACCGCTCCGAATCCGTCAAAAAGGAGGGAACCAAAGAGTGGACCCGTGTCTTTCAGTTGAAGGATCCGGCTATTCCAGAAAATGAATAAAGAGGCCGCTTCGCGGTTTTGGCTCAAACCAGGTGGATTTAGGCGGCATCAGCCGTCCTGCATCCGCCACGGCAAACAACTCAGCCAGGGAGGTGGGATACATGGAAAATGCCACCCGCATGTCATTGTGGACACGCCTCTCCAGCTCTTTCGTTCCCCGGACGCCGCCGATAAAGGCAATCCGGCTGCTGGTTCTGGGATCCTCGATTCCCAGAACCGGATTCAGCAGGTAATCCTGAAGAAGAGACACATCCAACCCCCTTACTGGGTCCTCAGTCCGGATCTCCTCTCTGGCCTCCACCCGGTACCAGATATCATCCAAAAGCATACAGAATTCTCCCTTTTTCTGCGGAAGTCTGCCGCCTTTCCCCTCTCCTGCCATAACAGTGGTCATACGTCCCGTAATCCGAAAATGCTCCTGAACCCGCTCCAGAAACGCGTCCTGCGAAAGGCCATTTAAATCCGCAACAGCCCGGTTATACGGCAAAATACTAAGCTCCTCATCAGGAAATAAAATCGAAAGAAAATAGTTAAATTCTTCACTCCCATCGTAATCCGGATGCTGTTCACGGCGCATCTGGGCCACCCGAATAGCCGAGGCGGCTCTGTGATGTCCATCTGCAATATACGTAGAGGGAACTGCCTCCATCTCTTCTGTGATCAGGCGGATCTGATCTGGTTCACTGATACGGAACACCCGATGCCGCACCCGATCCGGGGCTGTAAAATCGTAAATCGGTTTTTCCTGTGCCCTGACTCCAGCGCAAAGCTCCCGCAAAGCATGGCGGGCCCGATAGGCCAGAAAAATCGGGCCCGTCTGAGCATTGGTCACATCCACATGGCAGATGCGATCCTGCTCCTTGTCCGCTCTGGTATTTTCATGTTTCTTTATAACACCGTTCAGATAATCGTCCACCGATGAACAGGCCACTATTCCAGTCTGAATATGTCCGCTCCGGGTCAGCTCATACAGATAATAGCAGGGTTCCTCTTCCATCAGAAAAATCCCATCTTTTATTCTCCGGTTCAGGACCTCTCTCGCCTTTTCATACACACAGGCATCGTAGGTCCCCACTGAATCCGGAAACCAGGTCTCGGCCCGGTCAATACTGAGAAACGAGAGCGGCTCCCGCTCCGTCTCGCGTTTTGCCTCCTCCCGGTTATATACGTCATAGGGCAGCGCCGCCACGCGGGATGCCACTTCCTCTGTCGGCCGAACACAACGAAACGGTCTTATTTTTGCCATTTCCAAACTCCTCCACTTACAAGCCGTTTATACTAAAATACCGCTTTTATCTCCAACTACTGCTTTTATTCTAAAATGCCGGAGCCAGACGCCGCAAAATAAGAATGTCGCAAAATTTCCACTTCTAACAATCCCATGCAGCAGCCTGCCTCCGGCAGTCTATCCTGTCTATCCCAATTACCGAATCACACGCACCCGCATAACTCCCTTAATTGCACTCAGCTTCTCCACCGTCTCCTGGTCTGCCTTTGTCTCCAGATCCACCAGCGTATATGCATAGCTGTCACGGCTCTTGTTGGTCATGTTCGCAATGTTCATATTGGTGGATGCCAGAATCGAGGAAATCTGGCCGATCATGTTAGGAACGTTCATATGGAGCACCGCAATCCGGCTCACGGTTGTGCAGACGCCCATATCGCAGGCAGGGAAATTTACGGAATTTTTGATATTTCCGTTTTCCAGATAGTCCTTCAATTCCTTCGCTGCCATAACTGCACAATTGTCCTCCGACTCCTCTGTGGAAGCTCCCAGATGCGGCGTCGCGATCACATTTGGCATCTTCATCACTGCCGGGTTCGGGAAATCCGTTACATAACGCTTTACTTTTCCCGATGCCAGTGCCTCTGCCATATCCTCGTCATTTACCAGAAGATCTCTGGCGAAATTCAGGATCACCACACCGTCCTTCATCATGGACAGGCTGTTCCGATTGATCATCTTTCGGGTTCCATCCAGAAGGGGAACATGAACCGTAATATAATCGCACTCACTGTAGATCGTCTCCAGAGATGTGATATGCTTTACGTCCCGTGAAAGCATCCAGGCTGCTGTTACGGAAATATACGGATCGTAGCCATACACATCCATGCCAAGAGCTGCTGCTGCGTTGGCTACTTCAGCCCCGATGGCACCCAGGCCAATAACGCCCAGCTTCTTTCCACGAATTTCATGACCGGCAAACTTCTTCTTTGCCTTCTCCATATCCTTGGAAATATTTTCATTTTCCTTCTCCTCACGGCACCAGTCGATTCCGCCCACAATATCACGGGCGCCCAGCAGCATTCCCGCCAGAACAATCTCCTTCACGCCGTTGGCATTGGCTCCTGGTGTATTAAATACCACGATACCGCGGCTGGCACATTTTTCCAGAGGAATATTGTTGACGCCTGCTCCGGCTCTGGCCACCGCCAGAAGGCCGTCCGGCAAATCCAGTTCATGCATGGCGGCACTCCGCACCAGAATTCCCTCCGCCTCTTCCAGGCGGTCCGTCATCTCATACGATTCCTTCAGTAAATCGGTCCCCAGCTTGGAGATCGGATTCAGACAATGTATTTTTTTCATGATACCATCTGCTCCTTCATCCTATTTTGTATGCTTTTTCTCAAATTCGCACATAAAGGCAACCAGCTTTTCCACGCCTTCCATGGGCATGGCATTGTAAATGCTGGCACGCATACCGCCTACGGTACGATGGCCTTTCAGGTTCACAAAGCCGGCCTCTTTCGCCTCCTTCACAAACTGGGCATCCAGCTCCTCGTCTCCCGTTACAAAGGGAACATTCATCAGAGAGCGATCCTTCTTCTCCACAGTTCCATGGAACAGGCTGCTCTCATCCAGGAAATCATAGAGAATTTTTGCCTTCTTTTCATTGCGCTCCTTCATGGCCTCCAGGCCACCCATTTTCTTCAGCCATTTGAATACCTTCCCACACATGTAAATGGTGTAGGTCGGCGGCGTATTGTGAAGAGATCCGCTGTCAGAATATGTTTTGTAACGGAGCATAGTGGGTGTCCCAGGAAGCACATTCTCCGTAATCAGATCCTCGCGGATAATTACGATTGCCATTCCGGCCGGGCCCACGTTTTTCTGTACTCCGCCCCAGAGAATTCCAAATTTTGACACATCAATAGGTTCTGAAAGGAAACAGGAGGAAATATCGGCTACCAGCGTTTTTCCCTTGGTGTTGGGAAGCTCATGGAAAACGGTTCCGTAAATGGTGTTATTCAGGCAGATGTAAACGTAATCCGCATCCTCGTCCACCGGAAGGTCTGAACAGTCCGGAATATAAGAAAATGTCTTGTCTGCACTGGAGGCAATGATATTGGCCTTACCAAAAAGCTGCGCCTCCTGATACGCCTTTTTCGCCCACTGGCCGGTAATAATATAATCGCCGACCTTATTCTTAAACAGATTCATGGGAACCATCGCAAACTGCATGTGCCCGCCGCCCTGTACAAATAACACTTTGTAATTGTCCGGAATGTGCATCAGATCCCGCAGATCTTTTTCCGCCTCATCGATAATGTTCTGAAAATCCTTTGAGCGGTGGCTCATCTCCATCACGGACATGCCGCTGCCCTGATAATCCATCATCTCTTCCGCTGCTTCTTTCAGCACTTCCTCCGGCAGAACCGCCGGACCGGCCGAAAAATTATAGACTCTGCTCATACTTGTTCCTCCTCTTTTCCTCCCCGCCTTCCCTTCTGCCGGGAAAACACATCTCAGGGAATGATTCTCTCATTTTACAACTGTTCGATGCGTAAGTCAATCTCATCAAAGGCTTCTTCGATGGGTTTTCCTGCCGGAACCATGGGGAACACCTTATCATCGCTGCCAATCTGACAGTCAATTACCACCGGAATGTTGAGGCCAATGGCCTCCCTGAGAACCGGCTCTACCTCTTCCCGCTTCGTAATCCGGTAAGCTTTGGCTCCCATCCCCTCTGCCACCTTCACAAAATCAACCTGATCATACAGTTCTGTCTGAGAGTAACGTTTTCCGTAAAAGAGGGTCTGCCACTGACGTACCATTCCCAGCACATGGTTATTGAAAATGATCTGAATAACTGGAATATTATACCGGGTTGCTGTGGCAATCTCATTCATATTCATACGGAAACAACCGTCGCCGCCGATATTGATTACCGTCTTATCGCGGCAGCCCATTTTCGCTCCAATAGCTGCGCCCAGACCATAACCCATAGTTCCCAGGCCGCCGGAGGTAAGCAGCTGTCTCGGCCTTTTATACTTATAATACTGAGCCGCCCACATCTGGTGCTGGCCCACATCCGTGCTGATGATGGCCTCTCCCCCGGTTACCTTATAGATGGTTTCCATGATGTAGGGTCCCGTCAGCACATCTTTGTTATAACGGAGCGGGTACATGTCCTTCATACGGTCAATATGGCTGATCCACTCATCATGGTTCATGGGATCCAGCCGTGCATTCAATTTCCGAAGGATGACCCGTACATCTCCGATGATGCTGGCATCCGTCATAATATTCTTATTGATTTCCGCCGCATCCACATCCATCTGCAGAATTTTGGCTTTGGAAGCAAACCGGGAGGCATCTCCCACTACCCGGTCACTGAACCGCGCCCCCACCACAATCAGGAGGTCGCACTCCGCCACGCCCAGATTGGAGGTCTTGGTTCCATGCATGCCGATCATGCCGGTATAAAGCTCATCGGTCCCGTCGAAAGCCCCTTTTCCCATGAGGCTGTCCGTTACTGGGGCCTGAATCTTATGGGCAAAGGCAAGAAGCTCCTGGGCCGCATCGGAGGCTACAGCGCCTCCTCCCACAAAGATAAACGGCTTTTTGGAAGCCTTGATCATCTCAATGGCCCGCTCCATATCCTCCTCCCGGATGGTATCGGACTGGCGCTCAATCTCCTGAGGTTTTTTGTATTCGTACTCACAGGATGCCGCCGTCACGTCCTTGGTAATATCCACAAGGACAGGCCCAGGCCGGCCGCTCTTGGCGATAACGAAGGCACGGCGAATCACATCCGCCAGTTTCGTTACATCTTTAACAATAAAATTATACTTGGTAATCGGCATCGTCACGCCGAGAATATCAATCTCCTGAAAACTATCCTTTCCCAGAAGGCTGGTGGTTACATTGCACGTAATAGCCACCACGGGAATGGAATCCAGATTTGCCGTGGCAATTCCCGTTACCAGGTTGGTTGCCCCGGGGCCGGAGGTTGCCAGGCAGACTCCTACCTTTCCGGTGGCCCTGGCATAGCCGTCTGCCGCATGGGACGCCCCCTGCTCATGGGAAGTCAGCACATGTGTGATCTCATCCTGATGCTTATAGAGCGCATCGTAGATATTTAAAATTGCACCGCCCGGATACCCAAACACCGTATCCACGCCCTGTTCTTTCAGGCATTCGATGACAATCTCTGCTCCTGTCAATGTTTTCATCTGTTCTACCCTGCTTTCTATCGTGTCTGCTTATCCTTCCGACTCCGGTACTTCCAGAACGGCACCGCGGTTTCCGCTGGTTACCAGGGAGGCATATCTGGCCAGATAACCGGTGGTAATCTGCGGTTTTCTCGGTTTCCAGTTTTTCCGTCTTTCTGCCAGCTCCTCCTCTGAAACCAGAAGGTTCAGCGCATTGTGATTGATATCAATGGAAATCCGGTCTCCCTCCTGTACCAGAGCGATGGGGCCTCCCACAGCAGCCTCCGGTGAAACATGGCCGATGGATGCGCCGCGGGACGCACCGGAAAATCTTCCATCCGTAATCAGCGCCACACTGGATCCAAGTCCCATTCCCGCAATGGCAGAGGTAGGATTCAGCATCTCCCGCATACCCGGCCCGCCTTTGGGCCCCTCATAGCGAATCACAACTACATCGCCGGCCACAATCCTGCCTCCTTTGATGGCAGCAATCGCATCCTCCTCACAGTCAAAGACACGGGCCGGACCTTCATGCTGCAGCATCTCCGGCGCCACTGCAGAGCGCTTTACCACAGCCGTATCCGGCGCCAGATTTCCCTTTAACACTGCGATGCCACCCGTCTGGCTGTAGGGATTATCGATGGGACGGATTACTTCCGGATTCCTGTTTTCACAGGCTGCAATATTCTCACCCACGGTCTTTCCCGTAACGGTCATGCAGTCCAGATGAATCAGATCTTTTTTGGACAACTCATTCATAACGGCATATACACCGCCCGCCTCATTGAGATCTTCCATATAAGTGGGACCTGCCGGAGCCAGATGGCAGAGATTCGGTGTTCTGGCACTCATCTCGTTCACCAGTTCCATATTCAGATCCACGCCCGCCTCATGGGCAATCGCCGGCAGATGCAGCATGCTGTTGGTGGAACAGCCCAGCGCCATATCCACTGTCAGCGCATTTAAAAAGGCTTTTTCCGTCATGATATCTCTGGGGCGGATATTTTTCTCGTACATCTCCATGACCTTCATGCCGGCATGCTTGGCCAGCTTGATCCGCTCGGAATATACCGCCGGAATCGTACCGTTGCCCTGGAGGCCCATGCCCAGCACCTCTGTCAGACAATTCATGCTGTTGGCTGTGTACATACCGGAGCAGGAACCGCAGGTAGGACATACTTTATTCTCAAATTCTTTTACATCCTCTTCCGTCATCGTTCCAGCCGCATAGGAACCCACTGCCTCAAACATGCTGGAGAGACTTCTCTTCTTTCCCTTCACATGGCCTGCCAGCATGGGGCCTCCGCTGACGAACACGGTCGGAACATTAACCCGTGCCGCCGCCATCAGAAGGCCCGGAACATTCTTATCGCAGTTTGGCACCATAACCAGAGCATCAAACTGGTGGGCCAGCGCCATGCACTCCGTGGAATCCGCGATCAGATCACGGGTTACCAGGGAATACTTCATGCCAATATGGCCCATGGCAATTCCGTCGCAGACGGCAATGGCCGGAAATACCACCGGCGTACCTCCTGCCATAGCAACTCCCAGCTTTACGGCCTCTACAATCTTATCCAGGTTCATATGACCCGGAACAATTTCGTTATAAGAGCTGACAATACCAACCATGGGTTTTCTCATCTCTTCCTCTGTCATACCAAGAGCATTGAACAAAGAACGGTGGGGCGCCTGCTGCATCCCCTGTCTTACTGCATCGCTTTTCATCTCTATCGTCTCCTTTTTTGTATCTGCTTCTGGTTTTCTTTTCATTCTATCGCATTTTCACGGTTTTTGCATCTGTTTTTTTGAAAGGTTTTATCGAAAAGCATTCTTTAGCAAAGACGTTTGTAGATCTCTTTTCCCATTTCCCGCGTCCCGATCTGGATACAGCCATCTGCCATAATGTCCGCCGTACGGTATCCGTCCGTCAGTACCTGCTGTACGGCCTTCTCAATGGCCTCTGCCTCCCGATCCAGATCAAAGGAATACCGAAGCATCATGGCAGCCGACAGAATCGTGGCAATGGGGTTTGCAATGTCTTTTCCGGCAATGTCCGGAGCCGAGCCATGGCTCGGCTCATAGAGGCCGAACTTTCCTTCGTTCAAACTGGCTGAAGACAGCATCCCAATGGATCCGGTGATCATACTGGCTTCATCGGACAGGATATCGCCAAACATATTTTCTGTCAAAATCACATCGAACTGGCCCGGATTCATTACCAGCTGCATGGCGCAGTTGTCCACCAGCATATGGCTTAAGGTTACCTCTGGATAATCCTTTGCCACATCCTCCACCACCTTTCTCCAGAGGCGGGAAGAATCCAGCACATTGGCCTTATCCACACTGATTACACGTTTTCTCCGCTTCATCGCGATTTCGAATGCCTTTACCGCAATGCGGCGTATCTCATTTTCATTGTATGTCAGCGTATCCACCGCTGTCATTACCCCGTCCACCGGCTCGGTGTGACGTTCTCCAAAATACAGGCCCCCAGTCAGCTCCCGCATGATAACCATGTCAAATCCATCTCCAATGATCTCCTTTTTCAGCGGGCAGGCATCGGCCAGTTCCCGGTAAAGATAGGCCGGGCGGATATTGGCAAAAAGTCCCAGTCCCTTCCGGATCGCCAAAAGTCCCGCCTCCGGCCTGAGATTCGGCGCCACGTCATACCAGCGGGAATTTCCCACATTCCCCCCCACAGCGCCCAACAATACGGAATCGCTGTTTCTGGCTGTCTCCAGGGCCTCTTCGGTCAGCGGCACGCCATGAACGTCAATGGAGCAGCCGCCCATTAAAATTTTCGTATATGTAAACTGGTGTCCGTAAACTTCTCCGATCCGATCCAGGACGCCGCAGGCCTCCCGGACAATCTCCGGTCCAATTCCATCTCCCGGAATCACGGTAATCTGATACTTCATGTTCTGTTCCTCCTTGCATCTATTTTCTGAAACTTGATTTTCTTTTCATCATCATATCGAATCCATCTGTATTTTTCAACACCCGGCCGCCAAAATCCCGTTTCCCCTCTATAGTAATTGGGAATTGCCTCCATAACCCGGGGTTATTTTCCCAGTCGCACATAAGGTTTATTTAAAAAACAAACCGCCCTCCGAATCTCTCCGAAGGGCGGTTTCCCATCCACTTTTATACTTCCGGTTTTTCAACCTGAACAATTGCGTCTTTGCGCATCGGAATGCGGCAATTTTTATTGCTGCCAAACTCTACGATCACGGTGTCGTCGGTCATATCGATGATCACGCCGTAGAACCCGCTGGATGTCAGAACACTGTCCCCAACCGCAACACTTGCCATCAGCTCCATATGTTTTTTCTTTTCCTTCTGCTGTGGCCGGATTGCAATAAAGTACATGATTCCAATGATGAAGACAATATAAAGAATCAATCCACCTGTGCCCATTTGTCGTTTTTCCTCCTTTAGTCCGATTCCGCCGCCTCGCCGCGTAATCTTTTTAGTAAGTTCTCCCGGATCATTCCCCGGCTGCCATGGAGGCAAGCTTCTTTGCCTTGTACTCCCCATAACAGTGATGTTCGATTGCGTCGCGAATCTCTTCCATCATTTTATTATAAAAATACAAATTATGCAAGACGCATAATCGCATCCCCAGCATTTCTTTCGCCTTAAACAGATGGCGAATGTAGGCCCTCGAGTAAGAACGGCAGGCCGGACAGCCGCATCCTTCCTCAATGGGGCGCGGATCCAGTTCATATTTTGCGTTCAGCAGATTCAGCTTTCCGTGGTTCGTATACACATGGCTGTGACGTCCATTCCGGGACGGATAGACGCAGTCAAAGAAATCCACGCCCCGATCCACAGCCTCCAGAATATTGGCCGGCGTCCCCACTCCCATCAGGTATGTGGGTTTCTGCTCCGGCAGTTCCGGAACCACTGCATCAAGAATCCGGTACATGTCCTCATGACTTTCCCCCACTGCCAGGCCGCCTACGGCGTAACCGTCCAGATCAAGCTCCCGGATGGTCTGCGCATGGCGGATCCGGATATCTTCATAGACAGCCCCCTGGTTAATTCCAAACAGGAGCTGTTCCCGGTTTACCGTATCCGAAAGTCCATTGAGCCGCTTCATCTCTTCCTTACAGCGGATAAGCCAGCGCGTTGTCCGATCCACCGAACGCTCCACGTAATCACGCTCAGCCAGACTGGGAGGACACTCATCAAAGGCCATGGCAATCGTAGATCCCAGGTTGGACTGAATCTGCATGCTCTCTTCCGGGCCCATGAAAATCTTACGGCCGTCAATGTGAGAACTGAAATACACGCCCTCTTCTTTGATCTTTCGCAGTCCGGCCAGAGAAAATACCTGAAATCCGCCGGAATCCGTCAAAATCGGCCTGTCCCAGTTCATAAACTTATGGAGACCGCCAAATTTTTTAATCAGTGCATCCCCGGTTCGAACATGGAGGTGATAGGTATTGGAAAGCTCCACCTGCGTTCCGATGGTGCGCAGGTCATCGGTGGACACGGCTCCTTTAATGGCTGCCACTGTGCCCACGTTCATGAAAACCGGCGTCTGAATCGTACCGTGCACCGTCTTCATTTCGGCCCGCTTCGCGCGCCCGTCCTTACATAGAATTCTGTATTCCATCTCTGCACTTCTTTCTTACTCTGCTGTTTTGACAGTCATTCCTCATGGCCGCCCGATTTGCCTGCTTCCTTTAGATATCTTTTTACTCTTCCTTTTTTGCTTCTCTTCGTTTGTTCAGTTCGTACCAAATGGAGCCTGCCAGGCAGACAGAGGAGTACGTTCCGCAAACCAGACCTACCATCAGCGGCAGTGCGAATTCACGGATCGACGAAACACCCATCAGATACAGAACAAATACCATCACAAACGTTGTAAGAGACGTGTTAATGCTTCGCGTTACCGTCTGCGTTACGCTGACATTCACCACTTCCTCAATGGGAGCTTTATACATCGCCTTCCTATTTTCCCGGAGACGGTCAAAAATAACGATCGTCGCGTTGATGGAGTATCCCACAATCGTCAGCATACATGCGATAAAAGTAGAGCCCACCGACCAGCGAAGAGCCGCATAGAAGGCCAGAACCACCAATACATCGTGAACCAGTGCCAGAACCGCACCGCCGGCAAAGCTGATATTACTGAACCGGAGCCAGATATAAAGCAGCATACAGATTGTCGCAATGATAACCGCCACCATGGCATCCTGCTTCATCTCCTGACTGATCGCGCCGGAAATACTGTCCGCAATGATCTTTTCCTGATCAACTCCGAATTTATCAGCCAGCGCCTGCCCCATTGCCTCACGCTCTTCCACATTCAGAGTTCTCGTCTTAATAATCACTTCATTGGTACCGGCTACCTTCTGAGTCTGAGTTCCGGCCTCGCCAGTAATCTCCTCCACAACTGGAACAACCTCTGCTGAGATTCGATCCAGCGACATGTCTTCATTGAAAGTTACATTGGTGGAAGTACCTCCTTTAAACTCCATACTGTAATTCAGGATGGAACCGGTGGAGGACTGGTTAATTCCCATGAACACAAAACCGCCCACTATCACTGCCAGAGAAGCCGCAAAACAGATTTTTCTGTATTTCAGGAACGGGATTGCCTTCTTGTCCTTGCGGCAGCCATAGAATTTTGCATCCTGAAAACCCATCTCAAAAAGGCAGTTTAACGCAAACTTTGTGATAAAGAGCGCCGTAACCATAGAAAGAACGATACCAATGGCCAGGGTAGACGCAAATCCCTTAACTGTACCGGAACCTCTCCAGAACAGCACTGCCGCTGCAATCAGAGTCGTCACATTTCCGTCAATAATGGCAGATAATGCCTTGGAAAAGCCGGTCTTAATGGCAGATTTTACCGTTTTACCATGGCCGATCTCCTCCTTAATGCGGGTAAAGATAATAACGTTGGCATCCACTGCCATACCAATGGACAGGATAATACCAGCCACCCCCGGAAGAGTCAGGGTAACCTCAAAGGCCACCAAAAGAATCAGAATAAGTCCCACATACAGGCAGAGAGCCAGAACGGCTGCCAGGCCTGGAATCAGGTAAACGGCAATCATAAATACCGCCACAATGGCAAACCCGATTACGCCGGCCTTCAGGCTGGTGGAGATCGCCTCCTGGCCCAGCTTAGCGCCAACCACATTGGAACGCAACTCCTCCAACTCCAGGGAAAGAGATCCAATCCGGATCGTGGACGCCAGGTTATTAGCCTCTTCATAATCAGCCATTCCGTCAATCCGGCACTGACCTCCTGTGATCGGTTCCCGAACCGTCGGCGCGGAGATAATCTGATTGTCGTAAATAATATAGATCGGCTGCCCCACACCGGCTGTAGTGGCATCCGCAAACGCTTTGGTTCCTTCTTCATTAAACGTCAAAGAAACCACATATTCCTTCACTCCTGTGGAATCATCCATGCCCGCCTTAGCACTGGCAATCTGTTTTCCGTCCAGAATCTGATTTCCCTGAGAATCCACAAAAATCAGGGATCCCGGTTTTCCAAGCTCCTGTAAAATAGCATTGGCATCAGAAACACCCGGGATATCCACGTTGATACGGTTATTTCCCTCCTGGTAAACCTCTGCCTCTGTGCTGTAATTCTGCACACGCTGCTGCAGCTTGTAAATCGTGTCTGCCATATCTTCAGCAGATGGATTCTCTACCTTGGCCTGATAGGTAATGCTGACACCTCCGGCCAGATCCAGGCCCAGCTTGATCTGGTTCATCGTCGTGTAACCAAAATATCCAAACACACCGATGGCCACCAGAAGAAGCAGCATGCCAAGAATACTTCTTCCTTTACTGTTTTTCATCTTTTTTCTCCTTTTATTCCGCCGGCGATTCATCCGTTCCGTCTGCCAGGGCAGCCCGGATCATGATCGCACACTCGATGCGCTTTTTCTGCATCTCACAGCCGATGTCATAAGCATCCGTAATAGAACCGTGGAAATTGTAGGAATTAGCTGCGCAGCCACCGCTGCAGTAAAATCTGGCAAAACAGTCGCGGCACTTTTCCTTCGCGTATACGTTGCAGAGCTTAAATTCATCGCGCACTGCCGTATTCGTCACACCATCCTCCACGTTGCCCAGAAGAAATGCCTCATTTCCCACAAATTGATGACAGGGGTAGAGATCCCCCCAGGGCGTTACCGCCAAATATTCCGTCCCCGATCCGCAGCCGGACAAACGCTTGGCCACACAGGGCCCCTGATTCAGATCCAACATGAAATGGAAGAAAGTAAAACCTCTTCCCTCTCTGTGGCGGCGAACATACTCCGCAGCCAGCTTGTCGTACTCCTCCAGAATAACCGGAAGATCCTCTTCCCGGATGGCATAGGGTTCTTCCGGCGGCGCCACCACCGGCTCCACTGACATCTTTTTAAACCCAAGATCTGCAAAGTGCAGCACATCCTGTGCAAAATCCAGATTGTTGTGAGTAAAGGTTCCGCGGACAAAATAATCCTTCTCCCCACGTTCTTTTGCAAATTTCTGAAATTTCGGAACAATCAGGTCATAACTTCCCTTTCCATTGCGGAAAGGACGCATCCTGTCATTGACCTCCTGGCGGCCGTCGAGACTGAGCACCACGTTGCTCATCTCCCGGTTACAGAATTCCATAATCTCATCGTTTAGCAGAACGCCGTTTGTCGTCAACGTAAAGCGGAATTTCTTATTATGCGGCTCTTCCAGAGACCGTCCATACTCCACCAGCTCCTTTACAACCTCCCAGTTCATCAGGGGCTCTCCACCAAAGAAATCCACCTCCAGATTGCGTCTGAAACCGGAATTGGCAACCAGAAAATCCAGGGCCTTCTTTCCCACCTCAAAACTCATAAGCGCCCGGCGGCCATGGTACTCTCCCTCTTCCGCAAAGCAGTAGCGGCAGGCCAGGTTGCAATCATGGGCAATATGCAGGCAAAGCGCCTTTACGACAGTCTGACGTTTTTTGAAATCCATCACATAATCCCGGTATACGTCCGCCGTAAAAAGCTCCTCCCGGTCGATCAGCTCCTGGATATCCTCAAATGCCTCTCTCAGCTCTTCTTCTCCGTATTTCTCTCCCAGAGCAGCCGCCGTCTCTTCCTTCCGTTTTTCCCCCAAAGGCTCTGGTTTCTTCAGTTCCGGCATCCGTCTGGACAGAAAAGAAATTACATCGTAAAGAAGCGGATCCACCGAATGAACGGAGCCGCTGTTGACATCCAATACGATGTAATAACCATTGTTTATATATTGATGAATCACTCTGTTTTCTCCTTTTTTACAGACATACGTAGGCAGACACCATCGTCTTCCCGCGCACCTTCCGGCCGCCGCGGGGGTTCGATCTTGTCTGCCTTCCGTGTCAAATCTCTCAAATTTTCAGATCAACTAGCGATTCTGATTCTCGCAGCTCTGATTTCCTACTGTACAGGATGTCTTGCATGCAGACTGACAGGATGTCTGGCATTCGCCGCAGCCACCCTTCTTCATGCTGTTCTTCAGTGTGCTGGAGCTTAACGTCTTTACATGTTTCATCTCTATATCCTCCTTCTTTCTTATTTCAAATGAATAAATTCTTACAGATTATATCACATGTTCCGGCCTTGTGCAAGCAGATATAGATGTCCGAATATTACCGCCCATCCGGGCATATATATGAAGAGAAATGTGATACTACAGGGAGTTTTATCCATGGAAAAATCTGCTGTCCGCATCCTTCTGCGTTCCTCCGTCATTGCCTATATTATGACGGCCGTCCTCCTGCTGCTTCTGGCTTTTGGACTCTATCAGTTCCATCTGCAGGAAAGTCAGGTCACGCTTGGCATCCGTGCCATTTACGTCGTCGCCTGCTTTTTTGCAGGGCTTGCAGCCGGAAAAGCTGCCAGAAACCGGCGTTTCCTCTGGGGACTTGCCGCCGGAATCCTCTATTTTCTGATTCTGCTGGCCGTGTCCTTCCTGATCAGCCGCCAGATCACCTCAGACACCACCGATCTTCTCATCTCTTTTCTAAGCTGCGCCGCCGGCGGTATGGCAGGAGGAATGATCTCCTGACCACGTTCCCGCCTTTCTCATGATTCTACTTCCGGGCCGGATGCCGTTCTCCTTCTCCGGCCTCTGCCGCTTCCTCCATTTGAGCCGTCACAGCCTCAATGGGATTCAGAATATAAAGATGAATTTTATCAATCCGGTTTTTCTCCACATGCTCCACCACCAGACGGACATTATCAACCACAACATCTTCGCCTTCCTCCGGGAGGTGATCCAACAGGCCAATAATAATTCCCCCAATGGAATCATAATCCTCTGATTCCAGGTGAAGCTCCAGGCGGTCATTCAGGTCATCCAGCTTCATGGAACCCTCTACCACATACTCTCTGGGAGAAATCTGCCGAACCGACTCTTCCTCATCACCATCATACTCGTCCCGTATCTCACCAACGATCTCTTCCAGGATGTCCTCCTGAGTAATCAAGCCAGCCGTGGCGCCATACTCATCCAAAACAATGATAATATTGATATCCGTCTGGCGCATCTCCATCATCAGCTCTGACACCTTTTTAAACTCATAGGTATAAAGCGGCTGCCGCAGGTAATGGCGCACAGAAAAATCATCTTCCCCGCCTCGCAGGAATACATCTTTGATATTCAGGACTCCAATGACATTATCCGTTGTCTCTTCGTAGACTGGAAAACGGGTATATTTTTCTGCGCGGAAAATATCCATCAGTTCATCATAGGTGGCATTTACATCCACAAAACTCATATCGATCCTTGGAACCATAACATCCCTGGCCACCGCGTCCCCAAAATCAAATACGTTATTGATCATCTTCTTTTCTTCTGTCTCAATCACACCCTCCTCATGACTGACCTCCACGATCGTTCGCAGTTCATCCTCGGTAATCGATTCCCCCCGCTTTTTAGGGTCAATCCGCAAAAGACGCAGCACCAAAAAAGACAGGTAATTGACAAAAGCAATCACAGGGGTCAGAAGGAGCATCAGAACATATATGATGGCAGAAACCCGCAGCGCCAGGGTTTCTGCCCGGATCGTCGCCATGGTCTTAGGCGTAATCTCGCCAAAAATCAAAATCAGAAGCGTCAGAACTCCCGTCGCCAGACCAACAATCTCATTTCCCCAAATCTCCGTTGCCAGAACAGTGGATAGAGAAGAGGCGTAAAGATTTACCACGTTGTTTCCAATTAAAATTGCGCTCAGCATCTTACCTGGATTTTCGATAACCCGCAGAACATACGCAGCCCGTTTGTCGCCTGCATCCGCCAGCGTCCTCATACGGATCTTATTGACCGTTGTCAGAGCCGTCTCTGAGGAAGAAAAAAATGCCGACAGTGCCAGCAGCACCACCAGGATAATCAACTGTATCGCATCGCCAGAATCCAAAAAAATCACTCCTATTTTACATTTTATTTTAAAGCTGATTCTACAATATTTCCCGCCGTCTGTCAATCATTCTGCTCTCTGCCCCCACGACAAAGTTACTGTCAAGTAATCGTTGGCAACTTTCTTTTTGATTTATCTTTTTGTTGAA
>CALAAS010000042.1 GCA_937885015.1 uncultured Clostridium sp.
GGGAATTAAAGTAATCAACGTACTGGACTGGTTATTGGGGAAAGAATGATAGAAGTCAGATGCTTAAAAGTGAAAGAAGAACGAAGACGATATTACCATAGCCAGATGGCAATGGAGTGCGAGGCAGACGAGGTGTTAAATCTGTGAGATGGGAGAGTGCTATATGATTTTTGAAGAAATGCTGTGGGAGGAAAAACAGGAAGGCCTGGAAGAATCGTATTTGATTACGAAGCAGGATAAATAACGATGGGGGAGAAAAGAAAATATAAAGCACGCAAATCCGGTGGAGGCCGGAAGAAGTTGAAACCGGAGTACGATGCCGGGAAGAACCTGAAAGAGCAGATGGATGCTGCTGTTGGATTTTATGGTTCGGGTTGGTCTTTGCAGGCGATTGCAGATGAGTTGGATTTAAGCGTTATCAAGGTTCGAAAACTGCTCATCACGTCCGGAGTCTATGAATCAGCCACGGCTGAGAGGGTGCAGTATATCTTTAATAATTATAGAGAGACGCAGAATTATAAAGATGCAATTCGTTCTACCGCGTCAGCTCTTGAATTGTCGAAATCTTCAGTTACCTCGTATCTGCCATATGAAAAAGGGGTATATTTTCCAGGTACAGCCTCAACCGATAAGATCAGCGTAGGAGCGGAGCGGCAGCGGAGATATAGAGTAGTGAAGAAATTGAGAACAGAGCCGACAGAGGGGCATCTGTGGGATGCGGTGCTTATTTATTCTGGTATGCGATTTAAAACCTATTCTGGCTTGCCATTTTCATACGGGGTGCGAAAAGGCAGGAATGGTGAATATACAAAAGAATTATGGATTGATCGCAGAGAAAACAGTAAAAGTCTGTCATGGAGTTCGGTGTTACTGGCTCTGGACCATGTTGAAAAGGCAGGAGAGATGTTTGAAGGACCAAAAGCTCTGGGTAATATTCGTGGAGTGACTTATATTTATGGAATGTTCTATCGGTTTGGACTGATTGATGTGCCGGATGAGGTAAAGGTGAAGATGAAAAAAATATAATATATGGTAATTCGACGCAACAGGAGATCGTCATATACCGGTCTCCATGCTATGATAGCCGCCTGTGGTTTAAACAGATCAGAAGCGAAAGAGGGAACGAACCGATGGTATGGTATTTGTATAAAGATTTGCTGGAGGCCTGTGCGTATCTTCCGGAAAGTCTTCTGGCAGGATGCGCGGTACTGCTGGTAACAGGTGGATTTGGGCGAGTATTTCAAAAGCGTTTTCTGCGCTTTCCTGTGTTTTTATGGGCCGTATATCTGACGCAGCTTGGCTGGCTGGTTCTCTGGAATCGTCCGCCCGGCAGTCGCAGAAGTCTGGATCTGGCTCTGTTTGATACGATGAGCCATAGTGCCAGGGGAAATTCTTATGTGGTGGAAAATGTCCTTTTATTTCTGCCTTTTGGGATTCTCTGGGTTGTGTTTGGATGCGGGAAGACCAGGCACTCTTGTTTCAGCTGCCTGGCAGCAGCGGGGGTATGCAGTCTGCTGATCGAAGTTCTGCAGTATATAACATGCCGGGGATTTTCCCAGACGGATGATGTGGTTATGAATGTGATAGGGGCCTGCCTGGGATACGGCCTGGCATGGGGAAGCGGAGGCAGGCGGAGTAGTCCGCAAAAATCCGGCAGGCGGATATAATGGAAGTCCCGTTCCGGAAGGGGAAACAGACAGAAGAAAAATGTGTCCAGGAAGGTGTTTTTTGTGAAAATTCAGAAGGTTATACAAAATAAGAAAATGTATATGGATCTGCTGTTGCTGGCGGATGAGCAGGAAGATATGGTAGACCGGTATCTGAAACGCGGTGATATGTTTATTTTAGAGGATAATGGGGTAAAGGCGGAGTGTGTCGTTACAAAAGAGGGCGATCAGGTTTATGAGATTAAAAACCTCGCTGTGCGGCCGGATTGCCAGCGGAAAGGCTATGGAAGGCAGCTGGTGGACATGGTTTACCTGAAACGGGAAAGGCGGTCTGCGGATTCCTGTCGTCTTCGGCCGATCCGGAAAGAGGACGACGGGAAAATTGCTGCGATTATACGAAGAAATCTGGAAACAGTTCATCTGGATATTATCGGAACTGCGTATTTTGATCCGGAGCTGGATCATCTCAGTGATTATTATGAGGAGAAACCGGAGGAACGTTTTTATCTGGTTGCGGAAAATGAGAAGGGGACGATTATTGGCGGAATCGGTCTTGGTCGCTTTGATGGTTTTGAGGCCTGCGGAGAGATCCAGAAACTGTATCTGTGCGATGAAGAAAAGGGAAAGGGACTGGGCAGGTTTCTGGTGGAGTCGGTGGAGCGGTGTGCCAGAGAGGCCGGGTATGAGAGACTGTATCTGGAGACCCATCACAGCCTGGAAACTGCTGTTTTTCTTTATCAAAAGCTGGGATTTCATGCTGTTGAAAAGCCGGAAGCAGTTCAGCACAGCACCATGGACTGCTTTTATGTAAAGGAACTTTGACAGACACCAGATGGCGGATCTGCTGCTTTTTATGGAAGGATGCAGGAGATATCCATCATTTTTTCGATGATGTGGTGGAGGGACTGGGCTTTTTCAGACTGACTGATCCGGTAGTAGGTTTCTTTGCCCTCCCGTCTGGCTTCCACCAGGCCGCTGGAACGCAGAAGGCGCAGATGGTGGGCAATGGCAGGACTGCTCATTTCCATCATAGCAGACAGGTTGATGACACACTCTTCACAGTGGCAAAGGATCCAGAAGAGACGGATGCGGGTGGGGTCCCCCAGTAGTTTGAAAATAGATGCCAGTATCTCAAAGTGTTCAGAATCCGGAATATGTTCGAGCAGTTGCTCCATTGACTGGCCATGCTGATGTGGTAAAGTAAAATGGTTCATGGAAGCGCCTCCTTCTTTCTTTTTTATTATTCTATCACAAATATTCTGTTTTTGGCAAACAATAACGGTGATACGAAAATACTGCGAGAGGCAGGAAAACGCTGAAACTGCGGGCGGAGGAAAGCAGGTTGACACTCCATTAGTACGTGGTAAAATAGGAACAGAGTACTTTGAGGGAGGAAATGGGTTTGAAACGAATTTCAATATTAGTGCCCTGTTATAATGAGGAGGAAAATATCGCGCTGTTCTGGCGGGAAGTGACCCATGTGTTTAAGGAGAAACTTTCGGCCTATGAACTGGAGCTTCTTTATGTGGATGACGGATCCCGGGACAGAACGCTGGAAGAGATTAAGAAGCTGGCCCAGGAGGATGAACGCGTGCGTTACCTCTCTTTTTCCCGCAATTTCGGCAAGGAGGCGGCTCTTTATGCGGGACTGGAGCATGCCAGTGGTGATTATGTGGCGGTAATGGATGTGGATCTTCAGGATCCGCCGGCGCTGCTTCCGCAGATGGTACAGGAACTGGAATCTGGGGAATATGATGTGGTGGCAACAAGGAGGGAGAATCGGACGGGCGAGCCGCCGATCCGCTCTTTTTTTGCCAGGTGTTTCTATAAATTGATTCGACGTATTTCAGATGTGGATATCGTGGATGGAGCGAGGGATTTCCGTCTGATGACACGCCAGTATGTCAACAGCCTTCTGGAATTGAAGGAGTATAACAGGTTTTCCAAAGGACTTTTTGGCTGGGTTGGATACCGGGTAAAGTGGCTTTCCTACGAAAATACCCCCAGGGCGCAGGGGACAACCAAATGGTCGTTTTGGAAACTGTTTCTATACAGTATTGACGGAATCGTGGCTTTTTCTGTGGTTCCGGCGGTCATGGCAGCGGCCTTTGGCGTTATTTTCTGTCTGGCGGCATTTTTCTTTCTGATTGTCGTCTTTGTGCGCGCAGCACTGTACGGGGATCCGGTAGCCGGCTGGCCGTCTCTGGTCTGTATCATGCTGCTGATAGCGGGAATTCAGTTTTTCTTTATGGGAGTGCTGGGAGAATATCTGGCTAAGACCTATATGGAGGTAAAACGCAGGCCGGTGTACCTGTGCCGGGAGAATAATTTGGAAAAAAGAGAACGGGAGAGCGGTAATGGTAATGAAAACGTGGCTGAAAAATAGTATGGCGACGGCAGCCAGATCGGGTGGTGCAAAAGCACTATCCGTTCTGGCTGTCGGTCTGTTTCTGTCCCTGTCCTGTCTGCTTTGCGTACAGGCTGGCTGGGTAAAAACGCCGGAATGGCGCTATGTGGACGAGGATGGAACACAGCGAAGAGGTACCTGGTATAAAGATGAAAGAGGCGGCACCTATTATCTGGATGAAAGCGGCCGTCTGGTTACGGGATTTTACGATATAGGCGGTGGGGACATTCGATTTTTTGACTCTTCCGGATATTTGAGAACCGGACTGGTTGAACTGGACGGTACCGTATATTTTCTGGATGAACAGGGAAAGCCGGTTCGGGGCGATGTGGTGGTAAATGGAGAACTCTGTACATTTGGAGAATGCGGACTGAGGGATGGGCGGGTAACGGTTCCCAGATCCCAGCGCTTTTACCACGATGAAAGCGGCGCGCTGGTGGGAGGTGTTGATGTTTCGGGACGGGAAAACTGGAATCTTCCGGCTTTTTTGGCTCTGATTCTCGGTGCTGCCCTGGTTTTAGCCTGTCGCCATGCAAAGAAGTGGAACCCGGGAAAGGCGCTGTTTGTTTTTCTGGCGGTAATGCTTTGCAGTATGCCGTTATTTCTCCCTTATTTCTGGAGAGGACATGATTTCGATTTTCACATAAGCCGCCTTTTGGGAATGAAAGCATCGCTGGAGAACGGCATGTTTCCGGTGCGTCTGGATAGCTTTACGTTCAATGGATACGGCTATGGAAGTGCGGTTTTTTACCCGTCCCTGTTTCTTTATTTACCCGCTCTTCTGATGGCAGTGGGAGTTCCCCTGGTGGATGCGGTCAATGTCTGGCTGTTTGTGATCAACCTGGCGGCAGCCGCTGTGATGTATATAAGTGCATCCGGGTTATTTGGCTCCAAAAAAGCCGGATGTGTGGCGGCGGTTCTCTATACCACAAGCCTGTACCGCCTGGGAAATCTATACACCAGAGCAGCCTGGGGAGAGCTGATGGCTATGATTTTTTTTCCGCTGATTGTCTGGGGATTTTATGAGATTTTTTTTCGGGATGCGAGAAAATGGCCGCTTCTGGTTTTAGGTCTGACCGGCGTGCTTCAGAGCCATATAATCAGCACGGCAGTGGCGGCAGGTGGCTGTACGGTGGCTGGTTTTTTGTGTATCAAACGTCTGGCAGATCGGAATCGGTTTTGGGCCTGTATAAAGACAGTCGTGGTTGCTTTCTGCCTGAATGCCTGGTTTATCATACCATTGCTGGATTATATGAGAGCGGGAATGAATCTTTCGGCTCTGCAGTTTCATGCTGAGAATTTTGCAGCTCCATTTATCAAACTGTTTGAGCTGTTTCCACCTGCCATGGGGGCGACGCCGGCGTCAGATGGTCCTGTATCCGGTTTAATGGCGTTGGGGCCTGGCCTTCCGATTCTGGCAGCGACGGGATTGTTTCTGTGCCAGGAGTTGCCTGGCGGGAAGAAAGGCGGGACAGATGAGATTCAAAGAATGAAAGAGATTGCAGCACATGGGGAACAGGAGCATGAGAAAACGGGAGAAAGAGTTCCAGTAAAACTTCTGTGGCTGTTTGCTTTGATCGGAGTTGCAGCTATGTTTGCAGCAACGCAGCTGTTTCCCTGGAGAACTCTGATGCAGTTTTCCTGGTTTGAATTTTTGGCTTCCTACATACAGTTCCCCTGGAGGCTGATCGCGGTGGCAACGTGCTTCCTGTCCATGGTCGGGGGATATGCCGTAAGCCGCCAATGGCGGGGCAAAACTTTCGCCGGTGTGGCGGCGGGACTGCTTTTGTTTTGTGCTGTTTTTTCTCAGCATCTGGTGGAGGGGTATTATGAGGCTTCGGATTTTTGCTGGCGGGAATCGGATATTGACAGCATGATTAGTCAGAAAGAATATCTGTATGAAAATACGGATCGTGATCTGGCCAGAGGCAGCAGGCTGCCGGCGGGAGAGGGAATTGAGGTAACAGATTCCTGCAAAAACGGACTTACTGTGGATTTTTCTTATGTTTCGGATATGCCTGGAACAGAAACAAGGGTAAAACTGCCACTATTTTATTATCCAGGTTATCGGGCGGTGGATGGGCATGGGAATGAGCTTCCCGTCAGCCTGTCAGAAGAAGGATTGGTCCAGGTTCACTTTGCGGTAGCTCCGGAAGGGGAAATTCATGTGGCATTTCGGGAGCGGCGACTCTGGAGAATCAGTGAGGCAGTTTCTCTGGCAGCAGGACTGATCCTTTCCGGGATGGGGATTAGGAGATACAGAAAGAAAAAATGATACGAGGTGGATTGCCGGAATAGGGCGGAAACCTGATTGAGGTATTATAAAAGGAATGGTGTAAAAACAGTGACTGGACAATAATAGTCTTTGTTTCTGTTCCATTCCTTTTATTGTGTACGTTTGGCAGATCGAAGAACTGCGAGGCGCCTACTGTTTTTTTGCTTTTTCCAGTGCCAGGCTGGCTGCCTGAATCAGTGCGCTGGAGGTGTACTGGCTGCCCTCTTGCCAGGTTAGATTTTCCAGGGACTGGGAGGCGCAGATTTGCGCGGACAGCTGGTCTGCGGCTGGCTGGAGCAGGGGATACATGGTTTCCACGGCATCACTTAAAGGTCTGCAGGATACAGAGGTGATTTTTTCTTCGTCGACGCAGACCTCCACATTGACGGCCTGACTTCCCAGCGAAAGCGTGGAAGTATAAACGCCAGGTATGTAAGAGGCAGGAGCCGAGGAGGTCAGGGCTGCATCTGGTTTTGACCGGAACATAATGAAAAGCAGCGCCAAAAGAAGGAGACCAAGACCGGCAAAAATCGCGGTGTAAATAATCTCCTTCATTCTCAGAACGACAATCTTTGTTTTAGAGCTCATAGCAAAAGCCTTCCGGGTTTCTTTAGTATAGTGTATTAGGATGCACCCGGAAATATGCCGTTTTTTATACGTTAAACCGGAACAGAACCACGTCGCCGTCCTTTACGACGTACTCTTTTCCCTCCATCCGGACAAGTCCTTTCTCTTTGGCGGCGCTGTAGGTGCCGCAGTCCAGAAGGTCCTGGTAGTTGACAACCTCAGCCTTGATGAAACCGCGCTCAAAGTCAGAATGGATTTTACCGGCTGCCTGAGGGGCTTTGGTGCCAACCTTGATGGTCCAGGCACGGGTTTCTTTTTCTCCGGCGGTCAGGTAACTGATTAGTCCCAGCAGACGATAGCTGGCAGCGATCAGTTTTTCCAGTCCGGATTCTGTAAGTCCCAGATCCTCCAGAAACATTTTTTTCTCATCTTCATCCAGTTCGGCGATTTCCTGCTCAATCTGGGCACAGATAACGAATACCTCTGAGCCGTTGGCAGCGGCAAATTCCCGCACCTGTCCCACAAAAGTATTGGAAGCGCCATCGTCCGCCAGATCATCTTCTGAAACGTTGGCGGCAAAGATTACGGGTTTCCAGGTTAAGAGGTTCAAGGAGTTGATAAACTCCAGCTCATCTTCGTCGGCAGCCTCATAGCTTCGCGCCAGTTTTCCTGCCTCCAGGTGCGCGTAGAGTGCCTTTAAAATCTCCAGTTCTTTGGCTAGAGCCTTGTTCCCCATGGCGCTTTTTGTGGTTTTGGAAATTCGGCGCTCCAGTACCTCCATATCGGAAAAAATCAGCTCCAGGTCAATGGTCTCGATGTCGCGCAGCGGGTTCACGCTGCCGTCCACATGGACGACGTTGGGATCCTCAAAGCAGCGCACCACGTGTACGATGGCATCCACCTCGCGGATGTTGGAGAGAAACTGGTTCCCAAGTCCCTCGCCTTTGGAGGCGCCTTTTACCAGTCCGGCGATGTCTACAAATTCAATGACGGCCGGTGTGATTTTTTCAGAATTGTAGAGAGCGGCCAGCTGCCCGAGCCTGGCATCCGGAACGGGAACAACGCCGACATTGGGATCAATGGTGCAGAAAGGATAGTTGGCCGATTCTGCACCGGCTTTGGTAAGAGAGTTAAAAAGTGTACTTTTTCCCACGTTTGGGAGACCGACGATACCTAATTTCATGTATTTTCATAGCTCCTTTGCATCTTAGGTTCTAGTGTTTTGCACTATCTTACAGTGTAACATATTGGCTTTTTTTTCTCAATAGCGAGTTTTTTTGAAAAATTTAGGTGTTACTGTCAAGTAATCGTTGGCAACTTTCTTTTTGATTTATCTTTTTGTTGAA
>CALAAS010000043.1 GCA_937885015.1 uncultured Clostridium sp.
TTCAACAAAAAGATAAATCAAAAAGAAAGTTGCCAACGATTACTTGACAGTAACCTTGAACGGAACTCCATGAAATGGAACTTGAAAAAGAACATGGATTGTTGTATAATAGCGATATCAAAAGAGAGCGTTACGTAACTCCTGGAATGCTCGATAACTCTTACTTTTTTTGAACCTACATTTTGACCAACGGGATTCCAATATTTTTAAGCGGATGTCAGGCCTCCTTTGAGTGGAAGGCAGAAGTTTAAGTGAGGTTGCCCACCTAGCACAGCTAGGCGTCAATACTGTAAGAGCCGGCATTTTGGGGTTACATAGGATAAAAGCAGCGAGAGATCGCTGCTTTTTCTTTCAGAAGCGGGGAGCCAGGAATAGCTTGCCAAGGATTCCTCCTTCCTGTATACTGAAACAGGAAACAACCGATGAGAATGGCGGATTGCAAAGTTCTGCTTTTCTTCAGAGAAGATGAAAAAGAGTGTGGGATATGGATAAAAGAAGTTTCAGAGATTACCTGTATTGGGGTGTAACAACCGTGGCAGTTATAGCAGTGTGCATTCTGTTCTGGTTTAGTGTCCAGCACTGGGATGTTGTGTATGCTGGAATAAAAAAGCTGATGAAGATTCTGGCCCCCATTATTTATGGGGCAATTCTGGCGTACCTGACAGCGCCAATTTATAACCGTGTATCCAACTGGACTGCGTCGCTGTTGGGGAGGGTCTGGAAAGAAAAACGCCATGTTCAGGGCGCTGCCCGTCTGGCGGGTACAGTAGCCAGCCTGGCAATGATTTTTCTGGTGGTGTTGGGCATGTTCCAACTGTTGATTCCTCAGCTGATCGAGAGCCTGAAGGGAATTCAGAGCTCGTTTCCGTCCTATCTGCAGAACCTGTACCTGTGGCTGCAGGAGCTGCTGAAAAATAATCCGGATATCGAGGCGGTGGTACTGGCAAATATTCAGACTTATCTGCAGATGTTTCAGAGTTGGGCTGAAAAGTTTTTTACCAATATTGATATTGGCCGTGTGGCGGAGATTGTGACAGGTGTTTCCAGCAGTCTGCTGAGTGTGCTGGATGTAATTAAAAACTGGTTCATCGGTCTGATTGTCATGGTGTATCTGCTGAATATTAAGGATACTCTGACTGCGCAGGGGAAAAAGATTATTTACGGGTGTCTGAAGCTGCGGGCGGCCAATGCGGTGGTGGAGGAACTGCGGTTCGTTAATCAGATGTTCGGCGGCTTCATTGTAGGAAAGCTGTTGGATTCCCTGATTATCGGTATCATCTGCTTTATCGGTGTTTCCTTCATGAATATGCCCTTTGCCATGCTGCTGAGCGTGATTGTAGGAGTGACTAATATTATCCCGTTTTTTGGCCCCTTTATTGGAGCGATTCCCACGGGTTTTCTGGTGCTTCTGGTAAGTCCGGTCAAGTGCGTGTATTACCTGCTGTGGATTTTTCTTCTGCAGCAGTTTGACGGAAATATTCTGGGACCGAAAATTCTTGGAAATTCCACAGGACTGTCCAGTTTCTGGGTTTTATTCTCCATTCTCCTGTTTGGAGGTCTGTTTGGTTTCATCGGCATGATCATTGCTGTTCCGGCTTTTGCGGTCATTTATGATCTGATTGCCAGATTTGTCCACCATTCTCTGCAGATGCGCAGACTTCCCCAGGAGACAGATTCCTACCGGGATCTGGATCATATTGATGAAAAGAATAAAACCTTCATTAAATAATCAGGGCAGCGTATATAAGGGCATTGTGTCTGTCAGAGAGAGGAAAAGGAGGCTCAGATGGCTTATAGGAGATCAAAACGCCTGATATACTGGACGTTTGGAATTCCGATTATTGTGGTTTTTTTGATGATTGTGATTGTGAAGCTGGATCAGTCCGATTACTATGTGTCCAGAGCTATGGCATCCAAGGCTATGGCTCTGGCCATGGCGGATCGGGCCGGGTGCATACAGTCTCAGAGCAGCGGCAGCCATTTCTCCGAGACAGAGCAGGGAGAGTGGTACACGAAATATGTGGACTATATGATTGATGGAGGATATTTTGAAGATGTGGAGCGGGCGGATCGGGAGTTCGCCTGTGATCCCCTGACTTACGGTGAAGCCGCTTATGCGGCGGAGAAGGTGGAAAAGGGACTTTCTGCAGCTTTAAATATTTCTAAAAAGAAGTATAAGGATCCCATGCCCCGGGAGGAGTGGCAGCTGTTTTACCCGTCTTTTCTGAAACGGGCGGATCCGGAGGGAAAGGTGGAAAAGAAGAAGCTGCTCCTTTATGGCACACCGGAGAATGTAAAAGAGGCAGCCCCCTGGACTGCCTATACGGATCAGGGAACGTTGGGCTTTGAGGGCGTAGCGCTGGACGCCTGCATAGACCATGAGATTGAGGTGTATGCACGGGACAGTGAGATTATTTGTCTGGAGGCGGTTCTTTCGGATCAGGTTACATATCGGAATGTATGGATTACTCCGGGAGAAAAGGATCGCATGAACCTGTATCTGGGAGCCATTGTCCGGGAATTTCCCATGGAGGAAAAAATAGAGCCGGAAAATGGCGGAGTGCTGGCAGACGTGGAGCTTCGTGGAGGAAAAATTAAAAAGCTTTCTCTGAAGAAGGACACCATTGAAGGGAAGGTGCTCTCTGTTCGCGGGGACACCATTGAGATCGAGGGTTATGGAACGCTGCGCCTGGACGATGCGTTTAAAGTGTATAAAACGTATGGGGTTATAAAAGAGCAGCGAAAGAAAGATATTCTGGTGGGTTATGACCTTGGAAAATTTGTAGTGGCTGGAAAAAAGGTTTGTGCGGCGCTGCTGACCAGGGGGTTTTCCGCCAAAAATATTCGAGTTCTCATTATGGACGATGCTTTTTCCACGGTATTTCACGAGGAGATTCAGCTGCAGTCAGACAGTGCTCTGGAGATTTCCTGGGATGAAGGAAAGAGGAAAGAGACGCTTTCACCCGGTGAAATCCTGACGCTTTCGCCTGAAGATGAAAGGCTGGCAGAGGGGCGTATGGTGGTGGAGCCGGAGGATCCGCAGCGGGGTATTTCTCTTCTCACCGTGAAACGGGGACAGGGGACGCCTTCTTATTTTGGACATTTTGAAATCTGCGAAGAGCCGGATGGACTTTTGCTGGTAAATGAGGTGGATGTGGAAGATTATCTGACCCGGGTGGTACCCAGTGAGATGCCGGCTTCCTATGAGATGGAGGCTTTGAAGGCGCAGGCAGTCTGCGCAAGAACGTATGCCTACCGCCAGATTCAGGCCAATGCCTATAGCCGTTATGGGGCTCATGTGGATGACAGTACCGGGTATCAGGTGTACAATAATATTGCATCCAGTGAGCGCACCGATCTGGCAGTCAAGGAGACGGACGGAAAAATGGTGTTCTACGGCGAAGAACCGGCGGAAACCTATTATTTTTCCACCTCCTGTGGCTATTCTACGGACGGAACTATCTGGGGGGCATCTATGGAAGAGGTTCCATACCTGAAAGGCAGGGCTTTAAATGACAGCGGCGGGATGGAGGATTTAACAACAAATGAGGCATTTGTCCCCTTTATTCAGAGTAAGGGGGAGGAAAACTACGATGGCGGTTTTCCCTTTTACAGATGGAAGACGACCATTACAGACCGGAAGCTGGCGGAAAAGGTGGACGGAATCGGAGATATTCAGGGGATTTTTGTGACCTCCCGGGGAACTGGCGGTATTGCACAGAATGTGACCATTGTTGGCAGTGAGGGAGAAAAATCTGTAAAAGGAGAGAGCCAGATCCGCAGTATACTGGGGAGTCCGGATTTGACATACCAAAAGAATGACGGGTCAAAGATGACCGGATGGGCCACTCTTCCCAGTGCGTTTATTGCTGTGGACGAGACGGCCCGGGATGATGAGACAGGAAGTCGTACTTTTACCATCTG
This sequence comes from uncultured Clostridium sp., assembly GCA_937885015.1. GTDB lineage: Bacteria > Bacillota > Clostridia > Lachnospirales > Lachnospiraceae > Otoolea. The sequence continues at coordinate 3,925 of CALAAS010000043.1, forward strand.
GGGCGGCGGCTATGGCCACGGAGTCGGGATGAGTCAGAACGGAGCCCAGGAGATGGCACGCCAGGGAAAGGATTATATGGATATTCTGACCTTTTTTTATGATGGAGTGGAAATCCGGGAGATGGAAGAATAGAAAGACAGAAGATAAAAAATAAACGATGCGCGAGAAAAGACAGAAACCCGCCGGCAGAATTTCTTCCGGCGGGCGTTGTCTGTTTGGGAATTATCGGAATAAATATTTGGGAAGTCCGTCTTCCATGATACGGGGAGCTTCGCCGTGGATCAGAGGGCGGGCGTAGGCAAGATAATCATCTGTCACATCACAGCCGGTTTCAGTGATCCACTGTTGTGGGAATGTTTTTTCCTGATTGCAGATGAGATTTACATCCTGCAGAACAGCCTCCATAGCATATTGTCCATTTTTGCTTTTTCGCTCAAAGGCTACCATTTTACCGGTATGACGTTCCAATGCAAAGCGGATGCCGGCTTCACCTGCCGATGCCGCCTCTTCCATATCCGTAGCTGAGACGGAAAGACCGGAGCAGCGCTGGTTTACATTGAGTTCAATGGAGCGCACTTTGACGCCGAACTGATTTCGCACATAGTTTTCAAGGATTTTTCCGCATCCAGTCAGCATTTTGTGGCCAAAAGTATCCAGCTGGGCTTCGCCTACGTATTCGCAGAGAAACCGGCCGGAGCCGTCTCGGATGCCCTCGGATACACATACAACGACGTTGGACGTTTTTGCAAAGGCAGACTTCAGGTCAGAGGCAAACTGACCAAGCTCAAAGGGGGTTTCCGGAAGATAAATCAGAAGCGGGTTGTCGCCGACCTGTTTGCGGGCCAGGGCGCTGGCCGCCGTCAGCCATCCGGCATGGCGTCCCATGATCTCCACGATGGTAACGGAGCGCTGCTGATATACGGAGGCATCCAGGGTGATTTCGCGGACTGAGGTTGCCACGTATTTGGCGGCACTTCCATATCCAGGGGTGTGATCGGTCAGAACGAGATCATTGTCGATGGTTTTGGGGATACCGATAAAACGGATCGGACTGCCGATACCATCCGCATACCGGGACAGTTTGCTGACCGTATCCATGGAGTCGTTTCCTCCGATATAGAGAAAGTAACCGATATCCAGCTTTTCCAGCTTTTTAAAGAGGACGCGGTAGAATTCGGAAGAAAAGTCTTCCGGAAGTTTAAAACGGCAGGAACCCAGATAGGCGGCCGGCGTCAGCTTTAAAAGCTCCAGCTCTTCTTCGGAAAGCGCATCGAAATTCATATAAGCGTCGGCCAGAAATCCTTCAATTCCATTGATCATGCCATACACGCAGCCGATTTCTTCCGGATGGCGTCTGGCTTCGCAGACAGCTCCGTACAGGCTGGCATTGATGACGGCAGTAGGACCGCCGGACTGGCCCACAATTACATTTTTTTTCATGTCTCATATTCTCCTTTGTGTAATGCTGATGTGCTACAGCCATTCTAGCCGAATTGACCGGGGATTGCAACCGTAAAAAAGAAGGAAAAAAATTTTGAAAGAATGTATAAGCAAAAAGAATCCGGTTATACTGTTACTATCACAAAAGAGAAATTTTTGAATACTTATCCTCCCCTTTTTAATACCTTGCCTGTTGGCTTCGTGCAGCGGGCGGGGTATTTTTTATTGCATAGGAAATTGCTTCCTATGCAATAAAAAACGCTCCGCGAGGATTGCCATGCGGCGGAGAGGAATTTTGCCGCAGAAGCGACCCGCCGCAGGCGGAGAAGCTCGCGGGCGAGCTTCTTTCTTATTGCATCGGAAAATTTTGAAATAAGGCTACTGCAATCCCGCTGGCTTTAGACGGTGGGTTAAGGTAGCTAAAAGTAGTGGCTTGTGTTATACTTCGATATGGGAACATGGAAATAGTATGTGTCAATACAGGGAGAAAGACCATGAAGGCGATTATTTGCGTGGATGATAATAATGGAATGACATTCAATCGGCGGCGCCAGAGCCAGGACCGGGTTTTGAGGCAGGATGTGATGGACGAGGCCGGAGGCGGGAAAATCTGGATGAATGGTTACACCGCGAAGCAATTTGCGGATGTGGAGCCAGGGCGGCTGCAGGTGGAGGAGGGTTTTCTGGAAAAGGCGGGAGCCGGGGATCTGTGTTTTGTGGAAAACCGGGATATTGTACCATTTAAAGAAAAGATAGAGGAAATTATTTTGTATCGATGGAATCGGACCTATCCAGCAGATACCTGGTTTCAGATGGATTTAAAGGACTGGAGGGTAACGGAAACGAAGGAGTTTGAAGGGTCGTCTCACGAAAAGATTACAAAGGAGCGTTATAAACGATGAAACGAGTGAAGATATATCTGTTGTTTTTTTTGACGGCTCTGGCTCTGGTGCTGTCCGGCTGTGGAGAGACAATGGAGGAGAGCGGAAGCGCGGCAGTTTCCGTGAAAAATTTTCCTTTCGGTGCGGTCCCAGAGTATTCGGGCCAACCCTATGCGGCGGTGCATGACAATGTGCCATTTTTTGAGGATTCGGAGTTGACGGAGGAGTCATTTGAGCAATACGGTTCTCTGGACGAAGAGGGGCGGTGTCAGACAGCCTATGCCTGTGTGGGGACAGACCTGATGCCCACGGAAAAACGCGGTTCCATCAGTCATGTGAAGCCAACGGGGTGGCATACGGCGCAATACGACACGGTGGACGGAAAGAACCTGTATAACCGGTGTCACCTGATCGGCTACCAGCTGACGGGGGAAAATGCAAATGAGGAGAACCTGATTACGGGAACCCGTTATCTGAACGTGGACGGAATGCTGCCCTTTGAAAATATGGTGGCTGATTATGTAAAGGAGACGGGAAATCATGTGATGTACCGGGTAACACCGGTGTTTGAGGGCGACAATCTGGTCGCCTCCGGCGTGCTGATGGAAGGAAAATCCGTGGAGGATGATGGAGAAGGCATTCTCTTCTGTGCCTATGCGTATAATGTGCAGCCGGGAATTGTCATTGACTATGCAACAGGAGAGAGCTATGATGGTGGTGGGAGTCCGGAGGAATCTGTCCTGGAGGAAACGTATATTCTCAATATAAGTTCCAAAAAATTTCACAGGTCAGGGTGCTCATCTGTCCAGGAGATGAAGGAACAGAACCGGGAAGAATATGCAGGAAGCCGGGAGGAGCTGATCCGCCGGGGATATGCTCCCTGTAAAAGCTGTAATCCGTAAAGAGCTATGCAAACATTCAGATAAGATAACGGTTCAGATATTGACAAACAGGAGCCAGAGTGCTATTCTAACGGAAGTTGAATAGATAAAGGCTATGACGAAGACGGAATCAGCAGAGCGTTTCCCAGAGAGTCAGGGATGGTGGGAACCTGACAGACAGCGGCTGGAATTCTTATCCCTTCCGAGCTGAACCTCCCAAAGTATTTTTGCAAGTAGGGGGTTACGTGCAGGCTGCGTAAACGCCTAGGGTTTGATGGAACCTAAAGTGGCATGTTTTTTCATGCAAGTTTGAGTGGTACCGCGGGTGTTGATTACAAGGCTCGTCTCAAAGAAATTTGAGGCGGGTTTTTTTATTTCATAGGATTCGGGTGTCAAAAGGTCATTCCTTCTTAAAATGACCTTTTGACACCCGAATCTTCACAGGAAAATGCGTCCTATGAAATAAAAAACGCTCCGCGAGGATTGCCATGCGGCGGAAAGGAATTTTGTCGCAAAATTTTTAACAACGATGAAAGGTCAGGGAGGAAGAGGAGAAATGGAATTATCAAGAAGGAAAATGCTGTTAGTCAGTTTCATGTTGTTTTCGCTGTTTTTTGGAGCGGGAAACCTGATTTTTCCGCCGTTTCTGGGACAGAATGCCGGTGCCCATATGGTTCCGGCGCTGGCGGGATTTTTGGCTACGGCGGTAGTGCTTCCAGTTCTGGGGGTTATTGTGGTAGCTCGTTTTAACGGCCTGGACTGCCTTGCCGGCCAGGTGGGGGCGAGATTTTCTATGGTTTTTACGGTTTTGATTTATCTGTCCATTGGGCCGGGACTCGGAATTCCGAGAGCCGCTTCCGTTCCTTTTGAGATGGCGGTTGCGCCTTATCTTCCGGATGGAGTAAATACCACCATCTGCATGGTGGCCTACTCGCTGGTCTTCTTTCTGGTGGCGCTCTGGCTCTGTATGAATCCGGGAAAGCTGGTAAAAAGAATCGGAAGTTTTCTGACGCCAAGCCTTCTGCTTCTTTTGTGTTTCTTATTTTTCAGTTTTCTGGTAAAGGGGCAGACGGAAATCGCTGTTCCTCAGGAGGCTTACCAGGAGGCTCCGTTTTTTAAGGGTTTTGTTGAGGGGTATCAGACCATGGATACCATTGCAGCCTTGAATTTCGGCCTTGTAATCGCCATTACCCTGGACTCCTTTGGACTGAAGGAGAAAAAGAGCGTGATGAAACACACTGTTTTAGCCGGTGTATTTGCCGGTGTCATCCTGGCATTGGTTTATATGATGCTGACCTATATGGGCATGTGCAGCTCCGGCGTTTATGCGGTACAGGAAAACGGTGCATGGACTCTTCGCCAGATTGTGTACCAGCTCTTTGGAGAATTCGGCGCGATCATCCTGGCAGCTATTTTCACACTGGCCTGCCTGACTACCTGTGTGGGGTTGATCAATTCGATCTCCCAGTTCTTCTCCAAGCAGTTTCACTTTTTTACTTATAAACAGTGGGTATATACAATCGTTGGATTTTCGTTTCTGGTCTGCAATCTGGGGTTAAATGCAATCTTAAGCATCTCCATCCCGGTACTGGATGCTATTTATCCAGTTTCCATCGTCCTGATCGTGCTGGGACTGTCACATCGGGTGTGGGAATCCAACCGATTCGTATATCCAGTTGTGGTAACGGGCGTCAGCTGTGTCAGCATTCTGTATGCCTTGGGTAATGCAGGAGTTCCGCTTGGGTTCCTTTCGGATCTGTGCCGTAGACTTCCCATGTATGGCTATGGATTCGGCTGGGTCAGCGTGGCGCTGGTGCTGCTGGCAGTCAGCATTGTGCTGGGGATATTCCTGGGTCATGGCAGCTCATCTTATAATAAAACAACGCTTTGCGAGGAAACCAGCTGTCCGGAGGGGCAGAATTCATAAAAATTTTATGGACAGTTTCTTCTGTTTTCAGTTTTATACGCTATAATGGCTGCATGCTTCCCGCCTGAGGAGAGATGTTTCCGGGGTGGGAAAGTCAGGGCGGTAACAGATAAGATTGACAGAGATAAGACTGAGAGAGGAAGAGTGCATATGGTGATGGTCTTTACGGCGAATATTCTGATTCCGGCCTATACGCTTTTATTCGTAAAGGGAAGCGACTGGTTTAATATGAATTTTTCAGTACTTGGAAACCTGGCGGGGCGGGGGGCGGCCTTTGCCCTATGGGGTCTTCTCATAGGATGGTATTTTTTTGTTTGTTTCAGGAAAATATTCCGTCTTCTGCCGGAAAAATATGCTGGAAGCTGGATGGTTCCAGCGGCGCTGGTACTTCTGGTGTTTGCCGTTACGACGCCGTATCTGCCGGATCAGTTTCCTTTGAAGGCCTTCCTGCACATTTTGTTTGCCTTTACGGCAGCGGTATGCCTGATGGTCTGCCTCCTTCGGATTTCCTGGAAGCTGTACCGGAGAGAGCCGGATGTCTATGGACGATATCTGACGGGAATTGCCGGAATTGCGGTTGGCTGCGTGGTTTTGTTTATCCTGTCATCGGGAATTATCAGTACGGCGCTGGAATTGTTTTTTACGGTGTCCACCTCCATGATGGCATTTCGCCTTTACAGAAGGATGAGAGAGAGCTTCTGCAGGGAAAAGGCTCTGTAAAAGGCGGGAAAACCGGTCTTTTGGATCGAGAAAAATCGGTTTTATGAAGAAAAAACGGCGTCCGGTGGAAAAAATATTTTGCAAAATAGCCGGACTTGTTATATACTAACATCAGTGTACCTGCAGCGGTACATAGGACGCGACAATTAAAGAAAAGGAAGGATTTATCAATGACACTGTTAGAGAACTGGCGCAGCCTGGCCTACGGCGATGGGCTGGATGATAAAAAGAAAGAAGAGCTCTGGTCCGGATACTTTACCATTGAGAAGGGAATTTATGAGCAGATTCTCTCCAATCCCACAGAAGTGGTAGAGGGAACGGTTAAGGAACTGGCGGAGAAGTACGATACGGAAGTCCTGATCATGACCGGTTTCCTGGATGGCATCAACGAGAGTTTAAAGGGTTATGAGAATCCCATCGAGACCATGGAAGAGGATACCCGGGTTAAGATTGAGATTGACCCGGAAAAGCTCTACTATAATATGGTGGAAGCAAGAGCAACCTGGCTGTACGAACTGCCCCAGTGGGATGCGATTCTGACGGAAGAGAGAAGAAAAGAGCTGTACCGTCAGCAGAAAGCATCGGGAACCGTGCGGAACGAGCACAAGGTATATCCCAACGATCCCTGTCCCTGTGGAAGCGGCAAAAAGTATAAGAAATGCTGCGGAAAGAATAAGTAAAAGATACGAATAAGAAAAAAGGATGGCCTGAACGGTTTGGAATGACGCGAAAAACCGCTGCGGGACATCCTTTTTTTTGCATAGGAAATTGCTTTCTATGCAATATTTTTTCTAATTGCCGCATTCTATGCTGATGGCATTGAACTGGGCCAGAAGATCGTCTACGCGGAGGCTGGCTTTCTCAGGACCGTCCAGATCCAGAACGGTCTTTCCCTGGTGCATCATCAGCAGGCGGTTTCCGTATTCCACCGCATAGCGCAGATTGTGGGTAACCATGATGGTGGTCAGTTTCTTTTCCCGGACAATTCGGTCCGTCAGCTCCATGATAGTTTCTGCGGTTTTTGGATCCAGAGCCGCCGTGTGCTCGTCCAGGATCAGAAACTCGATGGGGGTCATGGTGGACATGAGAAGAGCCATGGCCTGCCTCTGGCCGCCGGAGAGGACGCCGACCTGGATTTCCAGTTTGTCCTCCAGTCCCAGTCCCAGGGTAGAGAGAAGTTCCCGGTAGTAGGAGATGCGCTGGCGGTTGGTGCCGCGCCGCAGGTTAAAGGTTTTTCCCTTGTTGTCCGCCAGGGCCATGTTTTCCAGAATCGTCATGCTGGGACAGGTTCCCATGGCCGGATTCTGGTATACGCGACCGATGGTGCGCTGCCGTTTAAACTCCGGCATTCTGGTAATGTCCTTCTGATTGATCAGGATACGGCCATTGTCAAGGGGAATGCTGCCGCAGATGATATTCAACAGGGAGGTTTTGCCGGAACCGTTGCTTCCGACAACGGAGACAAATTCTCCCTGCCCGATGGTCAGGCTGAAATCTTCAAACAGGCAGATTTCATTGACGGTTCCCTGATTATAATATTTTTCAATGTGTTTTAATTCCAGCATTTATCTTACCTTCTTTTTGCGGTTTTCGCTGACCACCAGAATAATCAGGAAGAACAGCGATGTGATCAGCTTCATGTATAGGGTCTGCAGGCCCAGAGCCATGGCGGCGGAGATGCAGGCCTTGTAGACGATGGTCCCGAGAATAACGGCGGTGGTTGCTTTTACTTTTCCGAATCGGGCGAATACCCGCGTGCCAATGATGACGCTGGCCAGTCCCATGACCATGGTGCCGGTACCGATACTGATTTCAAAAAAGCCTTTCTGCTGGCAGTATACAGCGCCGGCCAGGGCCGCCAGGCCGTTGGCCAGGGCCAGGCCGAGGATTTTTACGGAACCCTTGTCTTTTGCCAGGGAGGTTACCAGGGTTTCATTGTTTCCCACTGCCCGAAGCAGGTAGCCGGAGCGGGTTTCCAGATAAAGATCCAGCAGGATCTTGACGGCCAGGACGATGACCAGCAGGATCAGGATGGTGCTGTAATCGAAAAGACCTGGTGGAAGCGAATCCAGAAAAGAGTTTTCAAAAATCGTCTCCTGACTGAAGATCGGCAGGTTTGCCTTGTTTCCTGTGATCCGCAGATTTATGGAGTAGAGCGCTGTCATCACGATGATGCCGGACAGAAGATCCCGGACTTTCAGCTTCACATGGATGAAACCGGTGGCCATTCCGGCCAGTGCGCCTGCGGCAAAGGCCGCAGGGAGAGTGAGCACCGGCGGAACTCCCAAAAGCAGGAGCGTGGCTGTAACGGCTGCGCCCAGGGGAAAGGTGCTGTCCACCGACAGATCTGGGAAATCCAGAATGGAGTATGTGATGTATACCCCCAGGGCCATAAGAGCGTAAATAAGACCTTCATTTATAACGCCAAGTAGAATTGACATGGCAAACCTCCGATGATGTGTAATATTTATTGAACTGTGATTTCATGGAACATGTCGGCAGCATCGGCCACAAGGGAATCTGGAAGCTGGATGCCAAGATTTTCTGCGACAGCCGTATTTCCGTAGAAGGAACCGCCCTCAATGATCTCGAAGTTCATTTCACTGGCCTTTGCCTCTCCCTTCAGGACTTTGGCAGCCATGCGGCCGGTCTGTTTTCCTAGCTCGATGTAGTCAAGGCCTACGGATGCGAGACAGCCAACCTTAACCTGCTCGATTTCACTGCCGAATACCGGGATTCCTTTTTTCCCGGCGGCATCCAGAACCACTTGCAGGGCGCTGACGACTGTATTGTCCGTCAGGTTGTTGATGCAGTCCACTTTTTCTACCAGCTGATCGGCGGCCAGAGGCACGTCTGCGGTGGTGGAAACGCCGCTTTCTACGATCTCAAATCCGTATTCCGGTGCGGCTTCTTTATACTCCTCCAGGGTGGAGAGGGAATTGACCTCGCTGGTGCTGTACATGATTCCGATCTTCTTCGCATCAGGGAGAATTTCCCGGATCATAGCCAGCTGCTCTGTAACGGGAAGCTTATCGCTGGTGCCGGTTACCTCGCCCACCGGTGTCCCGTCCTCTTTGGCCAGCTCTGCGGCGATGGGGTCCGTAACGGCGGTGTAGATAACGGGAACGTCCTCCTTTCGGGCGGCACTATAGGCGCTCTGGGCCGTGGGGGTGGCAATGGCGGCGATCATATCTACTTTCTGAGAAAGGAAGCCGGAAACGATCTGGCTGGCAGTGGCGCCGTCTGCATTGGCGTTTTCATAGAGAATCTTCAGGTTCTTGCCTTCTTCAATGCCTTCCTCTGCCAGTCCCTGTAAAAATCCCTCCCGGCAGTTATCCAGAGAGCCGTGGACGGCAAACTGGGCGATGCCGATGGTATAAAAACCATCCGCTGTTTCAGCAGAGCCGCTGCCGTTTTCCTGAGCTGCGGTAGCCTCTGCAGCTGTGGTAGTCTCTGCCGTTTTTGCAGTATCGGCCGGCTTCGCGGCAGATGAGCACCCAAGCAGTGATACAGCGGTTACAGTGGTAAGTAAAAGAGCTGCAAATTCATTTTTCTTCATGTTGTTTTCCTCCTTGTGAGACAGTTATAACAGTTGCTGATTAGCAACGATCGAATCGGAGCTGATATTTCCTATGCAATAAAAAAATCCCAGATACAGTAAAAACTGTATCTGGGACGAATATCAAATCCGCGGTACCACCCACATTGGCCAGAGGCCCTCTCGATCATATACTAACATATATGCCGCCGGATAACGGGTGCGCCCCCGTCGGCCCGTACTCTTATTCAGGGCCGCCCTCGAAAGTCCATTCCACCATCAGTTCCATACCGCGCTTCCACCGTGACGCAGCTCTCTGTGATCTCGCTGATCGCTTACTCCTCTTTCTCATCGGTTTACTTTTTCATCATATTAATACCTTGGCGTGCGTTTGTCAAGATAATTTTTAAAAAATACAGGGAGTGTCTGACAGCGCCTGCAAATCCCTGAAAAAGTTCGGGTAGGAGATGGCAACGCATTCCGCATTCCGGATTTCAGTTTCTCCTTCTGCCCCCAGAGAGGCCACAGCGAAGGTCATGGCAATCCGGTGATCCCCCTGGGTGTCAATGACAGCACCGTGGAGCGGCCGGCCTCCGTGGATGATCATGCCATCCTCTGTCTCCTCCACCTGGGCCCCCATGGCCGTCAGGTTTTGCGCCATTACGGCAATCCGGTTGGACTCCTTGACTTTCAATTCTGCCGCATCCCGGATGACGGTGGTTCCCTCTGCATAGCAGGCCATGGCTGCCAGGACGGGAAGCTCGTCAATAAGGGTTGGAATGACGGCCCCCTCGATGACAGTCCCATGGAGAGAGCTGGAACGGACCAGGAGATCAGCCGTCGGCTCTCCGCAGCCGTTTTGGACGTTTAAAAGGGTTACGTCCCCGCCCATCTGTCTGACAACCCTCAGGATGCCGTCCCGGGTGGGGTTAATGCCCACATGACGGATGAGAAGCTCTGAGCCGGGGACGATGAGTCCGGCGGCCAGAAAGAAGGCAGCAGAGGAGATGTCGCCGGGGATGTTAATTTTCCGGGCGGTCAGCCGGTCAGCCGGTTTCAGAACAGCTGTGGTTCCCTCCGTGCGGATATCGGCTCCGAAGGAGGCCAGCATTCGTTCACTGTGGTCACGGGATACGTAGGGTTCTGTTACCCGGGTTTCTCCGTCCGCGTAGAGTCCGGCCAGAAGGATGGCAGACTTTACCTGGGCTGAGGCCACAGGAGAACGATAATGAATCCCATGGAGCAGAGAGCCGGTAATATGTAAGGGGGCGCAGCCATTTCCGGAAAGACTTTCGATTTTTGCCCCCATTTGAGCCAGCGGCGTGATGATCCGGTTCATGGGCCGTTTCTGGATGGATGCATCTCCCGTCAGAATGGCGTCAAAGGACTGACCGGAAAGGATTCCGGAGATCAGCCGGGTGGTGGTGCCGCTGTTTTGGCAATCCAGTATGGTATCCGGCCTGGCCAGGCCGTGGAGTCCCCGTCCATGAACGAGAATCCGGTCATCCCGGTTTTCAATGGAAATTCCCATGCGGGAAAAGCAGTCGATGGTGGCAAGGCAGTCTGCACCTTTAAGAAATCCTGAGATTTCGGTGGTTCCCTCTGCCAGGGAGCCAAACATGACGCTGCGGTGGGAGATGGATTTGTCGCCGGGAACGGTAACTTCACCCCGAAGCGCCTTTACGTTAGAACATTTCATCGTATATACCTCACAAACAGACAACAGTCTCACATAAAGAGTGAATAGTTGTAAGATTTCAGCCGTTTCCAGGCTGCCTCCATGGAGGCTTTGTCGTAAAAACTGATTCGAAGAGCCCCTTCTCCGTGCTCCCGATTGTGGTTGATGCCGATATTTTTAATATTAATGCCCTTTCCGGACAGAATCGCGGAAATGATGGCAATGGCACCGGGTTCGTCCACGATATCGGCGGAGAAAGAGTACTCTGGAGTAATGGATCCTTTTGGCGTTTCTGCAAAGGAATTGCGGTAATCCCTGGAAGATTCAAACAGACGGTATACAGCGCCTGATTCCCGGTTTTGAAGCTCCTCCCGGAGCTTTGAAAGGGAATCGATATAGAGGGTCAGCATCTGCGTGATATTTTCCTCATTGGTCATGCAGATCTGTTCCCACATGACCGGAGAGGATGAGGCGATTCTCGTAATATCCTTGAAACCGCCGGCTGCCAGTCGTTTCATCAGCTGGGTTTCATCATCGCAGTCGTGGACCAGATTGACCAGACTGGAGGCAATCAGGTGGGGAAGGTGACTGATGGCAGCGACAATCAGATCATGTTTTTTATAATCCAGGACAAGAGGCAGAGCGCCGATGGTATCAGCCACCTCCACCATGCGGTCCACCATAGCAGGCGGAGTCTGCTTCGTGGGGGTCAGGATATAGTAGGCATTTTCCAGAAGGTGATCGGAAGAACTGTCGTAGCCGGTTTTTTCGGATCCGGCCATGGGATGGCCGCCCACAAAGCAGGCTTCCATCCCAAGCTCTTTTACGGTTTCATGGATATTCGTTTTTGTGCTGCCTACATCTGTAACAATGGCGCCGGACTTTAAAAAAGGCCGGATTTTTTGCAGGTAACTGGCATTGTATTCCACCGGGGTGCACAGAAACAGAATATCACACTGGCCGAGGCGGGAATCTACCCCGTCCAGAGGAATATCCACAATGCCTTCTTTCTGTGCTTTCAGGAGGGTTTCCCGGGTCCGCATGTATGCCATGACCGTTGTGTCCGGTGCGCTGCGCTTTAAACCTCTGGCAATGGAGCCGCCGATCAGGCCAAACCCGATAAACCCTGCAGTGAGATTTTTCATGGTCAGATCTCCCTTCGTGACAGAAATAGTTCTGTAAAACCAATCGTGTTCCAGGATGAAGGCTTACAGGGTGCGGCCTGCCAGGCTGGCGTAGGGACGAAGGCCCTCCATCAGCTGGTCAAACTGCGGGAAGGTTAAGGACTGGGGGCCATCAGAGAGGGCCTTTTCCGGACAGGGGTGAGTTTCAATCATCAGGCCGTCTGCTCCCGCTGCGATGGCCGCCTTTGCCAAGGGTTCCACGTAGGAGCGGACGCCAGTGGCGTGGCTTGGATCTACAATTACCGGGAGGTGGGTTCTCTGGCGCAGTACGGGGACGGCGCTTAAATCCAGGGTGTTGCGGGTAGAGGTCTCATAGGTGCGGATACCCCGTTCGCAGAGAACAACCTGATCATTGCCCTCGGACATAATGTATTCGGCAGCATTGAGCCATTCGTCAATGGTGGCGGAAAGTCCACGCTTTAAAAGAATCGGAAGGCGGGTTTTCCCAGCCTCCTTTAAAAGCTCGAAGTTCTGCATGTTTCTGGCGCCGATCTGCAGCATATCCACGTATTTGACAGCCTCTTCAATAGCATGGGCGCTGGTAACTTCACAGACAACGGAAAGGCCAGTGGCTTCTCTGGCCTCTTTCATATATCTAAGGCCTTCCGTTTCCAGTCCCTGGAAGGAGTAGGGGGATGTTCTTGGCTTGTAGGCGCCGCCGCGCAGGAAGGTGGCTCCGGCTTTCTTTACGGCGAAGGCCGTCTCCAGCAGCTGCTCCCGGCTCTCAATGGCGCAGGGGCCGGACATGACAGTTAGGGTAGAAGGCCCAATGACCGTATTGGGCATGGGAATTTTTGTGGGTTCCGGATGGAACTTGCGGTTGGCCAGCTTGTACGTTTCGGTCACAGCCACTACTTTATCTACACCGTCGGAGATTTCGACGTTGCTTCCGGCCAGCCGCGTCTTATCGCCGACCACGCCGATGATAGTTACCTGATCGCCTTTTGAGAGGTGAGCAACCAGGCCTTTGGATTCAATGATATGTTTTACTTTCTGAACGGCTTCCTCGGAGGCCTGGGGTTTCATAATAATAATCATGGTATAATCTCCTTTTCCCTGCTGATGGTGCTATTGTAAAAGGAAATGGAATGATTGTCAACGATTTTTTGCGTTAAAGTGCAAAACTTTAACGCATGTTAGTGAAGGCCAATAAGGGAAGAAGTATGGTATTTTCGGGCGACTTGTGCAGAAGTTGGAATGATTTTGTGTAAAAATGATATTTAACTTGAAATTTTCTTTATTTTCTTGTACAATATCAACATGGACTAAAATTTATCTACGGGAGGAATTTTCTATGAACGTGTATGGAACAAAACAGATCCGTAATGTGGTTTTATTGGGGCACGGCGGTGCAGGAAAGACGACAGTCGCAGAGGCTCTGGCGCTGGTAACAGGCGTTACGAAAAGAATGGGAAAGGTTCCGGAAGGAACGAGCATCAGCGATTATGATAAAGAAGAAATCAAGAGACAGTTCTCCATTTCCACGACGTTGATTCCGCTGGAATATCAGGGAGAGGAGGGTCCTCTTAAGATAAATATTTTAGATACTCCCGGTTATTTTGATTTTGTGGGCGAGGTAGAAGAGGCGATCAGCGTAGCGGATGCCGCTGTGATTGTCGTAAACTGCAAGGCCGGCATCGAAGTTGGAACAGAGAAGGCGTGGGAACTCTGCGAGGCGTATAACCTTCCGCGTCTGATTTTTGTGACCAATATGGATGATGATCAGGCCAGTTTCCGTGAGCTGATCCTGAAATTGGAGAAGCGTTTCGGAAGAAAGATTGCGCCGTTCCAGGTTCCGATCCGTGAAAATGAAAAGTTTATCGGTTTTGTAAACGTTGTGAAGATGGAAGGCCGCCGGTTTACCAATCTGAGTGATTATGAGAAGTGCGATATCCCCGAGTATACCCAGAAAAACCTGGGGATTGTCCGGGATGCTCTGATCGAGGCTGTGGCCGAGACCAGCGAGGAATATATGGAGCGTTACTTCTCCGGTGAGGAGTTTACCCAGGAGGAGATTTCCAAGGCCCTGAGAGAGCATGTGATGGACGGAAATATTGTCCCTGTTCTTATGGGTTCCGGTGTCAATGCCCAGGGATTCAGTCATTTGCTGCAGGCCATTGACAAATACTTCCCGTCACCGGATAAGTTCGAGTGTGTCGGTGTGGATGTATCCACGGGAGAGCGCTTTACTGCTAAATATAACGATGATGTATCCCTGTCAGCCCGTGTATTTAAGACCATCGTGGATCCCTTCATTGGAAAATACTCTCTGATGAAGATCTGTACGGGAACCCTGAAGCCGGACAGCGTGATTTATAATGTAAACAAGGACGCAGAGGAGAAGGTACAGAAGGTATACCTGCTGCGGGGCAAAGATGTGATCGAGGTTCCGGAGCTGAAGGCCGGCGATATCGGTGCAGTGGCCAAGCTGTCTGTAACCCAGACCGGCGACACCATCGCAGTTCGCACGGCTCCCATCGTATACCATAAGCCGAAGATTTCCACACCCTATACCTACATGGCATATGCGGCAAAGACCAAGGGAGATGAGGACAAGATCTCCAGTGCTCTGTCCAAGATGATGGAGGAGGATCTGACCCTGCGCACGGTTAATGACGCGGAGAACCGCCAGTCCCTGCTGTACGCCATCGGCGACCAGCAGCTGGAGGTAGTAGTCAGCAAACTGCAGGCCAGATATAAAGTGGATATTGTCCTGTCCAAGCCGAAATTTGCATTCCGCGAGACGCTGCGCAAAAAAGTAGAGGCTCAGGGTAAATATAAAAAACAGTCCGGTGGCCACGGTCAGTACGGCGATGTTAAGATGGAGTTTGAACCGTCCGGCGATCTGGAGAAACCGTATGTATTTGAGGAGAAGGTATTTGGCGGCGCAGTTCCGAAGAATTACTTCCCGGCAGTGGAAAAGGGAATTCAGGAATGCGTCCTGAAGGGACCGCTGGCCGGCTATCCGGTGGTGGGCCTGAAGGCAACCCTGGTGGATGGTTCCTACCATCCGGTGGATTCCTCAGAGATGGCATTCAAGATGGCGGCAACACTGGCCTTTAAGAAGGCCTTTATGGAGGCAAATCCCGTTCTCCTTGAGCCGATTGCATCTTTGAAGGTAACGGTTCCGGATAAGTTTACCGGAGACGTTATGGGCGATCTGAACCGCAGAAGAGGCCGTGTTCTGGGTATGAATTCCGATCATCACGGCAAACAGATCATCGAAGCGGACATCCCCATGTCAGAGCTCTTTGGCTATAATACAGATCTGCGCTCCATGACCGGAGGTATTGGTGAGTATGCTTATGAATTCAGCCGTTACGAGCAGGCTCCGGGCGATGTGCAGAAACGCGAGGTAGAGGCCAGAGCGGCAGAGGCAGAGAAGGAATAATCAGATTCCTGAAGGAAATAAAAGAAGTGATCCGAAAGGATTGTAAGGAGGGGGAGTGCCGTCTGTGGACGGCGCTCCCTCTTGCATTTCGGTCGGCAGAGCGTCATCCGAAGTCATAAATTTGTAAGAAAATAGCAAAGATTGGTATTCCATTCTGCTGTATACTACTAAAAAGGTGCGGCAGCAGTTCCGGCCGTGAGGCCAGTGTGAGCTGCTGCAGGATACAGCGAGTCGAAGCGAGGGGATGTATGAAGAATAGACGGGAAGATTTACCGGAAGAGACGGCATGTCTCATAGAGAAGGGAGCGGAGAAAAAAAGGAGGAGCTGTCCTGCAGAGCGGGGAATTATGTGGCTGGCAGTTGGGTTAGCGCTGATCTGTTTTCTGGGTGGAATCTATCTGCAGTACGGGTTCCGGCTTTCCAGTCCGGTGTTTGTGGAGCACAGCCAGGCGACTGTGTGGCGCAGTCAGGAGGGAAGCAATTCTGGAGAAACAGGGAAATTCTGGGCAGAAGTATCCTTTTCCTATATTACGGACAGCAGCGACAGCCGGAAGGTGCAGGCCATGACCTTTCCTCAGCTGGGAGGTCTGCGGCTTCTGGAAGTGCGGGAGATCACACGGGAAACTGGAGGATACCTTCTTCACACGATGACTGGCCGGCTGGAGCAATTGGATTTGGATCATTCAGATTCAGAGCGGTTGGATTCGGAGAGGACTGAGACGGAACAGCGTGAAAAAGAGATGGCAGAATCTGAACAGTCAGGCTGGCAGTTGGCAACGGAGGCGGATGTGACTTACACGGACGGCACAAAGGAGACGGTTTCTCTGGGGAATCTGGTGTTGGTGGAAGAGTCGAAGGGAGAGGCAAAAGCGGCGATTATGTCCAGTTCCTCCAGCTCCGACGGAACCAGCAGCCGGAAAATTCGATTTTCTTCTGATGGAACTGTGGATGTGACAGTTCTTGGTCTGGAAGAGGAAAAAGAAAATTTTGAAATACGGATGGATGGAACACTTCTTGGAGAAGTGGAGGAAAAGGCCCGCAAAGAGGAAGGGATTCCGGTATCCGGCGGCAGCTGGATGGAGATTACAACCACCTGGCTGGATGTCCATCCGGATTTGGCACCTCAGACCATGACGGCGCCAGTTATTCTTCTGGAATTCCAGGAGGATGAGCCGGAAGGAGAATCTGGAAATAAACCTGTCGATGTGACAGACCGGGGCCTGGAAAATGGAGCGGAATGGATTCCGGTGACGGCTTCCTATCAAAAAAGTTATGAACTTCGGTTCCGGGACGTCTGGAAGTACCTGAGAGGAAAGGGGTGTATTTAAATGGCAGAGCGAAGCAGGAAGATATTCTGGGGAATTATCCTCGCTTCCTTTCATATTACCCTGTTTCAGGTAATCCTTTTCCCGTCCTGCGTGGGGTTTGCCCTGATGTATCTGGGGATTTTAAGACTGGAGCGCCAGGGGGACTTTTTCAGGATGAAACCGGAATGGATGGTGTGGTACCGGAGGGCGGCAGCAGCGCTGGTGCTGGTATCCGGTTTTTTCGGATTCATGGGGATTTTTTACCCGAAGCCGGACGGAACGATCTGGGCTCTTCTTCCCTGTATTCTGGAGTATATTGTGTTTTATTTTCTTATGGAGGCGTATACGGCAGAAAAACCGGGTTATAGGGGGCTGCGCCGGGGTTACGTCTTTGTTATGGGGGCTGCGCTGACGGGGTATGGCGTCAGCCTGATGCTTCATGCCCAGGTCTGGCAGCTTCATGCCTGCGTCATCATGCTGGTCTGCCGCCTGATGCTTCTGGTGGCCGTATTCAGCGATAAAAAGGAGCTGAATACGGAGAGCAGGTAAGACTTCAATCCTGACCGGGGATGTGGTATACTTTTACTTGGAAAGAGCCGGGAGAAGGTTCTTAAGGGGGATAAAAGCGGCGCGGCGCGCTGCAGCAACGGGAGGTTACATAACATGCGAATTATTGATTTCAAAGAAACCAGATGTATGCACTGTTACAAGTGTGTCCGCTACTGTGACGTGAAGGCAATTATGATTAAGGACGGCCGGGCGGAGGTAATCGAAGAGAAATGCGTTCTCTGCGGCCACTGTCTCCATGTCTGTCCACAGTCGGCCAAAACCATGGCCAGCGACCTGGATACGGTAAAGTATTATTTGCGACAGGGAGAACGGGTAGTGGTATCTCTGGCTCCGGCTTATATGGGATTTTTTACGAAGACCACTCTGGGACAGCTTCATGAGGCATTTCGGAAGCTTGGCTTTGCAGACGTCCGGGAGACGGCGGAGGGAGCGGCTGCGGTAACCCAGGAGTATGCACAGCTCCTTCAGGAGGGCAGAATGGAGAATATTATTACCACCTGCTGTCCCAGTGTCAATGATCTGATTGAGATCTATTATCCTCAGCTGGTTTCCTTTATGGCGCCGGTGGTTTCTCCCATGGTGGCCCATGGGAGAATGCTGAAAAAGGAGTATGGAGCCGATACAAAGGTCGTATTTGTGGGCCCCTGCATCGCTAAGAAGAAGGAATCCGTGGATCCGAGAAATGAGGACAGTATTGATGCGGTTCTGAATTTTAATGATATTCAGAACTGGCTGGAGGAGGAAGCGATAAACCTGAGGGAGTGTGAAGATATCCCCTTTAACCGTCTGGATCCAAAGGTAAATCAGATTTATCCCATTACCAGCGGTGTTATTGAATCGGTACTGGCGACGGAGGAGAAGGAAGACGGATACCGCAAGTTCCATATTCATGGGACGAAAAACTGTATTGATTTCTGTGAGAGCATGATGGCCGGGGAGATTAAAGGCAGTTTTATAGAGATGAATATGTGCCAGGGCGGCTGTATCAACGGATCGGCTCCGCTGGAGCGGGAGGTGTCCCGGTTCCGGGCTAAGCTTGATATGGAGGATCAGATTTCAAGAGAGGCGGCTTCCGAAGAGGAGCTTAAAAAGCGTACAGAGGGAGTTGAGCTGGAAAAGGTATTCGAAGACCAGTCCACACGGGATCCCATGCCCACGGAGGATCAGATTCGGGAGATTCTTGCAAAGACCGGAAAATTCACGCCAGAGGATGAACTGAACTGCGGCGCCTGCGGGTACTTTACATGTCGGGAGAAGGCCATTGCCGTATTCCAGAAAAAGGCAGAGCTCAATATGTGTATTCCATACATGCATGACCGGGCCGAGTCGCTGGCCAACCTGGTTATGGAGACATCGCCCAATCTGGTTATGATCGTGGATAAGGAGATGAAAATCCTGGAATACTCGGCTGCGGGAGAGAAATTCTTTGGAAAGACCCGGTCCGAGGCAAAACAGATGTACCTGTTTGAATTTATGGATCCGACCGATTTCCAGTGGGTATATGCGACCCACCAGAGCATACGAGGGAAAAAGATGGTATACCCTGATTTTAACCTGACGGTGCTGATGGATGTAGTCTATGTGGAGAAGCGGGATGTGGTGCTGGCTACCATGATTGACATTACGGAGCAGGAGCGCTTTGCCAGAGAGGATTACGAGAAAAAATTGAATACCGTGGAACTGGCCCATGAGGTCATCCGCAAGCAGATGACCGTGGCTCAGGAGATTGCCGGCCTGCTGGGCGAGACGGCTGCCGAAACGAAGATTACGCTGATGGATCTGTGCGATTCCCTTCTGGAGGAAGGAGCAGAAAACGGGGGCGAGAAGTAAAAGCAGGCAGACGTTCAAAGGAGTGGAAAAATGCGGGATTCAAAAATCAAGGTGGATATTGCCTATAAAAGCCTGAATAAGAAAGGGGAAGAGCTGTGTGGAGATAAGGTTGAGATTCTTCATACAGAAAATTCTCATATTCTGATTTTGGCGGACGGGATGGGCAGCGGAGTAAAGGCCAATATTCTGGCCACTATGACGTCCAAGATTCTGGGAACCATGTTTCTGCGGGGGATTACACTGGAGCGCTGCGTGGAGACGGTGGCGGAAACGCTTCCGATCTGTCAAGTGCGCCGGGTGGCCTATGCCACTTTCAGTATTCTGGAGGTATTCGATGACGGTTCTGCTTACCTGGTGGAGTTTGACAATCCGGGATGTGTGTTTATCCGGGATGGAAAGCAGATGAAGATTCCGAGAAATACCAGGGAAATCGCAGGCCGTGTTATTAACGAATACCATTTTCAGGTTCAGATCGGGGACGCCTTTGTTCTGATCAGCGACGGTGCCATCAATGCCGGCGTGGGAGATCTTCTGAATTTTGGATGGACCTGGGAGAGCGTGGCAGACTTTGTGACGAGAGAGTACAATCGGACGTCTACGGCCATGCATCTGGCCTCAGAACTTAGCCAGGCCTGCAATGACCTGTACCAGGAGCGGCCGGGGGATGACACCACCGTAGCCGTTCTGCGGATTGGCGAAAAGAAGAATGTCAATCTCATGACGGGCCCGGCTGCCAGCAAAGAGGATGATGCAAGAATGGTCCGGGAGTTTATGGAGGACGAGGCGGCAGTGAAATGTGTCTGCGGAGGCACCAGCTCTAAGATTGTGGCCCGGATTCTGGGAAAGGATGTGGATGTCTCCGTGGATTACGTGGACACGGACATTCCGCCCATCTCCTATATTGAGGGAATCGATCTGGTTACGGAGGGTGTGATCACGCTGACCAGAACCCTGAAGCTGTTGGAGAGATACACGAAGGATGACGAAATCGACGAGAACTTTTTCATAGAGCTGGAGGAACAAAACGGCGCTTCCATGCTGGCAAAGATCCTTATCGACCGGTGTACAGACCTGCATCTTTTTGTGGGTCAGGCTGTCAATGATGCTTACCAGAATCAGGAGCTTCCCTTTGAACTTGGAGTCCGCAAAAAACTGGTGGAGCGGATCTGCGAGGTCATGGAGCAGCTGGGGAAAACAGCTGCCATTACCTATTATTAAATCCATACCTGAGAGAGGGATGGGAAATAAAAAATTAAAAGGATCCCGCTGGAAAATGTCAAGATTTTCATATTTTCCGGCGGGATTTTCCTAGCTTTTCCGGTGGGACGGGATTATAATAGGCTAAAATGTAACTGCTCAGGCACATTCTGGCGCTGAGCGTGGTCGCTTGCGACATGTTTCTTCACTAAGAGCAAGATGAAATAGAAAATGGAGGCAGTGTATCATGGAAAATAAAACAGGGAGAGTGCTTCGGATTGAAAAAACATCCATTCATGATGGAGATGGCCTGCGGACAGTCGTATTTTTAAAAGGCTGTCCTCTCCGCTGTAAATGGTGCTCCACGCCGGAATCTCAGCGCATGGAGTTCGAATTTGGATATGGGATGGATATGACGGCCGACGAGGTGGTAAAAGAGGTCTGCAAAGATGAGATCTTTTTCTTTCACTCTGGCGGCGGTGTGACGGTCAGCGGCGGCGAACCGCTTGTGCAGGCCGGGTTTGTGGGGGAGATCCTGAAGGGGTGCCGGGAGCACGGAATTGATACGGCAGTGGAAACCAGCCTCTACGCACCATTTTCTGAGATTGAGCCGTTGCTGCCCAGCCTGACAGCCATGTACATTGATTTTAAAGTGGCGGATGAGGCGCGGCACACCTTTTATACGGGTGTTTCCAACCGACTGATCCGGGAGAACCTTCAAAAGGTCAACGAGCGCTTTACCGGTCCCATACATATCCGGATTCCGGTAATCCCCACTGTAAACCTGTTTGAGGAAAATATGCAGGAGACAGCCCGTTTCCTGGATCCCCTTACCAGAGTGGCGGACGTGGAGCTGCTGCCGTATCATCGGCTGGGCATGGACACCTACCGGAAAATGAACCGGGTGTATGAGCTGAAGGGAATCGAGACTCCGTCCATGGACGAAATGCGCCGGATGGCCCGGGTGTTCCAGGAGGAGTGCCCGCGCCTGGGGGTTAAGATCAAAGGTGAGCCGGTAAAGTCGGTTTAAAAAACAGAAGACTGCAGGCGGCTTTTGACAGTCCGGTCATCCCGGGTTTGTTTGCTTCTCCTGGCAACAGAAAAAGAAAAATACGCCGGAGGCGGACAGAAAGAATCTGTTCGCCTCCGGCGTACTTTTGCCTCGAAGATGCATTTTGTGTCAAACATGCGGATACTCCGAATGGCGGGACTTCAAAAGCCTATGCCATGCAGACTCCATGAAGGGAATGGCGGGCCAAGGCTTTCGTAGAATACCTGGTTCTAAGAAATTTTAATCTATTATACTATTCTTTCTTCCCCATTTCAAGGGAAGTTTCTGACAAAAACCCCATAAAAAATACTTAGGAATTTATGAAGAGACAGAATATGTCTGTTTCTATTTGCGATACAACAATAATTTTCGCACATTATCAAGAATAAATACTTTGTTTTTTTCGTAGAACCAGGTATTCTACGAAATTTTTCCTGAAGCTTGCAAGCGAGCTGCTTTCTTGTAGAAAGAACCAGAGCAGCCTGTTGTAGGGGGGAGTTTTGATGTGGTATGTGTTGAAATGTCGGGAGGGACAGGAGGAAACGATTCTCCGTTCCTGTAGACAGCATTTGTCCGGAGAGGCTCTGACTGACGCTTTTCTGTTTCGCTGTGAGAGACTGTGGAAGAGCGGCGGAATCTGGAAACGGGTGGAAAAGGATATGTTTCCAGGTTATGTGTTTCTGGAAAGCAGCCGTCCTGATCTGCTGTCCAGAGAGTTAGACCAGTACCGGCCCATTCTGACCGTTCTGGAGGAAGATGGTTATCTGATTTCCGTCTATCAGGATGAGGAGGAAAGCCTTCGGGCCCTGTGCGGCGCTCGTCATTTCCTTCCTTTGTCTTATGGCTATAAAAAGGATGGGATAGATCATATCACAGAAGGCCCTCTGAGAGACATGGGAGGGATGATCCGCAAGGTAGACTGGCATAAGCGGTATGCCCAGGTGGAGATTCCCATTGCACGAAAAAATGCACTGGTCTGGGCCGGAGTGGGCCTGGATGAGAAGTGGATTCAGCGGGAGCGGGAAACATTGGTTTCCTGATTCTGAAAGACACGTTGCAAGCTTGAAAGAATACAACGATATGGAACAGACTGTACAGCTACTGAGGCATGCAGGCTGGCTGTATCTGCATAACGCAGCAGACAGAAGATGAGAGTCTCATCGGTAAACAGGGGGATGAGATTTTATTGTTCTGTAAATTTGCCACTTTGGAGAAATGATTTCTGCAGAGATGGCGAAGCATACTCAAAACAGAGATTGCTGAGAGTGGTAAGACTAAGATATCCCTGACCGGGTAAGCGGGATGGGGGAAAGAGACTGCCTGGAACAGCTGCTTCTGGAAAAATGGAGGATGAATCATGTGGTATGTCATACAGACCGTAACGGGAAAGGAAGAAGAGCTGATTGCCCAGATCCGGAAAACGGTACCAAAACAGTATTACAGGGATTGCTTTCTCATAGAGGCAGAGTGGCTGAAGCGGCTGGGAGGAAAGTGGCAGATCAGTGTTCGCCCTTTTTTTCCAGGGTATGTGTTTATCGATACTGACGCGCCGGATGATATCTTTTTTTCTCTGCGTCAGGTGCCGAAATTTTCCCGTCTCCTGGGAACGGATCGTTTTGAATTTACTGCGGCAGCGGAAGAGGAACGCCAGTATCTCCTGAAAATCTGCGGAAAAAGCGAAGAACAGCAGGCAAAGCTGCCGGGCAGATATCTGGTGGCACTTAGCACTGTAGAAACGAGGGCGGATGGCATGATCCGGCGGATTACCGGACCTCTGGGACTGTTTCGAAGCCAGATTGAGAGAATTCATCTGCATAAGCGTTATGCCATTGTACGTTTGAGCCTGTGCCATCGGGAACAAACGATTTTGTTTGGGTTTAAGCTGGAACGGGGAAAGGAAAGAGAAAATAGGTAGGTAACCATTGAGAATACTGGCGGAGGAGATAGAAGAGTATGAATAAAAATATAATGGAATGGAAGGCGTTTGATAAAAAGATATGGCTTTCTTCTCCTACCATGCATGGAGAAGAATTGAAATATGTGACAGAAGCTTATCAGACCAATTGGATGTCTACAGTGGGAAAGAATATAGATGAAGTGGAACGATTAACTTGTGAAACGATAGGCTGCAAGTATGCGGTGGGACTTTCCTCTGGAACGGCTGCACTACATATGGCTGTCAAAGTGGCAGGACTTCGGTTGTATGGACGACCGGAACCGGGACATGGGGCGTTGGAAGGAAAACGAGTTTTTTGCTCGGATGTGACGTTCGCAGCTACCGTTAATCCCATCATTTATGAGGGCGGAACGCCGATATTTATTGATACGGAGTATGAAACTTGGAATATGGATTCGAAGGCTTTGGAAAAGGCATTTGAGCAATATCCAGAGGTAAAGATGGTTGTAGTAGCACATCTTTACGGAACACCGGGAAAAGTAGACGAAATACAGGCAATTTGCAAACAACATGGCGCAGTAATCGTAGAAGATGCAGCTGAATCTCTGGGAGCAACCTTTGAGAATCGGCAGACAGGCACTTTTGGCGATTACGGCGTTATTTCTTTTAATGGAAATAAAATTATTACAGGCTCTTCTGGGGGTATGTTTTTAACGAATGAACAAGATGCAGCAGAACAGGTGCGGAAATGGTCTACCCAGGCTAGAGAACATGCTCCATGGTATCAGCATGAAGAGGTTGGATACAACTACCGCATGAGTAACGTGATTGCGGGGGTGGTTCGGGGACAGTATCCGCATTTGAAAGAGCATATTATACAGAAAAAAGAGATTTATGAACGTTATAAAGAAGGTTTTAAGGATATTCCGGTTACAATGAATCCTTTTGACGAGAGTAATTCTAAACCTAATTATTGGCTTTCCTGTCTACTAATCTGTCCGGGAGCTATGTGTCGTCAGATCAGGAATGAAGAAAATTTGCTCTATATCAGCGAAAAAGGAAAAAGTTGTCCATCAGAAATACTGGAAACATTGGAAATTTATAATGCTGAGGGCCGACCGATCTGGAAACCCATGCATATGCAGCCTATTTACAGAATGCACGGCTTTGTGACCCGGGAAGGCGACGGACGGGCAAAAACAAATGCATATATAAAAGGAAATCTTTTGGGGAAAGATGGAAAACCGGCGGATGTGGGAATGGATATTTTTGATCGAGGACTTTGTTTGCCCAGCGATAATAAAATGACAGGAGAAGAGCAGAAAAAAATCATAGAAATTGTGAAGCGGTGTTTTCAATGATAAAAAAGAAACGTGATGAAAATAAGAATTTTGTACATATTTCCGGTCTTTATGAGTTATATGTAAAACGCTTTCTGGATGTCATCTTGTCTTTGGTAGGAATTATTATACTGTCTCCCGTTATGGGAATAACGGCTCTCCTGGTACGCATTAAACTTGGAAGTCCGGTAATTTTCAGACAAAAACGTCCAGGAAAAGATGGAAAAATTTTTGAAATGTATAAATTTCGCAGCATGACAGATGCGAGGAATCGAAAAGGAGAGCTATTGCCAGATGCGGTAAGGCTGACATCCTTTGGAAAGAAGCTGCGTTCCACTAGCTTGGATGAACTGCCAGAATTGTTCAATATTCTGAAGGGAGATATGAGCATAGTAGGGCCAAGGCCTTTGCTGGTGGAATACCTTCCGCTTTATAACGCAAGACAAAGACATCGTCACGATGTGAGGCCAGGCTTGACAGGTTTGGCTCAGGTAAAAGGCAGAAATGGACTCGGCTGGGAAGAGCGGTTTGAGTGGGATCTACGATACGTGAAAAGAATCTCATTCAGGGTGGATTTATATATTTTAGTGGAAACAGTTAGAACCGTGCTAAAGAAGGAAGGCATTCATTCGGAAGGATGCGAGACGATGGAGAAGTTTGATGGAAAGAGATAAAGCGAAAGATTTGGTCATTATTGGGGCAGGAGGTTTTGGGCGGGAGGTAAAATGGCTGGTTGAAAGAATTAATCAATTTTCTGAAAAAAAAAATCAGGGAAAAAAGTGGAATTTGATAGGTTTTATTGATGACGGATTGCCAGAAGGAACACAAGTTGAGGATTTAGCTGTGCTTGGGGGAAGAGATTACCTGAATACAATTTCTTCAACTTTGAATGCTGTTTGTGCTATAGGATCATCAAGAGTCAGAAGCCAGTTAATGAAAGAACTCCAGAAAAATAAAAATCTTTATTTTCCTAATTTAATAGATCCTTCGGTTTTGTATTCAGCAAGTGTCTCATTAGGAATCGGGAACATAATCTGTGCAGGTTCAGTTTTGACAGTAAACATACAGATTGGAGACTTTTGTATTTTGAATTTGGATTGTACGGTTGGCCATGATGCGTTCATTGGAGATTATACAACTCTTTATCCGAGCGTCAATTTATCTGGGTGTACAGAGGTAGAAGATGAAACAGAAATAGGGACAGGAAGTCATATAATTCAGGGAATTAAAATTGGAAAACGGACAATCTTAGGGGCAGGAGCAGTCGTTGTGCGAGATATACCAAGTGGGTGTACAGCTGTAGGAAATCCGGCAAAAGTGATAAAAAATAGAAATAATAGAGCTATATAGAATGCATAGAAATATAAGGTTAATGAATCACTATACGGAAGAATTGTTTTGTGATAGAGCAGGGAGACATTATTGGTTTGCAAGAAGGTTGAAGGAAGAAGGGATTGTCCAACAGTATGTTACATAAATTTTGAATTTTATTCAATGAGATGTGATTCGAAGATACAGGATTAAAAAATAGAATATGCACAGTAAGTATACAGAGTATGAACGTTGGAAGATTTATAATTATTGGTGAAAAAACACAGGTAATAGATAATGAACTAAAGAATTATATGACTATTGGAGTACCTGAAAAGTCAATTGAGTAGCGATAGAATTGAAAAATAAGTTAGGTAATGATTATGAAAAAGGCATTAATAAATGCATCTGTAGCATCTATGATTTATAAATTTAATCTTGATAACATTAATATACTGCAAGAAATGGGATATCGGGTAGATGTTGCGTGTAATTTTGATTATGAAATCAATCCGATTTCGAAAGAACAAGTAGAAGATTGTAAGAAACAACTTACTGATAGGGGATGCCACATATTTGATATTGATTGTCCTAGAAGTGTTAACTCTATTGGGGCGTTATATTCTACGTATAAACAGTTAAAAGAAATTGCTGAAGGAAAATACGATTTGGTGCATACACAAAGTCCTGTTGGGGGAGTTTTATGTCGTTTAGCCTTTAAAAAAGCAAGAAGAAAATATGGTACACGCGTCATTTATCAAGCGCATGGATTCCATTTTTATGATGGAGCACCAAAAATAAACTGGATGATTTATTACCCTATAGAAAGGTTATGTGGAAAGATTACTGATACATTGCTTACGATCAATCTAGAAGATTTTAATAGAGCGAAGAAGAAAAAAATTTGTGAAAATGTAATATATGTACCTGGAATTGGACTGGATACAGAAAAGTTTAAAAAAGATGAGTTAACTAGAACACAAAAAAAAGAATTACGTAAGTCAATTGGAATTCCAGATGATGCTTTTTTAATGTTTTCTGTAGGTGAATTAAACGAAAACAAGAATCATCAAATCATTATAAGAGCATTAGCTGATATAGATAATGATAAAGCGTTTTATGTTATTGCTGGTTGTGGAGAAGGAGAAAAGAAATTAGTAGAAGTTGTTCATCAATTGGATCTTAGTAGGAGAGTAAAACTTATTGGATTTAGAACTGATGTCAAGGATTTGTACCATATAGCGGATGCGTTTGTATTACCATCATTAAGAGAGGGGTTAAATGTTTCGCTTATGGAAGCTATGTGCAGTGGACTCCCGTGTTTGGTTAGTAAAATTAGAGGAAATGTTGATTTAATAGATGAAAAGGGAGGGTATGTTTTTGAACCGACGGATATAGAAGAGTGCAAAAATGCAATTAGTAAGTTGATTTCAACTAATTCTTGCAAGAAATTTGGTAAATATAATCAACTAAAAATTAATAATTTTGGTAAAGGGCATATAACTGAAATAATGAAGGATGTATATAAAAGTGAGTAAGAAAATAAACGATAACTCTAGCGAAATATTACTAAGCATTATTGTACCTGTATATAGAGTTGAGGAATATATTGAGCAATGCGTGGAAAGCCTATTGAATCAAGGTTTAACAAGCAACGAATATGAAATCATACTTGTCGATGATGGTTCACCAGATAGATGTGGAATTATTTGTGATGAGTATGCAAAAAGTTATTCTCATATTAGAGTATTGCATAAAAAAAACGGTGGATTATCTGATGCAAGAAATTATGGTATATGCAATGCCTGCGGGAAGTATGTATTATTTGTGGATTCAGATGATTATATAGAAAAAGGTTCCTTAAAGAAAATATTGGAAGCATGTGAAGCACAAAACTATCCTGAATTTATGTTTTTACAAGCGATTAAGTTGTATCCAGATGGAACTGAATTGCGATATGATCAACCATTTGATTTGCGGATGTTAAAGCAGAAGAAGGAAAAGATATTTAATTATTTAGGAAATAGAGATCAATATCCAGCGGCAGCTTGGGTAAAATTGATTTTGAAGTCGGTATTAATTGATAATGGTATAATTTTTAAAAAAGGGCAGCTTTCTGAGGATTATGAGTGGTCATTTAAACTTTATAAAAAAATACGTACATTTGGTTGTTATAATGGAAAATATTATTATTATAGACAAAATAGAATGGGGAGTATAACTTCGTGCGTGAATGCCAAACATTTTTTTGATTTAATTAGCATAATAGAAAGCCTTATTCTTGAATCTAATGAAAGTAAACACAATTATGAAAAAAAATTTGCATTAGGAACGGCTGCATATGTGTATAGAACAGCATTGTGGAGTGCAGATGAGTATTATGATCGGTATGGTGAAAAATTGGTACAATGGACTTATTTACTAAACTATAGGAATAGTAGAGATATAAAGATGATACGATATGTATCAAGATTATTTGGATTAAAAAAAACGGTAAAAATCTTAAGATTGTATAGGAGTGTTAGAGAAAAATGCGGACGATAAATTTTATAATTCCATACTTTGGGGAGTTTCCAAACTATTTTCAACTATATTTAGATTCAATAAAAATGAATCCAGAATTTCATTGGACAATTATAACAGATAATGAAAAAACGTATGATTATCCGGATAATGTAAAAATAATTCATACATCATTTGAAGAGAATAAGAAATACATACAGTCGAAATTTGATTTTCCTATAGCATTAAATATGCCATATAAACTATGTGATATAAGGCCAATGTATGGATACATATATGAGGATATAAACAGAGGATATGATTTTTGGGGATATTGTGATCTAGATGTTGTTTTAGGGAGACTTAGGAAGTTCATAACTGATGATGTCCTTAAATATGATAAGATTTTTACGCGAGGTCATATGACTATAATGCGAAATAATAAGAGAATGAATACTCTTTTTATGCAAGAAATAAATGGAGAGGAATTTTACAAAAGGGTATTGTCGGTGCCAAGTAGTTTTAATTTTGATGAAGATTTTAATGGAAATATTAATATTAATACAATTTGTAGGAGTAAGAATATTGAAATTTATGAAGATGAACCCATTGCGGATATTTATACACGATCATCTGATTTTAAAAGAGTATTAACCAATAGAGTTGAAAAGCGAACAAAAAACTATTATGTATGGAATAAGGGAAAACTAATTAGGAGAATTAAAAATGATTTTGAATGGATTTCTGAAGAGTATATGTATATACATTTACAGAAAAGAAAAATGTTATTAAAAGTAGGCGATAGGAATATGCCTATAAAGATAATTCCGAATGAATTTGTAAATTTAGAAATTGCTATGGAGCAGGTAGGACAGTTAGATAATAAAGTAAAAACAAAAAAAATAA
Organism: uncultured Clostridium sp.; assembly: GCA_937885015.1. Lineage (GTDB taxonomy): Bacteria > Bacillota > Clostridia > Lachnospirales > Lachnospiraceae > Otoolea. The sequence continues at coordinate 33,477 of CALAAS010000043.1, forward strand.
ATACACAGTATTTTCGTATTCGTTCAAAAAATTTGATTGTCAAAATAAGGAAGATAATAAAATGAAAATTGCAATTTTGAATATAAGTATAGGCAGATATAGCATATTTTGGGAGGATTTTTATAAAACATGTGAAATGAATTTTATTCCTGAAATAGAGAAAGATTACTACGTTTTTACGGACTGTAAAAAAATGTATCGTGAGAATGACGACAGAGTAAAAATTATTTATCAGGAAAATCTTGGTTGGCCATTTAATACTATGAAACGATTTCATATGTTCAAGCGAGTCGAAGATAAACTTGTTGATTATGATTATGTTTTTTTTATAAATGGTAATGCATTGTTTAAGGAAGAATTGTCGAAAGATTTTATTAAAAAAGACAAATCTATAATAACTATAATTCACCCTGGGATATTTGGAACACCACGGGTAAAAATGCCATTTGAAAGGAACCCAGAAAGTAATGCCTATATTGGATTTGGTGAGGGAAAGTACTATGTTCAAGGTGCTTTTATAGGAGGAACAGGTAAAGCATTTGTAGAAATGATTGATGAATTGGATATTTTAACGGAAGATGATTTAAAAAAAGACATTATAGCGGTATGGCATGATGAATCATTTTTAAATAAATATATACTTAATAGAAATGACGTTCAAATCATGGGAAGACAATACTTATATTATGAAGAATATGTTTTTCCTTGGAATCCAATCATACTATTAAGAAATAAAAGAGCTTATGGAGATCTTAAAGGATTTAGAGGGCTGGGTAAAGAAAAAAGTTTGGACGATATAAAAAACAAAGTTTTATTAAATATACGAAATGTTATATATAAGCTTGGAATAATATTAAAAGTGATAAAATTTATTCAATATAAAGATGATTATGGATATGTTGATATTGATTTAAATACGGAGAGTTAAATGATTCCACATATTATTTTATGCGTGGTGTTGGTAGCGCTTACATTTGCGTATAAACCTAAAAAAATCATATATGGTAATAATGGAACGGATTTTTTGAAAAAAAGTGCAACTTTTAGAGAAAAATCTGAAATTATATTGATATTTATGGCGATAGCTGTCTTGCTATTTCGAATTATGGCAAGTGAGACTTGGGGGGTCGACTCTGAATCTTATGAACAGTATTTTTATAAGCCAGTAAAAGAATTATCATTTCAAGAAATTTTTGAAAAAAAGGATTTTGCAACTGCTTTTTTAGTTGAATCAAAACTTATTTCATTTTTAGCAGTTGATTATTGGACTTATAAAATAATATTAACAGCAATATTTCTGGGGATTTTAGTTTTTTTTATTCGTAGATATTCAAAAAATGAGGCAATTACATTTTTACTTTTTTTTGGAGTGGCTGCAAGCCAGATGCTTTTCTCATTTAGGCAAATGTTCGCTTTTTCGCTATTACTAATTGCATATAATGCGTTTGATAAAAAAAGATATTTTATCTGCATGGTATTAACGGTAGTAGCTGTTTTAACGCATACGATTGCATTGGCTGGGATGGGAATATATATTAAAGTTTTACAAAAAGAAGTTTAACTTATTCATGACAATACTGATATCGACACTTGCATATTTTTCTTCGACAATTATGATTAAAATATTAGTAGAATATTATCGAGGAGGACTAGATAAAGCAGCTAATTTTGCAAACGGAGGAATTAAACTTTTAATTCTTCAATTTATTATATTGTTTACATTGGATATTATTATAAATTTAAAACAAATAAAAAATCCGAGAATAAATTTTTATTACAATTGCTATGTTGTAGCTTGTGCATTACAGTTTTTTTCTTTAAAATATGCAGCGTTTAACAGGACAAGATTATTTTACTTGATTGGGTTTGCGTTACTTGTTGATGAAGTTCTACATAATTTGAAGGATTATAAAGAACATAATTTGTTTAAAATTATAACAATATGTGCTGTTACATTTTTTTACTTAATAACTATCGGAACTGCATACCCATATGTATCAATCTTTAGTTTAAATTAATGCATATTGAACATAGTAAAAGATGTGTATAATAAAAATTAGAATAATTTAAACTAATAAGATTTGAATGGAATTAAGATAATATATTTAATATTTTAGAGGGTTATGGGAAATATGAAAAAACCATTTTTTACAATTGTTATACCAACAAAAGACAGGCCAGAATATTTAAAAGACTGTTTAATTTCTGTTATAAATCAATCGTTTCAAGATTTTGAAATTATAGTTTCTGATAATGGAACTAAAAAATTATGTGATAATATTATAAAGCAGATTGCTGACTGCAGGGTTAAATATAAACGTCCAGAAAGAGAACTTGGCTCTTGTGATAATTTTGAATTTGCACAAAAAAGTTTTGAAGGAGACTATTTAATTGTACTGGGGGATAAAAACAGATTATACGGTAATGCTTTAAAAAAAATATATGATATAGTTATCAACAAGAAGGCAGATATTGTCACTTTTGGAATGAATATTTTCACTTTACTGGATAGTGGAAAGAACCTTTCCGAGAGACGAAATTTACGTGAGGGTTATTTTAATAATAATATTAAATATACTAAAGAAGTAAAAAAGATTAGCGGAATTGATATTATAAAGGAAAAGCTTGACTTTCAGAACCCATTTGGCTTTGAAAAAGGATTATTATATGGAAATTCTGCATATTCAAAAAACTTAGTAAAGAAAATCGTAAAATTTAATGGTAACAATAGACTATTTGATGGAGTGATTCCAGATAGATATACTTCGTTTATTGCTGTTGGGCTTTCTAATAATATACAGTATATTGATGAACCATTATCGCTTTATATGGCAAATGGATTACATGCTAGTGATATGGTTAAAGAAAAGAATGGACTAACAAGATTTGAAAGTAATTGGATGCATGCGAATGAAAAGTATTCAAAAAAATACTTAGAGAATTATCCTCCAATAAAAGGCTGCTTTGGTTTGGTAAAGAATGTCCAAGCGGGAGATTATCAGCTTGCAATGACGAGATTGAAACAGAGTGTTTTGGTAGATGAAGCTGTCAGACAAGAATTATTTACTTTACAAATTGATAATGTGAATTTTATATATGAAGTTTTGGATGAGATGAAGGCAGTCAATTCTTTAGATAATCAAAAACAAAGATATGATAATCAGATTGATAAATATATAAAAATGTTAAATGAACAACAAATTGCACTTCTTAATGAAAAAATATTTAAGAGAAATAAAAATGATGAAATTATAAAAATCAAAAGAATCGGATATATGTTAGTGTCGAAAATGGTATTAAAATATGGTAAAAGAAATGAACATAAGTTATATGATATTTGTAATTATATTGATAGAGGACACATTTTTACCAGTGATTTATTAGACTATATTAAAGATAGGTAAGTTGTAAACATGGAGAATGAATCGCGTACTAAGAAAACGTTACGAAATATTACAGTCGGAATAATAAGTAAAATAATTTTAATAATATTACCATTTATAAATAGGACAATTATAATATGGTTTTTAGGTGCTCAGTATCTCGGGATAAGAAGTCTTTACACATCTATTTTAGAGGTCTTAAATTTATCAGAATTGGGATTGAGTATTGCGGTGGTTTATAGTATGTATGGACTAATAGCGCAATCTGACACTGATAGAATTTGTGAATTACTTAACTATTTTAGGCGAACATATATTTGGATAAGTGTGGTTATTTTTGTGGCGGGTTTGGTAATTCTACCAGCTTTACCTTGGCTTATTTCTGGAGAATATCCAAGTGATATAAATATATATATATTGTTTTTAATATACTTGTTTCAAACAATATCCAGTTATATTGTGGTAGGATATAAAGGGGTAATTTTGAATGCATATCAGAGAATGGATATTGCAAGTGGTGTTCAGATGTTAACATTAGTTGGGCAGCAGATTTTGCAATTTGTAGTGTTGATGCTAATTAAAAATTACTATGCTTATGCGATAGTTGCGCCTATATTTACAATTGCAAATAACTTAATGATATCGTATATTTGCAAGAGAATGTATCCAGAATTAACGTGTTGTGGAAAAATATCAGCTGAAATGAAGTCTAAACTTAATAAGCAGATTAGTGGGTTGCTTATTGATAGGATGTCGGTAGCAATAAGAAATTCTAGCGATAATATTGTAATTTCTGCAATGTTTGGATTAACGGTTTTGTCTAAATATAGTAATTATTATTATATTATGTTTACTGGAGTATATGGGACACTTTTATTTTTGATACAAGCAATCCAAGCTAGTGTTGGAGACAGTATAGCCAGAGAGTCTCAAGAAAAAAATTATCATGATTTTATTAATTTCAATTTTTTGTTTGCATGGTTAAATGTTTGTTCCGTTACGTGTATGTATGCTCTTTTTCAGCCATTTATAAGCATATGGATTGGAGCAGAAAATTTATTAGCCAGACACGAGATGATTTTGTTTTGTGTGTATGGGTACTTGTTTAATGTGTGTAGTCCAATTAATCCCTATTTTGATGGTAATGGATTGTGGGAAAAAGTCAAGAAAAGTATTTTGGTATGCACAATTTTGAATATAGTACTTAATGTGATACTTGGTAAGATTATTGGCATATCTGGAATTATCATATCAACAGTTATTTGTTTGATTATTCCGTATATTTTTGGGCGGATCCATATTATTTACAAGCATTATTTTAAAGATTACAGGGAGAGTGACTATTATGCAAGGCAAGCAATATACTTACTTGCAACAGTTATTTCTTGTGTACTTGTTTCTATTATTATTTCTTTAATAAACATATCAAATTCGGTCAATGGATTGTTAATAAGATTTTTCATATGTGTATTAGTTAGTAGTATTACTATGTTTACTTTATTAAATAAAACTCATGATTATGAGGTGGGAAAAGAGTTTATAAAGACGCACATTTTCTTACGAGGGAGAAAGAAGATATGAAATTAATAATACCTTCTGCCAAAATTGTACCTGAAGAATTGCAGAGTTTAGGGAAACTTCCAGCTGTTATTTATCCTATAAACCAAGGAATAGTTTTTGATGCATTGGTGGAACAATATCGAGAAAAGGTAGATAGAATAGATATTCTTAGTTACGAAGCAGCGGATGAAGTAGAAAGAAGATTGAGTAACTATAAAAATATATCAATTTGTATAAAAAAACTAACTGAACTGAGGGATTTAGGATATACAGTTCTTTGTGGAATAGATGAAGATGATCAAGCAGTAGCTATCAATTTTGGAGATACCATAGTATATGACGATGTAAATAAAATATTGAATGTAGATGGTTTCTTTTATTCAGAAGATTATCCATCAGCAACATGGTCGTTTTTCAAAGAAAGTAATGGTAAATTGACAGATATATATGACAAACAAATTATTGATAATAGAATACCGATGAAATTATTTGTTGGCGTTTTTGTTTTTCAAGATGCACAATATCTCAAAAAATGTATAATAGATGAATGTAGTAAAGAGAATAGTACTAATTCTTTTTACAGGGCAATTCAAAAATATAGTGAAAAATATAAGCTCAGTCCTGTGAAGTCAGAACATTGGTTTGACATTGGTCATAGTAGAAAATATAGAGAAACTAACATTGAAGTAAAAGCGCGATCATTTAATCATATTCTTATAGATAAAAATAGAGGAATATTAAAGAAAACTAGCGATGATAAAGATAAGTTTATTGGTGAAGTGAGATGGTATCTTAAACTACCAACGGATATTGAGTATGTTAGACCAAGAATTTTTTCGTATTCAACATCTTATGAATGTCCATATGTTGAGATGGAATACTATGATTATCATACAGTACATGAATTATTTTTATTTGGCGATCTTGATTCGAATCAATGGCGTGATATTTTTAAACGAATAAGATTTATATATAAAGATTTTAAACGTTATACAGTTAGAGATGATACAATACGGGAAGCTATTAAAGACATGTATTATACGAAAACAGAGAAACGTCTTAAAAAGTTAAAAAAGCAAAGAGAATTTGAAAAGTTTTATTCTAACTCAATTTTTGTTAATAATCGGCAATATGTATCACTAGATGAAATAGTGAAACTTTTGAAAAAAATTATTCCAAGAATGCTATATGATGTTAATGAATTTAATATTATACATGGAGATCTTTGCTTTTCTAATATTATGGTTGATTCAAATTTTTCTTTTATAAAAGTAATCGATCCAAGGGGAAAATTTGGTAATTATGATATTTACGGTGACTCACGATATGAACTTGCAAAGCTATTTCATAGTGTTGAAGGAAAATATGATTTTATAATTAAAGATTTATTTGATATAGATTATGATATAGATAAATGTATTATAAATTATACTATTAATGATCGTAGAAGAGACTATGATATAATGGAAATATTTTTAGGCGTTTTTAATAAAGAGATAGGTAAAGATGAAAATAAAATTCGTTTAATAGAAGCTCTTTTATTTTTGAGTATGATACCGTTACATGAAGAAAGCCTAAAACATCAGATGGCAATGCTGGGGACAGGATTAGATTTACTAAATAACGTAATTAATATCACAATAGAATGAGTGGGTTTTTTCTATAACGATATTTGGATTTAATGGAGAATAGGAAAATGAAGGATTACAGTCAGTATTCATTTATAATGGATATAGATGGGACACTTTGTCCTATAAAAAAGGAACATGAAAAATACGAAGATTTGATACCATATAATAATATGGTAAAAAAACTTCGAATGTATCACGAGTCAGGAGCAAAGATTATTTTATTTTCATCTAGAAATATGCGGACGTATGAAGGAAATCTTGGCCTTATTAATAAAAATACAGGACGAATAATAATGGATTGGCTTGATAAGTGGGATATCCCTTACGATGAGATTTTGTTTGGAAAACCGTGGCCAGGAAAAAAAGGTTTTTATGTGGATGATCGTACAATAAGACCAAATGAATTTTTAGAGTACGATGTAGAAGAACTTGAAAAAATATGTATGGATTCAAGAGAAAGTTCAGAATAGAGGAGATAAATATGAATACTAAAATGACAATTGTAATTACAATGGCAGGAGAGGGGAGCAGGTTTAGAAAAGCTGGATATAATATACCAAAGTATGAGATTATGGCAAGAGGAAAGACTCTTTTTGAATGGTCACTGGATAGCCTTATTGATTATAATAAATATGTAGATAAGTATATTTTTGTTGTGCGTAAAGAAGACAAAGCGATTGAATTTATAAAAAGGGTTTGTGAAAAAAGGAAAATTGATAATATCGATATAATTGAAATAGATTATTTGACGGATGGTCAAGCAACTACATGCATGCTCGCGCTTTCGAAAAGTGATTCGGATTCGCAACTCTTAGTATACAATATTGATACATATGTTGAGTATGGTGAAATGAAGTACACAGATATTAAGGGAGATGGACATATTCCATGCTTTCACGCAGAGGGAGACCATTGGAGTTTTGTAAAAGTGGATGAAGATGGAAAAGCAGTAGAAGTGCGAGAGAAGAAGAGAATATCGGATAATTGTACATTGGGAGCATATTATTTTTCATCAATACAACTATATAAAGAATTGTATAGAGGGTATTATTCAAGCGATAATAATATAGAGAGTGGTGAAAAGTATATTGCGCCACTTTATAATTATATGATTCAGAAGGGAATGCTTGTTACAATTAGTATTGTTAATAAGGACAAAGTCCATGTTTTAGGAACACCAGAGGAACTTGATTTTTTTCTAAAATAAATTATGAAGAATAGAACCCTCTCCTTCCTCCCCCTCTTGCAATTCCCCCATTAACCTGTTATGATAATCTCATAAGCAAAGCTTTATAATCTATTTTTCTTATAATTCTTGGCCGAAAAAGGCCGTCTGCGGATTCTTTGCTTATAACCCAAACTGGAAAATCAGGACAATAAGCAGGGAATCTGGCGGACAAAGGCCTCTCCCTGCGAGGAGAAAGGGAGAGTGCCTATGGGAGAAAAGAAAAATGAGGAAATGATTGAGATGCTGGAGCTGGCGGAACAGGCGGCGTTGGAGGAACTGGAACAGATGGAACTGAACCTTTCGGATTTCGCTCTGTTTTTATCGGTAATGAAGAACCGGGAGGCCCATCGGTGCGTCTTGAGTATCATTATGGATGATCCGGCTCTTACCCTGACGCATGTGCATGTGGAAGAGGTTGTTTTAAACCGTGTCGGAAAACGTGCGATCCGGCTGGATGCGGTGGCGCAGGATACTAATCAGGTGCGGTATGCAACAGAGATGCAGAATGATACGGATCACGACAGCATGCAAAAACGGGCCCGTTATTATCAGGGCCTTCTGGATACGCCGTATTTAAAGGCAGGGAACCGTACGAAATACCGTCAGCTTCCGCCTACGGTGGTAACCTTTATTACCCAGGAGGATATTTTCGGGAAAAACCTGGCAAAATATACGTTTACAGAACAATGCCTGGAGGTGGAGGGACTTTGCCTGGAGGATGGCACCACCAAAATATTTTTAAATATGGCCAGCAAGAACGGAGATCCAGTGCTGGTCAGCATGCTCCAGTATATGAAAAAAACCAGGCTGGACAATCCGGAAATAAGCATCTGCGATGAGCGGATTCAAAAACTGGATGCCGTAGTGCGGGAAGTAAAAGAGTCAGAAGAATGGGAGGCGGTGCGGATGAGCATTCTTTCAATTGGAATGGAAAAGGGCATGGAGCAAGGTATGCAAAGAGGCATGCAGCAAGGTATGCAAAGAGGTATGCAAAAAGGGATACAAAAAGGCATACAGCAGGGAATGGAACGGGGAATCCAGAAGGGCCGTTCTGACACGCTGAAGAAAATGGTTGCCAGGAAACTGGAAAAGGGCCGGGGAGCTGGGCAGATCGCGGAAGATTTGGAACTGGAGCTTTCGGAAACGGAGGAACTGATCCGGGAAGTTCTTGGGGAGAAGAAGCAGGAGAATTAGAGAGGGAGGAGATTAAAAAGGATTCTGCGAAATGCTTTTCCGGGAGGTTTGATAAATGGCTTTTAATAAAAAACTGTTTGAATCAAAATACGTTCCTGAGAAGGAACGAGTTCCGGTTGACACTCTGATTCTGGTGGGAAATGGATTCGATTCGTGGCAGAGGCTGCCAACGGGATATTCTTATTTTGAAACATATTATGAAGAGCATGTAGATGAGGTTTTGGAGCGCCTGCATATTAAAAAGCATATATTGAAAGATAAGGACGGAAATCCTGTGCCGGATAGGGACGGAAATATGATTACCTATAATGACGCAGAGTTGTTTTACGGAGATCCGGAAAAGTTTAGAGATCCGGAATTTCCCAAACGTCTTCCCCACGAATTCTGGATGGATTTTGAGACTTCGCTGGATAAAATTGACGATCAGGGGATTCTGTATCATTTTGGGAAGACGTCGGAGGATTTGAAAAAAATCCGGCAATGCGCAGATCATGCAAAGCAGATATTGACAGAGATTTTCTGCGACTGGATTTTATCGTTTCGCGTGGAAGAGCGGCCATCTGAATATGAGTTTAATAACTGTCTGTTTGTTAATTTTAATTATACCGATACGCTGCTCAAGCGATTTGGAGTGGAGGAAAGGCAGGAATTTCATATTCATGGTTCTGCATTGGACCGGGAATCTATCGTGTTTGGCCATGCATCACATCCGGAGCTGCCGTATGCCGGAATGCCGGGCGGGCCGAACCATCCCCGCTATGAAGGGTTGTATTATATTGAAGAATTTTTGTATCATTCTGATAAGCATATCGAAGACCGATATTTATATGTAAAGATTTTTCTGGCCATGCATGGGGTCAGGATGGAAGATATAAAAGAGATATACGTATTGGGACTTGGATTTGGAGATGCAGATCTGGGATACATACGGAACGTGTATCACGATACAGAGGGACTGGAGAGGGATCGGGAGGCTGATCTGAGAGAATATGAAAAAAAGTATCTGGATTCGATGGATTACGAAACTCAAAAAGTGCTGAATATTGAGTATGCGGCCAGCCACCGGGAACGGATTATGAGGAAGGATCCGATTTCTTATCCAGAATATGAGCGTTTGGATCAGATGATGTTTGAGTCTCTGGGGGATCCCTATTACCATGTTGGCAGAGAGCAGCAGATCAGGCTGCAGGCTGCTGCGGTACGAAGGCGATTCTGGGAAGAGCAGGAGATAAGGAACCGGAAAATAAAGAGAGAGTACCTTCGCCTGCTGAGCCGTCTGTCAGGCGGAAAACGCATTTTGCCGGAAGATGACCCGCTGGAACGGAATGGAAACGCTTCTGGAGCCAGATGGCATATATCGTATTATTCGGACAAGGATAAAGAAAGAATTACACATGTCATGAAAGAATTGGGATGTGAAAATTTTGAACTTTACCCCACCATTGACGCCTGCATTCAGAAATGGAAAAAATGAGGAGCTGGAGAAAGCAGAAACAGGGGAGAGCAGCAGGAGAAGACAGAACCGGGAGAAAGTAGCAGGAGAAGACAGGATCGGGAGAAAGTAGTAGGAAGGAGTGAGGCGTCTGAAGGGGAGTAATCCGGTAAAGGAACTGGAAGAATATGGGTTGACCCTGTATGATGCAGAAGGGGCAGATCTTTTGGAGACTTATGGGAAGATGGCTTTGGAGGAAATGGCTCTGGATGAGCTTGCAGAACTGGGAGGATTGGCTGCGGATCTTCCAATATGCCGGACTCTGTCTGCAGCGGTCAGAGCGGTCAGTACATTCCGGGATATGGCTTTGATAAAAAAATGGATCGTATTTCAGAAGGAGTTTTCCATGGGAAAGGCTCCGGAGGAAGAAATCAGCAAAAGAAAAAATGCGGCAAAGAAACGGGAAAAATGGATTATGCGGGAAATCGAGCTTTTACTTACCCGGATTGATTCCATCAGTGACCAGCGAAATGCAGAAATTCTGGCCAGAGTGTACCTGGCTTATTTGAATCGTGCGTGCAGTTGGGAGCAGTTTGAGGAAATTGCCCAGATTTTGGAGCGTTTCATGTATGCGGATCGGGAGCAGCTGCTCGGGATCCGGAATCGCCAGCTTTCGGGAAAATATGAAAGGGAGGGCGCTGCAGCGCTTACCATGTTCCAGAATAATCACTGTGACCGGCTGGTGGCCTTGGGACTGGTTTGGCAGAAGATGCGAAATGTCCTCAATGGCGGGATTCAGGTGGAATACCATCTGACGGAGGCTGGGAGGCTTCTGGCGGAATGTCTGTAAGAACTGAATAAGATACAGAAAACAGGGGGAACCGTTTTCGGTTCCCCCTTATGCGTTATATGCGATCGGTTATGCGTTACCTGTTTTGCTTGCTATTCCACCTGTATGATCTCGCGTGCATGATTTCCTGGTAAATGGATCCGTGCATCAGAATCAGAAGTGCTCTTTTGCGTAGCGCTCCAGCTCGTCCCGGAAATCCGGATGGGCGATGGAGATCATGGCCTGGGCCCGTTCCCGCAGGGAGAGTCCGGAGAGCTTGGCAATGCCGTATTCTGTGGCCACGTACTGGATCATGGTGCGGGGGCCGGATACAGTGCTGCCGCCGGAGATGAAGGGAACGATGTTGGATTTCAGGGTTCCGTCTTTCTTTTTATGGGTGGAGGCAAGGCAGATAAAGCCTTTTCCGCCCTCGGAGCGGAAGGCGCCCTCCAGGAAATCCAGCTGGCCGCCGATGCCGGACAGCTGTCTCGTTCCGGCGGATTCCGCGTTTTCCTGTCCCATCAGATCCAGCTCCACGCCGCCGTTGATGCTGATGACGTGTTTCATCTGGCTGATTCGGTCTGGAGAGTGGACGAAGTCCACGTCAGCGGGATAAAAGCGCTGGGGCTCTGCGTCCAGCCAGTCGTAGAGTTCTCTGGAACCCATGGCCAGGTTCCAGGTGGAATAGCCATTGCAGATCTCTTTGCAGCGGTTGGTCAGTTTCCCGGCTTTGTGGAGCGTCAGAAAGGCATCGCTGATGGTTCCCGTATGGCAGCCCAGATCCTTTAGATCCGATTCTGCCAGCATGCTGGCAACGGTAAAGGGAATACTGCCGACCCCCAGGGAGAGAACGGCGCCGTTGGGGACTTCGTCGGCCACCAGGCGGGCAATGGCGATATCTGTCTCTGACGGCTCCCGGTAGGTGCGGATGGGCAGCGGTTCATGTTCGCCCTCCACGATGTAATCGGCCTCGGAGAGGTGTATCCGGTGGGAGCCGTCCACGCCCTGCAGCCGGGGAAGGTGTTCATTGATCTCAAAGACAACGGTGCGGGCCTGCTCAAAGATAGTTCTCCAGGCGTAGTTGGAGATGCCGAGACCGCAGTACCCGTTTTCATCCGGGCGGGAGACGGGGACGAAGGCCACATCCACCCGGATGTGATGGCGGTACAGCTCCGGAAGAGAGCGGAGAATCATGGGGATAAACTGACAGAGTCCGCGGCTCTGCAGCTTGCGCTCGTAGTCGCCGATATGCCAGCTGTAGTAGGTAAATGCTTTCTGTTCCGGGTCGCATTCCACCACCTCGATGCGGGGGCGGATAACGAGTCCGCCGCGGATTTTTACATCTGTCAGCTCATCGCGGCGCGCAGCCAGCGCTCTGTCCATCAGCTCGGGAAAACCGGCTCCAAAGCCGTAATCAACCCAGTCGCCGGAGCGGACGGCAAGCTTTGCCGCCTGTTCCGGCGTTACCAGTTTGCTTCTGTAATTATGTGCCATTGCTCGTAACTCCTTTTATTGAATTGGTAAGATCGCATCCATCATACTCCAGAATCCCTGCTTTTTCAAGATATTAGGAAGTAATTTCCTATGCAATAAAATACGGCAGTCAGGCGCTTGCGGATTGTAGGTACAACCTGCAGGCATCTGCTGCCGTATGAAATCTGTCTCAGCCGTCTCAGACCGGATTTGGCCGTCTCAGAAAGAAATCTCCAAACAAAGAAATCCTGGAACTATCGCATCAGATTTCGTTGATTTTCCGTTTCACATAGGTGGTGTGAAGCAGGTGGTGCGCTTTTTCGCTGCCCGGCTCGCCCAGATAGGAAGCGTACAGCTCTTTGATGGCCGGGTTCTCGTGGGATTTCCGGATGGTGTTGGCCCGGTCGGAATCGTAGAGAACCTGAGCCCGCAGGCCGCGGATATCCACGGTGTTGCGGATGTAGCCAGGCTGCTGGGGCTGACCGCCGCCGTTTACGCAGCCGCCGGGGCATCCCATGATTTCGATGAAGTGGTAGTTCGCCTCACCGGATTTTACCTTATTTAACAGTTCTCTGGCATTGCCCAGGCCAGAGGCAACGGCCACCTTCACATCCATACCTGCCACATGGTAGCTGGCTTCTTTGACGCCTGCTGTGCCGCGAACCTCGGTAAAGTCAACGCTTGGAAGCTCCTCGCCGGTCAGGGTCTCCACAGCCGTACGCAGAGCGGCTTCCATAACGCCGCCGGTAGCGCCGAAGATGGTAGCAGCGCCGGTGCTCATTCCCAGCGGATCGTCGTAGGTTCCGTCCGGAAGCGTGGTAAACTTGATGCCTGCTTTACGGATCATGCGGGCCAGCTCTCTGGTGGTCAGAGCAATATCTACATCCGGTACGCCGTTGGCTGCCTCGTCGTCACGGCCGATCTCGAATTTCTTGGCCGTACAGGGCATGATGCTGACGCAGACGATATCCTCCGGTTTGAGGCCGGCTTTTTCTGCGTAGTAGGATTTTGCGATGGCGCCGAACATCTGCTGCGGCGACTTGCAGGAGGACAGGTTTTCTGTCATCTCCGGGAAGTAGTGCTCACAGTATTTAATCCAGCCGGGAGAGCAGGAGGTAATCAGCGGAAGGGTGCCGCCGTTCTTGACACGATCCAGGAACTCATGGGCCTCTTCCATGATGGTAAGGTCCGCAGAGAAGTCGGTGTCAAATACCTTGTCAAAGCCAAGTGCCTTGAGGGCGGAAACCATTTTTCCTTCTACATTGGTTCCAATGGGATAACCAAATTCCTCGCCCAGGGCTGCGCGGACAGCCGGAGCCGTCTGGACAATGACGTGTTTATTCGGGTCTGCGATGGCCTCGAATACTTTGTCCGTAAAGTCTTTTTCCTGCAGAGCGCCGGTAGGACAGACAGCGATACACTGACCGCAGGATACACAGCTGGTTTCGCCTAAACCCATGCCGAAGGCAGAGCCGATGGTAGTATTAAAACCGCGGTGGTTGGCGCCGATGACGCCGATTCCCTGTACATTTTCGCAGACTGCCACGCAGCGGCGGCACAGGATACATTTGCTGTTATCGCGGATCATATGAGCCGCGGATGCGTCGATTTCAGACGGGGTTCTGGAGCCGTCATAAAAACCCTCATCCTCTACGCCCAGCTCACGGCAGAGTGCCTGGAGCTCGCAGTTTGCGCTGCGCACACAGGAAAGGCACTTGCGGTCGTGGTTGGAGAGCAGAAGCTGCAGCGTTTTCTTTCTGGATTCCAGCACCTCCGGGGTGTTGGTCCAGACTTCCATTCCCTCGTTGATCGGGTATACACAGGAAGCAACCAGGGTACGGGCTCCCTTTACTTTTACAACACAGATACGGCATGCGCCGATTTCATTGATCTCTTTTAAGAAACATAAGGTAGGAATCTCAATGTTCGCCAGACGGGCAGCTTCCAGAATGGTGGAGCCGGCCGGGGCGGTAACTGTCCTGCCATTGATTTTGATTGTAATATCCGCCATTTGATTCTTCCTCCTTTATTTCTTGTAGATGGCGCCGAAATGACATTTTTCCATACATGCGCCGCACTTGATACATTTATCGGTATCAATGATATGCGGATTCTTGACAGTTCCGATGATGGCTCCGGCCGGACATGTCTTGGCACAGAGCGTACATCCGCGGCACTTGTCACGGTCGATCACGTAGGAGAGGAGTGCCTTGCAGACGCCGGCCGGGCAGCGTTTCTCCTTGATGTGTGCCTCGTACTCGTCGCGGAAATAGCGGAGAGTCGAGAGAACCGGGTTGGGAGCTGTCTGTCCCAGGCCGCAGAGGGAATTGTTCTTTACGTAGTAGCAGAGTTCTTCCAGTTTGTCCAGATCTTCCATGGTAGCCTGGCCCTTGGTAATCTTAGTAAGGATTTCCAGCATACGCCGTGTACCGACGCGGCAGGGTGTACATTTACCGCAGGATTCTTCTACCGTAAACTCCAGGAAGAATTTTGCGATATCTACCATACAGTCATCTTCATCAAGAACGATCAGACCGCCGGAACCCATCATGGAACCGATGGAGATCAGGTTATCGTAATCGATCGGAATATCGAAATGCTCAGCCGGGATACATCCGCCGGAAGGACCGCCGGTCTGGGCTGCCTTGAATTTCTTGCCGCCGGGGATACCGCCGCCGATTTCTTCGATTACTTCGCGCAGTGTGGTTCCCATGGGGATCTCCACCAGTCCGGTGTTGTGGATCTTTCCGCCCAGAGCGAATACCTTGGTACCCTTGGATTTCTCTGTACCCATGGAGGAGAACCATTCCGGTCCGTTTAAGATGATCTGCGGGATGTTGGCCAGTGTCTCTACGTTATTGAGGATAGAGGGTTTTCCGAACAGACCCTTCTGAGCCGGGAACGGAGGTCTCGGACGCGGCTCGCCGCGCTTTCCTTCAATGGAGGTCATAAGGGCTGTCTCCTCACCGCAGACGAAAGCGCCGGCGCCAAGGCGAAGGTCAATATCAAAGGAGAAATCAGTTCCGAAGATATGGTCGCCTAAAAGCTCCATCTCCCGGGCCTGTGCGATGGCGATGCGCAGACGCTGCACGGCGATTGGGTACTCGGCACGGACATAAATAAAACCCTGGGTAGCACCGATGGCATATCCGGCGATGGCCATAGCCTCCAGCACTGCATGGGGATCGCCCTCCAGAACGGAGCGGTCCATGAATGCGCCGGGGTCGCCCTCGTCGGCGTTACAACAGACGTATTTCTGATCTGCATCGTTGCCTTTTGCCAGCTTCCACTTGAGTCCCGTGGGGAAGCCGGCGCCGCCGCGGCCTCTCAGACCGCTGTCCAGGATTGTCTGAATGACTTCGTCCGGGGTCATCTCGGTCAGAACCTTGCCCAGTGCCTGATAGCCGCCGGTTCCGATATACTCTTCAATGATTTCCGGGTTGATGATACCGCAGTTGCGCAGGGCAATACGGTGCTGTTTTTTATAGAAATCCGTGTCAGCCAGGGCTTTGATGCCGGCCGGAGTAACGGTTTCCTTGTAAAGAAGGCGTGTTACCACACGTCCTTTTAAGAGATGCTCGGATACGATTTCCGGGATGTCTTCTTCTTTTACCATGGCGTAGAAGGTGGCATCCGGGTATACGATCATGATCGGGCCCAGGGCGCAGAGGCCGTGGCAGCCGGTCTGAACCACACAGACTTCTTCGGAAAGGCCATTTTTTTCAATTTCTGCCTTTAAGGTTTCCATGATCTGCTGGCTTCCGGAAGAAGTACAACCGGTTCCGCCGCAGACTAAAACATGTGAACGATACATCTGACTTCCTCCTGTTATTTAAGATCTGCTGAATTTAAGGTGTATTTTTCAACCGGGTGTCCGCCGATCAGGTGTCGTTCTACGACTTCCGCCGCTTTTTCCGGTGTCATTTTAATATAGGTAATTTTTTCTTTGCCGGGTTCCATCACTTCCACAATAGGCTCGTACTGGCAGAGGCCGATACAGCCGGTCTGGGTAACGGTTACTTTATTGGTCAGGCCTTTTTCCTGAACAAGATCGGAGAGGGCAGTCAGAACGGGTCTTGCTCCGCTGGCAATTCCGCAGGTAGCCATGCCGACTACAACACGGGTAAGGGAATGGCCGCCTTCACGCATCTGAACCTGATTTTGCATCCGCTCCCGGATGGCTTTTAATTCTTCAAGGCTTTTCATAGTAATCCTCCGTTTGCATAAAGCGCCTAATACTGGGCGCCGCCGTCAGTTTCCTGTTGATTTTCTGATAAATATTCCGCAATATAAGCGGAAACATCGGGCAAATCCAGTGGAAGATCTCCGAGTATCTCCCGGAGCTGTCTCGTATCCAGGGTAAAGGATTTGCCGTTATACGAATATGTATAAATAAAGTCGGTATCCGGATGACACGTAATCAGCGTGCGGATGGTGGCGTTCATGTCGCCCAGAGGCATCCGGTCAATGTGGGACAGGACAAAAATGGCTGTCACCAGTGTTCCCTTTCCGGGTTCCGAAGCAATCTGGAGGCTGCCGCCGGTACATTCCGCCGCATATTGGAAAAAAGGAATGCCCAGGCCGACTTTCCGTGTTGTCCGGCTGGTAAAAAAAGGATCTCTGACCTGTTTCAGCTGTTCGTCTGTCATGCCGCAGCCGTTGTCCTCAATCTCTATGGTAAGGCGATCTGCTTTCACATCCGCCGATACGCGGATGGAGACAAGAGAAGCGCCGGCCCGGGTGGAATTTTCCGCCACATCGAGGACATTCAGTGAAAGCTCCGTCATCATGGCGCAAAAACCTAGTATTTCGCCAGAATTCCGGGGATATCGTCTACGGTCAGGCGTCCGTATACCTCGTCATTGATCATCATGACAGGGGCAAGGCCGCAGGCGCCGACGCATCGACAGGAATCCAGAGAAAATTTGCCGTCCGGTGTGCATTCGCCGTTTGTAATGCCGAGAAGCTCTTCCAGTTTTTTGAAAATTTCGCCAGAACCCTTTACGTAGCAAGCCGTTCCAAGACAGACGGAAATGCGGTACTGTCCCTTTGGCTGCAGGGAGAACTGGGAGTAGAAGGTGCTGACGCCGTAGATTTTCTCCAGCGGAATTCCCGTTTCATCGGAAATCATAGTCTGCACTTCGATGGGAAGATAGCCGTAAATCTCCTGCGCATGCTGCAGGATGGGCATCAGGGCGCCCGGGGTATCTTTGAGCTCGGCTATCACTTTTTTGAGCTGGACTTCCTGCTCAGGGGTACCGGTAAAGTGTACGCCTTCTTTTTTTTGAGACATGTGAGAACCTCCTTGTAAAAATAATTCATGTTTGGAAAACAGGGAACGGTGCTGAAGCTAATGCGGCATCCGTTCGCTTTTGATACCAGTATAGCGCGTATGCGGCTGTCCGTACAATAAATGAAATTTATAGGGTTAATCAGTTTTTGTGATTCACCGACAAAAAAATTTCATATTTCTGTAAAACATTATACCTGTATCAAACTATAGACTAGTTTACCATGTTTTGAGTAAAAAATCTACATAATTTTGTTGAAAATCATGATTAATAATGGTATCCTAAAAACAGGTATCTGTGAAAATAAAACGAAAAATCCTGGAAAGAAAGGGGGATCTTTATGACCCTTGAGGAAGCGCGCAATGTTTTGGGGGCAAGAGTGCTGGTAGGGGCTGATAATCTGGAACAGGAGGTGGGAACAGTCTGCGGATCGGATATGATGAGTGATGTCTTGGCTTTTTCCAAGGATCATTCCATTCTTCTGACGGGACTGTGCAATCCGCAGGTTATCCGCACGGCAGAAATGCTGGATATTATTTGTATTATTTTTGTGAGGGGAAAAAGGCCGGATGAGAAGACTCTGGAGATGGCGAAAAATACCGGACTTGTGATTATGGAGACGGGACACCGGATGTTTTCTGCCTGCGGCATGCTCTACGCGGCTGGCCTCCGGGGAGGTGCGATCTGATGTCAGAAGTAATTCGACTGCAGTATGACGTGTCGCCGGACGATTTTTCGCGGGCAGGCGAGGCGAGCAGTGATGTGAAGAATAAACTGAAGCAGCTGGGGATTACCCCGCTGGTAATCCGAAAGGTGGCCATTGCCCTGTATGAAGGGGAAATCAATATGGTGATTCATGCAAAGGGCGGCCGGATTACAGTGGAGGTTTCTCCGGAGACCATTCAGATGGTACTGGCCGATGTGGGGCCGGGGATTCCGGATATTGAGCTGGCGATGAAGGAGGGTTACTCCACTGCGCCGGATGAAATCAGGAGTCTTGGCTTTGGAGCCGGCATGGGCCTTTCTAATATGAAGAAATACACCGATGAGATGAAGATTGAGACGGAATTGGGGGTTGGGACGACGATCACGATGGTTGTCTATGTGACGTGAGTTTCAGCCTGTCAGGGAGGATGAGAGGATGGATAAATTTTATCACTCGGTCCGCCTGGATCAGGATCTGTGTATGGGCTGCATCAACTGTATTAAGCGCTGTCCGACGCAGGCGATCCGGGTCAGGAATCGGAAAGCGCAGATCAACAGCAAGTTCTGCATTGACTGCGGGGAGTGTATCCGCGTCTGTCCGCATCACGCGAAGCTGGCGCTCTACGACGGATTGGAGATGTTGAAGGAGTATGAATATACGGTGGCGCTGCCTGCTCCGTCTCTGTACAGCCAGTTTAATAATATAGACGATATTAATATTATTCTGAATGGCCTGATTCGGATGGGTTTCGATGATGTGTATGAGGTGGGGGCTGCGGCGGAGCTGGTTTCGGAGGCAACGCGGGAATATATTGTGAGAAATTATAAGGGAGTACCGTTTATCAGCACAGCCTGTCCTTCGGTGGTGCGGCTGATCCGTGTCAAATTCCCTAATCTGATTTCTAACCTGCTTCCGCTGAAACCACCTATCGAGGTGGCGGCTCAGGTGGCGGTCCAGAGGGCTTTGGAGAAGACGGGACTTCCCCGGGAAAAGATCGGGATTTTCTTTATTTCACCCTGTCCTTCCAAGGTTACCTATGTGAAATCGCCTCTGGGGACGGAAAAAAGCGAGGTGGACCGGGTTCTGGCCATCAAGGATATTTATCCCCGTCTTCTTTCTTATATGAAGACGGAGACGGAGGTTCCGGATTTGGCGGAGGCTGGAAAGATCGGGGTTGGCTGGGGGCGGCGCAGCGGCGAGGCCAGCGGCTTGTTTACAGAGAGCTATCTGGCGGCGGACGGCATTGAAAATGTGATCCGGGTGCTGGAGGATATGGAGGACCAGAAGTTTTCCAATCTGAAGTTTGTGGAGCTGAATGCCTGTAACGGTGGCTGTGTGGGCGGGGTTCTGACCGTGGAAAACCCATATGTGGCGGAAGTTAAGCTGAAATGGCTGAATAAATATATGCCGGTTGCCAAGACTCATATGGATGAGGAGACGAGAAACATGGTGGACTGGACGGCACCGGTAAAATTCGAACCGGTATTTAATCTGGGTCCCACGCTTTCAGAGAGTTTTTCCCGGTTCAATCAGGTGGAACGCCTTTGCCGGAGACTGCCGGGACTGGACTGCGGTTCCTGCGGTGCGCCCACCTGCAAGGCCCTGGCGGAGGACATTGTCCGGGGCGAGGCGGAGGAATCTGACTGCATTTACCATTTCCGGGAGAATCTCCACAAGCTTTCCGGCGAGGTGGCGATTGTGTCGGAATGTCTGAAAAACCGGGAAAACTGCGGAAAAAATACCATGGCCATGTTGGAGTCCTGTGTAGACAAGATTGCCAGGGAGATAGCCAGGCTGGATGAGTCGGACAGTTAAGTTGGAAGGAATAAAGGAGGGGCGGATTATGACGGTAGGGCAGCTGATGGAGAGCGGCCTATTTGAGGTAATACAGGGCAAAGGGACGCCGGAACGGGAGATTACGGTTCCGTTTTGCTGTGATCTTCTGAGCGTTGCCATGGGAAAGGCCCCGGAGGGTTGTGCCTGGGTTACAGTGATGGGAAATATCAACACGCTGGCAGTGGCAGCGCTGGCAGATGCGGCCTGTGTCATTCTGGCGGAGGGGATTCACCTGGATGAAGCAACTCTCGAAAAGGCGCGGGAGCAGGGGATTGCAGTGCTGCAGACGGAACAGCCGGTCTTTGAGGCTGCTTTGACGGTGTATCAGTTTCTTCACGGAAAGGAGAGCTGATGGCGGCTCTGTATTATGATTTACATATTCATTCCTGCCTGTCGCCCTGTGGAAATGACGATATGACGCCGTACAATATTGTGGGGATGGCGGCGGTAAAGGGGCTGGATGTGATTGCGGTTACGGATCACAATACCTGCCGTAACTGTCCGGCTGTATTGGCGGCGGCAAAGGAATATGGGATTTTGGCGCTGTGCGGCATGGAACTGACTACTTCAGAGGAGGTGCATGCGGTCTGTCTGTTTGCGGAACTCTCCCAGGCGCTGGCTTTTGACGCCTATGTATACCCGCGGATTCTGGATGTAAAAAACAGGGAAGATATTTTTGGACGACAGGAAATTTACGGACTTAATGATCAGGTGGCCGGAATCGAGGAGCGCCTGTTGATTTCGGCCACATCCATTTCTTTTGAGGGACTTTGGGAGCTGGTCCGTTCTTTTGGCGGGGTAATGCTGCCAGCCCATATTGACAAGAATTCCAACAGCCTGATTTCCAATCTGGGTTTTGTGCCGGAGGACAGCCAGTTTGCAGCGGCGGAGCTTCATGATATGGGAAATCTGCACCGTCTCAGGCGGAAGAACCCCTATCTGGAGGATTGTCGGATTCTGGTGGATTCGGACGCGCATTACCTGGAGGATATTCGGGAGCCGGAGTTTACGATTGAGGTGCCGGAGAGGAGTGCACGGGCGGTTTTGGAGGTGCTGTCAAGTCCTCTGCGGAATATGTGAGTAATATTTATAGAAAGCGATGCGAAAAGGAATTTCAGATTGTGAGAATGTCTGAAATTCTTTTTCGTACGCTTTTTTTGATTGACAAATAAAAATTTCGTGATTAAAATGTTAGGGTGCTTACAAAATAGAGGGAGAAGTGATATGGACAAGGTGCATGTGGGGGCCCGGATACGGATGGTGTCCAATTTAATATATCGGAGGATTAACCAGATGTGTGCCAGTGAGGGCGAGGAGCTGACGGCACATCAGGACTGGGTGCTGCGGTATCTTCTGGATCATGAGGATCAGGCCATCTTCCAGCGGGATATGGAGCGGGCCTTTCAGATTCGCCGCTCTACGGCCAGCCGCGCTCTGGCGCTGATGGAGGAAAACGGTTATATTTTCCGGGAGCCGGTGCCAAATGATGCCAGGATGAAACGCATTGTGGTAACGGAAAAGGGGCGGGCAGCCAGGGAGCGGATGTGCCGTCGTCTCGATCGCTTTGAGGAAGAACTTCAGGCAGGAATATCGCGGGAGGAGCAGGAAATTTTTCTCTGCCTGCTGCATCGTCTGGAAGAGAATCTGGAGTGTGCCGGACGGAAAAATCCGGATACCGGAAATCCGGAAGGATGAAATAATCCGTTTTTGGGGATTCAGCAATCTGACAGAATAGAAATAGAATAAGGAGAGGATCATGTATGAATACGAATCGTGAATTATTTGAGGAGGCGCCTGTTTCGAGGGCAGTGGCAACGATGGCGGTGCCGACAATGATTTCCATGCTGGTGGTGGTCATTTATAACATGGCTGACACCTTTTTTATCGGACAGACCGGAGATCCCCTGCAGGTGGCAGCCGTTTCTCTGGCTACACCGGTGTTTATGATGTTTATGGCGCTGGGAAACCTGTTCGGGATCGGCGGAAGTTCGGCGATTTCCAGGGCTCTGGGAGAAAAGCATATGGAGCGAGCCAAAAACTTTTCCTCCTTTTGCTGTTACGCTTCCCTTGGACTTGGGGTAATTGTGGCTGGTATTTCACTGGTATTTATGGGGGGGATCCTGAAACTGATCGGAGCCAGTGCGAATACCATGGAGTATGCCGATCAGTACCTGACGATTATTGCTCTGGGCGGGCCGTTTATTATTTTTGCAACGGCATTCGGCAATATTCTGCGGGGAGAGGGTGCAGCCAGAGAATCCATGATTGGAAATTTGATCGGAACAGTGGTAAATATTGTTCTGGATCCCATTATGATTCTGACGTTTGGCTGGGGTGTGTCGGGAGCTGCCCTGGCGACGGTCATTGGAAATATGGCGGCCAGCCTGTTTTATCTGATGCATTTTTTAAGGAAGAAATCCAGTCTGTCCATTCATCCCAGGGATTTCCGGATGGGAAACCACATTGCTTTCGGAGTGGCTTCCATTGGAATTCCGGCATCTTTAAATAATATTCTGATGAGCTGCGCCAATATTATCCTAAATCTGGCACTGGCTGGATATGGAGATACGCCAGTGGCAGCCATGGGAGTTGCCATGAAATCCAACATGCTGGTTGTGCTGCTGCAGATTGGCCTCTGTGCGGGAATTCAGCCTCTGATTGGCTATAATTACGGAGCTCGGAATAAAAAGAGACTGATGCAGGTATTTCGCTTTACAGGAATCTGTTCGGTAATTATGGGAACCGTTCTGACCCTGCTTATGATGGTGGCCAGAAGAACGCTGATTCAGATTTTTATCAATGACCCGGCTGTTATTTCTTATGGTATTGAAATGGTGATTGCCCTGCAGCTTTCCGGGCCGTTTATCGGAATTCTTTTCCTCTGTATCAATACGATTCAGGGAATGGGAAAGGCATTTCCGTCTCTGGTATTGACGATTTGCCGTCAGGGTCTGATTTTCGTGCCGCTGATTTTTATCCTGAACCATCTGTTCGGTCTGGACGGTGTGATTTATGCCCAGCCGGCGGCGGATTACCTGTCCATTGGAATCGGCATTGCCATCTGTTTGTGGCTGTTTAAATCTATGGAGCACCGGGAAATGCAGGAAGTGTAAAGCGGGAAGCCGGATATGGCAGTTATAGTGAAATGGAACGCGGCAGTTGAACTTAGAGTATAATTATCATTGGCAAAAATAAAGGGAAGAGATCGAAGCCTCTTC
>CALAAS010000044.1 GCA_937885015.1 uncultured Clostridium sp.
GGCTTAAATAAAGGATTTCTGTGATGGGATGTTAAAAAGAAGTGTCAAACTCCCGCTTGATACAATCCGTATTATACCGTAATTTTTGAGGAATGTCTTCTGGGCTTTCTGATTTACGGTGGAAATATGGGGTAAACTGTGTTAAAATATTAAAGTTAAACTGGGTTTTGTATGCCCATACAGGAGGAAATGGAAGAATGAGCCAGGTACCGTATATAATTGAGATCCTGGAAGAGCTTGTGAATATCCCAAGCCCCTCCGGATATACAAAACGAATTATGGAACGAATAGAAGCCGAGGTCGACAGCCTTGGATTTTCTCATACAAAAAACCGCCGGGGCGGATTGCTCATTACGGTTCCGGGAACAGGGGCGGGAGTTCTTGGGTTATCTGCCCATGTGGATACGCTGGGGGCCATGGTTCGGTCTATTCGCCCGGATGGGACACTTTCTTTTGTTTCGGTGGGCGGCTTTATGATGGAGTCCGTTGAGGGCAGCTACTGTCGGATTTTGACCCGGGAAGGCCGGGAATTCACAGGGACCATCGAGACCACGTCTCCCTCTGTCCATACTTATGACGATGCCAGAACACTGGAGCGTCGGGAGTCTAATATGGAGGTACGGATTGATGAGGAAGCTGCATCCCGGGAAGAGGTGGAGGCGCTGGGGATCGCTCCCGGTGATTTTATCAGCTTTGATCCGAAATTCTCTTATACAGAAAGCGGCTTTATCAAGTCGAGACATTTGGATGATAAGGCGTCTGTGGCGATTCTCCTGGGACTTCTGCGTTACCTGAAGGATACAGGAAAACAGCCGGAAAAGACGCTTATAATTGCCATCAGTAATTACGAGGAAGTGGGTTTTGGATGCAGTTTCCTGCCTCCGGAAGTGGAGGAGCTGCTGGCAGTGGATATGGGAGCAGTGGGGGCAGATCTGAAGGGAGAGGAGCGCCGGGTATCCATCTGTGCCAGAGACTCTTCCGGTCCCTATGATTTTGATATGACAAACCGTCTGATTTCTCTGGCCAGGGAGTATGGAATTGATTATGCAGTGGATGTGTTTCCACATTACAGCTCAGATGTTTCAGCGGCTCTGCGGGGAGGAAACGATATCCGCGGCGCGCTGATTGGTCCCGGGGTGCGGGCCTCCCATGGTCAGGAGCGGACCCATCGGAAAGGACTGGAGCAGACATGGCTGCTTCTGGCGGCTTATGTGGGAGTGCTGGAGCGGGAACTGCCCCGGAAATTTTATCGGAAATAGACAGGAAGGCCCGCAATGATGACAATAAAAGCGATGGAAGTGCCGGAACGCGGCAGGAGGAGGATGAATGCAGGCGATTATTTTAGCTGGGGGACTGGGAACGCGGCTTCGCAGTGTGGTAAATGACCGTCCCAAACCCATGGCGTTGGTTGAGGGACGGCCGTTTCTGGAATATGTGCTGGCCGGTCTGGCGAAAAGCGGAATCTGTGATATCGTGCTCGCTGTGGGCTATAAGGGCGGCATGGTGGAAGAATATTTTGGAGATGGAAAGGGTCAGGGACTTCATATTTCCTATGCGTATGAGGAAGAGCTTCTGGGAACGGCCGGAGCGATCCGCAACGCGGGACGTCTGATTACGGAAGACCAGTTTTTCGTACTAAATGGCGATACGTTTTATCAGATGGATTACAGGCAGCTGGTTCGGAAAAAAGAAGAGCTGGGACTTGCGATGGCGCTGGTGCTGCGCCGGGTTCCGGATATTTCGCGGTATGGCGAGGCAGTTCTGGAGCAGGGATATCTAAAAAAGTTTAATGAAAAAACGGGAACGGCTCATCCGGGAACCATCAATGGCGGCGTATATCTCATGGACCGGACGCTTCTGGAAACGATCCCGGAGGGAAAGGTTTCCCTGGAAAACGACCGGATTCCCTGCTGGATGCAGGAGGGGAGAAGGCTGGGTGGAATCGTAAACGATGGGTATTTTATTGATATCGGAGTGCCGGAGGACTACTTCCGGTTCCAGGAGGATGTAAAGAAAGGAGTCATCAGATGGTAATCAGGGGAAGAGCGCCGCTTAGGATGAGCTTTGGCGGCGGCGGAACGGATGTGGAACCCTTCTGCGTGGAGCAGGGCGGGGCAATTCTGGGAAGTACGATCAACAAGTATGCATACTGTTCTATCATTCCGAGAGAGGATGACCAGATTACGGTTCATTCCCTGGATTTTGATATGACGGTTCAATATAATGCCAGAGAAAACTATGTGTATGACGGACGGCTGGATTTGGTAACGGCGGCTTTAAAGGCCATGGATATCAAACAGGGCTGCGAGGTATACCTGCAGTGTGATGCGCCGCCCGGATCGGGGCTTGGAACCTCTTCTACGGTTATGGTGGCGCTTCTGACGGCTATGGCCCGCTGGAAGGGAGTGGAGTTTGACAATTATGCCATGGCGGATCTGGCCTATGGGGTGGAGCGTGTGGATTTGGGAATTGCCGGGGGATATCAGGATCAATATGCTGCCACCTTCGGCGGATTCAATTTTATCGAATTTCACGGGCGCAATAACGTGGTGGTAAATCCGCTGCGGATCCGGCGGGATATTCTCAATGAACTGCAGTACAACCTGTTGATGTGTTATACCGGAAATATTCATGTGTCTGCCAATATTATCAAGGATCAGGTGGCAAATTATAAAAAGCAGGATGCTTTTCAGGCCATGTGTGAGGTAAAGGCCCTGGCCTATGCCATGAAGGACGAACTGTTAAAGGGAAATCTGCACAATTTTGGCCGCCTTCTGGATTACGGTTGGGAGAGCAAAAAGAGGATGAGCAGCAAGATTACGAATCCGCAGATTGATTTTCTGTATGAAGAGGCAAAGAAGGCCGGTGCGCTGGGAGGAAAGCTTCTGGGAGCCGGTGGAGGCGGATTCCTTTTGCTGTACTGTCCCTACAATGTAAAGCATGAGGTGGCGAGACGGCTGACTGCGGCTGGCGGGCAGCTGATGGACTGGAATTTTGAACTGCGCAGAGCGGAGAGCTGGATTTGTGACGAGGACCGCTGGGATTACCGGGAGGTGGCGGTTCAGATGCCGGAAAGGGAGTACCGATTCCATGTGTGAGAAGAAAAAAGCCAGAGTTGTATTTTTGGATCGGGACGGAACCATGAATGAGGAGGTGCATTATCTGCACCGGCCGGAGGATTTAAGACTGATCGATGGAACAGCAGAGGCAGTGGCACTGCTGAACAGGGCGGGGTATCGTGTGATTGTGGTAACCAACCAGGCAGGAGTCGGACGTGGATATTATACGGAAGCAGACGTGGAGGCGCTTCACGGGTATATGAATGAGGTTCTGGGGCAGTCCGGGGCTCATGTGGACGCTTTTTATTACTGTCCGCACCATCCGGAACATGGGGTCGGCCCGTACAGGAGAGTCTGTCATTGCCGGAAACCGGACACCGGGATGCTGGAGGCAGCAGAACGGGATATTCCGGAGGGGATTGATAAGGAACATTCATTTATGATCGGTGACAAGCTTCTGGATACTCAGGCGGGACAGAGATTTGGCGTTGCATCCATTCTGGTGGGAACCGGGTATGGCAGTGAAATCCGCAGGCAGGAGACCGCAGAGGGCGTGTCCGGAAGCAGAGACTACAATTATTATGCCGAAAATCTTCTGAAGGCAGTTCAGGGAATTCTGGACGGAACCATAAAGTAAACGTAACTATAAAAATAGAAAGGAAGGTGGAGACGGTGAAGGAGAACAGAGGCGGTGAAAGGAAGAGCGGGGCAGCAGCAGTCTGTCTGGTTGGAGCGGTTCTGATTTCAGTATTCCTTCCGGCGATTGTCCTTTTTACCGGAGACGGTTTTCTGGCCGATTATATCCGCCTTCCGGAATCCGGGAAGATGCTGGCGGAGCTGGGACTTCTTGGTTTTCTGCTGGCAGGCGCCTCCTTCGGGATCCGCAGTGGCCGTGGAAAGCTGATGGCGATGGCCCTGCTGGCAGGAATATTTTGCTGGCTTCATCAGGTGTTTTTGCCTATGGTTGTCTCTGCCATCTATCTGGGTTGTCTTCTTTTGCTGGGAGATTTTCTACAGGAGCGGATTTTCGGCAGCCGGAAATTCAGGAGCAGAAAGGAAGGCGTACAGGAAGACGGCGGTTTTCTGCGGTTTTTCTGGGATTTTATTCTGGGCAGCAGTGCGGCGATTCTTTTTTACTGTCTGCTGTCAGCAGTCGGGGCGGGAAAGATTGCCTTTATGCGAATTGGGATTTACGGGACTGGTTTTATTCTGGCCCTGTCCCGCCGCCGCTGTATTCTGGCCGGTGGGAAAAGGCTGGCAGAGCGTGCGGCCTGTGCCATGGGACAGGGAGGCCGGGGACTTTTAGCGGCCTCTGTGTGGGTTCTTCTAATGTTCTTACTTCAGGCGGGGCGCATGAATATTGCGCTGGATTTTGATACACTCTGGTACGGAGTCCGTTCTGAATATATTGTAGCCGGCGGCAGCGGCCTTTACGAAAATCCTGGTCTTGTGGGAATGGTTTATGTGTATTCCAAGGGCTGGGAGGTGCTGACGCTGCCGCTCTGTGACCTGGCCAGTCACAGCTATCTGCTGTTTTTTAATCTGTGGCTGGCGGCTCTTGGTACGGCAGCTATGGTCTGGAACGCTGGCTTACTGGGAGGCGGTCGCATTCTGGCGGCTGTTCTGACAGTATCTGTGCCGGGAATTATGAACATGGCCATCTCCGCGAAGACGGATATCATCACATGGCTGCTTCAGCTGATTATGATGGGCTGTTTTTTCACGTTTGTGTCGGAAAAAAAGGATGCGGTCCGCTGCCTGGCCGGCGCGGCCGGGGCCTATGGCCTGTCTCTGACGATGAAACCAACTTCGCTGGTATTTTCAACGGCTGTATTTGGAATGCTGCTGCTTTTTTTGTTGTGGATGGCCTGGCGGGGGAAAGCGGCACTTCCTGGGATGTTGGCAGTGGAGAAAGAGAAGATATGGCTCGGTATTTTTGCCCTGATGTTTCCTGTCTGTGCCCTGGCCGGAATTTGGGCAAGAACTATGCTGATTACGGGAATGCCGGTCACGTCGGTATTTACCTCCATATTTGCTTTGCTGGGGTTTGAGATGAAATATCCTTTTGCCACTTCGGCACTGCCTCAGAACTACCAGGAGGAGTCGTTGGCGGCCGTGCTGGTCCGCCGGCTTTACCAGATGCTGCTGGCCCCTTCCGGAGAAGACATGAGTCATGTGATTCTGGCCTGGGGAAGCTCACTTCTCTTCTTTCTGCTGGTTTTTCTGGCAGTCTGCTATGTTTGCAGGCGGAGTGCCATCAGGCTGCAGGCAGGTCTGGCAGAAAAAGGGAGGGCAGAAAGGGACGGCACGGGAATGGCGCAGCCGGGAGCTGAGACGGCGGTTCTGGCAGCACGGGTTATTTTCTGGCCATTTCTGGCGGTAAATCTCGTAAGCCTGGTAATGCTGTACCAGGTGGACGGAAATTATTTTATGCTTTTGTATTCCATGGTTATGCTGGCAGCCTGCCGGGCATTCTGGAAAAATCGGACCATGGCCTGCGCCCGTTGGTTTACCGGGGGGCTGATACCGATTCTTCTGTTCAATGGTCTTGTTACGGCTCAGACCAACTGGGCCTGGGCGGCCGGATTTTCCGAGATCCGTTTGACCGGAAAGGGGCGGGTAAATCACAGAGCCATGGAGCAGGAACGCTTTTTTAACAGCGGAAATGGTCTAATCTGGCAGCAGATTTCCGAGGATCGGGAGAATCGCGTGATTGCCTTTGGTAATCATCCTTTTTGTTTGCAGTTTCCCTGTATTGTGGAGTCTTATAAAGATATTACGGCGCCCTGGGGAAATGTGGAGCTGGTAAATTCGCCGGAGGCCTTTGAGGCCTATATGGAGTATGCAAAGACTGATTATGTGTATGCGGAGGCCGGTTATATCGGGCCGGGCAGCTGGGAATGGAGTTATGGCCTTTTGCGGGATCTGATTGGCCGCGGAGTTCTCACAGATCTGTTTTTTGAGAATGGAAATGCTTTGGCCAGAGTGGCAAAGGAGACTGTGCCGGAGCAGGAGGCCCGTGAAAATCTAAAAGAATTTGATGAAAACTATCAAATTTTTCCGTACACAGGGAAGCCATGATAAAAAAATGCATTTCAAAAAAGGAGAGCATGATGAGTGAGTACAAATATCTGGAGCAGTTAATAAAACGGTATCCCATTTTAGCAGGGGTTGAGACAGATATCCGGGAGGCCTATGAAATTCTTCGGACTTCCTATGAGGCAGGGGGAAAGCTTTTGGCAGCCGGAAACGGCGGAAGCTGTGCGGACTGTGAGCATATTGTGGGAGAGCTGATGAAGGGTTTCGTGAAGAAACGGGAGATTGGATCAGAGTTTGCCAAAAGGCTTACGCAGACAGATCCGGAAATGGGAAAAATCCTTTCAGCGCGCCTTCAGAGAGGCCTTCCGGCGATTGCTCTGACGGGACACCCGGGACTTACGACCGCTTTTCTGAATGATGTGGACGGAAGTATGACATTTGCCCAGCAGGTGTTGGGTTATGGAAAGCAGGAGGATGTGTTCTTTGGAATTTCCACGTCGGGAAATTCTGCCAATGTTTTATATGGAGCCGTAACTGCCCGGGCGATGGGCCTTCGGGTAATTGGCCTGCTGGGCCGTGACGGAGGAAAAATCCGGGAGTACTGCGATGCGGCCATTGTGGTTCCGGTGCAGGAGACGTACCAGATTCAGGAACTTCATCTTCCGATCTATCACGCTCTGTGCCTGATGCTGGAAGAGCATTTCTTTTAAAGAGGGGGTGTGAGAACCCGATCAATGGAGGATGTCATGTGGAGTTGGAAGAGAGAAAGGAAGGACGGGGAGCCGCAGAGCGGGGCGTCGAAGGTGGCTGTATGGAGAGGCAGCAGTCCGGTCTTCTATGGACTGTTTTGCTATACCGTGGGAATCTGGTGGTGTGAAGCGCTGGATTTGGCCTGCTGGCTGGCCGGTCTTCCTCAGGAGACCATATTATCGCGGCTGGCGGCACTGGCCCTGACGGCCTGGCTGATGGTGCAGGGAGTCGGTATCCCGCGGTTTGAAAAAAGCGGAATCAGTTTGGCATTTCTTGGAGGCTGTGTCTGGATTCTGCTGTTTTTTGGAATCAAGTCAATCCGTCCGGATATGAGCTATGATACGCAGAATTACCATCTTCTGTCACAGATTCCGGGTTTTGTTGACAACCTTCATTACCATGTCATCCCGGGGCGGTTTCAGATGTACGGATTTCGTCTTGGCGACCGGATGTTTTATCCCTTCCGGGCTGTGCTGGGACTTCGCATGGGAACGCTTTTAAATGCCGCTGCCATGCTGGTAATTTACCATCAGCTGACGGTTCTTCTGACCTGGTTTCAGAGAAAAATACGGGGGGAAGAGCAGGAGTCTGTTTCCCGCCTGCGCCTTTGTGACTGGCCGTCTGTGCTGGCGTTTCTGATTGCCAGCCGATTTGAGCTTCTGCAGGAGAGCGGGAGCTACATGGTGGAACTGCTGGCACTGCCGTTTTTTCTGGAGATGGTTTTTCTTCTGATTCGGGAGGCGAAGGCGGAATACGTCAAACGGGAGGCAGTGGTTTTTTGTCTCATGGGCGGTATCTTTTTCTGCCTGAAAATGACCAATATTGTGTATCTGGCGCCGATGGTGCTGCTTTATATTTGGAAAATTCGTAAATTCATTACACCGGGCCTCTTTACCGTCTGCCTGGCAGTTGGGATCCTTCCGGTTTCCATTTATCTGGTATATAATGGATTGACCATGGGAAATCCCGTATATCCCTACTACAATACGGTGTTCCATTCGCCGTATTTTGCAGATTCAGATTTTAAGGATATGCGGTGGGGGCCTCAGAATGGAATGGAAATTTTGCTGTGGCCTTATTACATGATTCGGTATCCGGATTACCGTCTGACGGAGATCCCCAGCCTGTTCAATCTGGATTTGGCAGTATTTTATCTGGCGGCTGCGGCCTTTCTGATTGCCGGAGTGATGTGGTTCATGAAAACCCAAAGAGAAAGAAAAAGGACCGACTGTAATCCATATGGTGCAGAATTATGGCTGATTGCTCTGTACGGCGCATCGTTTCTGGCCTGGGCGGCTACCACAGGTCATATCCGGTATTTTATGGGCGGTCTGCTGCTGGGGGGACTGGTATGCGGCGCGATGATGCTCTGGTGTGTACAGCTTATAAGGGCCTCCCGTGGTTTCCGGCCAGCTGCTGTGCTGGTGTTTGGTCTGTTTGCCGTTCCGTTTGTTTTGCGGGCCGAAACCGGATACCGGGAT
Organism: uncultured Clostridium sp.; assembly: GCA_937885015.1. Classification (GTDB taxonomy): domain Bacteria; phylum Bacillota; class Clostridia; order Lachnospirales; family Lachnospiraceae; genus Otoolea. The sequence continues at coordinate 8,330 of CALAAS010000044.1, forward strand.
GTCTGGAATGCCAGGGAATGGGCGCTGCGGGATGGAAACCGTGAGACATATCGACAGAATCTTCCGTTTGTTTTCCGGGATCAGGAGCTATTTCCAGAGGAGGTACTGCAGAAAATAGACCGGATTTTTCTTACCTGGATTGACTGTGGCAGCTATGCCCGTCTGGCAGGGGAGGAGATCCCGGTATGGAACCGGTATTCTGTGGTGGGAGAATTGGGGAGTTTCCAGGAGGAATATCTGGAAGAGATCGAGGCGGCCATGGAGCGGGGAGAGGGCGTGTACGATATGTTCCCCCAGGGCAGTGATACGCTGGAGCAGTATCTGCAGTGGATGAATGAGGCTGGCTGGTATGTCCATGACCTGTTTTATCTGGATACCATTTTGAGAGGATCCCAATCCTATACCATGGCAGGACTTGAGATGGCCCATGGCCGGAAAAATACCTGGTATTACGGCAGATACGGGGAGAACTCTCCTGGACTTTCCTTTGAAAAAATGGAGGGAACGGAGCAGGCAGTTTTGTCAGCGATTGTGGGAGACAGTGATTTCTGGCTTTTTCCGTACCCCTTTGAGATGGAGGTAACAGCTTCGGATGCTTTTGGAAAGAAGAGTACTGCTGTGGCGATGGTGGGGGAAAAAGAATACGAAAAAAAGGAAATACCTCTTGACCTGACGGGTCTTAAGGGTACAATTACAGTGACATTTCAAAGCAGGACGGATGGAAAACGGGCAGTCGTGATCAATCCGGAATGGAAATAGAGGAGGACGCGGTATGGATAAGATTGCGGTGCTGATTCCCTGTTACAACGAGAGTCAGACGATTGCAAAGGTAGTAGAGGATTATAAGAAAGCGCTGCCGGAGGCGACGATTTATGTGTATGATAATAATTCGTCGGACCACACGGACGAGATCGCCCGGGCTGCGGGCGCAGTGGTGCGCTATGAGTATCAGCAGGGAAAGGGAAATGTGATTCGCAGCATGTTCCGGGATATTGATGCGGAGTGCTACGTAATGACAGACGGAGATGATACCTATCCGGCGGAGGATGCCAGAGGAATGGCGGATTTGATTCTGCAGGGCAAAGCAGATATGGTCATTGGTGACCGGCTGTCCTCCACGTATTTTACGGAAAATAAGAGGCCCTTTCACAATACGGGAAACCGTTTGGTAAGAGGTCTGATCAATTTGATTTTTAAGAGCCATATCAAGGATATCATGACAGGGGCAAGAGCTTTCAACTATGAGTTTGTCAAGAGCTTTCCCATTTTGTCCCAGGGTTTTGAAATCGAGACAGAGATGAGTATCCATGCGCTTGATAAGAATTTCAAGCTGGTGGAGGTGCCGGTGGGATACCGGGACCGGCCGGAAGGAAGTGTTTCGAAGCTGAACACCTATCGAGATGGCTTTAAGGTGCTTAGAACCATTGCGCGGCTGTTCCGCGACTATAAACCCTTTGCCTTTTTCGGCTGGATTGGCCTTTTCTGTTTTCTGGTGGCCACTGGCTTTTTTGCTCCAGTGCTGGCGGATTATCTGCTCACAGGAATGGTGCCGAAATTCCCCACTCTGATTGCCTGTTCCGGTCTTTATGTCATTGCTTTTCTTCTCTGGATCAGCGGCGTAATTCTGGAGGTAATCACGAAAAAGCACCGGCAGCTGTTTGAATTGTACTTGAACCAGCTCAGCATCAGAAAAAGGAGAATGGAATGAAACGCAGAGCGGCGTATGCGGCTCCGGTAGTGCTGGGGCTTTTGTTTTGTTTCTGGTATATCACGGCGGCATCGGACAACGTGGCTTATTCAGACTATATCCGTCTGATCAATTCCTATCTTCCGGATGTGGATAATCCGGCGAAATTTTTCGTGCCGGATATTCTGACCCGCGTGCCCGTCACGTATCTGGGGCGTCTGATCAACGTGAAATGGCTGGGATATAATACATTTTTTGACCTGTCGCTTGGAGTAATCAGCCTGGCAGCAGGAGCGGCTGCCCTGGCGGCTTACGGAAAACGGGAGCGTCGGCTGGGATATATCTGGTTTGTTTTGATTCAGTTTGTTTATTTCAGCCTGAACAAATGGGAGATGCTGGCCAATGGAACTGGCTGGGTCTGCTTTCTGTCCATATCCGGTTTTATATTTCACTATGTGGTGCTGGATGAGGCGATCCGAAACGGAGGTGAAGGCCGCCGTTTAAGGATTCTCCTTTATGTGACCCCGCTGGTGCTGACACTTCTGGTGGCTGGGCCCTACTGTGGAGGATACTCCGTCATCCTGATTCTTACCTATACCACGCTTTTGGTGGCGGAATACAGGAAAAACCGGCGCATCAGCCGGACCTGGCTGACGGCGCTGGGGACAGTGCTTCTTTCCCTGGGCCTTTACCTGTGGAGTAACTCTTTTGCGGTATATGTCCACCGGGGAGCAGTGGGGGGAAGTATCGTGGCAGAATTTCTGAAGGATCCGGCTTTTTTCCTTCGTTTTATATTAAAGGCCCTGGCTTCGGCTGTGGCAGGAGTGGGGCAGCTTCAGGCCCTGGAGGCAGACGGCGGTACGGCGGCGGCTCTGTTCCCTTACGTGCTGGGAACGGCGGTGGCAGTCATGTATCTGTATGCCCTTTATCTGAATGTACGGTATCGCCTCTATGAGAAAACGGCGTTTCCTCTTCTGATGATTTTAAGCGGCGGCCTCAATCATCTTTTGATTGTGGCGGCCCGCTGGATTTTCCTGAATGAGGAGTACGGGATGTCCTCCCGGTATGAGATTCAGTATCAGATGGGAATCATCGGTATTCTTCTGACCTTTGCCCTGATGGGAAAATGCTGCGGCATCGGGGAAAAGGCCAAAACAGGGAGAATGGCAGTGATTGGTTTGTGTACGGCGCTGGTTCTCTGGGGAAATGTCTGGACCACCTGGGCAGAGATTAAAACAGCACCCTTTCGAAAGGATTACCTGCAGATTTCCAGAGAACTGGGCCTTCATTATCGGACGGCCAGTGATGAAGAATTGGAAACGTACCTTCATAACAGCGCGGACGCCGTTCGGAGCGCCATGCGGATTCTGGAGGAAAATCAGTTGAATATATTCCGAAAATAGCAGGGAGGTTGATTGGAATGAAGACAGTAATACTGGCAGGCGGGTTCGGCACACGAATCAGCGAGGAGAGCCATTTAAAACCGAAACCTATGGTGGAGATCGGCGAGCAGCCCATTCTCTGGCATATTATGAAGCAGTATTCCCAGTATGGACACCATGATTTTATTATCTGTCTGGGATATAAGCAGTATGTGGTCAAGGAGTATTTTGCCGACTATTTCCTGCACACTTCGGATGTGACCTTTGATCTGGCCAGAAATCAGATGGAGGTTCACAACAATTATTCGGAGCCGTGGCGGGTAACGCTGGTGGATACAGGTCTGCACACGATGACTGGGGGGCGTATCCGTCGGATCCGGGAGTATGTGGGAGACGAAACCTTTATGCTGACCTATGGCGATGGTGTGTCTGATGTGAATTTTGATAAACTTTTGGAATTTCATAAAAAGCATGGAAAAATTGCTACAATTACCGGCGTCAATGTGGGACAGCGGTTTGGCGTTATGGATGTGGATGTGGACGGCCATATCCGGGAATTTCGGGAGAAGAATGATGATGACGGGAAAATTGTCAACGGCGGTTTTATGGTTATGGAGCCGGGCGTGTTTGACTATATTGAGGGAGATTCCACGGTGTTCGAGAAGAAACCTCTGGAACAGCTGGCAAAGGATGGCCAGCTGATGGTATACCGCCACGACGGATTCTGGAAGTGTATGGATACCCAGCGGGACCGGATGCAGCTGGAACAGATGTGGAATGAAGGAAAAGCGCCCTGGAAAACCTGGGATAAGTAAAAAGTGTGTATTTTGGCGTAGCCGGAGTACATAAAAAGGCAAGTATGCCCTGGAGTAAGGGCCGGGGAAGATGGAGGAAAAGATGGAACTGCTGGATTTTTACAGGGGGAAACGGGTACTGATCACAGGACATACGGGGTTTAAAGGAGCCTGGTTGGCGCGGATTCTGACGCTGGCCGGTGCCAGTGTAAGCGGCTATGCGCTGGATCCACCCACATCGCCCAGTCTGTTTGAGATTCTCCGCCTGGGGGAAACCATGGAGGATATCCGTGGAGATGTGCGGGATCTGGGGCATTTAAAATCTGTGTTTGAGAGGGTGCGGCCGGAAATCGTATTTCATCTGGCGGCCCAACCCATCGTAAGGGACTCTTATCGGGATCCGGTGTACACCTATGAGACCAATGTGATGGGTACAGTACATGTGCTGGAGTGCGTGCGCCAGTGCGGTGCGGTAAGTTCCTTTGTCAATGTGACTACGGATAAGGTGTACGAAAACCGGGAGTGGGAGTATGGATACCGGGAGACGGACCGATTGGACGGCTATGATCCCTATTCCAACAGCAAATCCTGCTCTGAGCTGGTAACTCACAGCTACCAGCAATCCTTTTTTGGCGGCGGCCGTTGTAAGATTTCCACCTGCAGAGCCGGAAATGTCATTGGCGGCGGAGATTTCGCCAATGACCGGATTGTGCCAGACTGTGTGCGTGCTGTTTCAAAGGGAGAGCCGATTCTTGTGCGAAATCCCCATTCTACCCGCCCATTCCAGCATGTGCTGGAGCCGCTGTTCTTTTACCTGATGGTGGCAAAGGGGCAGTGGGAGAAACCGGAGCTGGCCGGAAATTACAATGTGGGACCGGAGGATTGTGACTGTGTGACCACGGGCCAGCTGGTGGATCTGTTTTGTGGTGCCTGGGGGCGAGGAGCATCCTGGGTGAACAAAAGCGATGGAGGACCTCATGAAGCGGGTTTCCTGAAATTGGACTGTTCCCATGCAAGGAGGATGTTTGACTGGCAGCCGCAGTTTCATGTAGATGAAGCCATTGATAAGACGGTAGTCTGGTCGAAAGCCTGGCTGGATGAGCGGGAAATGCGGATCATAACAGATCAGCAGATTCAGGAATATGCGGCGCGGATGGAAAGCAGCCGTCTGGAAAAACAGGAAACATACAGGAGGAAGTAGTATGGAGCGGGAAAATAAGGAGAATAATGCCGTAAAAACAGAGCAGGAAAAGGCCAGAGAGCAGATCCTTGCTTTGGTGGCGGATTATTGCAACACGTATCACAATCAGGAAAAACCCTTTGAGCCGGGACAGAGGATTCCCTATGCGTCCCGGGTTTATGACAGTCGCGAGATGGTGAATCTGGTGGACAGTGCCCTGGAATTCTGGCTGACATCTGGCCGGTACACGGATCAGTTTGAAAAAAAACTGTCAGAGTATCTGGGTGTTGCTCATTGTTCTCTGGTAAATTCAGGCTCTTCCGCCAATCTGGTGGCTTTTATGGCCCTGACATCCCCTTTACTGGGAGACAGAAGGATCCGGCGGGGAGACGAGATCATTACCGTAGCGGCCGGGTTTCCGACGACAGTTACGCCGGCCATTCAGTATGGCGCGGTTCCGGTTTTTGTGGATGTGACGATCCCCCAGTATAATATGGATGTGACGAAACTTCAGGAGGCGCTGTCTGAAAAAACAAAAGCGGTTATGATCGCCCATACCCTGGGAAATCCCTTTGACTTGCAGACGGTCCGGAAGTTCTGCGATGCCCATGGCCTATGGCTGGTGGAAGACAACTGTGACGCCCTGGGCAGCCGCTATGAGATGGATGGAATACTTCGCTATACGGGAACTATCGGCGATATCGGAACCTCCAGTTTTTATCCGCCGCACCATATGACTATGGGAGAGGGAGGAGCTGTGTATACGGATAATGCACTTTTGCACAAAATTATTCGTTCTTTCCGGGATTGGGGGCGTGACTGTGTGTGTCCGTCTGGCTGCGACAATCTTTGCGGTCACCGCTTTGACCGTCAGTATGGCGAGCTGCCGCTGGGATATGACCATAAATATGTGTATTCTCATTTCGGCTATAATCTGAAAGCCACCGACCTGCAGGCGGCGGTGGGCTGCGCCCAGCTGGAAAAGTTTCCTTCCTTTGTGGAGCGGAGAAAACATAATTTTGCCAGGCTGAAAGAACGGCTGGCCGGGACGGAAGGGGCCTATATTCTTCCGGAGGCCTGCGAGGGATCGGATCCCAGCTGGTTTGGATTTCTTATAACCTGCCGGGAGGGCGTCAGCCGGAACCGGGTGGTGCAGTATGTGGAAGAAAAGGGAATCCAGACCCGGATGCTCTTTGCCGGAAACCTGACGAAGCATCCCTGCTTTGATGAGATGCGCCGGGAAAAGAAGGGATACCGGATTGTGGGAGAACTGACCAACACAGACCGGATTATGGAGGATACCTTTTGGGTTGGCGTTTATCCGGGCATGACAGATGAGAAAATCGATTACATGGGACAGGTGCTTGCGGAAGCAGCACGGCTGTAGCGGTGTCGGGAAACCATTTGGCTTTGGAGGATAGAATGGAGATAAATGAAAAAGAGCAGCCGGAATATCCGTCTCTGGAGAAAGTACACCGGGCAAACCTGAAGCTTTTAAAAGAGATCGATCGTATTTGCCGCAGTCACGGGATTTCCTATATGCTGGATTCCGGTACGCTTCTTGGCGCAGTGCGCCACAGGGGATTCATTCCCTGGGATGATGATGTGGATGTGGCATTTACCAGGGAAAACTTTGAGAAGTTTGTGCAGGTGGCCCCACGGGAGCTGCCGGAGGGAATGTCCCTGCTGCGCCCTGAAGATATTTTGGAGGGACGCGTATTTTACGATTTCACGACCCGGGTTATCTATGAAAACAGCCGTGTCCACGGGGATACGGAGCAGATGCGTTTTTACGATGGGAAGCTGAATCATCTGTGGGTGGATCTGTTTGTCTTGGATCGCCTTCCAGACAGCCGGTTCGGGGCCTGGTTTTCTAAGCTTCTGCAGAAAATCGTATATGGGATGGCCATGGCCCACAGGGACAGGCTGGATTTTGGCAAGTACAGCCTGCCGGATAAGTTTCGGGTCGGAGTACTGTCTGTTTTGGGATGTCTCGTTCCCATGCGGCTTTTATTCCGGGTGCAGAAATGCCTGGCGAGAAAGGATAACAGAAAAAAGAGCAGCCACTGGTACTACAGCAATTACCAGCCGGATTACCTTTATGTGACGTTGGAGGACGCCTGGTGCACGAAAACCGTGGATCTGCCCTTTGAGGACACCAGTCTCATGGCTCCGGTCGGTTACGAGCACGTGCTGGAGTGGATTTACGGCGACTATCAGACGCTGCCGCCGGTGGAGAAACGGGTGCCGGCTCATTCATCCATTGAGATAGAAATTCTGGATGAGTAGGCCAGGGGAAAGGACGACGGGGCAGAAGAAAAGGCAGGAAAGTATCTGCATGGAGAGATGGACGGAATGAAGAAAATATCAATTGTAATCTCTGTTTATAATGAAGAGAAGGCACTGGAGGAATTTTACCGGGAATCGAAGCCTGTATTTGAGGCGCTCCCCTGGGAGTATGAGCTGATTTTTGTCAATGACGGAAGCGCAGATGGTTCGCGTCGGATCCTGACGGAGCTTGCCGGGCAGGATGAGCGCGTAAAAGTCATCCATTTTTCGAGGAATTTCGGGCACGAGGCGGCGATGCTGGCCGGGATTGACTACAGCAGTGGGGATGGCCTGGTCTGCATGGATGCAGACTTGCAGCATCCGCCGGAATGTGTGGCAGAGATTATTGCAAAGTTTGAAGAGGGATATGAGGTTATCAATATGGTCCGGACGAGAAATACATCTGCCGGACTGCTTAAGAATATAACATCGGCGGCGTTTTACCGGCTTTTGAATCGGATCTCGGATGTCAAGCTGGAGGAAAATGCTTCTGACTTTTTTGCTTTGACGGCCAATGCGGCAAAGATCCTGCAGACAAACTACCGGGAAAAGGTACGGTTCCTCAGGGGATATGTGCAGAATATCGGTTTTAACCGCACGACCATAGAGTATGAGGCCAGACCCCGGGTGGCCGGAGAGAGTAAGTACAGTATTCGGAAGCTGTTTAAGTTTTCCATCAATACGATTCTCTGCTTTTCCGACCTGCCCCTGAAACTGGGGATTTATTCCGGAATGCTGGTGGGACTTTTTGGCCTTATCGTGATGATTGATACCATTTATCAGTGGGCGGTTCATGGGACGCCAAACGGGTATGCCACCATTGTGGTTCTGCTCTGTTTTATGTTTGCCATGCTGTTTGTGATTGTTGGAATTATTGGAGAATATATTGCAATTCTTTTTACCGAGTTGAAAGACCGGCCTATCTATATCGTCCATGACACGCAGAATATGGAAGAAAACGAGAACAGAGAGAGCTGAAAGCGGAGAGAGGAGAGAGCCTTATGAGAAAAGGAAGACGGATGTGGACGTGCCTGCTGATGGCGCTTCTGATGGCAGTTCTGTCTGCGCAGGCAGCTTTTGCAAAGCCGGAGTGGCCGTCTGATACCGGGGTACAGTCGGAAGCTGGAATTGTTGTGGATGCAGATTCGAAAGCTGTGCTGTTCGGCCAGAATATCCATGTGCAGAAGGCGCCGGCCAGCATTACGAAAATCCTGACTGCTCTGGTGGTAATTGAAAATGCGGATCTGGAGGATATGGTGACATTTTCCCACGATGCAGTCTACAACGTGGAAGAGGGAAGCGGCAATAAAAATGCCATTGAGGAGGGGGACACCCTGTCGGTAAAGGACTGTCTTTACCTTCTGCTGATGCGTTCCTCCAATCAGGCAGCCAACGCGCTGGCGGAGCATGTGGCCGGCAGCCGGGAGGCCTTTGTGGAGATGATGAATGAGAAGACGGCCAGCCTGGGCTGTCAGGAGAGTCATTTTGCCAATCCTTCGGGCCTCAATGATGAGACTCAGCTGACTTCGGTGTACGATATGGCTTTGATCGGGATGGCGGCTTATAAAAATCCAACCCTTCTGGAAATCAGCGAGGCAGAGAGTTATCGCCTTCCTGCCACGAAAAATAATCCGGAGGGCGCTACCATTGCACCGGAGCATAAGCTTTTAAAAGAGGGGGATCCCAATTATTACCCTTACGCGGTAGCGGGAAAAACCGGGTATACCTCCATTGCCGGGCAGACGCTGGTTACATATGCAGTAAAAGAGGACCGAAGGCTGATTGCCGTTACCATGAAGAGCACGGAGGCTACCCATTATCAGGATACGGTGGCGCTTCTGGATTTCGGCTTTCTGCGGTTCCAGAATCTGCGGGTGGCCGAGCAGGAGGCGGGATGGCTTTCAGGCAGTGAGTCCATCGACGTGGAGGGGCATAGCTTTGAGACATCAGATCTTTCGATGGAGGAAAACGCTGTCATTACGATCCCCAGGGATGCCGGTTTTGGCGATGTGGATCGGACACTTACAGCAGAACTTCCGGAGGAACACCCGGTGGGAGCGGTGGCTCTGGCTGTGTACACCTATAATGACCGGAGAGTGGGACAGGCATATCTGATCAGCGCTGCGAAGGCGGCGGAAGAGGCGGCCAAAGCAGAAAATGCGCAAGCTGGAACGGACGGTGCGGGAGCCGGAGCGGAAACTTCCGGGCCAGAGGATATGAAACCGGAAGGGAAGCCGGGGCGCGCCTTTGCCGTGTCCGGGAAAATGGAGATTCTTTTTATGGCGGCAGCGGCAGCAGCTGTGGCGGGGATTGGATTTGTGTTCTGGATGGTTCAGAAACGGCGGGAAGAAGAACGCCGCCTTCTGGAAGAGAGACGGAGGAAACGGCGCCAGCGTCTGGAGGAGATCGGCTGCAGCCAGGAAGAGTTTGACCGCCTTCTGGAAAAACGCAAAGGGCGGATCCGGGAAGAGGAAGAGTGACGGGACGGACGAAAATCCCCGATTTATGGAAAATATGAAGATTTTTTGAATTTTTCAAAAATGACTACAAAAAAGAAGGGCAATATTATATAATAGCCATGCGGCGCGGGGAAAAAGCCGTGAAAAGCAATGGAAGGACAGAGAGCAACATGAAAAAATTTTTGATGTTAATTGCCTGCATGGCATTTTTAAGTGGATGTACAGAGAGCACCATCGTAAAGCCGACGGCGGAGACCGTGGTTGGAAATCCGAATTTCGAGACTAGCGAGGATGTTGTCATTGACTGGAAACAGGTCAGCAGTGAGGCGGAAGAGCTGTTTGAGGATACGGCTGCTTATCCCTACAGCAAGGATTTCCGTTTGTATCTGGAACCCAAAAAGAAAGAGATTATGCTGATCTGGGTGGTGGCGGACGATCTGCCGGATACGGAGATCTGCAATTATGCGGAGGATCTGATCAAGGGTTTTAACGATACGGTGGCGATTCAGGATTTTTCCATTGAGAAGTCAGGCGTGGATTCCTACGGCGGACTCTGGAAGGATTACACCCTTTCCTACAGCATTGTGCCGGAAAGCACCGAGGAGGATGAAAATACCTGGTTTATCAGCGGAAACTATGCGGCTGGTACGGATTTCAAGCTTCCCAGCACGGCGGATCTCATGGCAGGCCTTCAGGCCCAGGGAGAGGATGCCGGAGTCAGTGAAGGAGCTGAGAGCGAAGAGGAGTGATTCTTCTTCTTTCAGAAAAGAAAAAGGCACAGATAAAAACAGAGCGGCGCAGAACACGTCCGGGGATGGCCCGGCACGGTTTTGCGCCGTTTTTTCATTTCATAGGATTCGGGTGTCAAAAGGTCATTTTAAGAAGGAATGACGCATGAGAAAAATATGAATCCCAAAAAACTGTGCTTATTAGAATAGCAAGTGGGAGAAATACAGCAAAAAAATATCTATTTTCACCCTACATGCCCATGCACTTTATTGAGGGAAAGTGTGTTTTTACTAAAATTACCCTTTTGACACCCTAATCTTCATAGGAAAATGCGTCCTATGAAATGAAAAACAGCCTTCCGTCATCAGGAGACGGGAAGGCCGCTGTGATAAGAATAATTGCCCAGTTCACTTAAAAGAGCAGTCAGATCCTGTTTGTCCAGGGAGACCGGACTGGTAATGCAGAGGTTCAGAAGGTAATACACACTGCTGCATTTGGCCAGTGTCTGATGGAACAGATCCACGAAGGAGGCGCTGGAGGCCATGGAGCGATTCCAGGGATTGCACCAGGCTTCATGATCCAGATTGCAGCTTTTCCGGTAATCGGAGATGGAATCTGTGACCAGCTTGGCAGAAGCTACCGGGTGCTTCACAAAAAGAGATTCGATCCGTTCAATTCCGAACTTTTTTTTGCCGGATTTGTCGGCCAGAGTCCGGCAGCCGAAACGCAGCGCCCAGACAGAGCGGTGTACCATAGCTGGTGTGACCTGGAAATTATTCCGGTAGGTAATGGGGTAGTAGGTCTCATTGATGCATGCGGACAGAAAATGAGAAATAAACTGCAGTTCCTGTCCATTGAGGCAGATACTGGCCGTCTGGTTGAACTCGGACGGCTTTTTCTTTTTGTATTTCCACAGAAGAATGGCATCCAGTTCGTTTTCCAGATGGGCATGCTGTCCATGGTGCCTGGACGTGGGATCATCAATGTTGTAGCCGATCCGCCCGTAGATATAAGGATGGCAGATAGAGTCAGCAATGTAGTGGTTGATAAAGCCGGCCAGGTAGGCGATGGCTTCCTCTTTCTGCTGGCGGGAATGAATCAGTCCAATGTGGCGCAGGCAGCACTGGAAAAATTCATTGACCTGATGCTCATGCATGTAGGATCCCACATTTCGATAATCCCGGTGCCGCAGGATGGGGATATTATAGAAAAACATATCCGGTCCCTGAAGTCCCAGCTGATAGAGCCAACGGTATTTGGCAACAATGTGTTTCAGAGAAGAAGGCGGCAGATCGTTGTAGGCCTTCATTCCAAAGATGTAATGAGTTGTAAAGCCGGGCAAAAAATCATCCCTTCCTTGTTGATTTAATAATAAAACCGGCATGCGCGAAAACCGGTATGCGCGAAAACCGGTATGCGCGAAAACCGGTATGCGCGAAAACCGGTATGCGCAATGGTATAATGCCTGTTTCACAGTCATTATACCATGTTTGAAGATGGATTGCGACTGTTTTTGAGGTATAAGGGAGAGGAAAAATGAATAAAGAAATACAGAGGATGGTTGAGGCGGAGAAAAATGGAATATCTGGAATGGATGCGGGGGCTGGTATGGGGGCCCTGCCTTCTTCTGGCGCTTTTCGGCACAGGGATTCTATGTACCATCCGTCTGGGCGGATTTCAGTTTTTTCGGTTTGCGACGTGGTGGAAGGCTACGGCGGGAGAAATCGGAACGGGGAAAAAGGAACAGCTTTTAACTTCCTGTACCGCGCTGGCAGCCACAGTTGGAACGGGAAATATCGTTGGTGTGGCCACAGCTCTTTCTGTGGGCGGTCCGGGGGCAGTGTTTTGGATGTGGGTATCAGCATTTTTCGGAATGGCCACAGCCTACGCGGAGGTATATCTGGGAATTCGATACCGGAAACGGGGAAAGGATGGCCTGTGGATAGCTGGCCCCTTTCTCTGCTTGGAAAATGGGTTGGACAGAGGCGTCTGGGGCAGGCTGTACGCCGGGTTTGTCATACTGGCTTCGCTGGGAATGGGGAGTATGGTGCAGGCCAACTCTGCGGTGGAAAGTCTGGAATTTGTCTGGGGGATCCATCCGCTTTTAAGCGGCCTGATCATCACTGCCCTTGTGGGACTGGTAATATTTGGAGGTGTGGGGCGCATTGCAGGAGCAGCATCCGTTCTGGTTCCGGTTTCTGCAGGACTTTACCTGTTTTTTGGAGGAATTGCAGTGTTTAGCCAATATGAACGGATTCCCGTGGCTCTGGCTCTGATTGTGAAAAGTGCGGTGGGGATAGAAAGCGCGGTGGGGGGCGTGGCCGGTTACACGGTGCAGCAGGCCATCGGAAGCGGCGTGTCCCGGGGCGTATTTTCCAATGAAGCGGGTCTTGGGAGCCTGGCAGTGCTTCATGGGAATGCCGGAGAGGGAGAAACGCCGGAGAGTCAGGGGATGTGGGCTATATTTGAGGTTTTTTTTGATACGATTGTATGCTGCAGCCTGACGGCAATGATTCTTTTGTGTGTGGGAGGAGAGGATATTTTTATGTCGGGGAAGCCAGCAGGAGCAGCGGCGGTGGCTGCCTGTTTTTCTTTCTGTTTTGGACCAGCCGGAGGCTGGATGACAGCCATATGCCTGGTGCTGTTTGCATTTGCTACGATCATCGCCTGGTTTTATCTGGGACGTCAGGCAGTGTCCTGGCTTGCGGAAAAACGGCTGGCTCCGTACCTTTTGGCCGGTTACGGATTTTTATATTTAGGAGCAGTACTGGCAGGATGTCTGGGACGTCTGGAGGCTGTGTGGGCAATTTCCGATATTTTCAACGGGCTGATGGCGATTCCAAATCTGGCGGCGGTAGCAGGACTTCTGTCTCAGGTAAAAGCACCCAAAATCAAAAGACCTCTCCAGCAGTGAGAGGTCTTTTGATATCTTGAAAAAGGGAGGAGAGCTGATCATACTCAACTCAGTATTATGAAAAAAATCTTGTAAGCATTGTTGATTGCTATGGTTAAAGTATAGAAAAGAAACGTGAAGAAATCATGCACTGGATGTAAAGGTTTTTTGAATTTTATGAATAAAATATGAACGGCGCTGGAGAAAATTTGACAGAAAGGTGGAGATAGTAGTATATTGACAGAGTAATTTTATCAGGGTTAGGGGGAAGAAAACATGACAGAGAGAGAAGCCTGCATAGAGCAGGAAAAGCGCCTGAAATTTAAGGCTTTTACGAGGGATGATGCGTTTCAGCTGGGGAGTATGCTGTATCGGGAGTGCCGGCAGCTGGGAAGGCCGTTTGGAATCCGGATTACGGTCAATGATCTGGTGGTGTTCCAGTTTATGCCCCAGGGTTCCACGAGAAACCATGTGCGCTGGATGGAACGGAAGCATAATATGGTTATGGCCAGAGGAACAAGTTCGGAGTTGGCCAGACTGGACCGTGAATTTGAGGGGAGAACCATGGAAAACATGTGTATGGATCCAGAGCATTTTTCGATTTTCGGAGGAGGGTTTCCCATTGTTCTGGAGGACAGTGACCTGATTGGCTCCATTTGCATTTCCGGGTTGGCCGGATATGAGGATCATGCTGTGATTGTAAAGGTTCTGGAGGAATTTCTGGGAAAATAGGCCTGAAATTTGAGACAGGATGAAATATATGATACGGGCATTAAAATAAAAACGCTCCGCGAGGATTGCCATGCGGCGGAAAAGAACTTTGTCGCAGAAGCGACCCGCCGCAGGCGGAGAAGCTCGCGGGCGAGTTTCTTCATGCGGGAAAATTATTTTGCTTTTTTGATGGATACGATGGTTCCCTCAAAGACATCCATTTCGCTCAGTTCACCAGTGTAGGTAACAGTAACAGAGTCGCCATCTTTTACAGCTGCCAGATCCGCAGGGGGATTTTCTGGATCAAAGGAAAAAGCATAGGCAGTGCTGTCTGTTTCGATAGTAAACATAAAATCTTTGATTTCACAGATGGTGCCAGTCACACTGGATTCAGTCTGGCTGTCAGCGTCTGCCGTTTCAGCGCTGCTGCTCTGTGGGGCGTCTGCATCCGTTTCAGCAGTGGTCTCAGCCTCTGTTTCAGCGGAGGTTTCTGCAGCTGCGGTGGTAACTGCGGCTGTTGTCTCCGGGGCCTTCTGGGAAGAGCAGGCCGTTGCCAGTGCCAGAACGGAAGTTGCACCAAGAACAGCGAATAATTTCTTTTTCATCATAAATACAATACCAGCCTTTCTTTTTATAAGGATTTATTTTAAAGTGAAGCTCTGTGGAGCGTTCATGGTATTATTTAACGGCTAAATTGTGTACAGAATGTGAAGAAACAGGAATAATAATATGAAAGAAACAGACAAATTCATTACGTTTTCCTGTCGTAATTGTGCAGGATCTGTGCTATACTGGGAAAAAGAATAACCATGCAGGAGGAAAGAAACATGCAGAACCCAGTGGTCACAATCGAGATGGAAAATGGCGATATCATGAAAGCGGAACTTTATCCGGAGATCGCCCCCAATACGGTTAATAATTTTATCAGTCTGATTAAAAAGGGTTTTTATGATGGCCTGATTTTTCATCGCGTCATCAAAGGATTTATGATTCAGGGAGGATGCCCCAATGGAAACGGTATGGGCGGCCCTGGCTATACGATTAAAGGAGAGTTCAGCCAGAACGGCTTTGCCAATGATCTGAAACACACAAAGGGCGTGCTTTCTATGGCCAGAGCCATGGCACCAGATTCTGCAGGCTCCCAGTTCTTTATCATGCACGAAGATTCCCCTCATTTGGATGGAGCGTATGCGTCCTTTGGAATGGTAATCGAGGGACTTGATGTGGTAGATAAGATTGCCGCTGTCCGGACAGACTGGAGCGATCGTCCCATGAAAACGCAGAGGATAAAAGCGATGACGGTAGATACCTTTGGTCAGGAGTATCCGGAACCGGAAAAGCGCTGACGGCAGGACCGGGAACCGGAAAAAGAACGGTAGAAAATAAGAAAAAGATGACAATAATAAAAGAGGTAACCGTGGCGGGACAGACGTATCCCGTCACGATTTCAGATGAGAACAGGGCTCTCCTGGACGCGAAAGCGGCCGGGAGAGCCATTATTGGAATATGGAGTCTGGAGGCAGAAGGAACGGATTTCTCCGGTTGTCTGTATCTGGTAAGGGAGCCGGGCGATGTGACGGAAGAGCTTCTGGAACGGACAGTGCGGCGCCATCTGGATATGCCCTGGACGATCGCAGAGACAAAACGCTTGCGTATCCGGGAGTTTGCGGCGGGAGATCCCCTGGAAGAGCCGTCTGCAGATGACGGCGATGGTGTATTTTCGGACGGAGGAAAGCGAGAGGCTTACCGGAGCAGTCAATACCGGTTTTATGAGTGCGGTATGTGGGCGCTGGAGCGGAGAGAGGACGGGCAGATCATCGGAAAGGCCGGATTGACAGACGGGGAACTGGCTTATCATGTTTTTCCTCCTTTTCGCAGGTGCGGATACGCCAGAGAGGCCTGTGAGGCAATCCTGGAATACGGCAGAGATGTAATGGGACTGGATTGCGTGTTTCTGCGGGCAGCATGGGATAATCAGGCGTCTGTGGCCCTGGCGCTGGAGCTGGGCTTTACGTTTCTGCGGAGGGAGAGGGATACAGTGGTTTTCAGACGGTCCATCCATGCACCGTCCTGTCCAGTTACAGTGGACAAAAAGTAAGACTTACCTGTTACGACAAAATAGTATTGTGTTTTGTATGTATAAAGGATATAATATATTGTATACAAAAAAATAGTAAAATACAATTTGCCGTGAGGATGGGGGAATGGCGATGATAAAACACCTGGGACTGAAGGCGTACGGAAAGGTTAATCTTGGTCTGGATGTGGTGCGGCGCAGAGAGGACGGCTATCATGAGGTAAAAATGATTATGCAGACGGTGCGTGTTTATGACACCATTGATCTGGTTCGGAAAGGGCGGGATTCCATTCGCCTTTCAACAAACCTGTATTTTCTGCCGGATAATGAAAATAACCTGGGTTACCGGGCGGCAAAGTTTTTGATGGATGAATTCGGAATTCACGATGGCCTGGAGATTAAGATTCGTAAGTTTATTCCTGTGGCGGCTGGGATGGCCGGAGGAAGTACGGATGCTGCAGCAGTGCTGTTCGGTGTCAATAAAATGTTTGGGTTGGGATTGACAAAGCAGCAGCTGATGGAGAGAGGAGTCCGTCTTGGCGCAGACGTACCCTATTGTATTTTGCGGGGGACGGCACTTTCTGAAGGGATTGGGGAGGTTCTGACACCGCTGCCTCCTGTGCCGCAGTGTCAGATTCTGATTGCAAAGCCTTCCGTCAGTGTTTCTACTAAATGGGTGTATGAAAATCTTCATGTGAATCGCCTGGCCCCGGAGGCGCATCCGGATATCGATGCGCTCCGGGAGGCAATTTGCAGGCAGGATTTTTATGGGGTAGCCGGGAATATGGGGAACATTTTGGAGACCGTAACAATTCCGGCCCATCCGGTGATTCAGACCCTGAAGGAGCGGATGAGAGAGTTGGGGGCAGTCAATGCTTTGATGAGCGGGAGCGGTCCGACCGTGTTCGGTCTTTTTGTGAATCCGGCGGCTGCACAGGCGGCGTATGAGGAGATGCGGTACGGCAGCAGTGCCAATCTGGCCAGACAGGTATATCTGACCAGTTTTTACAACAGGAAAGGGAATATAGATGGGGAATAATTTTGAGGTAAACATGAATGAGTATCTTCCTTTGCGGGATGTGGTGTTTAACACTCTGCGCCAGGCTATTTTAAAAGGGGAACTGGCTCCGGGGGAACGGCTGATGGAAATTCAGCTGGCTGAAAAGCTGGGAGTAAGCCGGACACCCATTCGAGAGGCAATTCGGAAGCTGGAGCTGGAGGGACTGGTGCTGATGATTCCGCGGCGGGGAGCGGAGGTGGCTAAGATTTCAGAAAAGAGTCTGAAGGATGTTCTGGAGGTGCGCCGTTCCCTGGAGGAACTGGCCATTGAGCTGACCTGCCAGCGAATGACGGAGTCAGATCTTCAGGAGCTGGAGAAGGCGCAGAAGGCTTTTGAAGCTGCTGTTCAGAAGGGAGATGCCATGGAGATTGCGGAGACAGATGAGGCGTATCATGACGTGATTTATAACTGTACCCGCAATACGAGGCTGGTACAGATTATCAATAATCTTCGGGAGCAGATGTACCGATTCCGGCTGGAATATATTAAAGACGAAGACAAGCGCCAGATTCTTCTGCTGGAGCACAGAAAGATACTGGCGGCGCTTAGGAACCGCCGGGTGGCGGAGGCCCGTGCAGCTGTGAGAGAACACATTGATAACCAGGAAATTACAGTGCTTAGAAATTTAAAGGAGAGGGAAGAGGAATGACGTTTAAAGAACTGTATCTGTCCGGTCAGATCGAATTTGAGGAAATTGACCGGTATATCGCCCGGTGGAACCGTTCTGATGATGAACGGACGCTGGCTGTTTATCTGGGACTCAATGAAGAAGAGGAGGATGTCTGGATTGAGGAGAGCGATGAGGCATTAAAAGAGTTGTTGGATCGGCGGGAGCGAGTGGTCGGGACACCAGTTACGTTGGGGCGTACGGATATAATTGTTAATAAAAATGGTTTTGGGGCTTTGCCGATTCAGCGAATTTCCTTTGAGGAATCAGCAAAACTTTTGAAAAAAGCGTATGAAGCCGGGGTGCGTTTTTTTGATACCGCCCGTTTTTATACAGATAGTGAGGAAAAAATCGGTTATGCCCTGAGTGGGGTGCGGGAGAAGATTTATATTGCCACAAAGACCGCAGCGACGGATGTAGAAGGCTTTTGGAAGGATCTGAAAACGAGTCTCGGGAATCTCCGGACGGATTACATTGATTTATATCAGTTTCATAATCCTTCTTTTTGTCCGAAGCCGGGGGATGGAACGGGACTTTATGAGGCTATGGAAGAGGCAAAGAGGCAGGGGAAAATCCGGTTTATCGGAATTACCAATCACCGGATGGCGGTGGCGGAGGAGGCAATTGCATCTGGACTTTACGATACCCTGCAGTTTCCCTTTAACTACCTGTCAACGGAGCGGGAGCTGGCTCTGGCCGCTTCCTGTGCAGAGCATGGAATGGGGTTTATTGCCATGAAAGGGTTGTCCGGCGGTCTTTTGACCAATTCCGCTGCAGTATACGCCTGGATGGCACAGTTTGAAAATGTGCTGCCCATCTGGGGAGTTCAGACTGAAAAAGAACTGGATGAGTTTTTGAGCTATATTGAGCATCCTCCGGTGCTTAACGGAGAATTGCAGGCAGTCATTGGAGAGGATCAGAAGGAACTGGCAGGAGAGTTCTGTCGGGGCTGCGGATACTGTATGCCCTGTCCGGTGGGAATTGAGATCAATAACTGCGCAAGGATGTCTCTGCTGCTTCGGCGGTCGCCTTCCGCCGGATACCTGACAGAAGAGGGACAGAAAAAAATGAAAAAGATTGAGGAATGTCTGCACTGTAACCAGTGCAGTTCCAAATGTCCGTATGGTTTGGATACTCCCAGACTTCTGCAGGACAATTACAGGGATTATATGGAGGTTCTGGCAGGGAAAGAACTGTAGATATGAAATTTTAAGAGAGCAGGACACAGATTTTTCACATAGATAAAATTTGTGTAAACTTTTATGGATTCGAGTTGACAAAGTGACAGGCTGTCACTATAATGAATGACAGCCTGTCACTTTTGTGTTGTTTTCGCAGAACGGGCGGGGGAATGAGTGAAAAGGTGGTGGGAAGAAAAAATGCCAACAGAGCGATTTTACAGGTTGCCGACAGAAAAGAAGCGGATGATCCGGGAGGCGGCTAAAAAAGAGTTTGCCAGGGTTCCGATGGATAAGGTTTCCATTAACCAGATCATTAAAGAGGCCGACATCTCAAGAGGAAGTTTTTATACGTATTTTGAAGACAAACGGGATGTGCTGAATTATATATTTGAGGAAAGCAAACGCGAACTTTATGAGAAGGCCATTGAGACACTGCGACGGTCTGTGGGCGATATCTGGCAGATGTTTGACGGAATTTTAGAAGAGATTTTAGTAATTTGTAAAAAACCGGAGAACGCGGACTTTATCCGCAATGTAACAGAGAGGATCAGCGCAGATGAAATGATGCGGGGCAGCAGCTGCGTGGGAGATGATCCTATGGGAGAAGGGGAAGAACTGGTACGGAAATTGTATGACGACTGCGCCAGAGAGAAGTATCGGATCCGGGATTACGAGCAGTTTCTTGTACTTTTTCAGATGGCAATGTTTTCTGTCGCCATGGTGCTGAAAGGGTACTATGAGGGAGAAAAGCTGGAGGTGCTGAAACAGGCGTACGAATTCCGGATGGAAATTTTAAAACATGGTGTCTGCATATAAAGTAAAGTGACAGAATTGACAGGAGGATATGATGAAACGGAAAAAACTTGTAATCGGAGCTGTAGTTGTGGCAGTTGCAGCGCTCGTTCTGCCTCGATTCCTGGGGCCCAAAAAGGAAGTAACGGCGGCGTCTCTGCCGGTTGTATCGATCCAGAAACCGGAAGTGGGAGATTTGAAATTGTACACAGGACTTACAGGCACGGTTGAACCGTCGGATATTGTGTATGTAATTCCCAAGGTAGCCGGAGAGGTCACAGAGGTAAATGTAAAGGCTGGGGATTACGTAACAGAGGGACAGAAGCTTTTACATATTGATACCAAGCAGGTGGACGGAGCCAGGATTGCACTGGATCAGGCTGCCGTTAATCTCCAGGATTCCAATGCAAATCTGGACCGGATGACGGTGCTGTTCCAGAGCGGAGATATTTCAAAACTTCAGTTTGACCAGGCTCAGTCCAGCGCCAAACTGGCTAAGCTTCAGTACGATTCAGCCAAGCTGGCGTATGATAATCAGATTGAATTCAGTTCTATCACGGCACCCATCAGTGGTCTGGTAGAAAGCTTCAATGTGGAAGTGCACCAGAACGTATCACAGCAGAATACACTTTGTGTTATTTCCGGAGAGGGATCTAAGGCCATTTCTTTTGACGTGACGGATCGCGTTATCAAGGGCCTTCAGGTGGGAGATACCATTACCGTAGAAAAGAGCGGAAGCCAGTATGACGGTGTGATTACGGAGCTTAGTTCCATGGTGGATCCTGCCACAGGACTGTTCCGGGTTAAGGCAACCTTAAGTCAGGCCGAAGGTCTTGCTACCGGTGCACAGGCGAAACTTTACGTCATTTCAGAGCGTGCGGATCAGGTTATGCTGGTCCCCACGGATGCAGTTTACTATGAGGGCGGAAAAGCTATGGTTTATACTCTTCAGGACGGCCTGGTACATGAGTGTCCGGTGGAAGTGGGAATCTATGATTCCGAAAAGAGCCAGATCACATCCGGTCTTACCATGGAAGATGATGTTATTGTAACCTGGAGTTCTGAGTTGTTTGAGGGTTCACAGGTAGAGATTTTTGATGAGGCATCGGCTCTCCAGGCAGCAGCTGGAGCCGATGAGACAGCGGGAACAGACGGCGTCGGCGAGACGGCAGCAGAGTAAGGAGGCCTTTCTATGGGATTAACAAAAGGCGTCCTGAAACGCCCAGTTACAACGGTATTGATGATTTTATGTCTGATTGTATTCGGCGCAACCTCAGTATTTTCTTCTAAACTGGAGCTGACTCCGGAGATGGAGACGCCGATGATGGTTGTGTTCACGGTCTATCCGGGCGCAAACCCCGAGGACGTGGATGAGCTGGTAACAAAGCCGATTGAAGATGAGATTGGAACCCTGGATTCCATTAAGTCGGTCAACAGCTATTCCAATGAAAATATGTCCATGGTGCTGCTGCAGTATGAGTATGGCACCGATATGGATAAAGCGTATTCGGATCTTAAGAAAAAGACGGATGTTATGCAGTCCAGCCTGCCGGATGATGTGGAGACACCCACGATTATGGAGTTCAACATTAACGATCAGGCCAGCATGACACTGGTTGTCAACAACGATAAAGCAGAAAACCTGTATAACTTTGTTGATGAAAAGATTGTCCCGGAAATCGAGAAAAACTCTTCTGTGGCCAGCGTGGATATCAGCGGCGGCCGGGAACAGTATGTGAAGGTGGAACTGATTCCGGAAAAACTGAGTCAGTATCATCTTACCATTAATTCCGTGGCAACGGCGGTGGCATCTGCGGATCTGACGTATCCGGCCGGAAGTACCGAGGTGGGAAGCCAGGAACTTTCGGTTACAACGGGAGTGGAGTTTAAAGATCAGGAGAGTTTAAAACGGATTCCCATTACACTCCAGAACGGCAGCACGATTTACCTGGAAGATGTGGCAAATATTTATTCGGCCCTGGAGGAAGCGGCCGGGATCGGACGATATAATGGAAAAGATACCATTGCCCTGTCTGTGAAAAAACAGCAGAAGAGTTCTGCCGGAGAGGTTTCCAAGGCAGTAAATCAGACAATTAACCGATTACTTGAAGCAAATCCCAACCTGGAGATCGTTATAGTAAATGATAACAGTGATACGATCAATGATTCCCTGGCCTCCGTAATGCAGACCATGGTGGCGGCTGTTATTATCTCCATGATCATCATTTACCTGTTTTTCGGAGATATGAAGGCGTCCCTGATCGTAGGAACTTCCATTCCGATTTCGATTCTGGCGGCGCTGGTCCTGATGCGGATGATGGGATTCTCCCTGAACGTGATCACTCTTGGCGCGCTGGTTCTTGGCGTCGGAATGATGGTAGATAACTCGATCGTTGTGCTGGAGAGCTGCTTTAGGGCAACGAAGGGAAAGGGGTTTGACGAGTTCCACCGGGCGGCGCTGGAAGGAAGCGGCGTGGTGATCCAGTCGATTATCGGTTCTACCGTTACGACTTGCGTGGTATTCCTGCCGCTGGCGCTGCTCTCCGGCATGTCCGGCCAGATGTTTAAGCCGCTGGGATTTACCATCGTATTCTGTATGCTGGCATCGTTGATTTCAGCTATGACGGTGGTTCCGCTCTGCTATACGATGTATCGGCCCCAGGAGCGGGAAACGTCTCCGCTTTCAAGGCCAGTGGCCGGTATGCAGAAATGGTATCGCCAGACCATGAAAAAACTGCTTCCGAAAAAGAAGACGGTTATGGCGACCTCCATCGCGCTTTTGATTTTCTCCCTGTTTTTGGCGACCCAGGTGGATATGGAGCTGATGCCGGCCAATGACCAGGGTACGGTACAGATTACGGCAGAATTGCGTCCGGGACTCAGTGTCGATAAGGCCAACGAGGTTTTGACACAAATTGAAAGCTACGTGTCAAAGGATGAGGATGTGGATTCCTATATTCTGTCTTATGGCAGCAGCGGGTTGAGTCTTTCCAGCGGTTCCGCAGGTTCTATGACGGTGTACCTGAAGGATGACAGAAAGCGGTCTACGGAGGAAGTTGTAAAAGACTGGAAGCCGGTGCTGACAGCAATTCCGAACACCAATGTATCTCTGGAGTCCCAGAGCGCCATGAGTATGATGGGCGGCGGCGAAGACGGCGTGGAGTATATTCTTCAGAGCACCCAGTACGATGAACTGAAGGATGCGTCAGATGCGATCGTAAAGGGGTTGAAAGACCGACCGGAAATTACCCGGGTACATTCAACACTGGAAAACTCTGCGCCGGTTGTGAAGATAGAAGTAGATCCGCTGAAAGCCTCTGCTGAAGGTTTGACTCCGGCACAGGTGGGGGCGACGGTCAACATGATGCTCAGCGGCAAAGAGGCCACGACACTGGATGTGGATGGCGGAGAGATCAGCGTTATGGTAGAGTATCCGGAAGGAGAGTACGAGACCATCGATCAGGTTAAGGGGATCATCCTGACATCACCCAGCGGCGCTTCTGTAGCCCTGGCAGACATTGCAGATATTTATTTTAAAGACAGTCCTCAGAATATTGTCCGCAGCGATAAGCAATACCAGGTAACTGTTACCGGCGATTTTGCCCAAGGCATTATGGAAGAGGATCAGGGGAAGATTGAAAAAGAGATTTATGACAGTGTGGTAGTCCCCCAGTTGTCGGAAACGGTAACCAGAGCACAAAACCAGATGGACGAATCCATGATGGAAGAGTTCTCGGCCCTGGGGCAGGCGATTTTACTGGCGATTTTCCTGGTATTCGTCGTAATGGCAGCTCAGTTTGAGTCGCCGAAATTCTCACTGATGGTTATGACAACGATTCCATTCAGTCTGATCGGTTCCTTTGGCCTTCTGTTCCTGGCGGATGCCACCATCAGTATGCCGTCGCTCCTTGGTTTCCTGATGTTAGTGGGAACGGTTGTAAATAATGGTATTCTGTATGTGGATACGGCGAATCAGTACCGGGCCACGATGGACCGGGATACGGCGCTGATTGAAGCCGGAGCAACGAGACTTCGTCCGATCCTGATGACAACTCTGACAACGGTTGTTTCCATGATTCCCATGGCCTTTGGATATGGCGACAGTGGCGAGATGATGCAGGGGTTGGCTCTGGTAAACGTGGGCGGTCTGATGGCGTCTACGATCCTGTCTCTTCTGATGCTGCCGATTTACTATACATTGATGAACCGGAAACGGAAAGAAGATCTGATGGACATTGATTAGAGAAACCGCCTGCAGCGGTACCTGTGAAATGAAGGGTGAGTGTCCAGAGAGGAGAGAAAACCTGTATGAGACGAAACAGACGGATAACGGCGGTGACCGCAGCGCTTTTGATGGCGATTGCGGTTCCCGTCACGGGATATGCCGCCGCCCGGCCCATGGTGGGAAATGAGGCGGATCAGCCGGATGACGGCGGAAATGGACCGGCCCAGTGGGATGGCAGCGTGGCTGATTCGGAAGAGGTGATCAGCCGGGAAGAGCTGGAGGATAACCGCCTGGAGTACCGGGAAGTGGGAAGCCGGGTGGAAAATTATAATTCCAGCTATCGCCAGGCAAAGACCTCCATTGTGGATGCGGCACTCTCCCTGGATGCGGCAAGAGAGCTTGGAAAAGAGGCCAATGAGCTGATGGAGGATGCCCTGGATCTGAAGGATGATGAGATGGACGCGGAAACGAGGGCGCTTTATGAGGGATATAAGGAAACGGCCCAGGAGCTTCGGCGCCAGGCCCAGAAGCTGACAAATGCGGATTTGCCGGCGGCACAGGAGAGAACTCTTCGCCAGGCTAAAAATAAACTGACAAAAACGGTGCAGGGCCTTTTGATTCAGTATCAGGCGCTTCTTCCGCAGGCCGATGCGGCTGAGAAGGCCGCAGAGCTGGCGGCGGCTCAGGCTGATTCGAAACAGCGGATGCAGGAGCTTGGCATGAGCTCCCAGGAGGAGGTTCTGGCAGCCCAGAAATCGCTTTATGAAGCACAGGCCAATGCCCAGAAAGCAAGGGATGGGGTTAAGACCCTGCGCCAGAATATTCTGGTGCTTCTGGGGTGGGACTATGACGCTCCGGTGGAGATCGTGCCTCTGGGAGAACCGGATCCTGCAAAGCTCGCAGTGATGAATCTGGAACAGGATAAGGGACGGGCGATTGCTTCGAATTACGAGCTGCGGGATACCCGGTCTGCATCCGCTTCCGGCGCCGCTGCGCGAAGCGTAAAAAAAAGAAATACGTCCGTAACCATGCAGTCGGTGTCCCTGCAGATGGAGCAGCTGTATGCGTCGGTTCAGGCGAAAAAACAGGCTTATGATGCAGCTGTCAGTGAATTTGCGGCGGCAGAGCAGACCATGGCAGCGGCAGATCGCCAGTACGCCCTTGGAATGGTCGGAAAGATTGAGTACCTGGGCCAGCAGGCAGCTTATCTGGGGGCGAAAGCCAGCCGTGAAAGTGCCTCTATGGAGCTTTTCCAGGCAATGGAGGATTATGACTGGGCCGTCAGAGGCCTTCTTGTATCAAACGGAGGTTGACAATGAAAAAAAAGTACGGGAAAACAATAACATCCCTGGCCATGGCTGGAATCCTGGCGACCGGCAGTGCCGTTCCGGCGTTTGCAGAGAGTCCTAAGTTCGCCCATGATGAGGCGACCTGGGCCAGTCTTAGGGATAACGTGATGGAGTACAATGAAATACCGCTTTTAGTAGAAGAATATAATCCAACGTATCTGAACAACCAGACCTCGTACCGGGATACCAGAGAAGAGAGAAATGCCTGGGAAGTTCGGGATAAGCAGTATGAAAATGCCTATGATGCCTATGACAGCGCAGAGGAGCTGCGCAGTCAGGCAGAAGATCTGGCGGACAGCGGGGCCCTGGCCATGCCGGGAATGGCTTCGGTATACGCCGGGATGATGTCCGCATCCATGATGACGGAACAGAGCGCCCTGAAAACGGAGCAGAATGCGGACGCCTCCTACCGGGACAGCGAGATGGATTCATTGGATTACAGAAATACTCAGGACGCCATCATCGCGCAGACCCAGGGACTGTTCGCATCGTATTCTCAGGTAGAGGCAACCATCGAAACACTGGAAAAAAATCTGGAGGTGGCTCAGGCCAGCTATGAGTCCACGGAACGGAGAGTGGGACTTGGAATGGCTACGCAGGTAGATCTTCTCAATGCAAAAAAAACCATTCAGTCCCTGCAGTCTACCCATACCCAGACAATGGCAACGCTTTCTTCCCTGCGCCAGCAGCTCTGCCTGGCCACAGGCTGGCAGTATGATGCCCAGCCGGAGATCAAAGCCATGCCGAAGGCAGAACTGTCGCGGATCGCTGCCATGAATCCGGATGTGGACGCTCAGACAGCTTTGGAGCAGAATCTTTCTCTGAAATCCAATCGGCGGGCTCTTTCCAATATGGCAGAGGGATCTTCCGATAAAAAAAATATGGAGCGCACCGTAAAAAACCAGGAGGAAACCATTAAAAGCGGGATGAGAACCATGTATAACGACGTGCTCCAGAAGCAGACCTCCCTTCAGATGGCTCAGGCAGCCCTGGAGTCGGAGACGGCATCGAGGAATGCGGCGGATACAAAATATCAGCTGGGTATGGTAAGCCAGCTGGAATACCTGCAGATACAGGCAAGCTTTCTGGGAAAACAGGCGGATGTGCTGACGGCAGATATAAATCTTCAGCAGGCCATTGAAACGTATGAGTGGGCGCTGAAGGGATATATGAAGTAATATTGTGGGTAACGACATTATATTTATATTGCGGGGGGAATGAGCGATGAAAGAACAGCAGGAGAGCCGGCTGGATCAGCAGTTCCGGTTTTTAAGAGAAATTGACAGGGAAAAATTTATCGGACGCCAGACGTATCTGACGGACGGGATGCGCAAGGAAAATGATGCGGAGCATGCCTGGCATATGGCGCTCATGACAGTGCTTCTTTCCGAGTACGCCAATGAACCCATTGATGTGCTGAAAACGGTGACTATGCTGCTGATTCATGATCTGGTGGAGATTGATGCCGGAGACACGTATGCCTATGACGAAGAGGGGAAGAAGACCCAGAAGGCGCGGGAAACAGCCGGAGCAAACCGGATCTTCGGCCTCCTTCCGGAGGATCAGAAAGACTATCTGCGGGGATTGTGGGATGAGTTCGAGGCCTGTGAAACACCGGAGGCCCGTTTCGCCAGAACCATGGATAATATACAGCCAGCCATGCTCAATGCCGCGTCGGACGGAAAAGCCTGGGAAGAACGGGGGATCCGCCTGGAGCAGATTTTAAACCGGAACAGGAATACAGCCAGAGGTTCCGAGACGCTGTGGCAGTATTCCTTCGAGAATTTTATCAGTCCCAGTGTGGAGGCAGGAAAGGTAAAGCAGTAAGACTTTCCCATAGTTTTGATTTCACGCAGACTGTTACAGTAGACTGATCGCCGCCTTTCGAGGCGGCGTTTTGATTTTCTGGTTCGTATTCCCCAAAGACCAGGGTGCGGTCTTTGGTCATCCACTGGCAATCCGGTTCGGAAACGAGAGGAAATGGCTGATGTGTTTCCTCCCAGGATGCAGAACCGGAAAAAGAAAGGGGCGGATAGAGAACACACCACCAGTTGTGTCCGTCTCCTTTCCCCAGAAGAACGCGGATGGAATCGTAAAAACCACATGGGAAGGTCAGGCTCCCATAGGTTCTGGTGGAAAAATAGTGCCGCTCTGTGCGGATTTGTGCGGAATAGGGAAAACCGCGGGAGGCCATGTAGCTTTCTGCGTCTTCTGTCAGATTCTGACGATTGTCCCGTATGTAAGCCAGGAGTTCTTCCCGGGTAGGAGATGGAAGTTCTTTTTGAATGCGGGACAGGAGAAGATTTCGAACGTCCAGTTTCAGGGCCTGATCGGCAGGACTGTCGCTGTTAGCCAAAACATGGAAACGGAGAATATGAGGAGCCAGTTCTGCAGCCATCTGTTCCTGCCGGAGTCTCGCACCGTTTAAAAGTGTCAGAATGCCGGACAGGAAAAAGAGGCAGAGAAGAGCGGCGCATAGGACCCGAAATGCTGTCCGGGCGCCGGTTTTTTGTATATATGATCGGTGTGAACAGAGAAAGAAGTTCATAAAATACCTCCATGCAATGAATTATTTGTATATCTGCTACCAAGTATTGACAGCTGTGATATAATCTAAACAGTTTCATGTTAAACCGGCAGGCCTGCGGGCTGGAAGACCGGGGAAAGGCGGAAATAGATGAAAAAGAGAGTGCTTGTGATTTTTGGCGGCCAGTCTTCAGAACATATCGTGTCCTGCATGTCGGCCGTAAATGTGATTCGCAATATAGACAGGGAGAAATACGAGGTTCTTTTAATCGGTATCACAGAAGAGGGAAAGTGGCTTTTGGTGGATTCTCCGGAAGCCATTGAGGATGAGAGCTGGAGAAAGGGGACGGTTTCGGCAGTCCTTTCGCCGGATGCCACGGAGCATTGTGTGCTCGTCATGAATGGGGCAGATATGAAGAAAATTCCGGTGGATGTGGCCTTTCCGGTTCTTCACGGCCTGTACGGCGAGGACGGGACGATCCAGGGACTGTTTGAGCTGGCACGGATTCCCTATGTGGGCTGTGGCGTGCTGGCTTCTGCTGTTTCCATGGATAAATTTTATACAAAAATCATCGCAGATCATGTGGGGGTGCGTCAGGCGGATTTTGTGCCGGTTATGCGGGAAGAGCTGGCGGACATGGCCAGTGTGGTAAAACGGGTGGAAGAAAAATTCCAATATCCGGTATTTATTAAGCCATCCAATGCGGGTTCGTCCCGGGGGGTTTCCAAGGCACACAATCGAGGAGAATTGGAGACAGGACTTAAGGAGGCATCTCTCCATGACCGGAAGATTCTGGTGGAGGAAACTATTACAGGGCGTGAGATTGAGTGCGCTGTATTTGGAAATGGAAAGGAGCCAGTTATTGCTTCCGGAGTAGGCGAGATTTTGGCAGCGGCTGATTTCTATGATTTTGACGCCAAATATTACAATGCCGAGTCGAGGACAGTGGTAAATCCGGAGCTTCCGGGAGACGCGGCCAAACGGGTTCGGGAGGCGGCCCGGACTGTTTTCAGTGCGGTAGACGGATACGGTCTTTCCAGGGTGGATTTTTTTGTGACCGAAGACGGAGATGTGATTTTCAATGAGATCAACACATTGCCAGGCTTTACGGCCATCAGCATGTATCCCATGCTTTTTGAGGCGGCTGGAATTCCAAAACGGGAAATGATTACAAAACTAATTGAACACGGAATGGAGCGTTTTTGCTGATGGACAGAAATGCGGCAATCGGAGTATTTGACTCCGGAGTTGGAGGACTGACGGTGGCGCGGGAGATCATGCGCCAGATGCCGGAAGAAAAAATTGTGTATTTTGGGGATACGGCCCGGGTGCCTTACGGAACGAAGTCCCAGGAGACGGTGCTGCGCTATTCCCGTCAGATTATTCGTTTTCTTCAGACACAGGAAGTAAAAGCCATTGTGATCGCCTGCAACACGGCTTCTGCCTGTGCGCTGGAGGCGGTTAAACAGGAGCTGGATATTCCGATTATCGGTGTGATTTATGCCGGAGCCAGGACGGCGGCGGCAGCGACAAAAAACGGGAAAATCGGAGTGATCGGAACAGAGGCTACCATCCGGAGTGGGATTTATACCAGGGAGATGCAGAAAATACGGCCGGATATCGAGGTAATCGGGAAACCGTGCCCGCTCTTTGTGCCGCTGGTGGAAGAAGGCCTGTTTCACGATTCCGTGACCGATGAGATTGCATCCCGGTATCTGTCATGCCTGAAGGGGAAATATATCGACACTTTGGTAATGGGGTGTACTCATTATCCGCTGCTGCGGTCTACCCTGCGCCGGATCATGGGGGAGGAAGTGACGCTGGTCAATCCGGCCTACGAGACGGCGATTGAACTGAAAACACTTCTGGCACAGCTGGAACTGACCAGAGAGGCATTCCCCGGCGGGGGTGAGAACTGGCCGGTGGAAGAAGGGCAGTACCAGTTTTTCGTCAGCGACTGTGCGGAAAATTTCACGCGGTTTGCCAAGGCAATTTTGCCGAAAGAAGTAAAGGATACAAGACAGATAAATATTGAGGGGTATTAGAAATGACGAAGGATGTGCTGGTAAAAATAACCGGGGCGCATGAGATGGAAGAGGACTCGGATGATTTGTCGGTTATCACAGCCGGAAGCTATTACTTTAAAAACGGGCGCCACTATATTATTTATGATGAAGTCCTGGAGGGAGAAAGCGGAACGATCCGCAATACTATCAAAGCCGGAAACGATGAGATTGATATCATCAAAGGCGGGGATGCCAGAGCCCATATGATTTTTCAGCCACAGAGAGCAAATGTCAGCTGTTATGTGACGCCCTATGGGCAGATGATGGTGGGGGTCATGACAGACCGGCTGGTTCTGGAGGAGGAAGAGGATTACCTGCGGATTATTTTGGACTATACGCTGGAGGTCAATTATGAAAGGACGAGTCAGTGCCATATTGAGGTAGAAGTGTCCTCTAAGGCGTCAGCGAAGCTGAACCTGTAAAAATTGTGTCAGGATATGGACAGGATAAGAAAAAAGACTGCGGCAGGATCTGCCCAGTCTTTTTTCAGTAGCGTTATTTTTCGTCTTTGTTTTTCCGGAACCGGTCGAAGAATTTTTTCTTCTTCGGTACTGGCGGAATCCCGCCGCGGACACTTTTTACATCCGTTATGTAAAGACCGCTGATGACAACCCTGGCTTCCGTCTTAAGGGGAAGCTGGTAGAATGCCTTTTCCTCTGCGATGAGTGTAAGCACTTTCGGTCCTACCTTGGCTTTTACGATCGGAAGCTTGGCCCGTTTCATATACCAGGGAGTCTGGTCAATGACCATTTTGGGAAGTCCGGATTCCTTGACTTTCAGTTTTTTCTTATCAATGACAAGAATTGTGGCCGTCTGCTTTGCGGCCTCCAGCATCGTCTGCTGTTCCGCCTGTCGTTTCTGCATCTTGGATCCCAGAAAATAAAGGACAACCAGAATGGCAATTAAAACGACGAGGATGATAAGCACTACATTCCAGAATGACATATACATACCTCCGTAAAAGATAGCGGCTTGCAGGCCCTTCTGCTGTCAGGAAGAATCTGCGCCAAAATAACCGCAATTACTTCATATTATAACATCAGTGCGAAAAATTAGCAAGGAAAAACAGAAGGACAATCTGCATAAACGAGAAAAAGATGATGGAAAGTTCTTGACACCAGAAATTGGATATGATAAGATGAAAAATGCACTATTGTGGAAACTTGTGCTCTCATGGTACCCGTATGCCCAAAATTAGTGCATGTCCGGTCAGGAGAAATTTGCGTAGCTGTTCGGACGGAGAAAATGCAGATCGATAGATAGATAGAAAGAAAACAGGGGTGAAACGTCGAATGGAGAAAAGCAGGATGCGCCCGGCTCAAGCCGGTAAAGGTGTAAGGATGACCTTCTCAAGACAAAAAGAAGTTCTGGAAATGCCGAACTTGATTGAGATTCAGAAGAACTCGTATCAGTGGTTCCTGGATGAGGGACTGCGGGAAGTGTTTGCTGACATCTCACCTATCGCAGACTTTGCAGGGCACTTGAGTCTGGAATTTGTGGATTTTACACTGTGTAAAAACGACATCAAATATACGATCGAAGAGTGTAAGGAGCGGGACGCTACTTACGCGGCTCCTTTGAAAGTAAAGGTAAGACTTTGCAATAAAGATAAAGATGAGATTAATGAGCATGAAATTTTCATGGGTGATCTTCCGCTCATGACTGACACCGGCTCCTTCGTGATCAATGGTGCTGAGCGAGTAATCGTCAGCCAGCTGGTACGTTCCCCTGGTATTTATTATGGTATTGCGCATGACAAGATTGGTACGGAGCTTTACAGCTGTACGGTTATTCCAAACCGCGGTGCATGGCTGGAGTATGAAACCGATTCCAACGATATTTTCTATGTGCGTGTTGACCGGACGAGAAAGGTGCCGGTTACGGTTCTGATCCGTGCTCTCGGCTACGGGACCAATGCAGAGATCATTGATCTTTTTGGTGACGAGCTGAAACTGGAGAAGAGCTTTGAGAAGGATCCATCCAGCAACTATCAGGATGGCCTTCTGGAATTATATAAGAAGATTCGTCCGGGTGAGCCGCTTTCCGTAGACAGTGCGGAGAGTCTGCTGCACAGTATGTTCTTTGACCCGCGGCGTTATGATCTGGCTAAGGTAGGCCGTTATAAATTTAATAAGAAGCTTCATTTCAAGAACCGTATCGCTGGCCATACGCTGGCAGAGGATGTGGTGGATACTTCAACGGGCGAGATTCTGGCAGAAAAAGGAACGGTTGTAGACAAGCAGCTGGCGACGGATATCCAGAATGCGGGCGTTCCCTTTGTATGGATTCAGGGAGAAAAGAAGAACCACAAGGTTCTTTCCAATATGATGGTAGACCTGGCTTCTTATGTGGATTTTGATCCGGAAGAAGTGGGAGTTACAGAGTTAGTATTCTACCCGGTTCTGGAGACTATTCTGGCAGAAGCTGGAAACACCGAGGAGCTGAAGGAGGCAATCCGCAGAGATATCCATGACCTGATTCCGAAACATATTACCAGAGAGGATATTATTGCCTCTATCAACTATAATATGCATCTGGAAGGCGGAATCGGTACGCCGGATGACATTGACCATTTGGGCAACCGCCGGATTCGTGCGGTGGGTGAGCTTCTTCAGAACCAGTACCGGATTGGTCTTTCCAGAATGGAGCGTGTGGTACGGGAGCGTATGACTACCCAGGATATGGAAGGAATTTCCGCCCAGTCCCTGATCAATATCAAGCCGGTTACGGCAGCAGTAAAGGAATTCTTTGGAAGTTCCCAGCTGTCCCAGTTTATGGATCAGAATAACCCGCTGGCGGAGTTGACCCACAAGCGCCGTCTGTCGGCTCTGGGCCCCGGCGGTCTGTCCAGAGACCGTGCCGGATTCGAGGTTCGAGACGTACACTATACCCATTACGGCCGTATGTGTCCAATCGAGACGCCCGAGGGTCCCAACATCGGTCTGATTAACTCCCTGGCAACCTATGCCCGGGTAAATCAGTATGGTTTCGTCGAGGCGCCTTACCGCGTGGTTGATAAGACGGATCCGAAGAATCCGACGGTTACGGATGAGGTAGTATATCTGACCGCAGATGAAGAAGACAACTTCGTGGTAGCACAGGCAAATGAGCCGCTGGATGAGGATGGCCATTTTGTTCACAATAACGTATCCGGTCGTTTCCGCGAGGAGACTTCTGAGTTCCCGAAGAAGAGAATCGATCTGATGGATGTTTCTCCAAAGATGGTATTCTCCGTGGCTACTTCGATGATTCCTTTCCTGGAGAACGATGACGCCAACCGTGCCCTGATGGGGTCCAACATGCAGCGTCAGGCTGTTCCGCTTTTGACAACAGAGGCGGCTGTAGTCGGGACTGGTATTGAGGGGAAGGCGGCTGTGGACTCTGGTGTCTGTGTTCTGGCGAAGAATGCCGGTGTAGTAGAGCGCTCTGTTTCCAATGAGATCGTGATCCGCAGAGACTCCGATGGAAACCG
Source organism: uncultured Clostridium sp. (assembly GCA_937885015.1). GTDB lineage: Bacteria > Bacillota > Clostridia > Lachnospirales > Lachnospiraceae > Otoolea. The sequence goes on from CALAAS010000044.1 coordinate 41,909, forward strand.
CGATGTCTACCATCTGACGAAATTTAAGAGAAGCAACCAGTCCAACTGCTACAACCAGAAGCCGATTGTGTATAAAAACGATCACGTGGAGGCTGGTGAGGTAATTGCTGACGGCCCGTCCACCTCCAATGGAGAGATCGCCCTTGGTAAGAACCCGCTGATCGGATTCATGACCTGGGAGGGATATAACTACGAGGATGCCGTTCTGCTTTCTGAGCGTCTGGTGCAGGAGGATGTGTATACATCTGTTCACATTGAGGAATACGAGGCAGAGGCCCGTGATACCAAGCTGGGGCCGGAAGAGATCACGAGAGATGTTCCGGGTGTCGGTGAGGAAGCTTTAAAGGATCTGGATGAGCGCGGTATTATCCGGATTGGTGCAGAGGTTCGTGCCGGAGATATCCTGGTGGGTAAGGTTACACCCAAGGGAGAGACGGAACTGACAGCAGAAGAGCGTCTGCTGCGTGCCATTTTTGGCGAGAAGGCCCGTGAGGTAAGAGACACCTCTCTGAAGGTACCTCATGGCGCTTACGGTATCATTGTGGATGCCAAAGTATTTACCAGAGAGAATGGCGATGAGCTGTCTCCAGGTGTGAATGAGACGGTTCGTATCTATATTGCCCAGAAACGTAAGATTTCTGTGGGCGATAAGATGGCTGGACGTCATGGAAATAAGGGTGTTGTGTCCCGCGTGCTTCCGGTAGAGGATATGCCGTTCCTGCCAAATGGACGTCCGCTGGACATCGTATTGAACCCGCTGGGCGTGCCGTCCCGTATGAATATCGGGCAGGTGCTGGAAATCCATCTGAGCCTGGCTGCCAGAGCGCTTGGTTTCAATGTATCGACTCCGATTTTTGACGGTGCAAACGAGATTGATATTCAGGATACCCTGGAGCTGGCAAACGATTATGTGAACACTTCCTGGGAAGAGTTTGAAGAGAAATATAAAGATAAAGTTGATCCGAGAGTTATGGAGTATCTGGGGACTCACCTGGAGCACAGAGCTCTCTGGAAGGGAGTGCCTCTGGGCCGTGACGGTAAGGTAAGACTTCGCGACGGCCGGACGGGAGAATACTTTGACAGTCCCGTTACCATTGGCCACATGCATTACCTGAAGCTGCATCATCTGGTTGATGATAAGATCCACGCCCGTTCTACGGGACCATACTCTCTGGTTACCCAGCAGCCTCTGGGCGGTAAAGCTCAGTTCGGCGGCCAGCGTTTCGGTGAGATGGAGGTGTGGGCTCTGGAGGCATATGGCGCTTCCTATACGCTGCAGGAGATTCTTACTGTGAAGTCGGATGATGTGGTAGGCCGTGTGAAGACGTATGAGGCCATTATCAAAGGCGAGAATATTCCGGAGCCGGGAATTCCCGAGTCCTTCAAGGTACTCTTAAAAGAGCTCCAGTCCCTCGGTCTGGATGTGAGAGTGCTGCGTGAGGATGGTTCTGAAGTAGAGATGACGGAAAATATTGATTATGGCGATACTGATATTCGATCGATTCTGGAGAGTGATGACCGCCGTTATTCTCAGAATGAATCCTTTGGAAGCTATGGCTATCAGGAACAGGAATTTAAAGACGGAGAGCTGGCTGCCGTTGAAGAAGAGCCGGGCGATGACGATTATACGGATGATACGGATGATTTCGCAGACAGCAGCTTTGCCGGCGAGTTCGACGGAGATTCTGCCGACGATTTTTCTGATAACGAAGAATAATGGATAGAAGGGAGTACCGCTCATGCCAGAGACAAATGAAACTTATCAACCATTGACATTTGACGCGATCAAGATCGGTTTGGCATCCCCTGAAAAGATCCTGGAGTGGTCTCACGGCGAGGTTAAAAAGCCGGAGACCATCAACTACAGAACCCTGAAACCGGAGAAGGACGGCCTGTTCTGTGAGAGGATTTTCGGACCCAGCAAGGACTGGGAATGCCATTGTGGTAAATATAAAAAAATCAGATATAAAGGCGTAATCTGTGACCGGTGTGGCGTTGAGGTTACCAAAGCCAGCGTGCGAAGAGAGCGTATGGGCCATATCGCACTGGCTGCGCCGGTGTCTCATATCTGGTACTTTAAGGGAATCCCCAGCCGGATGGGACTGATTCTCGATATTTCTCCCAGAACGCTGGAGAAGGTGCTGTATTTTGCTTCTTATATTGTTCTGGACCCGGGTCAGACCAGCCTGCAGTTAAAGCAGGTGCTTTCGGAGAAGGAATACCGGGATGAGATTGAAAAATATGGCTATGGCGCATTCCGTGTGGGAATGGGCGCAGAGGCGATTCAGGAGCTTCTGCAGGCCATTGATCTGGAGAAGGATTCCGAGGATCTCAGAAACCAGCTGAAGGATGCCACCGGCCAGAAACGGGCGCGGATTATCAAGCGTCTGGAGGTGGTTGAGGCATTCCGGAACTCCGGAAATAAGCCGGAGTGGATGATTATGACGGTAATTCCGGTGATCCCGCCGGATATTCGCCCCATGGTGCAGCTGGACGGCGGACGTTTTGCCACGTCAGACCTGAATGATCTGTACCGGAGAATTATCAACCGCAATAACCGTCTGGCAAGACTGCTGGAGCTGGGAGCGCCGGACATCATCGTGCGCAACGAGAAACGTATGCTGCAGGAGGCGGTGGATGCCCTGATTGATAACGGCCGTCGCGGCCGCCCGGTCACAGGACCCGGAAACCGTGCCCTCAAATCGCTTTCTGATATGTTGAAGGGAAAACAGGGACGGTTCCGTCAGAATCTTCTGGGAAAACGTGTGGACTATTCCGGACGTTCTGTTATCGTTGTGGGACCGGAGCTGAAGATTTATCAGTGCGGCCTTCCCAAGGAGATGGCGATTGAGCTGTTTAAGCCGTTCGTTATGAAGGAACTGGTTTCCAACGGAACAGCTCACAATATTAAAAATGCAAAGAAAATGGTAGAGCGTCTTCAGCCGGAAGTATGGGATGTTCTGGAGGATGTTATCAAAGAGCATCCGGTTATGTTAAACCGTGCTCCTACGCTGCATCGTCTGGGTATCCAGGCATTTGAGCCGATTCTGGTAGAGGGTAAGGCAATCAAGCTGCATCCGCTGGTATGTACGGCGTTCAACGCTGACTTCGACGGAGACCAGATGGCGGTACACCTTCCTCTTTCTGTGGAAGCGCAGGCAGAGTGCAGGTTCCTGCTTCTGTCGCCCAACAACCTGCTGAAACCTTCAGACGGCGGTCCTGTGGCAGTACCGTCTCAGGATATGGTACTGGGTATTTATTACCTGACCCAGGAGCGCCCGGGAGCTAAGGGAGAAGGTTCTGCATTCAAGAACGTAAACGAGGCGATCCTTGCCTATGAGAACGGTGTGGTAACGCTCCATACCAGAGTGAAGGTTCGCGTAAGTAAGACGATGCCGGATGGCACTGTGAAGTCAGGAATTATCGAATCCACAGTGGGACGTTTCATTTTCAATGAGATTATCCCGCAGGATCTTGGCTTTGTGGACCGCAGCCAGGAGGGCAATGAACTTCTTCTGGAGGTGGACTTCCATGTTGGAAAGAAACAGTTAAAACAGATTCTGGAGAAAGTTATTAACATTCATGGTGCAACTCAGACGGCTGTAACCCTGGATGATATCAAGGCCATTGGCTATAAGTACTCCACACGCGCTGCCATGACGGTATCAATTTCTGATATGACGGTTCCGGAGAGCAAACCGAAGCTGATTGCGGATGCACAGGCAACGGTTGACCATATTGCCAAAAACTTCCGCCGTGGTCTGATCACAGAGGAAGAACGTTATAAAGAGGTAATCGAGACCTGGAAGGCAACGGATGATCAGCTGACCCACGATCTGCTGACGGGACTTGACAAATACAACAACATTTACATGATGGCCGACTCCGGAGCCCGTGGTTCGGATAAGCAGATTAAACAGTTGGCCGGTATGCGAGGTCTGATGGCAGATACGACGGGACACACCATCGAGCTGCCGATCAAGTCCAATTTCCGTGAGGGTCTGGACGTACTGGAGTACTTCATCTCCGCCCATGGCGCCCGTAAAGGTCTGTCGGATACAGCTCTTCGTACAGCTGACTCCGGATACCTGACAAGACGTCTGGTGGACGTTTCCCAGGATCTGATTGTCCGGGAAGATGATTGCTGTGAAGGAAAAGGCGAGATTCCGTTTATGGAAATCAAGGCCTTTATGGATGGCCAGGAGACGATTGAGACGCTGCAGGAGCGTATTACAGGGCGGTTTATTGCCGAGACGATTACCGATCCGGATACGGGAGAAGTGGTAATTAAGGCAAACCATATGTGTACGCCGAAGCGCGCTGCGGCTGTTATGGCAGTTCTCAAGAAGCTGGGCAGAAATTCCGTTAAGATCCGTACGGTTCTGACGTGTAAATCTCACATTGGTGTATGTGCCAAGTGTTACGGAGCCAACATGGCTACCGGACAGCCGGTACAGGTGGGAGAGGCAGTCGGTATCATCGCAGCCCAGTCCATCGGTGAGCCTGGTACACAGCTGACCATGCGTACCTTCCATACGGGCGGCGTTGCCGGCGGCGATATCACACAGGGTCTTCCCCGTGTTGAGGAGCTTTTCGAGGCACGTAAACCCAAGGGTCTTGCCATTATCGCAGAGTTTGGCGGAGTGGCAACCATCAAAGATACAAAGAAAAAGCGTGAGATCATCATTACGGATAACGAGACGGGAAATTCCAAGACCTATCTGATTCCGTATGGCTCTCATATTAAAGTACAGGACGGCGCTTATCTGGAGGCCGGCGATGAACTGACCGGCGGTAGCGTGAACCCCCATGATATCCTGAAGATTAAGGGTGTCCGGGCGGTACAGGATTACATGATCCAGGAGGTACAGCGCGTATACCGTCTGCAGGGTGTAGAGATCAACGATAAGCATATCGAGATGATTGTGCGCCAGATGCTGAAGAAGATCAAGGTAGAAGAGAGCGGAGACTCCGATGTACTTCCGGGTACCTCCATGGCGGTTCTGGATTTCAATGATATGAATGAGGCTCTGATTGCCCAGGGCAAGAAACCGGCAGTGGGCCGTCAGGTTATGCTGGGTATTACAAAAGCTTCTCTGGCAACGGATTCCTTCCTGTCAGCGGCATCCTTCCAGGAGACAACCAAGGTTCTGACGGAAGCTGCGATCAATGGAAAGGTAGATAAGCTCATTGGACTGAAGGAGAACGTACTGATTGGTAAGCTGATTCCGGCCGGAACTGGCATGAAGCGGTATCGTTCTATTAAGCTGAACACCGATATTGACGAGGAAGATGAAATCATGCTGAGCGAGGAAGACATCGAAGGCGATGATGGTGTGATGCTGGATGAAGCAGAAAAAATCGTTCTCAACGAGGATGAGTTTGGCGAAGAGTAAAACATCTGAAATATAATGGAAAACCTGGATGCCGCAGGACGCTGTGCAGGAATGCATGCGTGCTGAAGGCATCCTTTTCCACATTCAGGGAAATGATATTTTGAGGAGAATGGCACGGGAGATCAGGTATGGAACTTAAAAGGAGAAACAGGAGAAGATGGGCGCTGCTGCTTGGCCTTTTGCTTCTTCTTGTTCTGTTTTTTGTCGCCGATATTGATGAACGATCCGTTGTATCGGTGGAGATTCCAGATGGTGAGGGAATTACAGAAGAAATCACAAAAGGCTGCAGAGTTGTGCAGACACTGCCTTTTCAGGAAGAAAACGGTGTTTCAGAGAATGGGCACCCTGGCGGCCGCCCGGATATGATTTCGGTATGCTTTTTTACATTTCAGCGGTCGAATTGCAGCACCCTTACCGTTCGGCTTCTGGAGGATGGAAAGGAAATGGAACGGTGGGAAACAGACAGCCGACGCCTGGAAGACGGAGCTTTTTATCCATTCCGAATGAAGAATGACTGGGAGGTACAGGCAGGAAAAACCTATCAGCTGGAGCTTTCTTCCGATGCACAGCCGGGCCAGGGGGTTGCGGCGTGGGTCAACCAGTCTTCCGGGGTTGGAGGACTTCTGGAAGGAAGGCCGGATGGAATGACGGATGAAACTTCTCTCCGTTTCCGGCTGACTTTTCGGCAGATAAATTGGGGTTGGTGGGCCTGGGTTGGACTTTTTTATATTGCTTGTTCTGGTATCCTCCTGGCCGTCGGCAGCGGAATGCTTTTAAATGCGGAGAAAAAAACGGGAAAGCAGAGGAAGACGGAGCGGACAGAACGCCAGTTTCTGGTTTTTTGGATTGGATTCAGCCTTCTTTTTGCCTTCAGCAATACACTCTTTAATGTTCCCGATGAAATTGCTCATTTTTATCGGGCTTTCGAGATAGCACAGGGACATGTGAGTTCGATTCTGGATGAATCTGCATTTATTGTGGGAAGAGAACTTCCCATTGGAGGGGATCTGAATGTTCTCCGGGAAAGTTGGCCATCGTTCATGGGAAACTTGGGAGTGAGGGAGAGTTCAGAGCCGGTGTTCCGGAGCTTTTTCAATACAGCCTTGTATGCTCCGGTCTCTTATCTGCCCCAGGCAGCCGGAATTGCTGCTGCGCGCCTGGTAACAGACCGTTTGGCTCTGATTGCCTATAGCGGTCGCTTTTTCAACTGGCTGCTCATTACAGTGCTGCTTTGGGGATCTGTCCGGATTCTTCCGCGGGGAAAACGTTTTACCGTTCTTTTTCTTCTGATGCCTATGAATCTACAGGAAGCATTTTCACTGGCTCCGGATGGAATGACGACGGCGCTGGCTGTGTTTATGGCGGCGCTTGTTATGGCACTGCGGGAGAAATGGAGGATGGCAGGCGGTGAAATGGAAAGCGGGGAAATATCAGTCGGGAAAAGAGAAAGCGGCGGAGAGAAGGCGTATACCCAAAAGGGATACAGTAAAAAGGGACTTGGCAAAAAGGGAATCCTGGCCGTTTTGTATGGCCTGGCGATCGTGATCAGCCTTCACAAGATCGTATATCTGCCTCTGTGCCTGATGTACCTGCTGGTTCCGGATGAGGTGTTTGGCGGCAAAAAAAAGAAAGTTTTGCACGGATTTTTCATGGCGATTCTGGTATCAGCGGTCAGCCTTCTGTGGCTTTCTCACTGCGGGGGATTTATGGTCAAACAGGGGACAGACGGGGCACTGCAGCTGCAGTATATCTTGAGTCATCCATTTCAGTATCTTTTGACAGTCCTGCGCAGTCTCACATGGCTGTCTGGTGACTGGCTGGAAGGAATGGCGGGACGACATCTGGCCTGGCTTAATGTGGCTGTGCCGGAGTTGTTGATTATGGCTATGCTGGGCAGGATTTTTCTGGAACTTGCATCGGATGGGACGCGGGGACAGAGCGCGCCTTTGGAACGCGGTATTCTGATTTTTATGGTAAGCTCCATCGTGATATTGATCTGTACCAGCCTCTATATGCAGTGGACGCCCTTGTACAGCCTGAATGTGGAAGGTATTCAGGGAAGGTATTTTCTTCCGCTTCTCTTGCCGCTTTACATGGCTGTGTGGCCGAGAGAAAGTGGAGGGGTAATGAGGGAAAAGTTATGTACCTTTGGCGATGGGGTTCTGTTGACGGCCATAAATCTGACTGGATGCCTGGAACTGCTATTATCCTGCTGTGGAGTATGGTAATGGACGATAAAGACAGAACGCAGCGTGGGTGTTATTAAATTGTAAGAAAGTGATGCTGCGATTTTCTTGAAGGGGCGGGAAAAAGTGATTATAATATAAAGAAAACCAGAACAGAAAAGAAAGGCGGCCAGTTAGGAAGGCTGCACTTTTACCCTGTCAGTGGAGAAGAGATAAAGGAGAACTGGAATTATGGCAATATATGGACTGAAAAAAATAAAGCACAAGGCCGGAACGGCTGCAGCTGCAGTTGTACTGTCTGCATTGCTGGCGCAGACAGCGTTTGCCGGGGATGCGGTTTATGTAAACTGTGATGTGCTCCGCTGCCGTACTTCTGCTGAAATGCGGGAGGATAATGTTGCATCAAACCTTTATTATGGAGAAAAACTGGAGCGAGTGGGAACAGAGGGACAGTGGACGGCAATTATGAAGAATGGGACGAAATACTATGTTTCTTCTGCATACCTGACCACAAAGCAGCCTACTGGAAACAAGTCTGCTTCCTCCGCTGTTTCCGGTGGCGCAGATTCCGATGCGGCTGCATCTGGCACGAACCAGGGGCAGGGAAAACAAGTTGGCCTGTCATCCTCCTACCGGTATGCGGAATTTTCTAAAATTAACAGTGGTTCAGCCGTTCTCTATAAAACGGCGGCAGCGAAAAAGAAAAATAAGACAGTTTGTGTCAACGCAGGACATGGAACCAAAGGAGGCAGCAGTGTAAAGACGCAGTGCCATCCGGACGGTACGGCCAAGGTCACGGGAGGGACTACAAAGGCAGGGGCAACCAGCGCCGTTGCTGTTTCCAGCGGAATGACATTTTTAGACGGAACCCCGGAAAGCCGGGTTACGCTGTCCATGGCCAAGATTCTGAAAGACAAGCTGCTGCAGGCAGGATACGATGTCCTGATGATTCGGGAGAGTGACGATGTTCAGCTGGACAATATCGCCCGGACTGTCATTGCCAATAACAATGCGGACTGCCATATTGCGCTCCACTGGGATTCCACCGAGAGCGACAAGGGGGCCTTTTATATGAGTGTTCCAAATCACAGTACCTACCGGGCCATGGAACCGGTGGCATCCCACTGGGAGCAGCATCATGAACTGGGAAATGCCCTTATAGGCGGACTTCGAAATGCGGGGGTTAAGATTTATTCCGGAGGCAGCATGGAGATGGATCTGACGCAGACCTCCTATTCGACGATTCCCAGTGTGGATATCGAGTTGGGGGATAAAAAGTCTGATTATTCGGAGGCAACGCTGTCAAAATTGGGCGATGGTCTGGTGAATGGTGTGAATGCATTTTTTGAAAATCAGTAGCGGTACGTGATATCATAACCATAATACGAATAGAGGAGAACAGATATGGCATTTGCGGCATTTACAATTTTTTCAGCTTACATGGGATTTATTATTGCCTGGTACATTTTTCAGATTATTGCCTGCTGGAGCGTTTTTTCAAAAGCCGGGCAGGCGGGATGGAAATCTTTGATCCCAATTTATAATACGTATGTGCTGTTCCGGATCAGCTGGGAGACACGATTTTTCTGGTACGGAATGCTGTTAAGCGTTGGCGGGGCAATGTTTTCAGCTCTTGGAGGCTTGTTTGGCGTGCTTGGCTGGCTGTTGCTTGTGGGAAATATGCTGATTCAGCTGATGAACAGTTACAGATTGTCTCTGGCCTTTGGGCATGGAGTGGGTTTTGCCCTGGGACTTGTCTTTTTAAACCCGATTTTTATGCTGATTTTAGGACTTGGAAAATCCCAGTATTTTGGGCCTCAGTAAAAAGTCCCCGGTAAAAAGAAAACAGATTTAGAAAAAGGACAGATCCTCTTTTGGACAGGTGAGTAGTGCTGGAAAAGCACTTTTCCCTTTGCCCAAAGGGGATCTGTGTTTTTGTGTTGGTGCATTCTGTATTTAAGAGGTAATTTTGCGTAGATCTTTTTTCAGTCGTTCCAATTCCTCACGTAGGGCCCGTATTTCCTCATCGGCATGCTGTTTTTCCTTGTGTAGGGCCCGTATTTCCTCATCGGCATGCTGTTTTTCTTCGTGTAGGGCCTGTATTTTCTCATCGGCATGTTGTTTTTCTTCCTGGATTCCGGCTAAACGTCCCCGCTCAAAAAATTCTTCCCGTTCCATGCGCATATGTTCTTCTTGGTTATATTCGTAGATACTCACCAGTTTTGCCTCCGCTCTGTTTTTTTCCAGAAACTCTTTTAGAATCCCATTTTGAATACATGTAGTAATAGCGTGTTCGACTGCTGCCTCAATGGGCATTTGTTCTGCATACAGACGTACTTGTCTGACGTACTCAGCGTAGTCACGAAGAGGTTTGCAGCTTTCCATCAACTTCAGGTTATGCCCCGCATTAACATTCAGCATATCCACCTTGAGTTCCAGGGAGAGATCCTGCTCTTTTATAAAATAGGCATCGGATAAGCGCAGTTCCTGATGGTCCGGTTTCATAGCGGAACCGTTATAGAAAACGAAAAATGTGGGGGTTGGAATCTGAACCAGTGCGGTTCCGTAAAGATTTTTCCCCAGAGTCCAGCTTGAATAGAGATCGGACAGATACATTAAAAAACGCAGGGGCATATTCGGGTTATAGGTGGACTGATGCTCATAGAGTGACATCCTGGCGTCGATGATAAAAGATACGTCGTTAGCCATTGACATATACACAGCATTATCCAGGGTATTGATGGTCAGAAGTTCTGGATTTTGATAGTTTCGTTTGCTCACAGCATTGTATAGTTCCAGAAGATTCTTTCGATCGCTGAAAATCTGTACAAAAAGTCTCGATTTGATGTCTCGGGCGGGAATTAAAGGTGCTTTGTGTGCCATGTGAACCTCCTTTTGGGACGGGCAGGAGGTTTTGTATGAGGGAGTCCAATAAACCGCCAGATACCAGAAGACATTTTGTCTGTCAAAAACCTCGCTGCTTTAAACATTGGGAAATGTAAAGCATTGAGATTTCCAAACAAGAAAAACAGATGATCAGAACCGGCAATTGCCGAAAGAATATCAGAAACTAAATGCTTTAAGTGTATTATAGCGTATAGAAAAATGGAATGCAAGAGATTTGGGGTTAATAAGATATGTAAAAAATAAAGTTTTGCTGTAAGAGCTGTTGAATTTTACATCGGATCAGGATACCATATGGGTAGGAAGGGACTGAGAAATGAATTTGCAAAAGGGAGAAGATTCAGCGAGGAGAAAGCCAGTTGTTTTTAGAGGTAGTGGGGGATACCTCGGAGAAAACAGATAAATATCCATTTACTAAATGCCGTTTGTAAAAATGCATGCGGCTTTTTCTATACAAAGAGCATGAAAAATCAAGAAATTTTCGATTATTCATATAGGACTAGTCATTCTTGTGAGTATCAGAGAAGAAAGGAATAGAAGGTGTCGGAACAACAATATCAAGGAAAAGTAAGTATTATAGTTTAATAAGATGGTACTGTAAAAAGGGTAATTGCTTTTATTATATATTCAGGATATAATTTACATAAATAGAAAAATATGGAGGTAAACGTGAAAGTAGAAGAAAAAGCCATTATTGGTAGATTGGAAAAAAACGAATTATATAGTTCCAAGATTTATAATCAATTAAAACATTTAATTATTAGTGGACAGCTAAAACCAGGAGCATTAGTGAATGAAAGAGAATGCTCTGCATTATTAGATGTAAGCCGTACGCCGGTAAGAGATGCATTTCGTATTTTAGAGAGGGAGGGATGGGTAGAAAATTATGGAAAAAATCGAAGAATAGCACCGCTTCGTTGGAGAGACATTTTGGATTTAATTGAAATAAGGGAACCTTTGGATTGGCTTTTATTTGAATTAGCATTTCCGAAAGTAACCCAAATACATATTCAAGAAATGCGCGATATTATCGGAGAAATGAAACATTTAACTGATCAGGACAAAGAGTATTATCATGCAATGAAATTAGATACAGATTTTCATAGTTATTTTGCGCATGTATCCGGGAATCGTATTTTGATAGATATTCAAAATACAATGAGTGAAAAAATAGTTCGTTCCTCTGTGCTTTGTATGCAAATTAGTCAATATAGTGCATCTCAATTCGCAGATGAACATTTTGAAATTATTGATTCCTTAGAACAAAAAAATCTAGAAAAATGCAGAGAGTTGTTGCGGGAGCATTATGATAATTGGAAAGGAAGACTTTTAAAGATACCAGAATTACTTAAATTTGATCCTAGTTTAACAGAGATGGAGATAGCAGAAGAGTTTGACAATAGAGAGACTATCAAATTTGACAAATTGAACAAAATATAGAAAGAAAAATGGAGATTTTTGACAAAAAATATATTTTTAAAAAAATCTATGGTAATAGTTGAGAAATATGCTATAATGCATTTAAGAAACATTTGTGTTTATTTTAAAATTTATTGGTATACCAAACACCAAACACCAAAAAAGAGGGAGGAATACTATGAGAAAGAAATTAGCAGTAACCGTTATGACAGCATTGTTGGTATCAACTTTAGCAGGGTGTAGTAACAATTCGGCAACGGAACAGGGGGAGGCAAACACTGCAGGAGAAGAAAATGCGGCAGTTGAAGAGACTACAACGCCAGATCGTGTTTTGAAATTTACGGATCAGAATTCCGAGGAGTCTCCAGCTGGACAGTGGGAGAAAAAGTTTGCAGAATTAGTTAAAGAATATACGAAAGGGCATATTCAGGTAGATGTGTATTATAACAACACACTTTGTGGTTATGATATCCAGCCTCTTCAGGCCGGTATTGCAGATTTTCTTCAATATGTACCATCTTCGGCAGGAGATTTGGACAGCCGTTTAGGAGCATTTGATGCACCTTACATTTATCGAGATGCAGAACACAGGATGGCAGTATTTGATCCGTTTAATTCAGAACCACTTAAAGAAATCAATAAGGCGTTGGAGGATGATGGTGTTATGCTCCTTAGTGCTTTTAATTCGGGTTATCGACAGATTACATGTAATTTTCCGATCCCGACTTTAAAAGAAATGAAAGGGGCTAAAATTCGAGTAGTTCCTTCAGATTTATATCAGCAGTTGTTTAGTGCATTTGGTGCAGCGGCAACACCGATGGCATATTCTGAGGTATCCACAGCTCTTATCACAAATGTTATTGATGGACAGGAAAACCCGTATTCTGTTATTGTAACAGATGCTCTTTATGAAGTTCAGAAATACTTAATGGAAACCAATCATCTTCCGACTAATCACGGCCTTTGGATGAACTTGAATACATATAATAGCCTGACGCCGGATCAGCAGGAGGCAATAAAAAAAGCTGCTTATGATGCATCTGTGTATATGGATTCTTATATTACAGAAAAAGTCGAAGAGTATAAGCAGACCTGTATTGATAAAGGCGTAGAAGTTATTGATGCTGAAAATGGATTAGATCTGGATGCTTATAAAGAGGCTGCAGAAGGCGTCTATGACTATTTCGCAGAAGACTGGGGCGATATGCCAGACATGATTCGTGCCGTGGGCGCTAATTAAGTTTCGATTTGTTCATTTGTCGATAGAAAGGAAAAACGATTATGTCTGGACTAAGTAAAGTGTGGGATCGTTTTCGAACGGTAATAAACAGCATTAGCTGGATTTGGTGTCTTGTAATTGTGGCAGCTTTGGTTATTCAGATTTTTTGCCGGAATGTCCTTGGCTTTTCAACGACATGGAGCGAAGAAGTGGCAGAATTATGCTTTACAGGTTTGATTTTCTGTTACTTGGCCGAATGTGAAAAGGAAGGGGCGCATCTTCAGCTGGAAGTATTGTTTCAAATATGGCCCAAACTTGAATTTGGAATGAATTTAATAGGTAAAAGTTTTTGTGTTATTTATTGTGGTTTTGTGGTTTACAGTGAAATTCTGTTGATTCCGACAATTACAAAATTAACAACAGCAGCCTGCCATATTCCGGTTGTATGGGTACATTATCTGATTGTTTTGGGGTCTATTATGTGGATTATTCAGGAGTGTATCAGTATTTTTGAACTGTGTAAGAAGAGAAAGGAGAACAAGGCATGAACATGATCTTATTGTTGATTGGTTTTGTGGCTTTGCTTGCAGTCGGGGCACCGATTGTGGTTGCCATGGGCCTTCCTGCAATCATTTACTACATTTGTTCAGGGACATCTCTTTCTCTGGTAGCATATTCATTTTATCAGTCATGTATGTCCTTTTCGCTTTTGGCAGTACCTGCATTTATTTTAATGGGAAACCTGGTAAGTGAATTGGGAGAAACAACGAGAGCATTTGATTTTGCAAGGGCATTAGCGAAAGGTAAACGAGGATACTCTTCTCGAATTGCGGTTGTATTGAGCCTTATTTTTGCTGGAATGTCAGGTGCAGCTATTGCGGGTGTTTGTGGTTTGGGACCGATTTTCGTAGATTCTATGGAAGAAGAAGGCTATGAAAGAGATTATGGCGCGGCTTTGACTATAGCGGCATCTACGGTAGGACCAATTTTTCCGCCTAGTATTCCACTTGTTTTGTATGCGACAATTGCGCAGATTTCCAGTGTAAAATCATTGCTCGGAGGTGTTGGACCGGGAATTCTGATGTCAGCATGTTTATTTGCATACGTACTATTTGTAGATAAGAAAAAATTGGTAAATCCGCCTAAGGTAATGCTTCAGGAAGAAACACGCTCAATGAAAGAGCTGTTTTGGCGTGCATTCCCGATTATGTTGGCTCCGGTTTTGATTTTAATAACGATGATTTCCGGTGTTTTCAGTCCTGGTGAAACCGGATGTATGGCTGTAGTATATATGCTTATTTTAGGTATTATTCATCGTTCGTTGAGTTGGAAGGGTTTTTGGAAATGTGTAAAAGAGACATGTAAATCGGTTAGCTCTATTATGGTAATTATGACTGCTGGTGGTATTTTCACAAAAGCTTTAATGTTGGAAAACCTTCCAGAAACAATCATTTCACTGTTGGGTCCAGTGGCTCATATGCCTTTGGCGGTAATTTTTATCGTGAATATTATCCTGTTAATCATGGGAATGTTTATGGAAAGCAACTGTGCGCTTATCTTGACAGCGCCGATTGTACTTCAGATTACCAAGAATTTTGGTATGGATCCTGTTTATTTAGGCGTAATGATGGTTATGAACCTGATGATCGGCTTAAGCACACCACCCTTTGGATTGTGTATTTAT